>CAVKML010000019.1:0-49711 GCA_963657715.1 uncultured bacterium | reverse complement strand
GCAAAAGTAGCCAGGATCTCTCCCGGCTACAATATGCTTTTCTTCGGAGGCTTACTTCTTTGAGATGAATAATATTCAATCAAAACATCTTCTTGAAATTTGTTTGACAATCTGGAGCGGAAATGGTATTTTTGTACTTTGGCTAAGGCTAATCGAAAAATTGATTCACAATGAAAAGATTAATATTGACTATTTTGGCTGTTGTTGTCTTGCTGCCGCTTTCGGCGCAGACCAAGCCGACGCAGAAGGAATATCTTGACCGCTATCAGCTTTTGGTCTCCAAACTCGGTACTGACGGGGTGGGCATCGAGACCCTTCTCCAGCGTTGGGGGAAGGATTATCCTGAAGACACCGACATGTTGCTGGGCAAGTTCTCATACTACGTGACCAAGAGCCAGTCCTCCTCGATCGAGGTCAGGGATGCCGCCAAATACCTTGGTAACGCTCCTGCTTTGTCATTGAAGGATTCGCTCGGCAAGGATGTTAACTATTTTCAGGTAGTGAACTATGATGATGAGATTTTCGGAAAGGCAACCCAGGCTATTGAGAAAGCTATTGAGTTGAATCCTGATCGGTTGGATCTACGTTTGTTCAAGATTTCTTCCCTGATCGGCTACGAGAAGGACAGCCCGGACATGGCTCTCGCCGGTCTCAAGGCCTTGATCGACTACAATGGCCATAGCCACCCGGCATGGGAATATCCCGGAGTGGAGCAGAGCGATGACCTTTTCCCGTCCGTGATGCAGGAATATTGCTACGCATTCTTCAAGATCGGCACCCCGCATTGCTTCGAGGCTTTCAAGGAACTGTCGGAGAAGATGTTGAGCTATTATCCGGACAACACGGTCTATATGACCAACATAGGCTCTTATTACCTTGTGTATAAGCATGACAGCAAGGCTGCCCTTAAAATGTACAATAAAGTCTTGAAGAAGAGTCCTGACGATTACATCGCCATCAAGAACTGTGTGCTTCTTGCCCGCAGTGACAAGAATATAAAACTGGAGAAGAAATACCTCCCGATGCTCGTGCGTGTCACCCCCGACGAAACCGAAAAACTCTCCGCGCAAGCCCGTATCAATGCCTTGAAGTAGGCATCTCTTATTTGATTAGACTAATATTTCAAAGTTCGCAACCTCGTGTCCACAACGTTGTGAGCTTTGGCTAAAATGGAGGTTTTACAATATTTATGTTGTACAATACAAATATTGTTTGTATGTTTGTTGAAAACATTTGAGGTATGACATTTGATAAAATACTGGAAGACGGAAGGCTTTGGGCTGTAAGATATGATGGGCATGAAGATAATTGCTTTGAGGAGTTGTTTGGCCAGTGGTATGACATGTTGTGGCTGAAAAGATTCTTTAATGATAACATACTTGACTTAAAGTCGTATTTCCATATTACTGACGTGTATGAGGCTGTGAGAGAGACAATAGAGGATGCATCGAGACTTGAATGCCTGATGTTGGATATTACCCCGGAGGCCAATCTTGATTTGCTTTTCAGACATTTGGAGAACAATCGCTATTCGGAGATGTCATTGGGAAAGGAAAAGGCAAAAGGTGAAGGGGGACGATATCATTCTTCATGGTTGAGAATATATGCCATAAAAATTGAGCGTGGAGTGTATCTGATAACAGGTGGCGCGATCAAATTAACGGCCACAATGTCAGAAAGAAGTCATACCTTAGCTGAACTGGCAAAGTTGGAATCGGTCAGGAATCACCTTCTTGATAATGGTGTTTTTGATAAGGACGGATTTAATGATTACATCAAAAATGAGCAAGGCAATTGAATATCTTGACAGGCATCAGTCTGCGACACCTTCCAAATGGAGAGAGAATGCCCAGTGGCGTAGAGACAATGAGCGATGGCTGAAATATTCCAGAACCATCACTATGAGAGTGATGCGCGCTATGGATGAGCAATCAGTCACCCAGTCGGAACTTGCAGAACGGATGGGCTGTTCTCAGCAATATGTCTCAAATCTTCTTAAAGGAAGTTCGAATATGACGTTGGAGACGATATCAAGATTGGAGAAAGCACTCGGCATTGATATCCTTCATTCAATGTTGACCGCTGTTTCTGGATATTCGCAGTCGTCTCGGTCTTCGGCCCGCTACCTAAGCGACGGTGATTGAGTCCCGTATGGGAAGAAGTCGGAGGATTCCGGAGATTCTTAACTATGGCTATTCTTGTGCTGTCCGGTGCGGTGGCTCTGCTCGTAGAGCTCAAGGGAGTTGATGACGTTCTGCCAGATGCTGTAGAGGCCGCCGGCGACGGATGTGACCGGGGTCATGTAGGAATATCCAAGCCAGATCAGGAAACCGGAATTTTTCTGGCCGAGGGCCTGTCCGGCGGTGATCTCGTCCGCTTTTACAGCCTTTCGGTCAGTTGTTCCGTTGGCCTTTCTTCCGGCCAGTCTTCCGAAAGCGAACTGGATGATTGTGCAGACCAATGAGATGACACCTATCATTATCGCGGTCCAGACGGAGATTCTGCTGTTCAGCAAAGACCTTGTTGCAAGATAGATTGAGAAAGTCAGGGCCAGACCCCAGCAGTAGAACGCCCAGCCTGTGAATCGCATAAGCCAACGCTGGAGTTTTTTCATCGTATAACGAATGAGCCATGCCAGTAAAAGCGGCAGAACCAGCAGAGGAAACACTCTCGCGCAGATGGCTGTGAATCCCTCTATGAACGACGCTCCGGTGTCCGGGTTGACAATAGGGATGGCGATCGGAAGGATCACCGCGACGGCGATGTTGATCAGCACTACGTATGAAACAGTGTCGGAGAGACTTCCTCCTAATTTGCTCGTGATCACTCCGGCCGCGGCTGCGGTAGGGCAGATAAAACATAGCATGGCGCATTCCACGAGTATCCTGGTGTCTCCGTCAGGCAGAGTGGTGACAAGCCAGGTTAAGGCTACGAACATCACTATCTGGAATGCAAGCAGAACGAAATGCCATTTCCTGAATCTAAGGTCGTGCGGGGAGATCGTGTTGAACTGGAGGAACAGCATTGTGGCCATGAAGATTGGCTGGACATCCTTGGCAAATTTTGAGAACTCAGGCTCGAAGTCTCTGGCTAAAGGACTGACAAAGAACAGGATGAGATATGATGCGATTCCTGTTATGATCGCCAACGGCAACATCCAATCCTTGATGAATTTCATTACTTTTGCCATAATCCTTCGATTCTCTATGCAAATGTACGGCAAAAAAATCAACTTGGAGTCTATTGTGGAATATTTCCGCTAATATGAAAAGTCGGATCGGTTCTGTCCTCTGTACGTAATACTTTGGAAGAACTATTTGAAAAAGCGCTCGATGTGTTCAAGCAGCAGAAAGGCGAAGATCAGCATTGATGCCTTGAAGTAGTTCTTTCTCATCTCCTTGATCTCTTCCGGAGACAGGCTGACATTGTCCTTGTTTTTGATGTAGTCGATGGCGAGGATGATGCCGACGGCAAGAATCACGATTGTAAGGAAGATGTTTATGGCTGTTCTCATTTCTTTTTGTTCGTTTTTCACGGCAAAGATAAAAATGAAATCATATTTTTGTGCGTTTATCCCGATTATCTATCTTTGCAATAAGTAACGAACTATATTCATGAGAAAGATTTTGATGACTTTGGCGTTGATGTCTGTGTCGGTGGTTACCCTTATGGCGCAGACTGGTGCGTGGACAGGTAAGTTGAAGGTTTCCGGCGTGGAACTGGCGCTTATATTCAACATCAGTGAGGAGTCCGCCACTCTTGATGTTCCGGATCAGGGCGCGAAGGAGATTCCGGTTGAGGTGTCGCGGGACGCGGTGGGTGGCATCACGTTGAATGTGCCGGCGATCAACGCTTCGTTCAAAGGACTATGGGCTGGAAAGGTTATCGCCGGAACTTTCATTCAGCATGGAATGTCGTTCCCGATGACGCTTACGCCTGGCGCACCGGTCATCAGGCGGCCGCAGACACCGGTCGGACCATTCCCTTACACAACAGAGGAGGTGTCGTTCACGAACGGCGACGCTGTCTTGAAAGGAACGCTGACGCTTCCTGAGAACTGTGACAGGAAGACTCCTGTGCTGATTATGGTCACAGGCAGCGGACTTCAGAACCGTGATGAGGAGATGTTCAGCCATAAGCCGTTCGCTGTCATCGCCGATGTGTTCGCAAGGGCAGGGATCGCCACGTTGAGGTATGATGATCGTGGATTCGGGGAGTCAACCGGAGATGTTGTCTTCTGCACGACCGAGGACCTTAAGGATGATGCTTTGGCCGGGGTTGAACTACTGAGGAACAGATTTGACAATGTCGGTATTATCGGACACAGCGAGGGCGGTTCCATAGCGTTGATGCTTGCCGGTGAGAAGAAGGTGGATTTCGCCATAAGTCTGGCCGGGATGATTGTCTCGGGAACTGAGACGTTGCTGGATCAGAACAGACGCGCGTTAAAGGCCGCCGGACTGCCGGAATCCGAGGTCGATTCTTACAGCCGTCTTTTGTCCGATACCTTTGCCGCCATCAAGTCGAAGTCTCCGCTTCCGTCCGCAGATGGTTATGGCCTTTCGGATGGCTTGAAGCAGAACTACCAAGCCGCCTTGGGCCAGTTCAGCACGCCATATATGGAATATTTCCTGAGTCTGGATTTGTCCCAAAGGCTCTCCGGCATCACCTGCCCGGTTATGGCTCTGGGCGGCACAAAAGACACCCAAGTCCAGTGTGACAGGAATATGGCAGCGTTGAAAGCCGGCCTCCCTTCCGGTGGCAAGAACCTTGTTCGTGCCGAGGATGGGCTGAACCACCTTTTCCAGCACTGCGTCACCGGTGATTTCTCTGAATATAAAGAAATTGAAGAGACTTTCTCCCCGGAAGTCCTTTCCGAGATGATCGCTTGGATCCAATCCCTTTAATGGGAACCTCGTGCGTAAATTCCCAGTATTGACGCACGAAACGGGGAAATTATGCCTTCCGTGTGTGAAAACGCCATTCTTGCTCACGGAACATAGTCTCCGGTTCCTGTCAGAAAGAAAGGGCGATGGCTTTGGCGAGAGTCGAGGCGTCAGCCAGTTTCTCTTCCACTTCTTCTGGGGTGAGGTAATCAAGGTTCCAGGCAGCCACAGTGATGATTTCACCAAGATCCCAAAGCGAAGACAGAGCCTGAAGGTATGTGCTGCCTTGCTCGCAGAGGCTGCCCGTCGGGATATTCATTCCTCTTGTGGTTATGTACATCACTCTTAGGCAGTGGCACAATCCTGTACAGGTCTGCCCATTGTCTGTGAAGGTCACTCCGTAGAGGGACATATTCTCGAAAAACGCTTTCAGTGCGGCTGGAAAACTCATATCCCAGAAAGGTGCCGCGACAACGATCCTGTCGGCCTCCGCGATCTTTCGGGCGAGCGTGACAGTGGCTTCCGGAACAACGCCCGAAGATCTCTCGGCGAGGCTTTGGGGTGTCAACGGTGGCAAAGCCACCTCGTTAACATCAATGTTCTCAATCTCATACCTTGACGAAAGCACCTCTTTCGCCGCGTCGAGTATTCTTCTCGTTCGGGACTCCACCCTCATGCAGGAGTCGATGATCACCAATTTATCCATGCCGCAAAGATAGTTATTATTGCTGGATCGCTATCTTGCCGTTGCCTTTTTGTATAATGATTTGAAGCCTGGATTTTGGGCGGATCAAGGTTTACTTCCCGAACAGCCAGCGGAGGCGTTCTGTCGTATATGACTGTTCACAGGTAGTCTGATGCGACCATTGCTCGGATGCCGGGACTATCGTGCAGTTTGCGCTGCCGCCGGTGGCATTGATGCTTTCGCAGAATGCCTCGTATTCGCCGATAAGTTTGGCAAGAGGCTCGTTCATCTTCGCGCCCCAACTTCCAGAGGGCGGACATTGAGGGACAATGAATATGCTTGGGATGGAATTGTCCGCCAGATATCCGGCGATCACACTGACGGCGGATTCCTTCATCTGTGTCTCGTTGTCGTTCCCCTTCGACGAGCCTCCGTGGAGATACATCACCAGAATCGGCTTGGAACCGTTATCTGCTGCTGTCTTCTTCATCCTGTACGGCAATGTCCCGCTGACATATTGCCCGAAATCCTCTGACGGTGAATCTGGCTCCGTCTCATCCGGCAAAGACTCTTTCGAGGCGCAACCTGTCAAAGTGACCAGACAAGTCAGAAGCACGGATAGCAATCTATTTCCCATAATTACGTCCTTTACGTCTTGTAGGTTCTCCAGGTTTATGATGCTTTCCATCTTGTGGCGCTAGTCTGCGCATCATATCTCGCTTGATCTCGTACACCCGGGATATCTGCTTCTGTGTCAAGAAGGTGCTGTAGATGTCATAGTACTTCCTGCGGAGATCCAGAATCTTCTGGCTGCGCTCGAAACGCTGCTTCATCTCCTCTTCGCTCGGGTTTTCCGATTGCTGCTTGCCGAGGCTCGGCCCCAGTTCCCAGAACTCTTTCTGGAAGCTGCAATAGACTTCCTTGAACCTTTCGCTTGTGGCCTTGTCGAAGGCGAGGGTTTCCGAAATATGCTCGGCTTGCTTCACGGCCAGCTCCTCTCTGCTGATTCTGCGTGAGTTGTCCTGCGCTGACAGGGACATTGACATAAATATGGCGACTACCGCCATTACTGAGTTTTTGATTATACTATTCATTGATTTCTAATAATTTGTGTTTATAAATGTGTCTTCGTTGTATATGTCCGCGAGAAACTCCCGGTCTGCGTTGTCGAGCTCTGCGAACGCCTGCTGTACCTCCGCCAGAGATTCTGTGGATGCCAGCCGTCGGTGCCACGAGAATGTCACAATAAGGGCCAATGATGCCGCGGCGGCAAGTGCAACGCTGAGTACACGTAATCTGTGTGACGGTTTTCTCTCGCATCCGGTAGCCGAAAGGACATTGCGCTCTATGTCGTCGAACACCCCGTCCGGCGCCTTGTAGGGCATCCGTTTGCCGATGCCGGGCATATTCATATTCTTATCCATTGTTTTCTTTCAGATAATTGGAGACTTTTGTTTTCGCATTGTGCCAGTTGGCTTTGGCTCCGTCCGGAGTCGTGTCCGTGATTTCGGCGATCTCATTGAAGCTCAGTTCATCGTAGTATCTGAGGTTGAATGTCAGCCATCGCTGCCGTAAGCAATCTTGTTCTCATAATTCCAATGTCTTTAGTTGTTGTTTTCTGAGACGTCTCGCTAAATATACCCGGCTTGATGGCAAAAGTAAAAAAGGGAAATGACTTTTAGAATATGTATGATGGTGTGTACGCTTTTTGTGTACTTTTCCGGGAGTAGGGCTCGTCATTGATCCTGTCCTGTCAGAAAAGATTCTTCAGCCACTTCCGGCGGCGCAGCAGGTGCAGAATCATAATCAACAGTGCGATGTAGCCAATCTTTCCGTGGATGGCACCGAATGGGGTGTGGCCATAGGCGAAGTATGTGAATATGGCCGCGATTCCGGTGAGCAGGGTGATTGCCGTGACCCACAGAAGCCACTTGTTCTGCTTCTTAGTCCTGCCGAACCGTTCACGCCATTGGCTCGTCCGACCAAAATGAGCCTTTATGTGCAGATATGACAGAATCATCAAGGCAAGAGTCACGGCGATGTGGAGAAGTACAAGCGCACTGCCTCGAAGTACCGGGAGGTCTTTCCCTCCAGTGCATTCGAGGACCAATGAACTTACGGTAGTGAGGACAAGTAGGACAATGAGAGAAATGTTGATGACTGTAAGTTTAGACTTTTTCATTGCGCGTTTTTTTCCGCAAAGATAGTCTCACGCACAGATGCCGAACGATAACAATTGTTAATAAATCATTATCTCCGATCGCGTAAGCGACGTTTTATGGCGAATATGCTCTCGTCGCACGCTTTTTTACCATTGAGAAGAGCAATATCGCCGGTTTTCGCACTACTCGTCCGCATGCAAAAATGGAGAGCCCTGTTTTGATAAGTCTGCTTCCAATTCCAACAGTATTCTCTTGGCCTTAAGTCCGCCGCCATACCCCGTAAGTGACCCGTCGCTGCCAATCACCCTATGGCACGGGGCGAGAATAGAAATGGCGTTGGCTCCGTTGGCATTAGCCACAGCTCGGACGGCTTTCGGCATACCTATACGTTGCGCCATCTCCCCGTATGAAATCGTCTTCCCATAAGGTATATTCAGCAGTTCGTTCCACACTTTCTTCTGAAAATCTGTGCCCACGAATATTAGTGGAATATCGAATACCTCACGCTTTCCCGCGAAGAACTCGTCAAGCTGCATCGCAGTCTTTTCGATCACAGCCGATGTCCCATCCTCAAATTCCGCCCGCAGCACACGTTTCAGCCGCCTGTCCACGTGGCCACGATGTTTCTCCACTTGCCAGTCGCACAGGCACAGCTTGTCTTTGAATGAGCCCAGCAGCAAAGTGCCGCACGGGGATTCGTAACGTCTTGTCTTGATTATATTCTTCTTATCTCTCTCTTTCATATTCTTTTCTTATTTATGCTTTCGAGTGCTTTGGCGGAAATCTGCTGTCATATAATGGAGGGCTCCAATGCAGGAAGAGGCCCCCTCCTTTTCACCATCCCTCGAAATCGTCAGAATTCCGGTTTCTGCTCGGTTCCCTCATAATCGTCCATCGGGAATGTCATTCTGAATTTATTATGTCTGTCCAACAATGATGAGAACAAAATTAACAAAAACACATGATTTATAAATTCACTTTCCGCTGCATATATGCTGACTTTATTGCAATGTATAGTCAGAAAACATTATGGAACGCACAAGAAGGCGCGCGAATGAAAGTCACGCACCTAAATGTGAGTTCTGCTGATTGTCAGAGTGTTAATATTCCTTTTTCAAGAATATGCTCATCCGAGAAGTCCACGTGATTGTATCCACCGGACCTCACCCTTTCGGCCTTTCTCTAAAGCGGCGATGACTCCGTGTGCCAGATCACGGACATCCGCCATATTGAAGCTTCCGGCTATTCCCATCGGCATTTCCCCTTTGAGGATTCTGATGACGGTGGATGTCGTGGTGCTTAACGAGTTGTCATCCGGCCCCATTATCCCGGTAGAATCGCTGAAGGCTACGGTCAAGCAAGCTGGCAAGGAATTCAAGTATGAAATGCCTCAGGCCAAGGTGATTACTGTCCCGATGACATTGTCAAATGACAAGAAGTTGTTTCCCCTAAAGTAAGGTGTCTATGTGGTGCGAATCGCTGCGGATAAAAGCTTAGATATTGCACTGATTTATATTCGATTATATAAGCATTTCCCGAAAAGTTCACAACCTGGTGGTCCACAGAGTTGTGAACTTTTTGGTTTATTTGCTTATATTTGCATAAAAATCAAGCTTATGGAGAAGCCATTTGTTTACGGAGTAGCGGTGTCCGGGGATAATTTCACGGATCGGAAAAAGGAAACCAAACGTCTTAAGATGAACTTTGAGTCAGGCGTTAACACCATTCTGATATCGCCACGGCGTATGGGCAAGACATCTATAGTCGGTAAGGTTATGTCTTCTATGACCGATCCAAAGATCAAGGTCGTTATGATGGACATATACGATTGCAGAAGTGAATCTGATTTTTATGAGCGGTTCGCGGCTTCCATAATAAAAGGGGTGGCCGGCAAAGTGGAGAATATGATTGCGTATGTCCGGGAATTTCTAGGACGCTTCTCTGCCAAGGTTTCGGTAAGTCCGGATCCATCACTGGATTATTCCCTTTCCTTTGGAATTTCGCCCAAGGGCACGGATGCCGATGAGATCTTGAATCTTCCTCAGCGGATCGCATCAAAGAGGGGGATGCATATTGTGGTATGTATTGATGAGTTTCAGCAGATCGGGGAGTTTCCGGATTCTTTGACTGTTCAGAAAAGGTTGCGTGGAGTTTGGCAACATCAGGAGAATGTTTCTTACTGCCTTTTTGGAGGCAAGAAGCATTTGATGGAAAAAATATTCCAGAGAAAGAGTATGCCGTTTTATCAATTCGGAGATATGGTCTTTCTTGACAAGATTTCCACAGCCGACTGGATTGATTATATATGCTCCAGATTCGAGAGCCGCTCGATGGCGATAACGAGAAGCCAGGCCGAAAAGATATGTATGCTTGTGGAAAACTACTCATCGTATGTTCAGCAACTGTCCTGGAATGTTATGATCGAGGCGGATAAGGTTGTGTCTGACACCGATATTGACGCTGGATTCGAGGAGTTGCTTCATCAGACGTCATCTCTGTTTATGGAACAGATAGGGTCTCTTACTTCTTACCAGATGAATTATCTCAAGGCGGTCGTTGATGGAGTACATTCCGGTTTCACGTCATCGGACATTCTTACGAGGTATTCCTTGGGTACGAAATCAAATGTCGCCAGGATACAGAATACTCTTATTGAGAAAGAGTTGGTGGAGAAGAGAGGCAAGCTTATATTCGCCTCGGACCCTGTTTTCTCCGCATGGTTTAAAAGAGAATATCCCCGTTAGGATTGTGCGAGGCTTGGGAGCTGTTGTCCTACTATTTCCCACCCGAAGACCAACCTCGCTTTATGGGATTATGTGCCGCGATGAACCAGATTGGCGGAGTGATTGTGGCGTGTCAGGTAACTCGCTGTTAGTGTATATATTTGTAAATGCTGTCCTCTTGTGATGACTGGCGGCGTTTCCTATATTCTTGAAAAATAGTAAATTGGAGTTTACGCTTCACAGGACTTGCCCGCTAGGTGCTAACACGGAAATATTCATTAATCCTTTGGGGTCGTGATGGACACCTGAAACCGGATATAATGGCTATATTCGCACTAAAACAGCAATAATTAAAATGAGGCACATAGTAGTGATCTTTTTTCTGGTGATGTCGGTTGTCTTTCCAGTGCATGCGACCCGAAACACCGATCTCTCGGGGAGGATTGAACTGATATTGAAAAATATGGATTGTACGGCCGGGATATCCGTGATTTATGAAGGGAAGGAAATATATGGCCATAACAGCGATGACCTTTTCCCGATGCTAAGTGTCTTTAAACTGCATCAGGCCATCGCGGTGTTGGACTCTTTGGGTAAGACCGGCAAATCCATTGATGATACTCTTGTCATCCAACGTTCTGAGATAAGGGAAGACACGTACAGTCCGATGCGGAGCCTGTTTGTGGATGGGAATGTCAGTTTGCAGATATATTCGATTTTGGGATATTCCCTCCTGCAGAGCGACAACAATGCGTGTGACATCCTTTTTGACAGGTTCGGCGGTACGGAATACGTACAAGAATATATTCATAGTCTTGGTTTTAGCCGTACCGTTATTAAGTGGAACGAGAATGATATGCACGAAGACATCATGCGCTGCTACGACAATCATACGACTCCGAGGGAAGCCTCACTGTTGTTGGAAATGGTTTACAACCGCCAAGTCCCGGAAGGTCGTTATTCTGATTGGTTGGTGAGCGCGTTGGAGAATTGTGATACCGGACGGGACCGGCTTCCTGCTCCATTGAGCGGTACCAAGGCGTTGGTCGGACATAAGACCGGGACGGGAGACAGGAATATGCGAGGGGAGATTATCGGAGTCAACGATGTCGGCTTCATTATCCTGCCGGACGGAAGGCACTACAGCATCGCCATATTCCTGAAAGATGTGAATGGCGGCCTGAAAGAGGCAGAATCCTGCATCGCAAGGATCTCCAAGGTTGTTTTTGAATATGTTTCCGTGCGTGAATGACCTGATCTTGCGTACAGACGAGGCATTATTTGTCGCTCGTGCGTAGGAAAGGCTAGTTCGCGCACGAAAACCGATATTGAAACTGCGTGGGTCAGTTCGCCATCAGGACTTCCTTGTACTTCTCCGGCAAGGTGACTGCGGACAAGGTCTTCGTGGTCCAGTCGAGATCCTGTATTCCGATGATGTTGTCGGAATCGATATTCAGCAGGATGTGGTCCGGGCGGTCGGGATGGACATTGGCCGAGAGGATCCTGACGGATTTGTAGGTGTAAATGGGCTGATCCATCTCTCCAGTCTCGGCGTTGACGATCCGGAACAGGCTGGGACCTCCTTCAAAAGTGATGATGTAGCCTGCGTCTTGACCGACACGGAACGGAATGACAGCATCCGCATCGAGTTCTTCAATCTCTCTTAAACCACCCTTGCCCAAAATGACGGTCGCCCATTTCCCATTGCCTTTGTTGGCGGAAAACAGGAAGGAGCAGACTCCATCTTTTTCTGAATATGTTCCAGGATAGTCGCCGAAATATTCCGGCTTCAATCCCTCCGGAAGCTTGTATGTGGGCTGGACAGGGGCCTCTGCATCGGATTTTGTCATATAGTCCGCGCAGATTTCAACAGGCAGGTTCTTGAAAATGCAGACGTTGTCTTGGCAGCAAAGCACCGCGATCATATTCGCAGGAGTTTTGGACAGGGCGATCGCATTACTGCTCAAATGTTCAGCCTTGCCTGTGAAGAAATTGAGGAACACCGCGCTCCTGCTTCCATCTACCTCGGTGAGACCGCATAGGCCGAAAGAGCGAGGAACGTTGACAACCGAATGAATATTCCCGGAAAGGTTGGCAGTGAAGGTTTTCGTCCCACGGTTGTTCTCGTCCAGAATGCAACCATCCACACTCCTGTCTTTTATCCCGTAGAGCCTCAGGTCTTTAGGAGCCTGTCCGTCTGTTATATTCAAAGATCCTATGCTTTGGGTGACTCCTTCTCGCATAAGGGTGATGTCAACCCGTGCGGCAGGGTATCTGTAAGGCAGCTCCACTTCGATGCATCCGGAGGCGAAGCTCTGGATTTTTGCATAGATGCCGCTTACCTTCCCCACCGGAATTAGCTTGTCACCAGTCTCCCAAGAGAAGCTGAGCATCACATTGTCCGTCTGCCGGTACCCCTCTCCCAGAAGATGGATGGCATCCCCCGGCTCGAGAGTCTTCCCCTCTTCCCGTAGGCTTGCATCGCTGATTATCAGTTCCTTTTCAGACACGAATGCCTTGCTGCACCCGATCATCATAGCCACCATAACGACGCAGAAGACCGCCTTGATGAATATCTTGGATTTCATTCGCATAGTTTTATGCAAACTTACAAATTAATTCAAACAATTCCTGCGCTTTTGTGAATATGGCAGTTATTGCCGTTGTTGTCCTTTCGGGAAGACGACATATTCAAGGCCCTGAGTTTTGTGAATATGGCGGCATACTACCATTGCTTAGAACACGTTGTGCTACTTATGAATATGCCGCCTATGACTCTAGAAAGAATAGGTGGCATACCTCCCTGGCCTATATGGATGTGGAAACGTGATTGTATGCCGCCGTTTTGCAAAATCTACAGATAGGAGACTATTAAGGGCTTAAATGGACATTCGGTAAAATAAAATCATTACATTTGCAGGATGAAGATGAACGAATATATTCTAGGATATGAAAAAAAGTTTTGTGATTATGGCTTCAGCGCTTGCGATGGCGGCCTGCGGGCCTAAACAGCAGGTGGCTTCGGTTCCGGCCATTGACCTTGCGAACCTTGACACCACGGTATCTCCGGCGGTGGACTTTTACCAGTATTCGACCGGCGGATGGCAGAAGAACAACCCTCTCAAACCTGAATATGCCCGTTTCGGCTCGTTTGACCAGTTGAGGGAGAACAACGTCAAGAGACTCAACGACTTGTTTGCTGAGATGGGAACGTTGAAAACGGAAAAAGGCACTGTTGAGCAGAAGATCTCCGACCTCTACAAGCAGGGACTCGACTCCACGAGGCTGAACGCCGAAGGCGCGGCTCCTTTGAAGAAATATGTAGATGAGATCTACGCGGCGGCTGACAAGGATGCTCTCGTGAAGATCATAGCAGGACTCCACAATGTCTCAGAAAGCTCATTCTTCGGGGCTTACGTGATGTCGGACCTTGCTGACAGCGACAACCAGATCCTCTATCTCGGCCAGGGCGGACTCGGAATCGGTGACCGTGACTATTACGTTGAGGCTGAAAATGCCGCTATCAAGGAAGGTTACCGTAACTTCCTCGCCAAGGTGTTCACTCTGACCGGAGTGGCCGAGCCGGAAAAGGCTGCCGCCAACGCTCTCGCCGTTGAAGATGTTCTAGCCACGAACTCTTGGACCAGCGTTCAGGAAAGGAACATCCAGGCGCAGTACAACCCTTGCAGCACCGAGGAACTTATCAAGAACTATCCGGGCTTCGACTGGAAACTCTACTTCGAGACCAGAGGTATCGCCGACCAGCAGAAACTGATTGTCAGCGAGCCTTCGTTCTTCAAAGCTTTCTCTGAATATTTCAGTGGCGCTGATCTCGCTGTCCTCAAGGACTATGTCGCCGGCCAGCTCATCCAGGGCGCGACTGGATCCCTCAGCGATGACTTCTACACAGCGTCGTTCGACTTCTTCAGCACCCAGATGTCCGGCATCAAGGAGCAGAAACCTCGTTGGAAGAGGGCGATGCAGGTTCCGAACAGCATCCTCGGCGAGGCTGTCGGCAAGATGTACGTGGCGAAATACTTCCCTGAGTCCTCGAAGACAAAGATGATCGACCTCGTGGAGAACCTCAAGAAGGCATTCAGCCAGCACATTGACGAACTCGATTGGATGAGCGATTCCACAAAGGCCAAGGCCCACGAGAAACTGGACAACTTCACCGTGAAGGTCGGCTATCCGGACAAGTGGAAGGATTACTCCACTCTTGACATCGATCCGGAGAAGAGCTACTACGAGAACCTCCGCGCGGCTGGAGCATGGTACGTTGCCGACAACATGTCCAAGCTCGGTAAGCCGACCGACAAGACCGAGTGGGGAATGTCTCCTCAGACAGTCAACGCCTACTATAACCCCACGACCAACGAGATCTGCTTCCCTGCGGCCATCCTTCAGCCACCGTTCTTCAACGCCGACGCTGACGATGCGGTCAACTACGGCGGAATCGGAGTCGTGATCGGCCACGAGATGTCGCACGGATTCGACGACCAGGGCCGTCTCTTCGACAAGGACGGGAATATGTCCGACTGGTGGACAGCCGAGGATGCCGAGAAGTTCAACGCCAAGGCTCAGGTGCTTGTGACTCAGTTCGATGAAGTTGAGGTTGTCCCTGGCGTTCACGCCAACGGTCAGCTCTCGCTCGGAGAGAACATCGGTGACCACGGCGGACTCAGCATTTCCTATACGGCGATGCAGAACGCCAACGCCGGCAAGAACATCGGCCTTATCGACGGCTTCACACCGGAGCAGAGATTCTATCTCTCCTACGGCGCGATCTGGGCCCAGAACATCACCGACGAGGAGAAAGCACGTCTGACCAAGCTCGATGTTCACTCTCTTGCCGTGAACCGTGTGAACGTATCCCTGAAGAACTTCCAGACATTCTTCGACGCTTTCGGAATCAAGGAAGGCGATCCGATGTGGCGACCGGAGAGCGAAAGGGTACACATCTGGTAAGGAATAATTTTTTGGACGCGTCAAGGTTCATAGCCGGACGCCTCCGTTTCGGAGGAAGGATAGCGGTGGTTTCCATCGCTGTCTCTTTCCTCATTATGATTGTCTCCGTCTCTGTCTCATCCGGTTTCAGGAATGAGATCCGGGACGGCATTTCTGATCTTACGGGTGATGTTCAACTGATGCCGGTGGACATGAACTACATCAGCGAGGCTTCCCCGATTTCGGTCAACCAGAGTTTCATGCCTTACATTGAGGCGAGACCAGAGGTTAAGAATATCACTCCTGCGGTTTACCGCGCCGGGATCGTCAAGAAAGGGGAGAGCATCCATGGCGTTCTGTTCAAAGGAACCCCACGAGAGAAATCAGACACGGTGAAACTTGGTGTCTCGATTCCGGTCAGACTATCCGATATGCTCGGGCTAAAGGTCGGTGACAAGCTCCTGACCTATTTTGTCGGCGAGAAGGTGAAGGTGCGTAACTTCAACATCACCGATGTCTATGAGGGTGTGATGGACGGAACGGACAATATCGTCGTTCTGGCTGACATCGCTGACCTTCAGAGACTTGACGGCTGGACTTCCGACGAGGCTTCCGTTCTGGAGCTGACATTGGTTCCCGAAGCCAAGACCGATGCCGGGATGCGTGCCGTCACTGACGAGGTAGGCCATATAGCGTTGGAAAAGGCTGGCGAGGATGATGACACATTGATCGCCACTTCGGTGATCAGCCGTTATCCCCAGATTTTCGACTGGCTGAACCTCATAGATTTCAACGTCCTGTTCATCCTTGTCCTGATGACGATCGTCGCGGGATTCAATATGATTTCCGGCCTGCTCATAATGCTGTTCAGGAACATCTCCACAATCGGGACTCTTAAGTCTTTGGGGATGACCGATAAAGCCATCGCGAAGGTTTTTCTCCGTGTGGCTTCGGTGATTGTATTTAAAGGCATGATTGTCGGCAACGGGATCGCCTTGCTCCTGTGCGGAATCCAAAAATGGACCCACGTCATAAAACTGAATCCGGAGAACTATTTCGTGCCTTTTGTTCCGGTGAGCCTGAATCTACCTGCGGTGCTTGCCGCTGACGCCCTTTCCTGGCTCGTCATCATGATTCTCCTTCTGATCCCTTGCTTGTTCATCTCCAAGGTTGACCCGGCCCAGACTGTCAGGGCTCAATAGGATCCGTTCGACATCTTCCGTTTCCTCGATCATCACCAGTGCCGTGTCGGTTGGTTGAACCTTATATCTTGGCGGAAGGCCACAGAATATGTCGTATTGGTTCAGTACGGCCTTGACATAGGCCACAGTTTCCTTCCCTTTGAACTTTCCGTGCCTGACATCATCCACAAACAGGATGGAATCCCGACTCATCTGTGGCATGACAGCGCACAGGTTTTCCCACGTGCCGGGGTCGATGCCTTGAAGACGGGCCAGTTTTATACAGTCGTAGATCCTGCCCTCTCCTGCATTGTAGGCGGCCAGAGTGAACTTGACAAGTTCCTCGCCATTCGCGGCCATGTCTTTGAACTTACCTTGAAGCCGTGAAAGGTATGCCGCTCCGGCCTCGATGTTTTCCTTCGGGTCGAGAAGGTTCTCTATCTCATAACGATCGGCCGTACGTGGCATCATCTGCAACAGCCCGACAGCGCCTCGCGGTGACCTTGCCTGGATTCTGAACCGTGACTCGCTCCAGATCAACGCCGCGAACATCTTCCAGTCCCAACCGATCCGCTTGGCGTTTTCCTTGATCAACTCGTCGTAAGGGCTTATGATGTCCGGATCTTTCTTGACTCCTTTCCGGTAGGGGTTGTAGCCGCGGAAGAAACGGGAAATCATGTCGGAATATTCATTCGTCCCTTTAAAATTGTTCAGCCAACGGATGATTTCTTCCTGTCTCCTATTGTCCGACTTGATAACCCATGAGACAGGAATATCACCGAGGGGGAATGACATGAACTCGTCGCTTTCGGGAACCTCTGCTGTAGGAATCGCCAGAATTTCAAGGCTGTCCAGCCTGAGGGAATCCAAGTAAGCGTTTCCATCTTCGGCCAGAAAGATTTCGACAGTGTCTTTCATGTCTGCCGTGAATCTTTTTGTCATTTCATAGCAGTAGCCAGTCTGGTACCCGTCAGACAGTTTGTCTCCTAACTTTACGGCACATCGTACCGTACCTTCGCCGAAAATATTTATTGCTCCGTCTGGTTTTCTATTGAGTTCGCTGAAAGGAATGATGAGAAGTACCAACAATGTCGGTATCAAATACTTGATAAACTTCTTTGTCACCCTTCTCAACCCCATGATCAGAAATTGTTTCCGCTGAAACCACCGCTTCCACCGCCACTGAATCCGCTTAATCCACCACCGAATCCGCCTCCGCTGGAGCTGCCGCCGCCACCGGACAGGCCAGAGCTTGCGTTAACCGCCTTGTTGGAGGAAGGCTGAAGGTAGAATGGCCAGTAAACCCCGATCTTGAAAGCTGTCTGGGTCCTGATGTAGTGGTGTGCGCTGAAATAGTCCGCCTTGTCCATCGGCCAGCCATTGCCGACATTCTCCAGCTTCAGGAATATGCATGCCCTTTTCCACTGCACATTGACAAAAGCGTCTATTACAGGGCCGTTGTTGTACTTTTCCTCCTTTTGGTTGTAGAATGCGCCGACAGCCGGATTCCAGGCCGGAGAGTAGTATTTCGTGTTGTACCAGCCCTCGGCTCCGAGCTGCATCTGCATGATGTTCTTCTTGATGTTCAGCTGGAGGTAGAGTCTGGAATTGACGGCCAGGGCTGGAAGAGGCAGCACTTCTTCGTTCGAGGAAACCTGGAAGAGAAGCCTGTTGTCCAGATGGACAGGCCCGAGGGCGAAGTTCTTGTCAAGCGAGGCGCTCAGGACGCTCATCGGGGAGTTGTTCTGACGCACCACTCCTGTCGAGTCGTAATAGACGTTGCCCGAAAGCAAGGCATAGCCGACCCGCGCTCCTATTCGCCATCTCGGAATATTCAGACTTCCTTGAATCTTTGTCGTGGAGATCTTGCCGAAGTCGTTGTCCCATTTGAAATGGTTGGAGTAATAGTGCTGGTAGTAATATTCAGGCTCTTCCAGCGAGGTCTCGAAATGTACGTTCAGGGTGACCGGGCTTTTCCTTGCCCTTCTGAACGGGTACAGGTCAAGCCTTGCGTTCGCCTTGACGGACAGGTCGTTCATCTGAGAGCCAAGGAACACATAGTCGCCTGTCGCGTCCCAGTGGATGTAGTCTTTCAATTGGCCTTCCACTCCCGCATAGACAAACGCGGAGTTCCATACTGTGTTCGCGTTCCCTTTCAGGAATGTCGGGTCGAATGTGTAGTAGCTCAGAATCCTGTTGCCTACACCTCCGTTCAGTTTGGAGACTATCGCGTCGTCAGACCATGGCTGGAGCCTCAGGAACACCCTGTTCTCCAGTTTCATGACTCTGACAGAGTCGAACGATGCGGTCGGATTGTAGTTGAACACATCGTTGTAGAAAGCTTTCCCGGCCGCGTCTGTGATCTGGTCCGCATAAGTCTTGCGGAACACGGAATATTCACTGCTGTGTCCTATGAACGCGGTTGTGATCTTGTCGTCTCCGAGGGTGTCGGCGGCCTCTCTTTCGGCTCTTCTCCGCGAAAGCAACACGTCCAGTGAGTCGATCCTTGCCGTGTCTCCCGAAGCCAGCAGGTTGTCTTTGAACGCCTTGTCGGCCTTGCGATCCTTGAGGCTCCTGATGAATGTGAACGGGATCCTGTACTGCTGGTCGAGGAACAAGGTGTTCCTGATTATGGTGTTGGACGCGTTGCTCAGGTTTATGGGATATTCCCTGGCGTCTAGGGTAGTGTCCCGGACCATCGAGTTGTCGCTTGTTCCTCCGTTCTCATTCCTTATCACCTTGTTGTGGATGTAGCCCGCATGCATCATGTAGCGTTTGCCGAGGTAGTTGGTGGAGGCGACGAACGTCTTGTTGGTGGTCTTCTCGCCCTGCATGATGCCGTTGCCGCCGAATCGGTTATATTCAAGGGTGAAATTCAGTTCCGGGAATATGTTCTGCGTTGTCAGGATGTGCAGGTTGTCGGATTCTTTCTGCGCGTTCGCGAAGATGGTCCCGAAATACGCCAGTTCCGTGTAAGGAGTCTTGGTGTTGTACATCGGTAGAGTTTTCGCGGAATATGTCCATGCCTCGTAAGGGGTGTAGAAAGACACGCCGTTCTCGCTCGCGCGATTGAACCAGTTGTAATACTGCAACGCGGATCCTGCTACACCCAACCATGTGGCGTTCACGTCCTTGCGATAGAAAGGGTAGTCGTGGATCCAGTAGTTATAACTTGTGTCAGGCTCCCGTATGTCCATCTTGTGGAACTCCCGCTCGTGTGTCCATTGGATGATGCGCTTGTACTGGAGAGAATCCGGGAAGGCGAAAGTTTCAAGAATCCTTGGGGTGGCTTCCTTGACACTGTCCCTGCGCGCCTTCAGGCTGTCCTTGACGTTGAGGACGCTGTCGGCCATGTGTTTCTTCAATTTTTCCTTTACCTCGAAATCGTATTTTTTCCGGTCTGTTTTTGAAAGCCCGGCATACCAGGCGTCGAACTCTGCCTTTTTCCTGATCGCTGAATCAAGATAGTAGAGGGAATCGACTTTGGGCCAGTCGAGTGAGTCTCCCGCCGTCTTCAATGAGTCCACGACAATCCTGTGCGTCAGCGAGTCCAGAATGGCGACATAGTACTTGTAGCGGAACGGATCGATGCCTTTGAGCGAATCAGGCGGGAATATGGTGTCCCTTGCCGTCAGTTGTGGCGTCGTGTCGATCGGTGAGAGGATGAATCGTGTTGTGTCTTCCTTGCCTGCCGCATTACCTATGAACTGATTCCTGTAGTGGATCGTGTCCAGCCTCAATGGCCTCTCCGCCATGACAAAACCGTAGCCCGGATCTCCCGCAAGCGGACGATTGCCCATACCGATGGCCTGAAGCGCGATCACGCACACCACTACCGCCGGAAACCATATTCTTCTCAAAATATCTTTCACTTTCATATTCCCTAAAGGGTACAATCTCACAAATTTACTGTTTTTCCGCTTTTCTCACAAATTCAGTGCTAAGGTGTGCCGGGCGGGCCGGATCCCGGATTGCGCACCCTTTGTGAATATTTCATAAATATTTAGTATCTTTATTGTTGTTTAGAATAATACCATGAAGAAGAAACTCTGGATATACGACACCGATCCGTACCTGAAGCCGTTTGAGGGGGCGATAAAGGCACGGCACAAGAGGATTCTGGATGCCGCGTCAAAGATCACGGGACATGGCGCGGAGGGGCTTGCCTCCAGTGTCAACAACCATCTTTACTACGGGCTGCACAAATGTGCGGACGGTTCTTGGGTGATCCGGGAGTGGGCTCCGAACGCCAACAGAATCTACTTGATAGGAGAGTTCAACAATTGGAGGCGCACTTCGGCCTATGAACTCAAACCGGCGGGTAACGGCAATTGGGAACTGAAATTGGATTCGATGTTCCTTAGCCACGGAGAGCTGTACAAGTTGTTCATAGAGTGGCCCGGCGGAGGCGGCGAAAGGATTCCGGCCTATTGCACGAGACTGGTCCAGGATGACGAGACAAAAGTGTTCAGCGCCCAGGTCTGGGATCCCGCGCGGGCATATTCATGGAAGAATGACAGGGTGCTGCGCCGCCCGCATCCGCTCATCTACGAGTGCCACATAGGAATGAGTTCCGAGGAACGCAAGGTCTCCACATTCAGTGAGTTCCGGGAGAATGTGCTGCCGAGGGTCAAGAGGCTTGGCTATGACACGATTCAGATTATGGCGCTTCAGGAGCATCCGTACTATGGCTCGTTCGGCTATCAGGTGTCGAATTTCTTCGCGCTGAGCTCTCGTTTCGGCACGCCGGAGGAGTTCAAGGAACTGGTGGACACGGCGCACGGGATGGGAATAGCCGTAGTGATGGACATCGTGCACTCGCATAGTTGCAGCAATGAAAATGAAGGACTTGGCCTGTTCGATGGCCGTGAGGATCTCTATTTCTACAAAGGTTCGCAGGGACATCATCCGGCCTGGGGTTCCCGTTGCTTCGACTATGGGAAGGACGAGGTCGTGCGTTTCCTGCTCAGCAACTGCAAGTACTGGCTTGAGGAATATCATCTTGACGGATTCCGCTTCGACGGCGTGACGAGCATGATGTACTGGGATCATGGACTCGGCAAGGATTTCAACGGTTATGAGCCGTACTTTGATGCCGGAGTCGATGAGAATGCTGTGACCTATTTGGGGCTGGCGAACCTGCTGATCCGTCAGCTCAAGCCTGATGCCGTCACTATCGCCGAGGATGTGAGCGGAATGGCCGGTCTGGCGGCTCCGTTCGAGACCGGTGGAGTCGGTTTCGGTTTCAGAATGGCGATGGGTGTCGCTGATCACTGGATCAAATGGATAAAGGAAAGAAAGGACGAGGAGTGGAGTCCCGGGGAGATCTGGTATGAACTGACCAACAAGCGCGCTGACGAGAAGACCATCAGCTACGCCGAATGCCACGATCAGGCTCTTGTCGGAGACAAAACCTTGATATTCAGGTTGCTCGATAAGGAGATGTATTTTTCAATGAATATGAACTCGAAGAATCCGGTCGTGGATCGTGGGATCGCCTTGCACAAACTGATCCGCCTGGCTACCATCGGCACGGCGGGGGATGGTTACCTGAATTTCATGGGCAACGAGTTCGGACACCCTGAATGGATAGATTTTCCTCGCGAGGGAAACGGCTGGAGCTACGATCATGCCCGTCGCATGTGGTCTTTGGCTGACAACGGACTGCTGAGATACCATTGTCTCGAAAACTTTGACAAGGCTATGGTTCATCTTGTAAAACGATACGGCGCACTTGCTGCTATTCCGGAGCTTCTGAGGGCTGATGAGGAAAAGAAAATCTTGATTTTCAGGCGTAAAAGCCTTATCTTTGCACTGAATTTCAATCCTGTGGAATCATTTGCCGACTATGCTTTCCCGGCTCCGTCCGGATGCTATGTCAAGGTTCTTGACTCTGACGCCAAGGAATTTGATGGATTCGCTAGGCTCGAAAATGACGGGGAACATTTGACAATGGACGGATGCCTGAGCCTCTATCTTCCGAGTCGCTGCGCTATTGTGCTGATTGATAAGAATGGAATAAAATAATTTTAACCGATATGGCTTTTTTGAAGTTCAACAAGTCTGAGTTGGTCAACCTCTCATATTCATTGAAGAGGGAGATCATCTGCGCCAACAAGACAGGTGCCTACTGCAACACTTCCATAGTGACTTGCAACACGAGGCGCTATCACGGCCTGCTGGCGGTGCCGGTTGACGCTTTCGGAGGCAAGAAGCATCTGCTTCTGTCCTCTTTGGACGAGAGCCTGATCCTTAACGGGAAGCAGTTCAACCTTGGCATCCATTGCTATGGAAGCGTCTATGAGCCTCGTGGCCATAAGTACATCATTGATTTCGAAGCCGACCCTGTGCCTAAGATTACCTACAAGGTCGGGGAGATCGTGTTCGCGAAGAGCATTCTCCTTGTCCCTGATTCGGATCAGGTGATGCTCCGTTTCGAGCTGGTCAAGGCTCCGGCGAAAGTGAAACTGTTGCTCACGCCGTTCCTGGCATTCAGGGACATTCATGCGTTGACTGATGAGAATCCCAACGCGAGGACGGAAGGCTGGGAGATTCCTGACGGAATGGCATTCAACCTCTATGAGGGATTCCCTGATCTGAATATGCAGTTCAACACTAAAGACGTTTCCTTTGTGACCACACCTTGCTGGTATAAGGGCATTACATATTCCGATGAATATCGCCGCGGTTTCGCCTGCAAGGAGGATCTTTATGTCCCGGGACATTTCGAGACCGAAATGAGGCAGGGCGATTCCATCGTGTTCTCCGCGTCGGTGGCGTTGGCCAATCCTTCGGGCCTCAAGAGAAAGTTTGATTCGTTTGTGGCCAAGGCCGCGAGAATCAACACGGTCCACGAGCAGCTCGTGCGCTGCGCGGACTGGCTCAAGCAGGACCGTGGCGGCCACAAGATGATCACGGCCGGTTTCTCTTGGCTTTATACCGGTCTCTTGAGAGAAACCCTTGAGTCTCTTCCAGGCCTTACCCTTTATGCCAACGGTGACAAGGCCGAATTCGAGGAGATTCTCGACAACCTTATCGCGGACAACCAGAAACGCCTTTTCCACAGGACAACACAGGTGGAGGCTCCGTTGCGGTTGGCCGGAACCCTTGAACGGTACATTGAGTTCGGCGCAGATCCTAAGGCTGTCTGGAAGAAATACGGCCCGACTGTCAAGGGCATTCTGGAAAGTTATCTGCCTGGGCGCAGGATAGAGGTGGCCATGCAGCCGAATGGACTTCTCTGGGCGCAGCTTGACCATTGGGCTCTTTCCTGGATGAACGCCTACATAGATGGCAATCCTGTGACTGAAAGGGCTGGCTATCAAGTTGAGACAAATGCCCTATGGTTCCAGTCAATTCTCTTCGCCGTGAAGATGGAGAGGGAATGTTCACAGGGAGACAGCGCTTTCGTGAATGAATGGACGCGCATCCTGAACTTGGTGCGTGACAATTTCCAGAACACTTTCTGGAACGCGCGAGCCGGTTATCTCGCCGACTATGCCGACAATTCCGGCCAGCATCTTGAGGTTCGCCCGAACATGATCTATGCTCTTGTGGGTGACGATATTCCAGTGGAGCCTGAGGTCGCGCGGAAAGTGTTGCAGGTTGTGGACAACGAACTCGTGACAAGGCGGGGCATCCGTACCCTTTCTCCTCGTCACGCTGAATATAAGGGAGTGTACGAAGGCACACAGACCGAAAGGGATCTGGCTTATCATAACGGCAGCACCCGTCCGTCGCTTCTCGGCCCTTATTGCGAGGTATGCTTCAAGATGAAGGGCGCGGCTTTCCAGAACAAGGCCCAGTGGCTCGTCAACGGATTCTACGAAGACTTGAACAAGCACGGAGTCGGGGCGTTCTCTGAACTCTATGACGGGGATCCACCTCACGAGCCGCATGGAGCGATCTCGTCGGCTTTGAGCACGGCCGCCCTTCTGGAGGTTGAATACCTTAAGAACAAATACAAGGATGAGTAGGAATATGAGAGTTTTGATGTTTGGATGGGAGTTTCCTCCTCATATCGCGGGCGGACTCGGCACAGCCTGCTATGGAATTGTCAAAGGCTTGGCCTACAACGGGGTGCAGACTCTGTTCGTGATGCCGTCGGCCTCCGGTGACGAGGATCAGAGCGCTGCCAAGATCATCAACGCCAGTGATGTCCCGGTCGAGTCGTTCGGCTCCTCTGTGGACGAGTTTTTGGACAAGGTGAAGTTTGTGCGCATCGGTTCGAACATGATTCCATACGTTGATCCTGAGGAGTTTCATGAGATGGTCGAGTCCGAGCGCAGGCTCCAGAGCGAGAACCTGACCAAGTGCATCGGCACGAAGTTCCGTTTCTCGGGACGTTATGGCTCCAACCTGATGGAAGAGGTCGCCCACTATGCGATGGTCGGCGGCACGATCGCGATGGAGCACAAGGATGAGTTCGACATCATCCACGCCCACGACTGGTTGACCTATCTGGCCGGAATCGCCGCCAAAGAACTGACAGGCAAGCCGTTGGTTGTCCACGTGCATGCCACGTCGTTCGACCGCGGGACCGAGGATCAGATTGATAGCCGTGTCTATGACATAGAAAAGAGGGGAATGATGGCGGCCGACAAGGTGATCGCCGTCAGTGACCTTACGAGAAATATTGTCATCAACAAGTACGGTATTGCCCCTGAAAAGGTTGTGACCGTCCATAACGCAGTGGACTTCAGCGGCCGCGAGAATGTGAAAGTAGAGAGGGGAGTGCGCGACAAGGTCGTCACCTTCCTCGGCCGAATCACCTTCCAGAAGGGACCTGAATATTTCATCGAGGCCGCCGCGAAAGTCCTCAAGAGGACCAAGGGCGTGCGTTTCGTGATGGCCGGTAGCGGAGACATGATGAACCGCTGCATCCGCCACGTCGCCAAGTTGGGAATATCCGACCGTTTCCATTTCACGGGATTCCTGCGCGGCGCGGAGGTCCAGAAGATGTTCGCGATGTCTGATGTCTATATAATGCCGTCAGTGTCAGAACCTTTTGGAATATCTCCTCTTGAGGCCATGCGTTCCAATGTGCCGGCCATAATCTCCAACCAGTCAGGAGCCGCCGAGGTTTTGAAGTATGCTTTCAAGGTGGATTTCTGGGATGTTGACGCCATGGCGGATGACATCTATGCCTTGCTTAAGTACCCGGCGCTCTCCGATTTCGCCGCCAGGGAGGGCTACGAAGAGGTTAACCGCCTGAAATGGAACATCGCCACAGCGAAACTTAAGAATATTTATGAATCAGTTGTTAATAATAAATAAGGGAATATTATGAAAAAGAGCATCTGCCTGTATTTTCAGGTTCATCAGCCTACCAGACTGAGACAATACCGATTCTTCGACATCGGCAAGGATTCCCACTATTATGATGATTTCGCTGACAGGACGATCCTCCGCAGGATAGCCCAGCGATGCTATATTCCTATGAACAATCTCCTGCTGGACATCATCAAGCGTCACGGAGGAGATTTCAAGGTGACGTTCTCTATCACAGGCTCCGCTCTGGAGCAGTTCGAGAGGTACGCTCCTGAGGTGCTGGACAGCTTCCGTGAGCTTGCGAAGACAGGCTGCGTGGAGTTCCTCGGGGAGACATATTACCACTCTCTCGCCTCGCTGGCCAATTTCGGAGAGTTCAAGCATCAGGTGGAGAAGCACTCCGCCGCCATCGAGAAGTATTTCGGTGTGAAGCCGACGGCGTTCAGGAACACCGAGCTGATATATTCAGATTCAATCGGTCGCGATGTGTATGACCTCGGTTTCAAGGTGATGCTGGCCGAGGGCGCCCGTCATATTCTTGGATGGAAGAGTCCAGACTACATTTACACCGACAGCCAGCAGAAGCGTTTGAAGTTGTTGCTGCGCAACTATTCGCTGAGCGACGACATCGCTTTCCGCTTTTCTGACAGAGGGTGGAAGGACTGGCCGCTGACAGGTGAGAAGTACCTTTCCTGGCTCAAGGCCGCTGATGGGGACATCATCAACCTGTTCATGGACTACGAGACATTCGGTGAGCATCAGAAGGAGGCTTCGGGAATATTCGATTTCATGAGGTATCTTCCTGAGATCGCGCTTAATGACGGCTCGTTTGAGTTCACGACTCCGACACAGGCGGCGAGGAAACTGAAGCCGATCGCCGAGATCGAGGTTCAAGATCCGATTTCCTGGGCTGACGAAGAGAGGGATGTGACGGCCTGGCTGGGCAATGAGTTGCAGCAGGACGCTTTCAACAAGCTTTACGGACAGGCGGAGAAGCTTGCCATTCTGAACGATCCGGTCCTTTGGGAGGATTTCGGCCATCTTCAGGAGAGTGACCACCTTTATTATATGAGCACGAAGTTCTTCTCTGACGGGGAGGTTCACAGCTACTTCAATCCTTACAACACTCCGTACGAGGCGTTCATCAACTA
This sequence comes from uncultured bacterium, assembly GCA_963657715.1. Taxonomy (GTDB): domain Bacteria; phylum Bacteroidota; class Bacteroidia; order Bacteroidales; family UBA932; genus Cryptobacteroides. The sequence continues at coordinate 22,706 of CAVKML010000019.1, read as the reverse complement.
CATGAACGTTCTGAGTGACTTCATCATCAGGATTGACGACGCGATGACCACTTCGGGAAAGAAGGTGGAGAACGGCGCTTCGACGGGCTCAGCGACCGACGTGAAGAAGACCGCTGTCAAGAAGCTTTCGAAGAAAGTCGCTTCGACAAGCTCAGCGACCGATATGAAGAAAGCCACGAAACCGGCCACTTCGGTCCCTGAGCCTGTCGAAGGGACCACACCATCGAAGAAGTCCGCGAAAACAAAGACAACCAAACAAGTAAAAAAGAAATAAATGACAAACGAACTGACAAATCCAGACTATTTGTTTGAGGTCAGTTGGGAGGTGTGCAACAAGGTTGGCGGCATCTACACGGTCATCGCCACCAAGTCCCTTTACCTGAAGCAGCAGCTTCACAAGCACCACATCCTGATCGGCCCTGATGTCTGGATGGACACTGAAAGCAACCCGGATTTCATTGAGGATCCGCATCTTTACAGTCTATGGAAAGCTCATGCCGCCTCGGAGGGAATCCGTGTGCGGATAGGCAAATGGAACGTACCCGGAAATCCTATCGCCATTCTGGTGGATTTCAAGCAATTCCTTACCAGCCAGAATGATATTCTGTCAAAGTACTGGGAGCGTTTCCAGGTGGATTCCATCACCGGAAACTGGGACTACAAAGAGAATTTCCTTTTCGGCTATGCTGCCGGAAAAGTGATAGAGAGTTTCAGAAACTTCAATCTGAGCGCGTCTGACAAGGTCGTGGCCCAGTTCCACGAGTGGCAGACCGGAGCCGGTCTCCTTTACCTTAAATACAAGCAGCTTCCGGTCGCGACCGTGTTCACGACACATGCTACGATTGTGGGGCGCTGCATCGCCGGCAACAACCTGCCTCTGTACGATTCGATGAATCTTTACGACGGAGACCAGAAGGCTCGCCAATTCAATGTGATAGCCCGTCACTCGCTTGAGAAGAAGTCAGCGCAGAACGCCGACATATTCACAACCGTCAGTGAGATCACCGCGAAGGAGTGCGAGCAGTTCCTCCAGCGCAAAGTGGATGTCGTGACCCCGAACGGCTTCGAGAACAGCTTCACTCCGACCACTGATGAGGAATATGACGAAAAGCGCCGCGCGGCACGTGCCAGACTGATCGATGTAGCCACGGCGATGTCCGGCGAGGAAGTGTCCAAAGATGCCATCCTCATTGGCATCGGCGGGCGTTATGAATATCGCAACAAGGGGATCGATGTGTTCATCGACGCTCTCAAGAAACTTCAGGACACCGAGGCTCAAGGGCGTGATATTCAGGCGTTCATAATGATTCCTTCCGGCCACAACGGGGCCGACAAGGATCTGGTCGCCAAACTCTCCGGCAACGCTTCGGACTACACAACCCAGGTCTCCCATTACTTGATGGACAATGAATATGATGTCATCACCCGCCGTTTCAAGGAGTTGGGCTTCACCAACGCCAAAGGCAGCCGTGTGAAAGTCTATTTCATTCCGTCTTACCTTAACGGCACGGACGGAGTGTTCAACATGAAGTACTATGACCTGCTTGTCGGACTTGACCTGACCCTGTTCCCGTCATATTACGAGCCTTGGGGCTATACCCCTCTGGAGAGCCTTGCGTTCCGCATTCCGACCCTTACCACCAGTCTGGCTGGCTTCGGCCTTTGGGTAAGGTCACACTACGGCAAGGAGCATCCGGGCATCACGGTTCTGGACAGAAACGACTCGAACTATTTCGAGGTTGTGGACGGAGTCGTGGCGAGGATCAAGGAGATCGCCGCCTTGGATGACGAAGGCCGCAAGGCCTATATGGCTTCGGCCAAGGATGTCTCCACGATAGCCCTGTGGGAAAACCAGATTCAGTATTACAAGGAAGCATATTCAAAGGCCATAGAGAAAGTTATTGAGGCCAAAGGTGCTTTCCCGGATGAACTTAATGAAGACAAATCAATGGCATACAATAAGATAGAAATCAACGACCCTACTTGGAAGAGTGTGATGGTGACCCGTCATCTTCCGGATGCTCTTTCAGGACTGGAGACACTTTCCAAGAACCTTTGGTGGTGCTGGAACGAGTCCGCCAAATCCCTGTTCAAATCGATCGATCCGGTCATCTGGCACAACACCTGCCACAACCCTATGGCACTGCTGGACGCGGTGAGCCTCAAGAGGTTCAAGGCTTTGGCGAAGGACGAGGCTTTCCTCGGTGAACTCAAGTCTGTGATGGATGAGTTCAATGCCTACATGGCCCTCAAGGCGGAGCGCAAGAACCCTTCCATCGCGTATTTCTGCATGGAATATGGCCTTGACACATCCCTGAAGATCTACTCCGGTGGTCTCGGACTTCTGGCAGGAGACTACCTTAAGGAGACAAGCGACATGAATGTCAACCTTGTGGCTGTCGGTCTTCTGTACCGTTATGGCTATTTCACCCAGATCATCACAGGTCAGGGCGAGCAGGTGGCGCGTTACGATGCCCAGGATTTCACGAAGATTCCTGCCGAGCCGGTCATGGATGCCGAGGGCAATTGGATGACCACGAGCGTGGCCTTCCCTGGACGCACGATCACAGCCCGTCTCTGGAAGGTGGCCGTGGGACGTACCGATCTCTATCTGCTTGACACAGACTATGAAGCGAACTCTCCGGAGGATCGTCAGGTTACCTATCACCTCTACGGGGGCGACTGGGAGAACCGTTTGAAGCAGGAACTCCTGCTCGGAGTCGGCGGCATCAGGGCCCTCAGAAATCTGGGAATAAATCCGCAGATCTATCACTGCAACGAAGGACACGCCGCGTTCACCGGACTTGAGAGGCTTCGTGAATATATTCAGAATGACAATCTTGACTTCGGTGAGGCTGTAGAGGTCGTGAGGGCCTCTTCGCTCTTCACCACCCACACTCCTGTGCCGGCCGGCCACGACGCGTTCGACGAGGGTCTGCTCAGGAAATATATCGGCCATTACCCTCAGCGTCTGAAGGTTGACTGGGAGACTATGATGGGGCTTGGCAAGGTCAATGGCAATGATGTGAACGAGAAGTTCTCGATGAGTTTCCTCGCCGCGAACCTGTCGCAGAACGTCAACGGTGTGTCAATGCTTCACGGGGATGTCAGCAAAGAGATATTCAGCAGCATCTACCCTGGCTATCTGCCTGAGGAACTGTTCATCAGCTATGTCACCAACGGCGTTCACTACCCGACTTGGGCCGCCGCCGAGTGGAAGAAGATCCACGCTCGTGTGTTCGGTCCGGAGTTCGCCACGCACCACTACGACAAATCTTGCTTCGAGGGCATCTACAAGGTTGCCGATTCTGAAATCTGGGAGACCAGAAAGACCCTCAAGAAGAGGCTGATCGACATCGTGAAGGAGCGTATCTCCGACCCTACGCAGTGTAACCACTACTCTCCGAGCCAGATCGTGGCGATCAAGGAGAACCTTCGTGACGATGTGCTGACAATCGGATTCGCCCGCCGTTTCGCGACTTACAAGAGGGGAACCTTGCTGTTCTCCGATCTTGACAGGCTTGACGCTATTGTGAACGATCCTGAACATCCGGTGCAGTTCCTGTTCGCCGGCAAGGCTCACCCTGCCGACAAGGCCGGTCAGGACCTCATAAAGAGGATTATCGAGATCTCCAAGCAAGACCGCTTCATCGGAAAGATCGTCTTCATTCCAGGTTACGACATCTCCCTTGCCAAGCGGCTCGTGCAAGGTGTCGATGTGTGGATGAACAATCCGACAAGGCCTCTGGAGGCTTCCGGAACTTCCGGCGAGAAGGCTTCCATGAACGGAGTCATGCATTTCTCCGTACTTGACGGATGGTGGGTCGAGGGCTATAAGCCGGGTGCCGGCTGGGCTCTTCCTCTGGAGAGGACCTACGATGACCAGAACTACCAGAATGAGCTTGACGCGGCCACAATCTACACCACGATAGAGAACGAGATCGCCCCTGCATATTACGATGTTGACAAGGCTCTCGGCCTGTCTCCGACTTGGGTCGGCTACATCAAGAACACTGTCGCTCAGGTTGCCAACAACTTCACGACCAACAGGATGCTGACTGACTATTGCAACCAGTACTACGACCCTCAGTCTGAACGTGCCGGCAAGATGGTCGCCGATGACTACAAGATGGCCCGTGAGATTTCCGCTTGGAAAAAGAAGATGCGTCGGGCTTGGAAGAATGTCGAGGTCATCTCGCAGACCCAGCCTGATCCTTCCTACAGTCTTTCCGAGTCCAACTCGCTGACATCGGAGGTCGTGCTGAATCTTGGAGACCTTTCTCCTGAGGACATCGGTGTGGAGATGTTGTTCGCGACGACTGACGTGAAGCATCAGCTGCACATTCAGGAGAAATGCGATTACGACGTGATTGAGTTTAATGACGGTGTCGCCAAGTACCGCACATCCATCCTTCCTGACAGGACAGGTATGTACCAGGTGGCTATAAGGATGTTCGCCAAGAACCCGTTATTGCCTCACAGACAGGACTTTGAATTGGTGAAATGGTTATAGCGACCGGATTCTTTGACGGTGTCCACATCGGACACCGTTTTGTGATTGAGCGGCTTGTGAACGCGGCCAGAGAGAGGGGCGACCAGAGCATGGTCGTCACTTTCTGGCCTCATCCCCGCAACGTGCTTCAGGACGATGCCCGAAATCTTCGGCTTCTTACCTCTCTGGACGAGAAGAGAGCGTTGCTCAAAGGACTCGGCGTGGACCACGTGGAGGTGCTGCCTTTCACCAAAGAGTTCAGCAGATTGACCACCCGGGAATATTTCCGTGATGTCCTCATCGCCCGTTTCGGCGCTAAGGCCGTCTTGATTGGCTATGACAACCGGATGGGATGCGATCCGCAGACTCCGGAATCAATCGAAAAAATCGCTGAAAGCGAGGGACTTGGCGTTGTCCGCTTGGGCAGCGTCACTTCTCCTTCCGGCGTGACTGTCAGCTCCACGAAGATCCGTGAGGCTGTGGCTGCGGGAAATATGGAGTCCGCCGCCGCGATGCTTGGGTATGAATATTCCTTGTTGGGAGTAGTTGTGGCCGGCAACCGTCTTGGCCGCACGATCGGCTTTCCTACGGCTAACATCCAGCTCTATGAGCCGCTTAAACTATTACCGGGTAACGGCGTTTATTCCGTTGAGGCCGAGACTCTTGGACGCAAGTTCAAAGGCATGTGCAACATCGGTGTCCGTCCGACAGTCCGTGCCGGTGGCCAGCGCACCATAGAGACCAACATCTTCGACTTCTGTGAGGACATCTATGGTCTCGACCTCAAGGTCACATTCCTGCACAAGATCCGTGACGAGCGCCGTTTCGACTCCATAGACGCACTCCAGACTCAACTTGCCGCCGACAAGGAGCGCATTCTTGCCGTTAGTCCTGCGTAAAGTAGAACGGGCTGTGTAAAGTTGAGACTATTCCTGACGCGGGTTCATCGATGTGTCCGATCACACGGCGGGCGCGAATTGGTTTCCGGTCGTAGAAATCCTCGGTCGAGGAATTCAGGGAATTGACGCGCACGACCTGTGAGGAATGGATGAATTTTCCATCACCGATGTACATGCCTACATGAGTCGCCCTCTCCTGAGTGCTGTCTGTCGCGGCCTTGCCCCAGAACAAGAGGTCCCCCGGAAGCAGATCGCTCCAATCCACATCCCCGTTGTCCTTGAATATTCCGACATCCTCTCCGATCCTTGCCTGCTGGGAGGCGTTGCGGGGAAGCAGCACTCCGTTGGCGAAATAGACGCTGCGGGTGAATCCGCTGCAGTCCACGTTCTTGATGGATGTGCCGCCCCACATGTACGGAACACCGAGGAAGCGGTAGCCTGTGTTAAGCAGGTCCTCTCTGAAACTTTTTTCGGCCGAAGTCCTGTCCTTGCGGTCTTTGACCCATTTGTGGAAGACGGCCACGTCTTTTGCCGGAACGTAACCGGTCCTGCCGGACGGAAGCACGACACCGGCGAAATTCCTTCTCAAGAGTGCCCGCCCTTCTTTTTGGCTGCCGTCGGCATGCTTCCTGAACATTATCCGTACGATGTCCCCGAGCACAAGATCTGTGACAATCCTGGAGTCTTTGGAAGGCTCTTCGTAGATGTGGGTGAAGTCTGCGGTGCAGATGTATTTCGGAGCTTCAAGATAATCCTTGAGACCATTCTCGTCCATCAGAACCAATCCCATCTCATTGACCCAGGCTGTGTAAGGCTCCGGACTCTGGATTTTAACCCAGTATCCTGACCTGTCCAATATCTCGACGACGGTCCCCATCAGCGCCTGGTCTCCAAGTTCGGCCGCATAGTCCGGTTCCTCTCGCATGAAGTTGGCGGAAAACTCGACTGCGGCCCACTTCCTCGTGGCTTCCTGCGCCGGGGCGGTGAGACATGACGACACCAGAACGATGGTGGATGACAGTGCTTTCAGGAATATATTCATGACTAATCTATGTTTTAACTTTGTAAAAATATCCACATTTGATTAGTTTTGCAAGTAGTATGGATGGTAAAAGATACAATTCGTTCGTCGGTTACTATCGCCGCAGGTATGGCGAACGGCTTCAGAAACTGGTTCTTGACGCCGGCTTCTCGTGTCCGAACAGGGACGGAACCGTGGGCAGGGGAGGCTGCACCTACTGCGACAACGCCGCGTTTCATCCTGGCTACAGCACTCCGGGCAAACCGCTCCTGACTCAGATTGATGAGGGAATAGAGTTCCAAAGAGTCCGCTATCCGAGAGCGAAGCATTATCTGGCGTATTTTCAGGCATATTCAAACACCTATGCTCCGCTTGAACGGTTAAGGGCTCTCTATGAGGAGGTTCTGCGCCATCCGGAGGTAGTCGGCATCGTGATCGGCACGCGTCCGGACTGTGTAGATGAGGAGAAACTGGACTATCTCGCCGACCTTGCTTCCGGACGTGTCCTGAAGAATTGGCACCGGTCTCTTCGACAGGCTCAGGAACCGAACACGCCGGTCGCAGAGCTTGCCGGAGCGACCGAGACATCCCTCACCGCTCCCATAGTGGTGGTCGAGTACGGCATAGAATCCTGCCACGACACCACCCTCCGGCACATAAACCGCGGACATGACTTCGCCTGCGCCAGAAAGGCCGTCGAGATGACCGCGGAAAGAGGTCTGGACACCGGCGCCCACTTCATCCTAGGACTTCCCGGCGAGACCCGTGACATGCTTCTCGACCAGAGCGGTCTCATCTCCTCCCTCCCGCTGCGCTCCGTCAAATTCCACCAACTCCAGATTGTCAAAGGCACCGCGATGGAAAAGGAATATGCCACCGATCCCTCCGTCTTCTACCGTCCCGGGCTTGATGAATATCTTGACCTTGTCACCGACATCCTCGAACGCCTTCGCCCCGACCTTTACATCGAACGTGTCGCCGGCGAGGTTCCACCGCGTTTCGTGAACGACACCCCTTGGGGACTCGTCCGCAACTTCGAGATCCTGCGCCTTTTGGACAAACGTCTGGAGGAACGTGGCACCTGGCAGGGAAGACTGTATTCTCCGGCTACCACATCAACTATTGCGTGAAAATTCTTATATTTGTCAAATTTATTTGATTACAATGGCGAAGTTTGTTAACAGAGAGATTCCTGAAGGCCTCACCTTCGATGACGTTTTGCTGGTTCCGGCACATTCCGATGTACTTCCTCGTGACGTGGATGTCACCACAAATTTCACAACCGACATCAAGCTTCACACCCCGATCGTTTCGGCGGCGATGGACACTGTCACTGAAGCCGATCTTGCCATAGCGATGGCAAGGGCTGGCGGTATCGGTGTGATTCACAAGAATATGACCATCGAACAGCAGTGTGAGCAGGTGCGTCGTGTGAAGAGAGCCGAGAACGGAATGATCTACGATCCTGTGACGATCAGCCCTGACGCTACCGTGGGCAACGCTTTGGCTATGATGCAGAAACATCACATCGGAGGCATTCCTGTCGTGGATGCCAACGGATTCCTTATAGGCATCGTCACAAACCGTGACCTCCGTTTCCAAGAGGATATGCAGTTGCCGATCTCCGAGGTTATGACAAAGGAGAACATCGTGACCGCTCCTAAGGGCATCACTCTGGTCGACGCCACTAAGATTCTACGGCACAGCAAGGTCGAGAAGCTTCCTGTTGTTGACAACGATGGCAAGCTCGTCGGCCTGATCACCTACAAGGACTTGATGAAAATCAAGGACAATCCTATCGCCTCCAAGGACAGCAAGGGCCGTCTCCTCGTGGCCGCTGCCGCGGGAATCAAGTCCGACACCCTTGACAGGATCGGCCTCCTCATCGACGCCGGTGCCGACGCTGTTGTCCTCGACACGGCCCACGGCCATTCAGAAGGTGTTCTGAGGATGATCAAAAAGGCTTGCGACGCCTACAAGGATTTCCAGATCATAGCCGGTAACGTAGCCACCGCAGCCGGTGCCAAGGCTCTTGCCGAGGCAGGAGTCAAGGCCGTCAAGGTCGGAATCGGCCCTGGCTCGATCTGCACCACCAGAATCATCGCCGGAATCGGCGTGCCGCAGCTTACAGCCGTCATGGAGGCCGCCGAAGCCCTCAAGGGGACCGGTGTGCCGGTCATCGCTGACGGAGGCATAAGATATTCAGGAGACATCGTCAAGGCTCTCGCCGCAGGTGCCAGCACAATCATGGCCGGCTCATTGCTCGCCGGAACGGAGGAATCCCCTGGCGAGACCATCATCATGAACGGCCGCCGTTTCAAGTCTTACCGTGGAATGGGTTCACTCGAAGCCATGGAGCAGGGTTCCAAGGACAGATATTTCCAGGACATGGAATCCGACATCAAGAAGCTCGTCCCGGAAGGCATTGTGGCTCAGGTACCTTACAAGGGAACCGTTTCCGAGGTCGTTTACCAACTTGTCGGCGGACTCAGGGCCGGAATGGGCTACTGCGGCGCGCACACGGTCAATGAACTCAGGAACGCTCAGTTCGTGCGCATCACGAACGCAGGTTTCCTTGAGAGCCACCCACACGATGTCACCATCACGAAGGAAGCTCCTAACTATTCCCGTTAATTATTGATGATCAAGAGGCTCCGCATATTCGTAATGGCCGCGGCTATTGCCTTCCTGCCGTCCTGCAAGGCCATCTCCTCCCTGATTCATGACGGAGAGGTGGTCGCAAGACTGGGCGACCATAAACTCTATCGCTCCGAATTGGATGACGTGATTCCAAAGGGTACATCCCCGGAGGACAGCGTGAACCTTGCCAACCTCTACATCAATTCATGGGTAAGGGACAAAGCTTTCCTTGACATCGCGCAGCAGCGTCTGTCCAAAGAGGAAAAGGATGTCTCAAAGGAACTTGAGGCCTATCGCCAGTCGCTCCTTCGGTACCGCTACGAGCAGCGTTACGTCAACGAACGTCTCGACACAACCGTCTCCACGAAGCAGATTGATGAATATTTCAACACTCATCAGGAATCTTTCAAACTGGAGAGGCCGATTCTGAAAGCTCGGTTTATGAATATCCCGAAGGCATCTCCAAACCTGCCTAAGATAAAGAAGTTGATGTCTTCCGATAAGGTGGAGGACGTGATCGCCGCCGACAGCGTGGCGTTCAACTCCGCCAGACGTTACCACGACTATTCCGGCGCGTGGATAGACGCTGTGAAACTCGCGGCGGAATTCGGCGTTGACTATGTCCAGATGCTCTCGCAGCGCAATGGCCACTTCATCGAAATGCCTGACGGTGAGGATAATGTCTCCGTGGCCTACATTGTGGATTACCGCAAAGCCGGCGAAGTCGCTCCTGTGGACTATTGCAAGGACAGGATCCGGGACATCATCATAAGCGGAAGAAAGCACGAACTCCTGACCGGTTTGGAACGGGACTTGATAGAAGACGCCAAGGTCAAGGAAAATTTTGAAATATATTCGAAATGATAAAGAAAATAGCAATCACCATCTTCGCCCTCGCGGCTACTTGCGCGATGGCTTCGGCCCAGAAATACAAATACGTTGACAAGACCGTCGCCGTTGTCGGCAATGAGGCGATCATGATCTCCGACATCGAAGGCGCTGTCAAAGATCGGGCCGCCCAAGGTATGTCCTCTGACAGGCATGTCCGTTGCGAGGTGCTGGAGTCCATCCTTGAGTCCAAGATATTCCTGATGCAGGCGAGGATTGATTCCCTCACTGTCAATCAGGACATGGTCGAGGGAAGCCTTTCACAGCAGGCGGACAGGATGCTTACCTACCTCGGCGGCGAAGACAAGGTTGAGGAATATTTCGGCAAGCCTCTATACCGTCTCCGTCAGGAATGGCGCAAACAGTACGAGGACATGAGCCTTACCCAGCAGGCGCAGCAGGAGATAATGAAGAAGATTCCGGAGATGACCCCTTACGATGTCAAGGAATATCTTGACACGGTCGATGCGAAGAATCTTCCTATTGTCCCGATCAAGTACCAGCTTAGCCAGATCTGTCGTTACCCGGACCGTGAGGCCGCCAACATGGCCGTGCGCGAGAAGCTGCTTGATCTGCGGGAAAGAATCATCAATGGAGAGAAATTTTCCACTCTCGCGCGAATATATTCGGAGGATCCGGGTAGCGCCCGCAAGGGAGGTGAACTTGGAATGGCTTCAAAATCAATTTTCTGGCCAGTGTTTTCGGATGCCGCTATGGCTCTGAAGCCAGGTGTGATCTCACAGATTGTCGAGACCCCTGACGGATTCCACATCATCGAGGTCATCGAGAAGAAGGGTGACATGTTCAATGCCCGTCACATTCTGATGAAACCTAAATATACCGATGAGGACAGGGAGAAGGCCTTCAAGACACTTGACAGTCTTCGTACCGAGATCAACAACAATGCTGTGACGTTCCAGATGGCGGCGAACTTCTACTCACAGGATCCGGCCACCAGGACGAATGGTGGACAGATGTCCGATCCTAACACTGGTTCGGCATATTTCGAGATTGACCAGTTGAAGCCAGAGGATTATATGGCCATCAAGGATCTGAAGGAAGGAGAGATCTCCCAGCCTGTGGAATCCACTGACAATGACGGCCGTCAGGATCAGGTCAAGGATTACGTTGTCGGTAAGACCATCTACAAAATCATCCGTGTGGACAAGATCATCCCGGCTCACACCGCATCCTTTGACGAGGATTTCAGCCAACTTCAGGAACAGGTCCGTCAGGACAAGCAGATGAAAGCTATTGATGATTTCCTCGCCGGTAAGATCAAGGAAACCCACATTGTCATCGACCCGATGTTCAAGGACTGCGAGTTCCGCCGTCCGGGCTGGGCTTCAAAGTTCTCTGAGGACTGATGCTCGCGAGGCGCCTGGCATATTCATTATTATTATTGCTGCTGTCATTCAGCCTTTCCGCCCAGAACACCGAGCGGAAGGACAGTCTTGTCCGCCTGCTCGGATGTGATGAACTCCAGCAGGTAGAGGAGTATGGGCATAATTATCGTAAGGCGTTGGGACACGCCAGATTCGAGCACAACTCCACGCTGCTGATCTGCGACACGGCGTTGTGGAACGTCAACCTCAATGTGATCAATGCCTATGGCAATGTCCAGATCATCCAGAACAACACGGTTTTAAGCAGCGAGAGTCTGGACTATCTGATCGATGAGAATCTCGCCCGTTTCAGAGGTTCATTGGTGCAGCTTCGTGACAAGGATGGCAACACGTTGAGAACCACGGATTTGGACTATAACACCAAAGACAGTGTGGCCGTGTTCCGGAATGGAGGTTCCCTTCGTGACAAGGACGGGCAGATCATTGAGAGCGATGACGGCCATTACTATTCCAAGCTCAAGACATTCAGCTTCACGAAAAATGTCAACATGTACACCGACTCCATCTTCGTGAAGACCGATGATCTGGACTACAACACTGGTACTAACATCGCCACTTTCGGAACCGGCACCAACGCATGGAAAGACAACAATATGCTTTCCTCTCAGGCTGGTGTCTATGAGCGTGGGTTGGAGAAGTTCACGTTCTTCAGAAACGTGCATATTCTTACTGAGAATCAGGAGGCATGGGCTGACACCCTTATATATTACCGGGGGCCGAACAACGTTGAGATGTTCGGCAATGTTGAGTTGCTGGACACGACACGTAATGTTGCGGCGGTCGCAGGTTACATGCAGTATGTCGATTCGCTGTCCTTTATAAAGTTGACCCGTGACCCGGCCGTGATTGCGATAAGCGCGCAAGGAGAGAAGCGGGACACCGCCTATATTGGGGCTGACACATTGATTTTGAGGTCGATCCCTAAATGTGACATCCCGGAATATGAGATCACAGGCTCCGAGACGAGATTGAAGGAAATCAATGTCGATCCGGTCACGGAGTACCGCCGTAAGGCTGCCGAGGCCGCCAGGGCCGCCGCTGAAGAGGCGCGCAAGAAACTTGAGGCGGAGGACCCGAATGCCGTAAGAGCTTCAGATAAAGGAATTTCTGCCGGCAGGAAGTCTCAAAGTCTTCCGGCTCCGTGGGATGATGTCTTTGAAGAAGTGGCCTCGCGGTGGTCGTTTTCCGATGTGGACACGACCAAGTCTAAGTCTTCGGATCCCTTGTCCTTCAAGTCTCCGTCCGATTCGCTTGGTACCGCCGGTGACAGCCTTCGAGTCCACTCAGATTCCCTGACTGTCCCCACCGATTCTCTGGCCTTGGTTCCGAAGGACTCCACTAAAATTAATTTCATCTATGGAATCAAGAACGTCAAGGTCTTCCGCAGCGACATGCAAGTCTCCTGTGACTCTTTGGCTTACAACGATCTGGATTCCTTGATACGTCTCTATGAGAACCCTGTGGTCTGGAATGAGATCAAACGGCAGTACACGGCTGACAGCATAACCTTTATTGTCAAGAACCAATCCATTGACCGTGCCAGTCTGATGTCCAACGCTTTCATCATAGTGCAGGAGGACACCGTGTCCTATGATCAGATACGTGGCGCGGAGATGATGGCTTATTTTGACAGCACAGGCACATTGAAGAGGTTCGATTCCATGGGCGGTGCGTCCGGGGTCTTCTTCATAGAAGAGAACGGCTCTCTTGCAACGGTCAACAAGTTCGAAGCCAAGATGCTCACAGCGACTTTGATGGAGGGTAACATTCAGGACTTGAACTACTTTGACGCAGTGAAGACCGATGCCTATCCGGTTGTCCAGATGAAAAAGGACGAAAAAATCCTGAAAGGTTTCAACTGGCAGCCGGACAAGCGGCCGACCGGACCGGATGACATCACGTCCTACAAGCCAAGGAAGACGCAGAGGCAGACTTATGAGGCCGTGCCACGGGCAAGGTTTGCCCACACTGACAAATATTTCCCTGGCTATATGAACAGTGTCTATAAGATGCTGGCCAGTCAGGATTCCTTGAAGCGTGTCCGAAATGCTGAACGCAGAAGGCTTGAGGCCGAGCGTGAGGCCAATGATGCCAGAGTGGCCGACAGCCTTAAGAATGTTGCGATTGCCGATAGTCTCGCGTTAAAGGATAGCCTTGTGCGGACAGACAGTCTGTCTGTTAAGGATTCTGTGTCTCTGAAAGATAGTCTTGTTGTAAAGGACAGCAGCGTCGTATCGGATTCATTGGCGATCTACAGACAGGATTCCTTGGCCAATGATCCTTCCGCCATCAAGAAAGCTGAGCAGGAGCGTAGGAAGGCAGAGAGGGATAAGATGCGCGAGGAACGTCAGAAGGCCAAGGAGGCCAAGTGGGCTGAACTTGACGCTCGCGATGCCGCCAAGGCTAAGGCCAAAGAGGAAAAAGCCTTGAAGATTAAGCGTCAGAAGACCCTCAAAACCTTGAAAGCGATGGAGAAACGTCGGGCCAAAGAGGAAAGGATGCTTGAGCGTTACAAGGCCCGATACGAAAAACAGAAAGCTAAGAAAGACACCAAGTCAAAAAAATAAGGACTGACCCGAAGGCCAGTCCTTTATTCTTTATAACAGAATCCCTTTTTAGAGAAGTTTCTTCTTGAGAGCGTCGATCATGTCCACGGTCATGGTCTCCAGATCGTAGGACGGAGTCCATCCCCACTCCTCACGGGCGCATGAATCATCCATCTTGTCTGGCCATGAGTCGGCGATCGCCTGACGGACAGGATCCACCTCGTAGCGCATCTTGAATCCAGGAATATGCTCCTCAATCTTCTTGCGCAGGATTTCCGGATCAAAGCTCATGGAGGCGATGTTGAACGAGTTGCGGTGCTTCAGTTTTGAAGGGTCCGCGTTCATGATGTCCACCGCCGCCTTAAGAGCGTCAGGCATGTACATCATGTCCATGTATGTCCCCGCGGCGATAGGGCAGACGAACTCCTCGCCCTTCACGGCCGCGTAGTAGATCTCGACGGCATAGTCTGTCGTGCCGCCTCCCGGAAGGGTCACATTGGAGATAAGTCCCGGGAATCTCACGGAACGTGTGTCAACCCCATACTTCGTGTGGTAGTAGTCGCTCAGCAATTCGGTCGCCACCTTGGTCACACCGTACATCGAACGCGGTCTCTGGAGCGTGTCCTGAGGAGTGTTCTGATGCGGGGTCTCCGGACCAAACGAACCGATTGAGGACGGAGTGAACACGGCGACATTGTTCTCCCTTGCGATCTCAAGAATATTCATGAGCCCGTCAATCTGGATGTGCCATGCCAGCTGCGGCTTCCTTTCCGCGACGGCTGAGAGCAGCGCGGCAAGGTTGTAGATCGTGTCGATGTTGTACTTTTTCACGATATTCAGAAGCTGCTCTCCGTTGCAGACATCCGCTTCCTCGGCAGGACCGCTCTCAAGCAGAATACCCTTTGGCTCAGCGCCTTTGATGTAGCCGGCGACAACGTTGCCCTCCGGGTACATATTCCTGATTTTCATTGTCAGCTCAGAACCGATTTGTCCGGTCGAACCTATCACTAGTACATTTTTCATTGCGAAACGCTTGTTTATTGCTAAATTAGCAAGTACAAATTTACATTATTTTCCGATATATGGCCTTAATAATGTCAAAATCTAAACAAATTTCTCAAAATTTGATATATTTGTCACTGCGAAATCGAAACGTTTTAAAATTTTATTAATATGTACGGAAAATTCCAGGAACATCTTAAGGCAGAGCTTGCCTCCATCAAGGAAGCCGGACTCTACAAGAATGAGAGAAACATCGCCTCGGCCCAGTCTGCCGAGATCACTCTTCAGGACGGAAGCAAGGCTCTTAACTTCTGCGCCAACAACTACCTCGGACTTGCTGATTCACCAAGGCTTATCGAGGCCGCGAAGAAGGCTATGGACGAGAGGGGATTCGGAATGTCTTCTGTCCGTTTCATCTGCGGAACCCAGGATCTTCACAAGGAACTTGAGGCAGCCATCTCCGATTTCTTCCACACTGAGGACACAATACTCTACGCATCTTGCTTCGACGCCAACGGTGGAGTGTTTGAGCCTCTTCTGACCGCTGATGACGCGATCATCTCCGACTCTCTGAACCATGCCTCCATCATTGACGGTGTGCGTCTCTGCAAGGCTGTCCGTTACCGTTACGCCAACGCCGACATGGCTGATCTTGAGCGCTGTCTTCAGGAGGCCCAGGCCCAGAGGTTCCGCATCATCTGCACCGACGGAGTCTTCTCGATGGACGGCAACGTCGCTCCGATGGACAAGATCTGTGAGCTGGCCGAGAAATATGATGCCCTCGTGATGGTTGACGAGAGCCATTCAGCCGGTGTTGTCGGCAAGACAGGCCACGGAGTCGCCGAGCAGTATGATTGCTACGGTCGCATCGACATATTCACCGGCACCCTCGGCAAGGCGTTCGGCGGTACTGTCGGCGGATTCACCACAGGCCGCAAGGAGATCATCGACATGCTCCGTCAGCGTTCTCGCCCTTACCTCTTCTCCAACTCACTGCCGCCGATGATCGTCGCCGCCGGCATCGAGATGTTCAAGATGCTCAAGGAAAGCAACGAGCTTCATGACCGCCAGCAGGAAAATGTCAACTACTTCCGTGACAAGATGTTGGCCGCCGGCTTTGA
The DNA here is from genome assembly GCA_963657715.1 of uncultured bacterium. Classification (GTDB taxonomy): domain Bacteria; phylum Bacteroidota; class Bacteroidia; order Bacteroidales; family UBA932; genus Cryptobacteroides. The sequence goes on along the minus strand of CAVKML010000019.1, from coordinate 6,691 downwards.
CATCAAACCTACCCAGAGCGCTATCTGCGCCGTGATGCTCTACGATGCCCCTCTTTCCCAGAAGTTCGCCGCCAAAATGGCCGAGGAAGGAATATTCGTGACCGGCTTCTACTATCCGGTTGTCCCTAAGGGCCAGGCCCGCATCCGCGTCCAGCTCTCCGCCGCCCACAAGCGCGAACACCTCGACAAAGCCATCGCCGCCTTCATCAAAGTCGGCAAGGAACTCGGAGTCATCAAATAGAAAATCGTTGAATATCACGACGGTTCAAAATAATGGCAGCCCTTCGGCAAGTTCAAGGGCTGCTTTTTTATATATTCAAATTTTCCTCGGATTAATTTGTAGGTTATAAAATTATTACCTATCTTAGCCTGTGAGAAAATGATTAGAGGATGCCGACAATATTCTACTTCTTTGGCTTTAGATTTATGTTCTATGCCAATGATCACTGGCCTATTCACGTGCACGTTGTAAAGGGGGAATGTCAGTGCCAAGTTTACTATATTCCCAGTCAGTCTGGTTGAGAACAATGGTCTGAAACCAGCGGAGCTGAAAATGGTTGAAGCGGTGATAGAAGAGAATGTGGAAGTGATTGCGGAACATTGGAATCGTTTCTTCAATAAATTGAGTGATAAATGATTAATGTGGCAGAAATATGGTTGACTGATTCCGCTGTGTGGATTCGTACTGATGATGGAAAGGAGGCGAAAGAACGTTTCGCAGACTATCCAAGACTGAAGTATGCCACAGAGGAACAGCGGTGTAATTTCGTGTCTGATGCAAACGGCATCCATTGGCCGGAATTGGACGAGGATCTTTACTTTGAAAGTTTTTTCGACAAGAAAGACCAAACAACCCTTTACAGGATATTCATTGAGCACCCTGAACTTAACGCCTCTGCCATAGCCCGCCGTTTGGGAATCTCCCAAAGCCTCTTCGCTCAGTACATCAGCGGCACTAAAAAGCCCTCTGAGACCCGACTGAACCAAATACTGGAACAAATCCGCGCCATTGGCCGTGATTTGTCCCAGATTTCAGCTTAAATCCCCGGACGCTGAGCTTGTCGAAGCGCCCGGGGATTACATATAACGAAGTATTATTCCGCGTAAAGCGAGATGATGTTGAGGATGACCTGAGAGGCCTTCTCGATACTCTGAAGCGGCACGAACTCCATCTTGCCGTGGAAATTCAGACCACCTGCGAATATGTTCGGGCAAGGCAATCCCTTGAAACTTAGGTTTGCCCCGTCGGTACCGCCACGAATCGGCTGGATCTTAGGCTTGATCCCGGCCATCTCCATCGCCTTCACAGCCTTCTCAACCACGTGATAGTGCGGCTCCACCTGCTCGCGCATGTTGTAGTACTGATCCTTGATCGCAGCCGAGGCCGTACCCTCACCGTACTTCACATTGATGAAGTCTACGCACTTCTGCATAATCGCCTTCTTGCTCTCGAACTCCTTGCGGTCGTGGTCACGGATGATGTACGTGATGTCCGCCTCCTCGACGGAACCATTGATGCCTACAACGTGGAAGAAACCCTCGTAACCTTCGGTATATTCAGGTCTCTGCTGAACCGGCAGCAATCCATTCATCTCCATTGCGATAAGAATCGCGTTCTTCATCTTGCCTTTGGCGTAGCCAGGATGCACATTGCGGCCTTGAATATGAATCTTCGCCGAAGCCGCGTTGAAATTCTCGAACTCCAACTCTCCGATCTCGCCGCCGTCCATCGTATAGGCGTATTCAGCCCCGAACTTCTTGACATCGAACTTGACAACGCCACGCCCGATCTCCTCGTCCGGCGTGAATCCGATCTTAATCTCACCGTGCTTGAACTCAGGATGCTCCACGATGTACTGCACCGCATCCATGATCTCCGCCACACCTGCCTTGTCGTCAGCTCCAAGAAGCGTAGTTCCGTCCGTGGTGATCAGCGTCTGCCCCACATAGTGAAGCATTTCCGGGAACTCAGAAGGCTTCAGAGCCAGGCCCGGAACTCCTTTTAAAGGAATATCCTCACCATCATATTCATTGATTATCTGAGGTTTGATGTCCGCTCCCGATGCGTCCGGGGCGGTGTCCACGTGGGCGATGAAACCGACCGCCGGCACTTTCGCCTCGATGTTCGAAGGGATCGAACCCATCACATAACCATATTCATCAAGAGTGGCTTCCACCCCAAGAGCCAGAAGCTCGTCGCGCAGCATGCGGAGCAGATTCAACTCCTTCTCCGCCGACGGCTGGCTTTCTGATTCCTCGTTCGACTGAGTGTCAACACTGACATACCTCAGGAACCTGTCCAAAACTTTTTCCATTATTCTTGTTATTTTCTGGTCGCTGAGCCTGTCGAAGCGACTGTCATAACGGCACTTCGGCAGGCTCAGTGACCGTTTGTTTATTCCTTGGCCTTCAAAGAAGCGATCACCGTGTAGGCGATGATCCCGATGAACGGAATGATGGCGATTGCCTCACCGTACTGAGCGTTCCACCCAGCCATGAACCAATCCACATTGAAGAATTTCAACAATGCGCTCACAACTCCCATCAACGCGCCACCGGCGATGAAACCGGAAGCGATCAGCGTACCCTTGTTCAGACGAGCCTCGTTCAGAGCCTTGTCCTTTGAGCGTGTGCTTACGTACCATGAAATCGCTCCACCTACCAGCAACGGCAGGTTCAAATCGATCGGAATGAACATTCCAAGCGCGAATGCCAAAGCTGGTATCTTGAAGAAAGTAAGCACGATGGCCAGCACGGCCCCGATTCCGTAAAGCAGCCACGGAGCGCCACCACCGTTCATCATAGGCTGGATTACCGCCGCCATGGCGTTTGCCTGAGGCGCCACAAGAGCCTGATCTCCAACGAAACCGTAAGTCTTGTTAAGTACCAGCATCACACCGCAGACTGTCGCCGCCGCGACGGCCACCCCCACGAACTTCCATCCTTCCTGCTTCTTAGGCGTGCTGCCGATCCAGTAGCCGATCTTCAAATCGGTGATGAACGAACCTGCAACCGAAAGCGCCGTGCAGACAACACCGCCGATGATCAAGGCCGCCGCCATTCCGGCATTACCCTTAAGTCCCACAGCCACAAGGATAAGCGCGGCGATGATCAGTGTCATCAGCGTCATTCCGCTCACCGGGTTTGTTCCCACTATGGCGATGGCGTTGGCCGCCACTGTCGTGAACAGGAACGAGATCACCGCCACGATCAGAAGTCCCACAACCGCCTGCCAGATGTTGTCCACGACTCCGCCGAAAGCGAAGAACACGAACACCGCTAGAAGCGTCAGCACGATGCCGAACACAATGGTCTTCATAGGAATATCCTCCTGTGTCCTCTCGGCGCTCTCCACTTTGCCGCCCTTTTTGCCGAACTCGCCGACAGCCAGACCGACCGCCGACTTGATCACACCGAACGACTTGATGATGCCGATGATGCCGGCGGTCGCTATGCCACCGATTCCGATGTGCCTTGCATAATCCTTGAATATCTGGTCAGGACTCATCTCCCCTATAGTCATTGTCACTCCGGTGTTCATCAGGTCAATCACCTGGCCGCCCCAGATAAGGTTCATCAGCGGAATGATCACCAGCCACACAAGGAAGCTTCCGCAGCAGATGATGAAGGCATATTTCAGGCCCACGATGTAGCCAAGACCCAGCACAGCAGCGCCCGTGTTCAGTTTCAGCACGACTTTAGCCTTGTCGGCTATAGTCTGGCCGATTCCCATAACGGTTGTGCTGACCGTGTCCGCCCATGCACCGAAAGTGCTGACAATGAAGTCATAAAGACCTCCGATGAGGCCGCTTGCCAAAAGCGTTCCCGCTCCCTTGCCTCCGCCTTCGCCGCTCACGAGGATCTGAGTTGTCGCCGTCGCTTCAGGGAATGGATATTTCCCGTGCATCTCCTTCACGAAATATTTCCGGAAAGGGATGAGGAACAATATTCCCAGGATGCCGCCAAGCAGAGATGATAAGAACATCTGCATGAAATTGACATCCACTCCAAGAATATATATGGCCGGCAATGTGAAGATCGCGCCCGCCACCACGGCTCCTGAACATCCTCCTATGGACTGGATGATGACATTCTGCCCCAGCCCTTCTTTCTTGCCGAGCGCGCTTGTAAGGCCCACGGCTATGATCGCGATAGGAATCGCCGCCTCGAACACCTGTCCCACGCGCAGCCCCAGATAAGCCGCCGCCGCGGAGAAGATGATCACCATCAGCAATCCCAGCGTCACTGAATATGGCGTCACTTCCGCCCATTTCCTTTCCGCTCCCAGCAGCGGCTTGTACTCTTCGCCCGGTCCCAGCTCCCTTTGAGCGTTCTCCGGCAATGCGTTTCTCTTTTCGTCCATTCTTTTTATGATGTTTTATTTTTCTCTTTTCATCAGGTCGTTTCGATGCTTCGACAAGCCCAGCAACCACAAGCCCAGCAACCGAGTGAGGTTGCGCTTGCTGAAATTCCACATTTCGGTCGCTGAACTTGTCGAAGCGCCGAAAAGTCCAACACAAAAAACAAATATACTATATTAAGGTGAAAATCCCCATATCCAGAAAAATTTTATGAAAAAAACTTAAAAAAAATTTGGAGGTAAAGAAAAAGTGCGTATCTTTGCAGCCCGTTTCGGAAGAAGCGGTACAAAAACAAGTTCATTGACAATACTGAGAGATTACAACGAGGTAAGTGTAATTAGTAAGATTAGCCGAGTATAGAGATATATAGGTATAATACAATTTCACAAACAACGAAAGATTCACAGAGAAAGAGAAGTCAGAGCGCACAGAGGATGCCTTGGCTTCGGCAGGCGAGGAAGGACGCGGTAAGCTGCGAAAAGGTCCGGGGACCCGCAAACAGGGACTGATCCGGACGTTTCCGAATGGGGCAACCCGCGCGGCTGAAGGCCGCGCACCGGCATATGTCGGGGCGAACCCGGGGAACTGAAACATCTTAGTACCCGGAGGAGGAGAAAGAAAGAGTCGATTCCCTTAGTAGTGGCGATCGAAGAGGGAAGAGCCTAAACCGGGCGGTTCGAGGACCGCCCGGGGTTGTAGGACCGGAGATATGGTCCGCCTCACGAACCGGAATTTTCTGGAAAGTGAAGGCGCAGAGGGTGACACCCCCGTACGGGTAAAGCGGGGCGGACCTATCCGGCACCTGAGTAGGGCGGGGCACGTGGAATCCTGTCCGAATCAGCGGGGACCATCCCGCAAGGCTAAAGACTGCCGAAGACCGATAGCGGACCAGTACCGTGAGGGAAAGGTGGGAAGCACCCCGGGAAGGGGAGTGAAATAGAACCTGAAACTGTGCGCTTGCAAGCGGTCGGAGCGCCCGCGAGGGTGTGACGGCGTGCCTTTTGCATAATGAGCCTACGAGTTGCTTCACGTCGGCGAGGCTAAGCCCTTCAGGGGCGGAGCCGCAGCGAGAGCGAGTCTGAACAGGGCGTTCAGTCGGCGTGAGCAGACGCGAAACCTAGTGATCTACCCTTGTCCAGGGTGAAGGCGCCGTAACAGGCGCTGGAGGCCCGAACCAGTTTCCGTTGAAAAGGGCTTGGATGAGGTGAGGGTAGGAGTGAAAGGCCAATCAAACTGGGAGATAGCTCGTACTCCCCGAAATGTCTTTAGGGACAGCCTCGTCGGTTTCCTTCATGAGGTAGAGCTACCGATTGGAAGCGAGGGCTTCGCCGCCTATCAATTCCAGACGAACTCCGAATGCGTGAAGGTACTACGACGGGAGTGAGTCGTCGGGTGCTAATATCCGGCGGCGAGAGGGTAAGAGCCCAGACCTCCGGCCAAGGCCCCCAAGAGCGGTCTAAGTTGAGACAGAACGAAGTGGCGCCGCAGAGACAGCCAGGATGTTAGCTTGGAAGCAGCTATTCATTCAAAGAGTGCGTAACAGCTCACTGGTCGAGCGGAGCCGCGTGGATGATGATCGGGCATCAAGACCGCCGCCGAAGCCGAGGACGGCTGGCGCGAGCCAGTCGTGGTAGGGGAGCATTCCGGTCGGCGCTGAAGGTGCACCGCGAGGTGCGCTGGAGCGTCCGGAAAAGAAAATGTAGGCATGAGTAACGACAAGAGATGTACAAACATCTCCGCCGAAAACCCAAGGTTTCCGGGGCCACGCTAAACGGCCCCGGGTGAGCCGGGAGCTAAGGGGTAGCCGAGAGGCGCACCCGATGCCGATGCGGTCAATATTCCGCAGCCGGCCCGTCAGGCGATGTCGCGACCGAGAAGTGAAACCTCCGCGCGGAGACGGAATTCCGCGTTGAAGGCCGTAGGGTAACCGAAAGCCGACAGTACGGCGAGCCTCCGGGCGAGCCGACAGCGAGGGTAACCATGCTCGCGAGAAAAGCGACTAGCGTTAAGAGACGGGCCGCCCGTACCGTAAACCGACACAGGTGGGTGGGGAGAGAATCCCAAGGCGCTCGAGTGAGTCACGGCCAAGGAACTAGGCAAATTGACCCCGTAACTTAGGGATAAGGGGTCCCGCGGAGACGCGGGCGCAGAGAAATGGCCCAGGCGACTGTTTACCAAAAACATATGGCTATGCGAAATCGTTAAGATGACGAATATGGCCTGACACCTGCCCGGTGCCGGAAGGTTAAGAGGGGGGGTCACCGCAAGGGAAGCCCTGAATTGAAGCCCCGGTAAACGGCGGCCGTAACTATAACGGTCCTAAGGTAGCG
>CAVKML010000018.1:0-51015 GCA_963657715.1 uncultured bacterium | reverse complement strand
GAGATCAATCTCACCCTATTTTTACTCTTTTTTCGCATTTTTTAATATAGTTCGTGATGATTTTATTGTTAATATGTTTGTTTTCCGTCTGTTATGACTTGCGTTCGCTCCGTGTCAGGCGCTGAAGTCAACGTTTTCGAACGCTAAGGTAGGAATAAGTTTTGACTTACAGAACCTCGCGTCGTTTCCGGCGGCCAGAAGATTGTTCCAAAGTGTGAGGAGATTGCCGGTTATCAGCATCTCGCGTACCGGGTGTGCAATCTTGCCGTCCTTGAACAGGAAACCTTCCACACCGAATGAAAAGTCTCCGGTGGCGGAGTTGCTGTTGCCGCCGTTGAAGCCGGTCACGAGGATGCCGTCGCCTATCATGCGCATCAGTTCCTCCTTGCACATTTTTCCGGTCACTGAGCTGTACACATCGGTCACTGAGCTTGTCGAAGTGACCTTTTCTGCGATCGACGGCGCGACACAAGGCAGAAGCACCGGCCGAGTAGCGTCCTCAATAGTAGGCTCAACTCCCATCTTCTTAGACATATAGGTGTTGATGAAATACTCCTTGACAACACCATTTTCGATGATAGGAGTCTCCGCTGTGGCCACTCCTTCTGAATCAAACAGTCTTGATCCTGTCTCCCCGACACTCGCCGGCCTGTCCCAGATATTCAGCCACTCCGGGAACATCTTCTTCCCAAGCGAATCCAGCATAAACGAATTCTTCTGCTGCAATGAATATCCTCCCAGAGCGTTCAGCACCGGTGTCACCAACCTTGAAGCCACCTCGCTGTCAATGACCATCGAATATTTTCCGCTCTCGACCTTGACCGGCCCGATCTGCGACATGGCGCGTCTGAACGCTGTCTCTCCGCAGTCCTTGATGTTCAGATCCTTGAGCATCGGCGTGGCGTCCCACCAGTAGCCGCTGAACCGGTTTCCGTCCACGTCCTGCACGGTCACCTCGACCCCATATTCAAAGGAAGTCTCGGTGTGGCGGCAGCGCAGCCCGTTGGAATCGATCACCAATGAATCGAAGATGGAATCCGAATATTCCCCCTCCTCCGAGATAAGCCCGTCGCCGGAGTGTTTCTTGAATATGCTCGCGTCGAGCGCCACGCGATGTCTTTCGTCAGCTGTAAGGTCGGGATATTCAGAATCATACAATTCGAGTTCTGTGCCTGTGCCTGCGTTCTTCGCTGTTCTGGACGGATCCGGCAGATCCCTGCATGGGTCGTCCGCCAGCATTTTGACAGTGGCTATCGCTTTCTTTAGAAAGTCGTCCAATTCGCTTACCTCCAGCCTGTTGGTGGAAAAACTCCCGAACTTTCCGTCCACGAAAAGACAGACGCTGATCGACCTGTCAAGGCAATGATTCACCTTGTCCAGCTCTCCGTTGAGGGTCCCGAACAACTCCATTAGGCTCTTGTTCAGTGTGATGCGTACCTTGTCCGCTCCAAGTTCGAGAGCTTTTTGCAGACAAACGTCCGCGACCTTTATCTCCTGCTCTGTCAGCATTCCGTTGATTTCTTTCATTCTATTCTCCTCCGACTGTCAGTTTGTTTATCAGCACCGTAGGAATTCCGCATGAGACCGGACAACTCTGCCCCTTGCCGCACGTCCAGGCGCCCTCGTCAATCTTCAGGTCATCGCCCACGGCAACGATGTCCGCCAAGGCCTGCGGTCCGTTGCCGATTATGTTTATGTCCTTGACCGGCTGGGTCAACCGGCCGTCCTCGATCATGAATCCGCTTTTGACAAAGAACGTGAAATCTCCTTCGCCGATCTGTACCTCACCGTTGCTGAACTGGTCCACGTAGATCCCTTTCTTCACTGAGGAGATGATGCTTTCCTTGTCGGCCTTGCCGCTTTCCATGTAGGTCGCCCTCATCCTCGGGATCGGAGCGTAACGGAATGACTCCCGTCGTCCGTTGCCGGTAGGGGAGACTCCGTAAAACTCCGCGCTGATGCGGTCGTGCAGGTAAGATGTCAGGACTCCGTCCTTTACCATGTATGTCTTCTGTCCTGGAACGCCCTCGTCATCGAAATTGATCGCGCCTCTGTTGAACGGGATAGTTCCGTCATCCACGATCGAGATGCTTTCGTCGCAGATTTTCTGCCCCATCTTTTCGGAGAAGACAGACTGGCCTTTCCTGTTGAAATCGGCCTCGAAAGCGTGTCCCATGGCCTCGTGCAGCAGTATTCCCGAAGCTCCCGCCCCCATCACGACTGGCATCTGTCCGCCTTTAGGGCGTTTGGCGGCGAACCTGTCATCGATTCCGGAGACTATGCTTTCCGCGATCTCGTCCAGCAATGCTTCCGTAAGCATCTCTGTTCCCGCACGGTAGGCTCTTGACGCGTTCTTGTTCTCGATCTTGCCGTTCTGGCTGAACACTACTGAGGCTGACAGGATTCCCATCGGCCGGGTCTCGCAGGTCAATTCTCCCAATGAGTTGAACATCATGATGTCGCTGACCTGTCCGGAGAACGACACGATGATCTTCACTATCCTTGAATCCCTCGCGGCGATCTTCTCTTTCAGCCTTTCCATCCACGGGACAAGCCGCGTCGCGTCGGATGATCTCCAGTCTTGTTCGCAGGAATATCTATCCTTGGGAGCCGTGACGTTCTTGCTGTGAATCGCTTCCGTTGTCCCCAAGCCTCCTTCCGCGATCTTTGACGCCGCCAGCGCGGCCTCGGCCATTGAGCGTGAATCAGTGCTTTCCGAGTAAGCGTAGCCGGTCTTGTCGCCTTTCAGCACCCTGATCCCGACACCGTAGTCGATGTGGAATCCGCCGGAAGAGACGATTCCGTCCCTTAGGAGCAGATCATTGTACGAAGTGTTCTCGAAGAACAGGTCGCAGTAGCTTCCGCCTCCTTTCAGACCATCGGCCGCAAGCCTTTCCAACTGCGCTTCACTTACTTGAAACAGATTGAGATAGAAACTCTTATCCTTATACATTCTTTAACTCCCTTTTTTCTTCTTTCAGATGTTTTTCATAATCGGCGTTGATCGCCTGGATCTTGCTGAACTTTTCCGGTTCCAAGATGATCTTCCCGTCTTCCGACGACTCCGCCACAATCGAGAAAGGCACATTCGAATTGTCCAGAAGAAGCCACCTGTCACATAACGGCATGAAATCCCTGAACAAATAATGCAGTCCGACATTGTAGCGTCTTCTGATGGTCTCTTCCTTTATGTTGTGTCCTCCGGCGGCCACTCTTGCCGCCACTCTGCTCACGGCGAGGTCCGGAGAGTTCAGCCAAAAGTAAAGGATGGTCACATAGTAGCCGGCCTCCTTGGCGTCTTTGATCACTTTGAGCAGAAACCGTGTAGCGAGCGTGGTCTCTATGCAGAAATCCGCCTTCCTTTGGAGCAGGAACCTCATTTTCATCAACATATAGCGGCTGGCCGCCACATAGGCGCTTTCCGGATGGAACGGCGAAAGGCTTTTCGCGAACTCGTCGGAGTTCACGAACTCACTGCATTCCAGCATCCCAGGCAGAAGCGCATAGGATGCCGTGGTCTTTCCGGAACCGTTGCAGCCGGCTATGATGAAAAGTCTTGGCATGTAACCTTATTTTGTTTTGATGGCCTTTGGATGGGTCACTCCGTAGCCGAACAGGGAGAAATCCCCCTTGCAAGGATCGCCAGGGAATATGTCCGCGAAGCATCCGGTGATCTCTTTCACCGTGGTGATGTCCTTTTGTTTTCTGGATGTAAGCCCAAGTGCGATGGCCTCGTCATAGACATGCACGTCCAGCGGGATGAGAAGGTCGGCAGGATCCGTGTCCTTCCATATTCCCAAATCAACCTTGCCATCATTTCTGACCATCCATCGCCTCATCATGTTGATCTTCTTGTTCGGAGCCTTGAGGTCGGTCTTTTGGCCGTAGATTTCGGTCCGGAACTCGTCCTGCGACAAGCATTCCAGGGAAGCCATTGACTCATAGGCCTTTTTCAGACGGGAGCATATTCCTGCCACCTCGCTCCACTTTACGGTGCGGTGGATACTGGTGTCGTCGTCCCGCCAATTGCCGCCCATCACATATTCGTAAGGCTTCCAGTCCATTTCATCGAACAGTCTGCCGCAGTCCCGGATTATCATCGCCCTGCGTCCCCATGCGAAATGCGCCGCGAAGACAGCCGCGATCTCCACATCTGCCAATGAGCGTTTCCCGGCCTTGAAACGCTGCGCGAACAAGGTCGGGAAAGCTATCGGATCTTCCTGAAAGTACTGAGGGTCGTTGTAGGTCTCAGCCCACAGGATCAAAGTTTTTCTTGTCTCTTCTGTCATTTAGTAACTTTTTCAAGCCACTTGACCATTCCCAGCATCACGCCCATGGCAACGAGGCACATGCAGAGGAAAACACTCCAGCAAGCCCACAGAGGCATCTTGTTGTACATCAACGGTCCGATCCACAAGAAGAGGTTGCCGACCGCGGTCGCGCCGAGCCAGAGTCCCTGGCAAAGGCCGAGCAGATGTTTCGGAGCCACCTTTGAGACGAACGAGAGTCCGAGAGGGGAGATGAAAAGCTCCGCCACGGTGAGGAAGAAATATGTCGCGATCAGAACCCATGGACCGGCTTTCATGGTAGCCTGCTGAGCTACATCCATTCCTCTGAAATCGGTGGCGGAAGGATAACCCATGACACTTGAGAATATTGCGAGGAACAGATAAGCGGTCGCGGCAATGCCCATTCCATAGGCGATCTTGCGAGGTGTGGAGATCTGCTTGCCTCTCTTGCCGAGGGCTCCGAAGATCCACATGATGACAGGGGTCAACACGATCACGAAGAACGGATTGACAGCCTGCCAGATTTCCGGAGCGATCTTGTCGGTGTTGACGAAGTCACGCGCGAAGAGTGATAGTGACTGTCCGTTCTGGTGGAAAGCGAGCCAGAAGAAGATCACCACGCCGAGAACGGCGAACAGGGCGTACATCCTCTGCTTGATCTCCTTTGCCATGCTGGCCTTCTCCTCGGCGGTGTAGCCGGTGGAAGCGGAAGCCGCTTTCTTCGCAGGTGTAGGGAATTTCTTTTTGTTGACAAGGAATATCACCAAAGAGATCATCATCGCTACAACAGAGGCGATGAACGAGTAGTGGATGCCGGCGTTGAAAACGTCCAGATAGCTCGTGCAGAAGCTTCCGATGGCCTCGCCTCCCTGTGCCAGAAGCGCCGGATCGGCTCCGGCTTTCACGGCCTCGTCAAGGAAGTTCTGGGATGTCGCCCCGTTGTTTATGAATTCATGGCAGAGTCTTGGAAGCTGTGAGTTATAGACGAATCCGTTGACTTTCAACCACCAGCTTCTCAGAAGAGGAGCCACGAACGGAGCCACGAGACCTCCGATGTTGATGAACACGTAGAAGATCTGGAAGCCGGAATCACGCTTTCCCTGTGCTTCCTTGAGGGCCTCTGGGCCTTCCTTGGCGGCCTCGGCCTCGAAATTGTCATACATCTGTCCGACGATCGCCTGAAGGTTGCCCTTGAACAGACCGTTGCCGAACGCTATGAGGAAGAGCGCGAAGCAGGTCAGGGTCAACAGCCAGGACTTGTTCTCAGGTGTCGCGAGGATCGGAACGGAGAGAACGACATAGCCCAGGGCCATGATGATGAGACCTTTCTGGATTGTACCCTTGTAGTTCTGCGTGCGGTCGGCGATGATGCCTCCCACAAGGCTGAGAATGTATATTCCCGCATAGAAGAATGAATAGATCAGTCCTCCCGTCTCGTCACTCAACCCGAACTTCGAGCAAAGGAAAAGTGTGAGAACCGCATTCATGATGTAGTACCCGAAGCGCTCGCCCATGTTGCTCAGCGCCGCTGAAATCAGTCCTTTAGGATGTCCTTTCATACAATGTTGTTTTCTTTTAATATTTGTGTTATTAATATTCCATAAAACTTCCGCTAATCCGTCATTCACGCCCGTCTCCTTGCTCATTTCCGCCCATCGCCTCAGTCGTGACATAACAAGTCACTAATGTACGAAAAACTTCCCGACCGACCAAATTTATATTCTTTGAGAGCCCGAGGTTTAAGAACACTGCCAGCGTTGCGGGAGTTGGATTCCGTCGCTTCCTGCCAACATTGGGGCGGGGAAGTAGAGCGGATTACCGGATAGGAATGATGACGTGGTGGTTGCCGATGGAAGAGCGGAGGAAATAGTCCGCGAGTCCCGGAGCCTCCACGATGACCTGGGTTCTGCAAAGATTGTCATTGTACTGGTTCTCAAGAATATTCACATCCTCAAAGAACATCTCGTTGCAGTCAGGAGAGATTTTGAATATCTTCGCTGGACCGGCAGGAAGTATTCCGTGGACAGCCACGCCGATGCCAGACTCGAAATGAGTGTCGTAGGAATATTCACTGATCATGTCGAGCGGAACGGTGCAATGGGCGAACAGCATCTTGTCGCCGTCGATCCGGGAAAGGTTGGCCTGGAAACCGGATATTCCATATTTTTGGCGGGCAATGCACATTGAAAGCAGGGTAGGGATGTCCCCCTCGCATGTGGCCACGATGCCTTGGCTGTTCAGAATGGCGAGGGCCATGCAGCCTGTGTTGCCAAGGGCCGTGAGCAGGTCGAAGCAGCGCAGCGAGACACCGTCGAGGCTGTATTTTTCTACGATAGTCTTCATCGCGCAGAAAATGTCCAGTGACTTTCCGAAGTCTTTTTCTGTAATATGTCTGCCGAACTTCGGTTTATTCAATGGCTTGAGACTCAAACCTTCCAGCCATTTGTGGTCCGGATCTTCGGCAAATCCAATCAATTCATTGATGTCAATGTCAATGATCTCCACCCCGAGCCTTTCCTTGGCCACGGCGTAATTCACATCGCTTGAAATCAGCCAGTCAGAAGGCTTGCCGACCACGCCGACTATACGGCCTTCGAGGATTCTGCCCATGTCATATTCCTTGACATGACATTTCCCGCCTTGGCTGAAGCCTTCACGGAGCTTGGCAGCTATCTCCTCTGCGTTTCCGTGCAGAATCTCGCCGGGCCATCCGGCTCTGTTCAGGAACGAGAGAATTTCCATCGATGCGGCGAGAGAGTTGCTCTTGCCGCTCGTCAGCAGCCTGACCGGCTTTCCGTCAGGAATATTCAGAACCCCACCCTTGAGGAAGATACTTTTGAATATCCCCTCCGTGCCGCCGGTCCTCACATATATGATGTTGCCCGGTGTGTCGGCATATTCGGAGAAATCCTCGCACTTGTAATCAAACGGCTCGCCAATAAGAGTTTCTATTTCCTGAATGAACCTTTCGTCCGATGGCTTGGACATCGCCTCGCTGTGAAGGTTTGAAGTCAATGAGTAAAGTGTGAACATATTCTTAGTGTCTTTCTTTTTAATGTTAAATCTCTAGTGTTTTTACACACCACTGATTACCTGCGAAGTTACTCATTTTCCGTTGATTTCAGAAATGCTTCCCTTTTGTGTCCCGATTTGTGTCCCGATGGACGATCCTGTCGCGTTTATGCCAAAAACAAATCCCCTCTCTGAATTTTGGTCCACCGTGCAAAATTCAGAGAGGGGATTTGTTTTGGATGTATCACTTACTAAGACAGGTTTTATTCTTCGCTATGATCTGCATTGTAACTATGTCCGGTGACCGCGCGGATCACTGCTTGGTGAAGAGAGATGCGAAGCTGAGCATATCGGCATCGAATTTATTGTCATCCCACCAGTATTCCGCGAAAGGTGGCTTGTCGTAGTCACGGAACTCGATCGCAAGACCATCGTCAACAATCGTGAAAACAATCACGGCCTCTCCAATCGCTTCCTTGTCCTTGCTGAACGCCCTGTTCGCTGCGGAAAGAAGGTAGTACATGTTCGTGTGTACATCATAATCTTCTGCGCCCATGAACATCGTACACTCGGAAACAGTGTTCTTTCCGATCACTGTGCCTTCGGATGAGTAATTCTTTGGCTCGGTCGGGGTTACGGTCGCCTCTCTGAAGAAATTGGCGAAGTCGCCCTTGTCGTTAGGCGTCACAGTGACAACCCCAGACTCATCTTTTGTGAATGTGAGTGTGAAGCCTTCGTTGTTAAGAGGAAGCAGGCTTGGGTCGTCATCTTCGAAGAAATATTCGTAATCGTCTTTGTCGAACACCTTGCTGAATGTCCAGGTCCCGAGAATCGCATCCGGAACATTGACTGAATAGAGGGTGTACTCCACGCTCTCGTTGTCGCCAGGAATGAACCTTGCGGCCTCGTCCATGTCAACCGTCACATTGATCTTGTCTCCGTCCTTGAATCCGTCTTTGAGGGAGAATCTGAATGCAGCCGTGGACTTGCCGGCCTTGAGGACTGCGTGAGGACCTGAATAGGAGGCATCTGTGGCTTTTGTCGTGGCGTCGAAAACTACAAACTGAGCCGCTTCTCCTGTGATTTTCAGAGGGATGACCACATCGTCACCAAGGGAAAGCTTGTCTCCTGAAGTGACACCTGTCACCTTGATGTTGGCCACGTATGAGCCAAGAACGTCTGCCTTGGTGGTCTGGAATGAATATACAAGCGTCTCCTCCGGATCCGGGGTCACAATCGTCACGAACTTGGTGCCGAGGCTGTAGCCGGCCGGGCATTCGATTCCAAGGTTGAGAGGGCTTGCCTCTGTAAGGTTCAAGTTCTTGACACTGAACGTTCCGGTGGTCTCTCCGGCCTTGATTGTCACAGGGTTGCCGGTCAGCTCAAAATCGGTTCCCGCTGTCGCGCCGGCTGTGGTGATCTGCACGGAGACATTTTCTGTCGCTGGTTCGCTGAGGATGACGTTGACATCCACGCTGCGCTTGGCGTAAACAGTGTAAAGACTCTTCTCAAATTCAACTGTGGGCTTGTCATCCTTCTGACAGGATGAGATTGTCACGGCTGCCGCTGCCGCCGCCACAAATGTCAGAAATCTTCTAAACATACTGCAATAAATTAATAAAACTACTATAACACACTACTGTTTCGGTCATATTCCGCATCTTTGACTTACAGATGCTAACTTTACTCGCTCTTGCCTGCGCTGATCGCTGCCTCGTACTCGGCTTTGATGGCCTTCACTTCCTCCCTTTCAGCCGCCGTAGGAATTTCCCCTTTCGGTTTGATATAGCTTTTAGAGGCATCGGAAGTTTTTGGAGGAAGCTCGTTGTAAGAGCATCCACAGAAGGTTGCGCTGACAAAAACAGTGACTAATATAGCAATTATATTTCTTTTTGTTCTCATAATGATTGAAAAATGTAAGTAACGCCTAATAAACATATCCAGGGTTCTGCTCCAGTTCCGGGTTCAGATCCACATCCGACTTCGAGATCGGTGAAGTGTAAAGGTACTCTTTCGTGGTGTATTTCAGCCCGTTGCTGATGACCCACCATTCCGGACGGCCGTTGCGTTTGAGTTCATACCAACGATCGCCTTCCATGTATAGTTCCTTGCGCCTTTCATCGAAAATTGCCTGCAGGAGAGGAGTGACGGCATCTCCTTGACAATCCACAACAATCCTGTCGTCGGTACGTACTTCAGGAAGCGAGTCCATAGTCAGGTCGGTTACTTCCGCTATTCTGTCGCGACGCAGTTCGTTCAGCCATTTGAGTGCGGACGCATTGTCTCCTTTATGGTAATATGCTTCCGAAAGCATCAAGACTACCTCGGAAAGGCGTACTTTGCATTCCGGAGTCTTGACGTTCATCCTTTTCTTGTCGAAACTGGCTGCATAGCGGACATCATTCTTAGGATTTTCCCCGAACAATCTGATAAGTCTGGCGCTCGCCGGTCTGGATGCAAGATAGCTTTTGGTGTAGTTGAAGTACCAGTCCAACTCACTGGAGTTGTTGATGTGCGAGCGGACAAGCACTTCGCCTTTAGTGTCATACTGGGAGTTGATCATGTCGGCATATTCGGAAATCGGGGTCAGGGATATTCCGTTGTGGGCGATGATGTCCTCGCAGAGGGTGATGACGTTGTCCCAGTTCTGGCACCAGAACTCCAGTTTTGCCTCGTAGGCCTTGATGATCCATTCTGTGAACACGTACTTTGGGTCGGTCGGGTTCAGTGCCAGTGCAGCCTCGAACTGGGCCTTGGCATAGTCGTATGTCTGGCGGATCGTGCCGCGTGCGGGCTTGTCGTTGATGCCGAACTTGTCCACGATCGGGATGCCCGGAAGCTCGTCGGCCATGGTGTCCGACCACGGCTGGCAGAATTCCCTCAAAAGATTGTAATAGACGATTCCTTTCATTGAATATGCCGCCGAAAGCGCACCGCGCGCTATGTCCGTGCCGCGGTCTTTCATGTTCTCGGTCACGATGTTGCAGTCGCGGACAACTTTCCAGCTCTCCTCGTAGGCTCTCTGGCGGCTGTCGATCTCCTCTCCGGCGAAGAAGGTCAGGTTGGCGCTCGTGCGGATGTTAGCGTCCAGATTGTCGGCGCAGCCCTCAAGGAATTTGAGCGCGTCCATATTTCCGATGACATATTCGTCGCCACCGCCCTCAATGTCGCGAAGCAGGTTGTGGATGATCGCCGCGAACTCCTCGTCGGTTTCGGGAATGACCTCGCCTTGAGGCTGGACGTTAAGGTAATTCTTGCAGCCGATGACGCTGACCATAGCGGCAAGGCCGATGAGTATATTCTTTGATATTCCTTTCATATTCATTGCTTTAGAATTCGATGTTGATTCCTCCGGAGATGCTTCTGGTGGTCGGGTAGGTCGCTCCCGGAATCTCCGGGTCCATTCCGTCGTACCCTGTGAAAGTGAAGAAGTTGTTCATCGAGGCGTTGAAACTCAAACCTCTCATCCTTAGTTTCTTCACTGCCTCGGAAGGAAGTGAGTATGTCAGAATGATCGACTTGATGCGGACGTAGGAATTGTTCTTCAGATAAACCGCGTCAACGATGCTGAGGTCCATTGGGTTATAGGACGAGAAGTTGTACTTTGCGTCGTAGTAGTCGTAGATTCGAGGGTATTTAACCCCGGTCGTGTGGTCCGGGGTCCATCTGTTTGTCCTGTCCTTCTCCACGTTGAGGTGGTTGCCATAGAGATCGCTGAACTGGGACTGGACGGTCTCTGTGCTGACTCCGCTGTGTGAAGTGTTGCTGTAACTGGCCGGGTAACGCATCTTCTCGTAGGTCTTCGAGCCGAGCGAGAACATTCCGCTGATGCTCAGTTTCAATTGCTTCCACGATGCGGAGAGGTTGAATCCTCCTGTGTAAGGGGCGATCGTCGTGCCGAGATAGTAGCGGTAATTGTCCGGCTTGTTGAGGTCGGTGGCTGTCGCTATCTGTGCGTCCGGGCGCAGCTTGAACTGGTAGAGGCCGGTGTCTGACGCTATCCCTGAATATTTCCCGCTGAATATCGCTCCGGTCGGGTAGCCCTCCACATAACGGTCTTTTGATGTGACACCGCTGGTGGAGACCGGATTATATTTCAGGACCTTATTATAGTTGTATGCGAAGTTTACGGCCGCGCTGAGTGTCCAGTCCTTTTTCTGGAGGAGCTTGCCGTTCACCGTGATCTCCACTCCATTGTTCATTATGTCGGCGGCGTTGAAATAGACGTAAGTGAATCCGGTCGTACTCTGGACAGGGGAGGACGTGACCACATCCGTGCTGAGGCGGTAGTAATATTCAGTGTTTACCGTCAGCCTGTCCTTCCAGAGGCCGAAGTCCAGTCCCACTTTCGCGTCCCGGGTCTTCTCCCAGCCGAGGTCAGGATTAGGCGCTGACGGGATTGTTCCGAGGTTGAACGTCTCGTCCCCGAAGTAGCGATACTGCTGCTGAAGGTATTGCATCACAAGCAGATGCGAGGTGCTGGTGTTCACATCGCCGGTGAATCCGTAGGCGGCTCTGAGTGTGGCGTGGGACACTGCCGGCAGACTTTCCATCCACCTCTCCTCGCCAAGGTGCCACGCGGCTCCTGCGCTCCATGTCGGGTTGAACTGCCGGTTGCTTCCGAAGTTCGAGCTTCCGTCGGTGCGGAACGAGGCGTTTAGCACGATCGTCTTTCCGAGATAGTAGTCGGCCGAGGCGTAGAACGACGCGTATCTGGTCTTGCTGAAATATTCCCCGTTCAGCTTTTCGACTTCCCTCAGCCATTCGTCCTGAGGCCCGCTGATGCTTGGCAGCGAGGTGGTTCCGGTCTTCGGATCGTAGTTGTAGCGCTTTGTGAATATGGTGTTGGCGTCCGAGCCTCTTAGCTCCGCTCCGGCCAGCACATTGACAGTGTGAAGTTCCCCGAAAGTCTTGTTGAAGGCAAGGTGGCCGCGCACCACATAACTGTTTCTGTTGGTGCGGTTTTGAGATATGCTTCCGTAGAGGTTTGTCTGCGAGCGGTCGTCACTGCCGAGCCTGTCACGGAAGGCCGTGTAGGTGTCCTTGTCCACGATCTTGTCGGTGGAGTTGTTGGCGAATGAATATGACGCCAGCCCAACGAAGTGCAGCGGCTCCGCGATCCTGAAATCGACCTGCGTCCTGAAAGTTCCGTTGGTGTTCTTGGTGGAACTGTAGTTGGAGTCCAGCTCACGCAGGAGGCTGAACCCGTTCTTAGGCATAACCTGCTCGACTCCGCGTCCGTTGTAGTAGCCGAGGGTGAACCAAGTGTTGTCCGCGGCGTAGGAACCATCCTCGTTGTACGCCTTTTCGTAAGGATTGGAGAAATAGGCGTAGCGGAATGGATCGACACTGGAGTACGGCATCCTGGACTCCTGTCTCGCCGCTTCCATGCCGATGTCGATGCGGACCCAGTCCACAGGCTTGAGGGTCATCTTGGAGTTGACGTTGTACCTTCTGTAGCTGTTGTGGATCAGCATGCCGTCCTCGTCATTGACTCCGAGGGCGACGTAGTAGGTGTTCTTCTCGGTGCCTCCGCTGAGGGACAGATGGTGTCCTTGAGAGAAGGCGTTCCTGAACAGAAGGTTGTACCAGTTGGTGTCGTTCTCTCTTAATGACGCTATGTATGCGTCCTGCGCCGCGGTGTCTCCTTTGAGTTTGGCGAAGTCTCCGAGTCCGGCCCTGATCTGGCCGACTATGCCGACCACCGGATAAACCACAGTGTTGTCTGTGAGTGATTCCTCGTACTTGCTTGCTGAGAACTCGTTCCAAAGCTCGTCCTCCCATGCCAGTTTCTCCGCCGAGTTCATCAGGTTCAGCGTCCTCTGTGGCTTGATCGACATCGTGAACGTGTTGTTATAGTTGATCCTCATCTTTCCGGCCTCGCCTTTCTTTGTGGTCACGACGATGACACCGTTCGCTGCTCTGGATCCGTAGATGGCCGCAGCGGCCGCGTCCTTCAGGATGGTGATGCTCTCGATGTCGTTGGGGTTTATGTTGCCGATGCCGTTCACGAAGATATCGTCGAAGCCTCCGGTGGCGAGTTGTTCGGAACTCAGGCTCGGGGAGTCGCTCTGCATCGGCACTCCGTCCACTACCCAAAGCGGCTGACTGGTTCCCGAGAGGTTGTTCGCTCCTCTTATCCGTATCCTTGATTGGGTTCCCGGCTGTCCGGAAGTCGCTGAGACCGCCACGCCGGCGACCTCTCCCTGCATCAGCGCATCGACAGACGAGACAGCCTTTGCCTCGAACTTGTCCGAACCTATCACGGCCACGGAACCGGTGATCCTCTTGACTGTTGTCTGGGCGTATCCCGTCACCACAACCTGATCCAGCTGCGTGCTTTCCCACTCCATCACAATCGTGATGTTCTCCGTCTTGCCGGGAACTATATTATAGACAAAGTCTTTCATCCCGACTGATGAGAACAGCACGGATTCTGTCCCGGCTGGAACCTTGAAACTGAACTTTCCGTCCAGATCGGTGGTCGTGCCCGAGGCCTTTTTCTGCATCGAGATTATCCCCGCCCCGATCACCGGCGCACCGTCCGTGTCCACAACCTTTCCGGTAAGCAGTGTGCCTTGCGCCGCCGCCGTCACCTGCATGAGAAAAACCGCTGTGATCCAGATAATTCCGCATCTCCGAAGTTTGGATAGTAACTCGTTCATATCTTGTACTTTTTGCATTCCATTTTCTGTCTTACATGCCATCATGAGCATGACGGCAAAACACAAATGTACAAAATTGTGAATATATTCATGTATGTATATAATATCGCTTTTCATCAAGATGACCTAAGAGTCTGTTTGATTTATCGCCATTGCGTTTCAATAATGGCGGCGAATGGCTTTCCATGCTTATAATCTGTTTGATTTTCTTTGCAGTGGAAAATTTTCAAGAAAACATCTTCTACTTTATAAGCAGGTTTTTATGTAAATTTGCAGCGGGTCTCACGGTAGTGACACCGATGGGATCCATGTCATTTATGGTTAATTGAGCGTAACTTATTTTGTGAAGGTATTATGAAATCAAATTTGACGAGATCCATTATAGTCCTGACGGGCTTTGCGTTGCTATACATCTTGACACGAATTCCGATGGTTCATGTCGGGGAACGGATTGTGTCGTGCGACAGCGCCTTGGCCGGTATTCTCTTCACGAAAGGAACTTTCGCTTATTCATTGACAAAGCATCTGTTGTCCTGTGTGATTCCGGTCATCACCATTTTGATTGTCTGCAGGGGAAAGAATCTGTTGGAATGTATTGGACTTCGCCGGGATTTCCTTAAAGGATGGGCGGTCGGATTGCTTTGCTGCGTTCCGATGTTGGTCTGCAACCTGATAGCGGGACATGTGGCTTTCAGTGTTGAAAAATTTTTCCTTGGAGCTGTGTTCGCCGGTTTTTTTGAGGAGTTTGTCTATCGTGGCTTTCTCTTCGGCATTCTGCACAGGTACTGCAACTGGCGTTTTATCTGGGCCGCTCTTCCGGCGGCGGTGATGTTCACTCTCGGTCATTTCTATCAGGCCCATGATTTCGTGGCCGGATTGCAGGTCTTCTGCGTCACTGGCCTTGGCAGCCTGTTTTTCAGCTGGTTGTACATGAAATGGGACGATAACCTTTGGGTACCGATTTCCTTCCACATTTCGATGAACGCGATCTGGATTCTCATTCCAATCGCTGATGCCACCACTTCTGTGGGAAGTGTTACGGCTAACATCGGACGGTCGCTTACCGTCGCCTTTGCAGTCACCCTTACGGTCCTTTGTGCCGCAAAACGTAAGCGTGAACAGTAATTGGTTGTGAATGAATCATCTATGAAATGCTGCCCTCTGAAATTAGAGTGCTAGATTTTGTAATGAACTTGTTTATAGGAAGTTGCATTTTACGTTGATTTGAAGAACATGAAGAGCGTGCTTTTTGTCTGTCACGGGAACATATGTAGGAGTCCGATGGCTGAGTTTGTTTTCAAGGATATGGTCCGTAAGGCAGGGCTTGAGGATGTGCGTATCGATTCGGCGGCGGTGTCCTACGAGGAGGAGGGAAATGACATCTACCCTCCGGCGAAACGGACGCTGCAAGTGCACGGAATTCCGTTCTCAAAACATCGCGCTCATCGCATCTCGGATGCGGAAGCCTCTGAATATGACCTTGTTGTCATCATGGATACATCCAACCAGCGGCTTCTGTCTCACATAATCAGCCCGATGAATATGTCAAAGGTCCACAAGATGATGGAATATGCCGGGCTGAATTCAGACGTTTCAGATCCTTGGTACACGGGCGATTTCGAGAAGACATATCAGGACATCACCGACAGTTGCGCAGGATTGCTTAAACAATTTGAATGAATATGCTGAATTCGGAACTTGTGCGATATGTTGAAAGCGAGATAATTCCCCGTTATGCCGCTTTTGACAAGGCACACAGGGAGGAACACGTCCGTAAGGTGATCGAGGAGGCCATGAATATGTCTGTTCACTATGACGTGGATGAGAACATGCTCTATGCAGCGGCCGCTTTCCACGACACCGGTCTGGTTGACGGCAGGGAAACGCATCACCTGTCCTCCGGCAGGATAATTCGTGAGGATCCAAACTTGAGGAAATGGTTCACTTCCGGGCAGATAGAGACGATAGCCCAGGCCGCGGAGGACCATCGTGCCTCAAACGGTAACGAGCCCCGGAGCATCTACGGAAAGATTGTAGCCGAGGCCGACCGTGACATCGAACCGATGAGGATCCTGCGCCGCACAGTGCAGTACGGTATGAAGCACTATCCGGAATTGGACAAGGAAGGCCACTGGCAGAGAATGCTCGCGCATCTGGCCGAGAAATATGACTACGGCGGTTACCTCAAACTTTATATTCCGGAATCCAGAAACGCCGCCGGCCTTCAGACGCTACGCGACATAATCCATGATTCGGAACGGCTTAGGAATATATTCGAGAATTTTTATGATTTAGAGAGGCGTGATATTCATTGAATATCATGGAAGTTAGGTATATTCGTGTAAGAATTGACACTTGAAGTTTATGATACGCACGTTACTTTTCATAGGCGGAGGAAGTTTCCTCGGAGGAATCGCAAGGTATTTGGTGAAAGTCGGCTGTGGCAAGCTGTTTCCCGCCGCGACGCTTCCGCTAGGCACGATGGTGGCCAATGTCGCCGGCTGTTTCCTTATCGGCTTGTTCTACGGAATCGCCTCCCGCCACACCACAATGTCACAGGACATGCTGATGTTCCTGACCGTCGGCTTCTGCGGAGGTTTCACCACATTCTCGACCTTCATGAACGAGAACATGTCCATGCTCCAGTCCGGAGCCTTCTTCAGTTCCTTGCTTTATGCCGTTCTCAGCCTCGTCCTCGGCTTGATATTCCTTTATCTTGGAACTCTGTCCTCAAGGCTGTTCTGAAGACGACTTCTTCACAAGAACTATTTTTGCTCCGAAAACCCTTGTGATCGCATTCCTGAACTCCATGTAATTCTCATATTTTGACTTCGGAAATGTTCCGGAATTCCTTGAAAGACGGAACGTAAGGAGGAGTTTATCCCGATAGCCGTTCGTTCCGTGCGAGCAATTGAAATGTATGGAGCCGAACTCGTTTCCGAATTCATATCCTTCGGGATAAGCTTCTACTGAATATCCTTCAGGAACATTGAGGACGACAGAGTCCGTCTGTACATTCCCGCTCTTGAAATAGAGGTCATTGAGACGTTTGGATGATCGCGTTTCACTTTCTGGATTTCTGAATGGATTAATCGGGATGAAAAGCCGTGTTCCTGTCACACTGGCATAGGTGTCCGCGTTAACATTGTAGGTCATCAAACATGATGGCTTTGAAGTTGCCTTACAGTCTATCATTATATCCTTCACCTCAACTCTTGGCAGATTGATTGAAGACTTGGCATCGTTCATTCTCTCGTTCTCAGGCATCTTTTCCAATGAATGGAACTTGCTCCAAAAATCCATCTCGGCTTTTTCCCTGACAATGGCCTCCGCGCTTCCGTCAGCCTTGAGATCCACGATGACCTCTAATGAATCTCTGTTTGATTCATCCGATGGCTTAGGGAGGCGAGTCACGTAAGAGCCGTCCTTCTTGACCACAAGCGCATGATTTCCGGAAATTTCGGAATGGACATATCCCAGAGGAACTTCCGGGTTGGTGCATTCCAGCCAGAGCGTGTCCTTGGCCATAGGCACAGCGAGAATCGCATGATTGGCTGTGCCAAGAGACGGGAAATCGGGCATCATTCTGTCGTCTCCCATGTTGATGATCACATAGTGTGAGTCTATCCCGCAGCAGCGAAGCATTGTCTGCATGAAAAATGACAGGGCCTTGCAGTCTCCGAACTTGTTTCGGAACACTTTCTCGGGTTCTATCGGACGTAGTCCGCCAAGGCCGAGCTGTATGCTGACATAACGGGTGGACTCTCCAAGATATTCATAGAGTCTTTTGATTCTTTCCATTTCGCTTTCAGCGCCTTCCGTAAGTTGAAGAACCTTGTCTTTCAGATCCTGCGGCGGAACATCCCTGTCTTCGGTAAGGGAGATCAACCAGTTTCCCACCGCCGTCCAGTCGCGCGCGGAGCCTTCCTTTCCTTCGAATGAGAATCCGGTGGCGGAAAACAGCACGGCAGGCATTCGGGAAGACAGAGGTGGAGAGAACGGCTCAGCCTTTAGAGGAGGAAGCGGTCCTATCTTCCAGACATAGACCTCCCCGGCATCTGTCGTGGTGTGTTCCGGCTTAATGTCCGGCATATTCAATTGCTTGAAAGTGAAGCAATCCTTGGATGGAACCGTCAGTGTGTAACTTGCTTCCGTCAGTGAGACTCCATCGCCGTAAGGTTGCGGTACAAAGGCGTCGTATCCAAGTATGGCGTCAGCGTACTGTTTCTCGTAGGTGTAGGTCACGGTGGCGGGATAGTGGATTATGTCCGGAGAATAAAACCATGTCCCGAAGCTGTCGGCGAGGCCCTCGGAATATTCCGTGTACCTCAGGTCTGATTTCTTTATCTTTGTGATCTTGCCATCAGCGTCCTTGATCACTCCTGAGAACGATTTTAGTTTTGAACTTCCGTTGTTGACCTGGCACGAAAACGACGCGTACCGTTTACCATTCTCGGTTATCCGCATCTCTACAGTCCTTTTGTAGATCGCATGTGTCTTGTCCGTGACAGTGAAGGCCGCGTCATTACGCACGATGATAGCGGCGCCAGCTATTTCCTTCGCGGCCATCGGCAGCGAAAGGCACAATGTCAAAACAAAAAGCGATAGTTTCATTTACTGGATTTTCTTAAGTACTATCCTGGAATTGGACAACTCGGCGATCTTTCCGAACAACTGATTCAGGTCAGCATATTCTTCTGCGCTGAAAATCACTCTGTTGACGGCGAGAGTCAGGCGGGTCATCAGGCTGTTGAGCGTCTTTTTGTGGAAGAATGTGAACTGGACATCACCACCGCATCCGGTATAGTTGCACGGAGCAGGTATCTCTTCCACCGTATAGCCTTCAGGAATGGCAAGGATGAGCTGTACGGAAGTATTTTCAATGGTGCTGAACTCGACAGGCAGTTTTCTTATCTGATCACTGAAAGGATTCTTGGTCATGAACGGCGCAAGTGTCGGGTTGAGATAGATGTAGTCTCCGGCTTTCTCCGGGACTTTCTTGAAATATATTGTTTCGATGACCCTCATGCTTCCAAGCCCGGACAACGAGCAACTGTCGATGCTTGCCTCGGCATCATTGACGACACTTTCGGTGAACTCTTCCTCGTCTTTGGCTTTTTCATGACGTTCGTTGAAGGAATATGCCTTTTGGTTCGTCATGACTCTGTTGAGTTTCCCCTCTATGTCGCCGTCGCTGTCAAAGGATGCGTAAACCATTGTCTGATCGGAATTCTTGACCAATGCGGAAAGATTCACCCAACCTTCGGTGCCATTGGCATTGAAAACCCTGGCCTTATCGACAAGCAACTCTGGTGACAGTACATTCAGGTCAGAAAACTTGTCGCTTGCGTCCATGTAGTAAGACTTGCCTTCCGAGCTGGTCGCGCGGACTATGAATGATCCTATTTCCTGAAGCGACGGAAAAAACGGTAACCGGCCTTCCGAGCGCGGTTTCAACATGATGAGTTCGCTTTTGAATCCACAATCCCTGAGGGCAAGTGAGAGGATGTTGTTGATGTCCGCCATGCTTCCTGAACCCTTTTTTGCCACACTGCCTGGAGAGTCTGGGATCAAGACACGGCTTCCATTGTATTTTATTCTTCCGTTGACCAGTTTCAGGATTTCCCGCATCTTGTCCTCCTCGGTCGAGTTTTTGGCTCGTATGGCCTTGACTTCATTCGCGAATGGATTCCTTGATCTCTGGTAAGATCCAAGGTCGGATTTATTCAGAGTCTCATTTATGCTTTCCCAATTGCTGGCGAAGTGTTCGTAAATGTTGGCCTCAGGGATCACAAGGCTTGTGATCTCAATGTCGAAACCGGCCATGAAGTCTTTAAGGCACCACAGCATCGGCTCTTCCCTGAGCGATGGCACGTCATCATTATGGCTGGAGATCCTGTTCACTTTGTAACTAAGGCTGCCGAGGGAAAATGCGGAGTCATCGGTTGTCTGGTTCAGGTCTATGTGGTAAATTCCTCTGGAGTTCAGTGAGTAGCCGATGAACTCCGGAAGCTTGATGTCCATCATGGAATGCAGCACGGGATCTCTGTGCTGGATGTTGAATTCGGATATTCCTGCAATGGAGGGCGTTTTAAGGGTGTATTTGTACTCGATGACGCTACCTTCCCTTACCTCAGGCAGAGAAAACTTTATGAGAGATACATTCTCAGACAACTTTTCCTTGAATATGTTCTTCTTCGGCATCGGTGTCTTGACCATCTTCCCATCGACCATATTATACGTGTTGGCCGCCACTCCGGACACGCTTTCCTCCGCTCTGCCTGAGTAGAAAGGAATCTTTACGTCTGCAAGGTCAAAGGCGTTCTTACTGAATATCTTTACCCTCACATAGACATTATAGTCGTACATGAAAGTGTTCAAGTATGACAGTTCCTTTCTGTCATAAAGGTATAAAGCCTCGGCTTGAGGATCTTTCTCATAGGTATTCATAGAAACCTCTTCTTCCGTGACTTTCCCGAATTTCGCGTTTTTGTTCTGGGCCGCCATCTGGAATGAGAAGAGAACCACAAGAGTTATCAGGGTTAGTTTCTTCATGATGTGTCATTAATATGTCTGGTCTTCCAAAGATAAGAATATATTCTTTGGAAACAAAAAACAGGCGGCCGAATTTGGCCGCCTGCATATTCAGTTGTATGTAGCGTTTCGATTAGAGCTGAGGACCAGCCTTTACGAGAGCCTTGCCGGCCCTGTTGGACTCGTACTTCTTGAAGTTCTTGATGAACCTTGCGGCGAGATCCTTGGCCTTCTCCTCCCACTGTGAGGCGTCAGCGTAGGTGTCGCGAGGATCAAGGATGTTGGTGTCAACACCAGCAAGCTTTGTAGGAACAACGAAGTTGAAGTAAGGGATCGTCTTGGTAGGAGCCGCGTCGATGCTGTGGTCAAGGATGGCGTCGATGATTCCACGGGTGTCACGGATGGAGATTCTCTTGCCGGTTCCGTTCCAGCCAGTGTTCACGAGGTAAGCCTTGGCACCGCTCTTCTTCATCTTCTTGACAAGTTCCTCGGCGTACTTTGTAGGGTGAAGCTCAAGGAATGCCTGTCCGAAGCAAGCGGAGAAGGTAGGGGTAGGCTCGGTGATTCCGCGCTCTGTTCCGGCCAGCTTGGCGGTGAAGCCTGAGAGGAAGTAGTACTTGGTCTGCTCAGGGTTCAGGATTGAGACTGGAGGAAGAACACCGAAAGCGTCGGCTGAGAGGAAGATAACCTGCTTTGCGGCAGGACCCTGAGACTCAGGACGAACGATGTTGTTGATGTGATAGATAGGGTAAGAGACACGGGTGTTCTCGGTCACGCTCTTGTCGTTGAAATCGATCTTTCCGTTGGCGTCAACAGTGACGTTCTCAAGAAGGGCGTCGCGGCGGATGGCGTTGTAGATGTCCGGTTCAGACTCCTTGTCGAGTTTGATGACCTTGGCGTAGCAACCGCCCTCGAAGTTGAACACGCCCTTGTTGTCCCAACCATGCTCGTCGTCACCGATGAGCTTACGCTTAGGGTCGGTTGAAAGGGTGGTCTTGCCGGTTCCTGAAAGACCGAAGAAGATAGCGGTGTTCTCACCGTTCATGTCAGTGTTGGCTGAGCAGTGCATGGCTGCGATGCCCTTGAGAGGGAGATAGTAGTTCATCATTGAGAACATACCCTTCTTCATCTCACCGCCGTACCAAGTGTTGAGGATAACCTGCTCCTTGCTGGTGACGTTGAAAGCCACGCAGGTGTCGCTGCGGAGACCGAGCTCCTCGTAGTTGGCTACCTTGGCCTTTGATGCGCAGTAAACTACGAAATCAGGCTCCTGGTCGAACTCTTCCTGGTTCTTCGGACGGATGAACATGTTGGTCACGAAGTGAGCCTGCCATGCAACCTCCATGATGAAACGGACCTTCATACGGGTGTCCTTGTGGGTTCCGCAGAAACCATCGACAACGAAAAGCCTCTTTCCGGAAAGCTCCTGCTGGGCGGTCTTTCTTACAACCTTCCAAACCTTCTCTGACATCGGGTGGTTGTCGTTAGGGTACTCAGGGGTGTTCCACCATACGGTGTCCTTTGAGTTCTTGTCCATAACGATGTACTTGTCCTTAGGAGAACGTCCGGTGTAGATACCTGTCATGACGTTGATAGCGCCAAGCTCGGTAACCTGACCTTTCTCGTAGCCCTCAAGCTCAGGCTTTGTCTCCTCATTGTAGAGAACCTCGTAAGTCGGATTGTAAAGGACTTCCTTCACATTCTTGATTCCGTACTTGCTTAAATCCATCTTAGGCATAGTAAAATGTGTTTTATAAAGTTAAACTTATTCTCTCAAAAGCGCCGCAAATTTAAGGAAATTTTATTCATTACTCAAATGAGTAAGCGATTAATTTCGTACATTTGCTTTCGCTGGCGTCAGTCACTGCAAATAGTTTGCCAGCAGCGAACGCAAAAGGTTGTGATAAAACGGTTTAACAAACGCTTTGAATATGTCTCCGTCAGAAGTATTGAAAGAATATTGGGGCTATGATGGTTTCCGTCTGATGCAGGAGGAAATCATCACCGCCGCCTTGGAAGGGAAGGATGTACTGGCCATCATGCCTACTGGCGGCGGCAAGTCAATCTGTTTTCAGGTTCCCGGTCTGATGAAGGACGGGATCACTTTGGTCGTCACTCCGCTTATCGCCTTGATGAAGGATCAGGTGCAGAATCTGAACGACAGGGGAGTGCGTGCTTTGGCGATCCACGCCGGGATGGGGCGTCACGAGGTCGATCTGGCCTTGAACAACGCCGCCTATGGGGATTACAAGTTTCTATATCTGTCTCCGGAGAGGATCGGGACACAATTATTCCAGTCATACATTGATGTGCTGGATGTCAGCTTCATCGTGGTCGATGAGGCTCACTGCATCTCCCAATGGGGCTATGATTTCAGGCCCGACTACCTGAAAATCGGAGAGATAAGGGACAGGATAGACGCTCCGGTCATAGCGTTGACCGCCACGGCGACCCCTACAGTGGCCCAGGACATCATGGAGCGGCTCAGCTTCAAGGAGAAACTTTTGCTCAAAAGCGGTTTCGAGAGGCCTAACCTCAGTTACATAGTCCGTCAGGTCGAGGATAAATATTCACAGATCCTGAACATCTGCAACGGCGTGCCTGGGACAGGAATCGTCTATGCCCGCAATCGCCGAAAATGTGAGGAACTTTCGGAGTTCCTTAAGACACAAGGGGTTTCGGCTTCGTTCTATCATGCCGGGCTTGGTGGCCTGGCGAGGGCGGAGCGTCAGGCGGCGTGGAAGAGCGGAGCGATCAGAGTGATGGTCTGTACGAACGCCTTCGGCATGGGCATCGACAAGCCGGACGTGCGTTTCGTTGTGCATTATGACCTCCCGGAGAGTCCGGAGGCGTACTTTCAGGAGGCTGGACGCGCCGGACGTGACGGCAAACGCTCATTCGCTGTGCAGCTTTGGAACAGCGTTGATGTGCGGAGGGCGAAGCAGATAGAGGAAGTCTCCTTCCCTTCACTTGAATATATCGAAGACATCTACCAGAAGCTTCACATGTTTTTCGAGATTCCTTACGACACGGGGATCGGACGGCAATTGAAGTTCAAGATCGAGGATTTCTGCAGACGTTTCGGCCTTCAGCGGGCACCAGTGTTCTATGCGCTCAAATACCTTGAGAGGACGGAGCATCTGACATATTCAGAGGAAGTCGACATTCCGACTAAAGTGCGGATCAATGTGGACCGCAAGGCTCTATATGACATAGAATTGGCGGATCAGGGGCAGGCGGCGGTGCTGGAGGCGCTGATGCGGACGTACACAGGTATATTCTCTTTTCTTCAGCGGATTGATGAGGAATATGTCGCCCGCCGCGCCGGTCAGACTGTCCCTCAGCTGAGGCAGTCGCTTTATGGTCTGTCGTTGGCGCACGTCATCAGCTATGTGCCGGCGGATCATTCCGATGTGGTCGCGCTTCACCATGACCGTCTGCGTCCTGGCAACGTCAACCTGATGCCGTCACGCTACGCGATGCTGAAAGAAACTTCCCACGATCGTAGCGCCGCGATGCTTGAATATGTCAGCGAGACTTCCGAGTGCCGTTCCCGTTATCTTCTCCGCTATTTCGGCCAGACCGAGACCACCGACTGCGGCACCTGTGACATCTGCCGCGCCCGCCGCGCCTCCACCCCGGTCCCTGAGCCTGTCGAAGGGCCGGATATGCCGGAGGGACCAAACCTTCAGGACCCTTCGCGCTGCGCGCTTCGTCCCGTCCCGCCTGCGGCGGTCCACCCGTTCACGAGGCCACGGGCGGCCACGGGGCCAGAGGGATCGACTCCACCGGCCCGCACTCTCCAGCAGATGACGAGGCAAAAGTTAATTGAATATATTAACAGTAAGGACGGAAAATATTCCCTTGAGGAAATAGTCTCCGAGTTCGATAACCCATCCAAAACCTATTCCCCTGACTATCTGGACATCCTCCGCCAGCTCATTGACAACGGTGATGTCCCGATGTACAGATAGTTACTCTATGACAAGGCCGTCGTAGGCCGGACGGACGATGGAACGGATGCGGCGTTCAAGGCAAATGGCTTCAAGGTCTTTGCTGAACTGGTCGTGGCGGGGGAACGTGTGTGACAGGTGGGTCAGCCAGGTGTGCTCGGCTCCGATCCGGTCGGCGATCTCAAGGGCTTCGTCGAGGCTGAAATGCGAATGATGCTTCTTGTAACCTACCGTGTTGAGGGTGACGTGCTTGAGACCGGTGAGTTTAGCGTACTCACTTTCCGGAAGAGTGCTCATGTCCGTGATGTAGGCGATGTCTCCGAAACGAAAACCAAGAACCGGAAGCTTGTCATGCAGACCGCGGATAGGGACGATCTCCACGCCGCCCGTCGATGCGGCCATTGACGCCGGATCGGCCTTGTCGATGATGTCCTCAAGCTTGCTGCCTGTCGGAATCAGTGTCCCGTCAGGCTGCTTGTAATGGTAGCCGACATCGTGTACCCAAACGAGTTCCATGTCCTTGGCGTTTGGATAGACCAGAAACGGGTTTTCGTCAATCACGTGAAGATGCCATTCCGGGGCTCCGGGATATTTCGGGAAGGCGAAGACGTAAGGATATTCCTTGATAAGATCGTCGAGGACATTCCGCTCGCAGTATATCTCGGCGGCTCGTTTGTCGATATAGTTGAGAGACCGTACATCGTCAAGGCCTCCTGTGTGGTCCTTGTGATTGTGTGTCAACAGGATGGCGTCAAGGTGACAGAGATCGTGGGCGAGCATCTGCATCCTGAAATCCGGTCCGGCATCCACGAGGATGTTAAGCCCCTCATATTCAACGAACACGGCGGAACGGAACCGCTTGTCCTTCGCGTCATGGGATTTGCACACATCGCATTTGCAGCCGATGATCGGAACGCCTTGTGAGGTTCCGGTTCCAAGAAATGTAAGTCTCGCTTTGCCCATAATATTAATCGCTCATTATGGCTTGTTGTTGTAAATCTCTTGTAATAAGATTTCTATTATAAGCCGTTTTTTCTAATATACTGAACCGTCCGTCAGATCGTTATGTCCTCAATCATATTCACAAGCGCCGGGTCGTAAGTCCTCTCTACACGAATGTAGTTGCTGGTGTAGCCGCCCATAAGACCGTTCTTTACATCTGATTCCCATAGCACCTGAGAGTGTCTGCCTTTGTTCTTCGTGATAAATTCCGAATGCAGCTCGCCGCAAAGGGTCTCCAGCCTCGCCACCCGTTCCGTCTTCACGGAATCCTTGACCTGATCCTTCCAGCCGGCTGCCACAGTTCCAGGGCGGCGTGAATACGGGAACACGTGGATGAACGCCGGCCTGACGCGGTCCTTGAGGAATGAATATGTCTCCTCGAAGAGTTCGTCCGTCTCTCCGGGAAGCCCGGCGATGACATCAATGCCGAAGAACACGAACGGCTTGGTTGTGTCTTCCGGTCGTGGATCCATCACGGAGCGGATGTAGTCGATCCTGTCGGCAAAAAAATCCGTTGTGTAGCGGCGGCCGACCATTTTCAGAATCGTGTCCGACCCTGATTGCAAAGGAATATGAAAGTGTGGCTGGAACTTTGTGCCCGAGGCTATCCAGTCAATGATGTCCTCCGTGATGAGGTTCGGCTCAATCGATGAGATCCGGTAACGCTCGATTCCCTCGACATCGTTCAGGCGTTTAAGCAGGTCGAGGAAGCTTTCGCCGGTAGTCCTGCCGAAGTCCCCTGTGTTGACCCCCGTGATGACGATCTCCTTGATTCCGGATTCCGCAATCTTACGGGCCTGCTCCAGCACTTCCGAAATCGGGATATTCCTGGAATTTCCTCGTGCGTAAGGCACTGTGCAGTAGGCGCAGAAGTTGTTGCATCCATCCTGCACCTTAAGGAAAGACCTCGTCCTCTCCTCCGACGAGAACGCCGCCATCGTCTCCTTCGAGATCTCCTTGTATTCCGCCGCGCTCATCGGCTTTTCTATAGTGATGTGTTCAACGGCGGATATGACACCTCCGGAACCTTCGCGCTTCGCGCTTCGTCCCGTCCCGCCTGCGGCGGTCCACCCGTTCACGTGGCCACGGGCGGCCACGGTTCCGGAGGTGTCATATCCGCCGTCAGAAACATTTAGAAGAAGATTCATTGTCTCGGGAACGACTTTGGATTTTTCCTTGGCACCAAATACAAGCACTACTCCTTCGATGGCTTGAAGATCGTCCCTGCGAAGTTCGGCGTAGCAGCCGGTCACGATGATCTTCGCTTCGGGCGAGGTACGGTGCATCTTCCGGATCACATTCCGGCATTTCTTTTCCGCACGCTCTGTGACAGAACAAGTGTTGATGAGATAGACATCCGCCTTGTCTTCCCACGGCACGACCGTGAGGCCATTCGCGACGAACCCTCTCTCGTAAGTCGAAGTCTCGGCGTAGTTCAGCTTGCAACCGAGTGTCAGAAACGCTATTCTCATCCTAAAATTTCCAAATAGGCTCACCGTACATCACGGTGACGCGGGACCATGCGCATACCCCGTTCACAGGCGGGTTCTTCTTCGAAACCCTGACTTTCAGGAAAAGGATATCCTCAAATTCCTTGTGGATGGCATCCAAAATTCTTCCCGCCACGTTCTCCAACAGGTTGGAAGGTATGGCCATCTGTTCCGCGACGATATCATAAACCCGTCCATAATCAATGGTCTTGTTAAGGTCGTCGGTCTTTACCGCCTTTTTAAGTTCAGTCTCCGCATGAAAGTCCACAATGAAAGTGTTGCCTTCCTGGCGCTCTTTCTCCAGACATCCGTGGAATGCATGGAACTCCATGCCTTCAAGTTCGATTATTCCGTCGTAGCTCATATTTCTTTAATTTCTTTATTTATAGTCACTTTGATAAGCTTAGTGACCGCTGCCGGCCAGCAGCAGGAAGACGCATGGCCGCTTCCCGATGGTGATAGGCGAGCGCTTCCATTCCTTGGCGCTTCGGGTCAGGATCATCTCGTCCGGAAGGGTGATGTCCGCAGCTACACATAGTCTTGTCTGTGACTGTAGGGTGGCCAGCAGGTCCGCCAGCATGGAGTCGTTACGGTACGGAGTCTCTATGAATATCTCTGTCTGATCCAGCTGCGCGGAGCGTCTCTCGATCTCTCTGATCGCTTTCCGGCGTTCATCGGTTTTCGCCGGCAGATACCCGCAAAACGCGAAACTCTGTCCGTTGAGTCCCGAACCCATCAGCGCCAGCATCAGCGATGACGGCCCCACCAACGGAATCACATGAATTCCATGAATATGGCAGAGCGCCACCAGCTGGGCTCCCGGATCCGCCACTGCCGGAAGGCCGGCTTCGGAGATCAGCCCCACATCGGTCGGGGTTCCGTCCGGGTCCGAGAACATGTCCAGCAGAGCCTCTACATCCTTGCCGGAGGAATGCTCGTTGAGTTCCCGAAGCTCAAGTTCTCCGATGTGTCCTCTCAGACCTGCCGCGGAAAGGTACCTGCGCACGGTGCGCGCTTCTTCCACGACATATTTCCGGATGCATTTAAGCATGTCAAGCACCGGTTGCGGAATGACTTCCGCCGGATCATATTCCCCAAGGGGGGAAGGAATCAGATAGAGTCTGCCATTTGCCATAATGAGACAAATTTACGAATATTGCCGAATTTAATTTAACTTTGCGGGAAATAATAACACATAAGAATAGCATAATGAGAAAGACAATCGTTTTTATCCTGCTTGCGGTCCTGATGGCGGTTCCTTCTGGTGCCAAGGACAAGACTCCTAAGAATGAGAAGGTTAAGAATGTGATTTTGATCATCGGGGATGGAATGGGGCTTGGCGCCACAGCCTCGTGGATGGTTGACAGGAATTTCGGCCCTACCTGTTTTGACAGAGCGCAGTATGCGGCTGTGGTCAAGACATATTCGGCCAACAGCAAGACCACGGATTCGGCTGCCGCGGCGACCGCGATCGCTACCGGTCACAAGACCAACAACAGCATGCTCGGAATGCTTCCTGATGGCACGAAGCCTGCCAGCATCGCGGAACTGGCTAAGGATAAAGGACTTTCGACGGGAATAGTTGTCACATCATTCGTCGCGGACGCCACACCGGGAGGATTCTACGCCCATGTCAAGAACAGGCAGGATCGTAAGGACATCGTGGAGGATATGATCAGATTCAGACCCGATGTCATTGTCGGCGGTGGCGCAAAGTATTTCACATCGAAGAAATACACCAAAGAGAATTTACTTGACAAGGCCGTGAACGAAGGCTTTACATACGTGGCGACCCCGGAGGAGTTTTATTCCGCATGGACAACACCGGTACTCGGTCTCCTGGACGAAGGCAAACAGATAGACGAGGCTGAGATCAATTCTGATCTTCTGACAGATCTGACCGGACACACGCTTGAGATTCTGGAAAAGAACAAGAAAGGCTTCTTCGCGATGATCGAGGGCTCTCACATTGATCATGCGGCGCACGCTAACAATTCTGAGATGCTTATTTGGTGGATGGAGGAGTTTGACAAACTGGTCAACTCCGCGTTTGACTACGCGGACACCCATAAGGGTACATTGGTGATTGTCACCGCTGACCATGAGACCGGAGGTGTTTCCCTCGTGCCTGGCAGCAAGGATTTCACCAAGGGCGAGAGCGGACTTGACATTAAATATTCAGCGACAAGTCATACCGCGTCTCCGGTTATCCTTTACTCATACGGGGCTTCTTCATGGAAGTTCAGCGGGGTGATGGAAAACACGGATATATTCAAGAGGGTGAAGAGTGTGCTTATTGACAAGTAGTTACATTTCACGCTGACCTGCTTATGAAAAAGACTTTTATGGTCTTTGCGACGCTGATGGCTGTTGCGCCGTCGGCGTTCTCCGTCTCCGGTCCAACGGACATCATTCCTGTTCCGGTAAAGTATGAGACTATCGAGGAGGTATATTCGCCGAAGGCAGATGGAAGTGATGTGCGTGTCCATCTTGGCGACAAGCGTTTCCGAAAGGAATTAAATGCCTTGAAACTGGAGGACTTCGCTCGTGACGAGGCTTATGGACTGGTCGTCGGCAGGAAAGGGATTGATATCTATGCCCTTTCCGAGACCGGAGTGTTCCGTGCCAGGACAAGCCTGAGGATGATGCTGGATTCGGATTCGACGCTGACAGTCTGTAGCATTCTGGATTATCCTCGTTTCCGTCACAGAGGCTTGATGCTGGACATCTCCAGGAATTTCCGGGACAAGGATTACATCCTGAAACAGCTGGACGCTATGGCGATGGTCAAGATGAGTACCCTGCACCTGCATCTTACTGATGACGCGGGCTGGAGGATCCAGATTGACGCGTTCCCGGAGTTGACCCGCAAGGCTGCCTGGAGGGTTGGGAGAAACTACGAGGAGTGGAGGGAACTTGGACGGCAATATTCAGAGGAGGGCTCTCCTTTGGCTTCAGGAGGGTATCTGACCAAGGCCGATGTCAAAGAGATAGTTGAATACGCAGCCGTTAGGCACATTGACATCATTCCGGAAATCGAGCTTCCTGGCCATTCCGGTGAGGTGCTGGCGACCTATCCGGAGCTTGCGTGCCTGACTTCGGACGGAAAGGAACGCAGAATCTCCGGCGACCTTTGTCCTGGCAAGGACAGGACTTTCGAGATGTTCGAGGCCATCCTCGATGAAGTGATGGAGATGTTCCCTTATGAATATGTCCACATAGGTGGCGATGAGGCCTCAAAGCGTAATTGGAAGGTGTGTCCTGACTGCCGTCGCAGGATGGAGGCCGAGTGCCTGAAGGATGTGGATGAGTTGCAGAGTTATCTGGTGAACAGGGTGACAAGGTTCCTTGAATCCAAGGGCAGACATGCCATCGGCTGGGATGAGATACTGGACGGAGGTTTGGCCGAGGGGGCGGCTGTGATGTCCTGGAGAGGCATTCAGGGAGGCATCACGGCGGCAAGCATGGGACACGATGTGATCATGTCACCGGGAGACTACTGCTACTTCGACTCCAGCCAGGACGCGCCGTTCTCCCAGCCTAAGTCGTTCAGTGGCTACCGCCCGTTGGAGCAGGTCTATTCGTTCGAACCGACCGATGGCGTGCCTGATGAATATG
Organism: uncultured bacterium; assembly: GCA_963657715.1. GTDB lineage: Bacteria > Bacteroidota > Bacteroidia > Bacteroidales > UBA932 > Cryptobacteroides. The sequence goes on along the minus strand of CAVKML010000018.1, from coordinate 20,452 downwards.
TCAGGCATCTTCTCGGACTTCAAGCCAACCTTTGGTCCGAATTCGTCCCGACAGGGGAGTACATGGAATACTTGCTTTATCCGCGCGCGTTCGCCATCGCGGAGATCGGCTGGAGTCCGTCAGGCAGCAAGGATTATCCACGTTTCAGGGAGAATGCCGCAAGGCTTGCGGATAATCTTCGGTCAAAAGGTTACGACGCTTTTGATTTGAGGCGCGAGATTGGCCCGAGGCCAGAGTCTCTCAAACCCCTTGATCACCTTGCCGCGGGAACGAAGATCACCTATAATGGCCGGAAATATTCCAGTGGCTATCCCGCGGGAGGAGACAACGCTCTTGTTGACGGGAAACTCGGAGGTTGGTTTTACAAGGACAACCGTTGGCAGGGCTTTCTCTGTGATGTGGATGTCACGATAGATCTTGGCGCTGTCAAGGATATTCATTATGTCGGCGCGACATTCCTCTCGCACACTTCCGCCGGTGTAGGCTTCCCTGTCAGGACAGAAGTGAGTTTCTCCGAGGACGGCCGGACATATTCAGAACCGGTGGTCTGCCTTCTTCAAGTTCCGGACAACGATTCCTGCGCCCTGCTGAACACGCTTGGTACCACTGTCAACGCCAAGGCCCGCTACATCAAGTACAAAGCCGTGAGGGATGATGTCACCAAGAACCACAATCACGCCTTCATATTCATCGATGAGATTGTGGTCAACTAAAGCAAACTGACGCTAAAGACGGGTCCAGGTGACGGTTTCCGAGAAGCCCATCTTGGACCCTTTTAATGTTAGTGTCCTTGAGTCTGAGAACCATGCTTTAAGTGAAGCGTTGATACCTCGTACAGGGTCATAGATGTTGGATCCGCTCCAGACTTTGGCGGAGGCATCGTACTTCAATCCTTTGAACAGTACGATTTTGTCGCAATCTACATTTCTTAGCGACTTGTCCGGATTCTTGATGTCTTTGCGCACAGATCCGTCTTTTTCCGTGCGGTTCTGAACCCAGAAAACCTGAGCCGTGTAGGAATTGTCGGCGTTTTTATAGACCTTGACTTTGCTCTTTTCGCCTTTGTGTTCAACAAGGTAGTTTCCGATTATGCTGTCTCCGGTAGCGTTCGGATCATCCGGAGTTTCTGGAATGCTTGTCTCTGAAACGGCATCTAGACCATTGATAGTTAATCCAAAACGTGAACCTGCCGTAAGAGTCGGGGCATTGAATGTAATGATGGCTGCACAGAGCAGGCCGAAAACAGTTGACTTCATATTCTTTAACTTAAGATGTTGGTATAATAATTGTCCGCTTTCTTTTTTACGCGGCGATGGCTCTGTTGCCATTTCTGTGCCGAGGGCTTGAAATCTCGACAATTTGAGTTAATTTTGCCACAACATGAACAACGGACTTATAATTCTGGACTTTGACGGTACCCTTTGCGACACCAGACAAACCATTGTCAGGACACTTCAGATGACGATGGAGAGGCTTTGTCTGCCTGTGGCTGATGAATATGCTTGCGCGGCGACAATCGGTCTTCCATTGAGTGAAAGCTTCAAGGTTCTGTTTCCATCCTTGACGGAGGAACAGGCCCAGGGGTGTGCCGAGACCTACAGGGACATATTCGAGAAAAACAAGAAACTGCTTGAGCCGAAGGTCTTCCCTCATGTCCCGGAGACTTTGAAGGAACTTCGCGAGAGAGGCTTTGTCCTGACAATCGCTTCCTCCCGCTCCAATCATTCGCTTATGGATTTTGTCCTGACTTTCGGTTTTGACAAAGAAATCTCGCTCGTGCTAGGCGCTGATGATGTGACGAAGGCCAAACCGGATCCCGAGCCGGTTCTCCTGACCTTGAAAAGGTTGGGCTTCAGCGCGTCAAGGACTTTGGTGGTCGGTGACATGCCTTTCGACATTCTGATGGGTCGCGGCGCCGGGGCCAAGACCTGTGGCGTCACTTACGGCAACTCCTCCGGCGAGGAACTTCAAGCCTCGGGTGCCGATTTCATCATTGATGATTTCGCGAATCTGTTGGATCTGAATTGGTTGTAACACAGCTTTGGCTTTTGCCTAAGATGGCGGCGAAAAAAGGAAAAACCTGAATTTTGCACGTTACCAAAATTCAGGTTTTTATTTTTCGCCACCTTTGCGTGCGAATGGTATTTATACTGTTTGTACAATAGTTATTACATATGGTGGCAGGCAGCGAAAAAATCAAATGTCAAATTTTGGTAACGTGTAAAATTTGACATTTGCCTTTTTTTCGCGCCTTTTTTCGCTGTCTCTAACACGAGAAGTCACGACGATAAGCTTGGTGACCACCTTCCTGTTGCCGCTATTTTCCACTCGGGATGATGATCTTGTATGTGCGGCCGGCCTTGTTGAGCAGTTTGTTGTCCCGGAGCCAAAGATTTGCCTCTTTCAGCTGGTAATATGTCACGCCATGGTCCTCGGCGAAATCCACCAGATTGGCGATCGCCCCGCTTACATTGACAATCTCCTTCGGGGAATAACAAGGATACTTCTCGAAATCATTCACATTGAATCCGAAAGCGGCGGGAGCCTCGAAAAACATTTTTGCCGAGAGAACCCTGAACATGTACCGTGAAGTCTCCTCGACCAGCCAAAGATCCATGGCGGACTTCTGTCTCTGATCGGAGAGACGACGGGATATTCCTCCCTGTCCGGCGTTATAGCTTGCCGCCACCGTCATCCAGTCCCCATACTTCTCGTAGGCTCTACGCAGGTACTTGCACGCCGCGATTGTTTCTTTCTCAATGTTGTATCGCTCGTCCACCTCGGTGTCGATGACAAGACCGTATTCCTTGCCTGTGGTCTTTGTGAACTGCCAGAGGCCCGCCGCGCCGGCTGATGAATATGCCTTTGGATTAAGGTTGCTTTCGATAGCCATCAGGTACTTCAGGTCATCAGGAATGCCGTTCTGTTTGAGAATAGGCTCGACCAACCTGAAATACCGGTCGGATTTTTTAAGCATAAGGATGGAGTTTGAGTGCATGTAAGTGAACGAGATGAGTTCACGATCCATCCTTTCATAGATGTCGCTCCTGTCAAACCGCACGGTGTCCCCGGCGAATATGATCTGCCTTGGCACAGCCGGGGCTCTGAAATGAAGTTCTTCCTGATGGTAGATCTGCGCTGATGAGATGAAAGCTCCGCCGGCCAAAAGCGCTATCGCCACCGCCACGCGTCTGAATATTCGTACAATTAAGGATGTCATTGATCTGGATTTTTTCAATCTAAGGCAAATTTAATGAAATGAATTTGATTAATGAATATCATGGGACAGATATAATGTCCGACCGGAATTTGTGGTGCTTCGGTAGACTTGATGACCATGTGAAAAGAAAAAGACTGGATTCCCGTTCGGGAGTCCAGCCTTTCATATTCATTGATAACCGCTATCATATCAAGACAGCCTTTTCTCCAAGAAAAGCATCCGTCGGTGTGTACAGCGGAGCCTTGGTGGAAGTTCCGAATGGTTGAAGAGAGAGGGAACTGTAGGTCTTGGAGCCAACGCTCTGCCTCAGATAAGAAGATCCGGTGGCGTTTTCAGAGCTGAACAACAGGAATTGGTAACTGTTGACGGCCGCGCTGGCGTAAGGACTTGTGGTCATGTGGATCACTCCGTCGATGAAACCGAGGGCTATGCTGTTGGCTCCCCAGTAGATGGAAAGACCGTCGGAGAAACCGAGTGTGACATAGTTGCCCTTGTAGCTGCCAAGCCGCTGTGGCTCAATGATGATCGAATGACTCTCCTGATCGAAGTACGCTTTCACGTCTGGGGTGAAGTCGCTGGTGTTGGACAGACCGCTTATCGTGACATCGTTGCCTCCGAGGCTGTAGATGTCCACGCGGAATGACTCTTCGGAAGATGATGAGGCTCCGTCAACCGTAGCCGAGGCTTTGAACGCTCCGATGAAATCATTGACAGTCTTGGTCTTGTCGAAGTCGGAGGCTGTATAACCCTTTGTCTCGGCGGTCTTCTTGACGAATGCCGTGTCGCCATATTCATTGACGATGCAGACACATAAAGTGTAGGATGTGCCTTGTTTGAGGGTGTTGAAGACAGTGGAGAAGCCTTCGTCTGATCCAAGTTTCTCAACAAATTCCTCGTTGACCTCGTTGCCTCTTTCCCATGCGATCTCGGCAGCGCTTTGGCCAAGGTTCCGTTCCATGTAGTCAAGATAGTCGGTTCTCATGCAGAGATACTTGAGGGACACGGCGTTGTCCGCCTGCATGTTCCAGAACAAGGTTGTGTAAGGGGAGTAGAGCGGGTTGGCATCATCCCTTTTCCAATCAAACCTGTTGACTTTCGGAGTGTAAACACCGTCAGGGTCACATGTGAAACGTCTCGTGTAGAGCATGGTGGCGTTGGATGTGGAATCGTATGCCAACGCCACTGCGGTACAGTTGCCGGATCCCACGTTCCAAAGTTCCGAACTGTCATCGTAAAGGGTGAGGACCGGAGCGTTTCCTGGCTGCCTGTCTTCGCCTTGTTGACCCTGGCATATTCATTCTTGTAGAAAGAGATTCTCGGTGCCTTGAAACCGGTTTCGGTGGCTTCAATGCCGTCAAAAGAGATTTCCACCACCGGGGTCTTGTCCTCGTTGCCATCGAACGTGAGGGTCTCGTTGCCTTGGGCGAAATAGCCGGCCGAGACGTAGTAGATCAGGTAGAACGAGAATGTACCTTTGCCATCGTAGGTGCAAGGATAGGAGCTGTAGGCGGCTTTGTTGCCGGTGTATTCGGCCATGTCTGCGACCTTTACATATTCGTTGTAATTGGAATTGTAGTAGCCGATCGACTGTGCCGGCACCGTGCAGGAATTGTCATCGTTGAGGATGAACTTGAAGGATACTCCGCTTGCCCAGTCATTGACTTTGAATATGTTGGCTCCGACCGCTTTCTCGACTTCAAGGCCGGAGTCACGTCCTGTGTAGAAGGCGTTGTAGCGGTAGGTGGCTGTCTGTGGCACCTTGTCGCCACTCTCGTCGGTTCTATAGAACGTCTCCCATTCAAGGGCGTATGAGACGCTCAGGGTGATCTTGTCCGAGAACTGGGTGACGTAAGCTCCGTCCCCGGTCTCCTCCTGACGGTCGGAGATGAGGATCGTGGCGTTCAGCGAAGAACCGGCAAGAAGCCTTACAAGGTTCACTTCCACCGGAACTTTCACGGAATAACTTCCGTCTGGTATCGTGACATTTTCCGGAACAGAGAACGAGTCTTTGTTTTCACCTTTCTTCTGAAGACTCACGGACAAATCTCCCTTGTCACTCGGGCGCGCAAGCTCGATCTCTATCGTTCCTGTCTTGGTCCCTTGCGGGAACTCCTTGGTCAGGGATGACTGTATGAAGTGGATCTCTTTCGCGTCATCGGAGTTCGGCCTGTAGATTGTCCCGTTCTGCTCCTTGTCGCAACCTGTCAAAATTATGAGCAGCGATGCGGTGACGCATGATATTATTTTTGAATATTTCATTGTGTCTAAATCTATTAAGGATTCTGATCTTCTTCGTTGATGTTAGGGTTGGCATCAAGCTCGTCCTTAGGGATTGTCAGCACCCAGTCATAGGTGTCGGCCTTTGTGAGGTCGATGCCGTTTCTCTTCATCGTGGAGATGCACTCCTCGGCGAATCCATCCTCGGTGCGGCGGTCGATGCCCTGGCCGGTGCGTCGCACGTCGAAAACGCGGCCATATTCTCCCCACAGCTCAACACGCCTTTGGATCAGGATGTTCTCAAGAAGGGACCCGGTCCATGTGGTTGTGGTAGCCCCGAGGTGCATACCTGTGTAGTTGTAGGCGTTGTACTTCGGATTCCTCTTGGCCATCACCTTGTTCATCAGGTCGCGGGCCTCATTCTGGTTCCCGAGCCTGAGCGTGGCCTCAGCGGCGGTAAAGTACATCTCCTCAACTCTCATGTAGATGTAGTCTCCAAGCCAGGACTGCACGTTGGAGAAAGCGAACTTTTTCGAGACATAAGGGGATTCCTTGTCTGTCGGATCCCACCATCTGAGACGGATGTCTCCTGATCCGATGTGATTGTAGAGTTGCTTGTTGATCAGTTTCGGAGCGGATTTGGCGTAGGCTCCGTCGATGTTGTCCATATGGGTGAAGAATCCGGCGTAGGCTCCTGACTGTTCCGAGGTCTCTATCCCTGCACCCCACATCACATTGTTATAGTTGATGGAGTTCATTCCTCCCATGAGCTCGTTCTCGCCTCCTATCTCGTAGCCTCCTTCGTTGATCACCCGCGACGCAGCCTTGTAGGCTCCGTCCCAGTCTCCTTCGGCCAGACAAGCGCGGGACTTGATGCCCAAAGCGACATATTCACTGATGTGAGACTTGTTACCTTTGTTCAAAGTCGAGACAGCCCCCTTGGAGAGGCGCACTATGGCCGAGTCGATGTCGGCGTCGATCTGTCTATAGACAACCTCAAGATTCTCTCTCGGCTTTCCTTCTGTGCTTATGGAGGTCGGCTCGGTGTAAACCGGCACTCCTGGGTCACTCCAGCGGTACTTGTCCGTCATTGGATTGTATGGCGCCCTTGCGAACCAGGTCGCCAGACTGAGGTAGGAGAGTGCCCTGATGGCATAAGCCTGCCCCACGACGTAGGACACATCGGCCGAACTTCCTCCCATTGTTTCTTTCGCCGCGATCACGCTGTTGGCGTTGGCGATCCACTTGTAGTTGGCATACCAGACATCGTAGGATCTGAACGCCGAGGAGGTGTATTGGTTCTTTACGTTGTAAACATGATCGTACCAGAACCAACCGTTGCCCTGGGATTGCATTATGAGGTCGTCTCCCATCATGTCCATGGCGAGGTTGTAGGCTGCGACACCAAAACATTGGTGGGTGTTTCCTGTGGTTGACCAACCGGCCGCCCACATCGAACGGTAGATTCCGTTGATGGAAGTGATCGCCGTGGAAGCCTCCTTCATCAGTTCTTCCCCGGAACCGGAATCCGTCGGGTTGAACTCAAGCATATCGCTGTCGCAGGAAGCTGACGCTATGGCCAGAGCGGCAAGAATATATAGTTTCTTTCTCATTGAATATCCTCCTAGAATTGAATGTCGATGCCTGCCACAATAGCTCTTGAAGGGGCGTATGAATATGACACGCTTCCTGTGAAGTTGTACTGTGGATCCATGCCGTCAAGGTGATTGAACATGGCGATGTTGTCAGCGGTGAGGAAGAGCCTCAGCGCGCTGATCTCTATCTTTGAGAGCCAGTTCTTAGGGAATGTGTAACCGAGTGTGATGTTCTTGATGGCGAAATACGATGCGTTGATTAGAGCCGAGTCGTTCGCCGGTGCCGATCCTCCGATCTCCACCATCGGCACGTCCGTAACGTCACCGGGCTTCTGCCATCTGCGCAGCACATTCTTGTGCCAGTTGTTGCCGGCGTACTGTACGTTCATGGTGCCTGAATACAATCCGTCATAGACCTTGCCTCCTATCGACCAAGTGGTCAGGAAAGAGAGGTCGATGTTTTTGAATATCACGAAGCTTGATCCGAGGCTTCCGGACACGGCTGGCTCACGGCTTCCCATGTAGTACTTGCTGAGGGAGGCGAGGGAGACGTTGTCGGTCACGTATTCATCACATCTGACATTGCTGACGGCACCGGTCTCGTCCACTCCTCTTTTCCAGTAGGCGTAGTAGAGGCGCTTTCCGGTGGCCGGATCGACACCGGCAGTCTTGGAGAGATAGAATGTGTAGATCGGCCTCCCGACCTCGATGACTGACGCTCCGGAACTGATGAAGTCCTGTGAGGATGTGAGGCTTGTGACCTTGTTGCGGTTCAGCGAGGCCATCGCGTTGGCGTCCCATCTGAAGTTCGGCCTGTCGATGATGTTCACTTTTCCTGAGAACTCGAATCTCTGGTTTCTCATCGAACCCACGTTGGCGTCGTAGCCTGTGAATCCGGTGGAGATGGCCAACGGATTCTGAAGCAGCATGTCACGTGTGTAGCGGTTGTAATATTCAGCGGTGAAAGTCACCTTGCCGCCGAAGAGGGACGCTTCGATTCCGGCGTTGAGGTTGCCGTTCTTCTCCCACGTGACAGCCTTGTTCTCCAGTTTTGAGGCAAAGGCTCCGGCCTCGCTTCCGTTTGCCCATGTGTAGTCGTACAGTCCCTGCCAGGCGTAGTAGGTCCCGAGATTGTCGTTGCCCTGCACACCGTAGGAAGCCTTGACCGTCAGGTTGCTGAGCCATGAGGAGAACTGTTCCATGAATTTTTCCTGTGAGAGTCTCCAAGACGCTCCGACTGACCAGAAGTTACCCCAACGGTCTGTTCTATAGAATCTTGAGGAACCATCGGTGCGCCAGCTTGCGTCGAAATAGTAACGATTCTTGAACCCATAGTTCAGTCTTGTGAACCAGGACTCTATGGCGTAGTTGTTCGAGTAGCTGGAGTTGCCGGAAGTCGTTACGGCAGGGTCGAGTTCATCGATTCCGTCCATGATTCCGGTCTTCTCACCCATAGCGTAGTTGAACCTGTAGCGATAGTACTCGTGGCCAAGCAGAACCTTTATGTCATGATCTGAGAATGTTCGGTCATAATTCATGATCTGGTTGAAAGTGTAGCTGAGTGTCCTTGTGTTGGTCTTGCTCAGGCGGCCTCCCTGATCGGCGGCGTTGCCATGGTACTTGTCGTTCGTGATTGTGCGCTGGTAGTCGTTGAAGTCCGTTCCCAGGTTCGCAGTCAGCCTCAAACCGTAGAGCAGGGCATCTTTCTTGGTGGTTCCCAAGGTGATGTATGACCTGGCCGACAATGTGTTGCGGTAGTAATACGCCTTGTTGTTGTAGAGTTCGGCCCTGGAGTTGAATCCTTGGGCGGTAGGACGGTTGGCGTAGCCGTTGTCATCCTCGTCGCCGTATTCATACTGGAGGTTGCCGGCCTCATCCAGGATGTTGTTACCTTCCATGTCCTTTAGATAGACCGGGTAAACCGGAGCCATGAACTGTGCCGTGTACCAGACGTTTGAAGTGGATGATCCGGAAAAATTCTGGTAGTCGGCTTTGGTGTGCGAGTAGTTCGCGCTCATTCCTACTTTCATCCATGAATTCGCCTGCGAGTCCACGTTGACCCTTCCGGTGTAGCGGTTGAAGTCTGTGTTCTGGAGGATACCGTTCTCCTTATAGTAACCCATTGAGATGAGGTAGTTGATTTTTTCGGTCGCTCCGTTCACAGAGAAGATGTGTTCCGTACGCAGGGCGGCGTTGTCGCTGATCTCGTCCATCCAGTTCTCGTTCCATGCGGCTGCCGCGTCTTCCTTTATCTTGCCGGTGGCCTGGTCGATCACCGTTGACCAAGTGTAGTTCTTGTACGGGTTGTAATATTCAGGATTCTTGAGACCGCCGATAGTCTGGCCGAGGTTGGCCGCGGCGTATGCGCTCGCTCCATCGTAGTCCATTCCGGTGCTGTACTGGGCGCTGTTCCTGAGGGATTCGTAAGTCAGTTCGACGAAGTCGTCCATGCCCACGAGGTCGTAACGCTTCAGGGATCGGGATGCGATTCCGGCGCTGCCCTTGTAGCTGACCACAGATCTGTCACCGCTGCCTTTCTTGGTGGTGATGACGATGACTCCGTTGGCGCCTCTGGCTCCGTACAGGGCACCGGCAGACGCGTCCTTAAGAACTGTCAGGGACTCTATGTCAGCCGGGTTGATGGCGCTGAGCGAACCGTCGTAAGGGATTCCGTCCACAACGTACAGAGGTGTGGACACGGCGTTGATCGATCCGATGCCACGGATCATGATCGAGGCCCCCTCTCCAGGCTGTCCGCCTCCTGATGTGACCTGAAGTCCGGCCACTGTACCTTCAATTGATTTTGTGATGTTGCCGGTCACCCTTTTCTGGAGCTCGTCGCCTTTCACAACGGAGGCAGAACCGGTGAAGCTGCTTTTCTTGGCCGTACCGTAGGCCACAACCATCACTTCTCCGATCTCGTCGTCGATGGCATCCTCCTGAAGAGTCACGTCAATGACTGTCTTGCCCGCTACGCTTATCTTCCGGGTGACATAGCCGATGCTGGAGAATGTCAGCACGGCGTCAGACGGGATTCCTGACAGGGACCATGTTCCGTCCTCTGCCGTGACCGTTCCTGTCGTGGTGCCCTCAATGAAGACCCCGACTCCGATCAGCGGGAGGTTGCCGCTGTCTGTGACCGTTCCCTTCACGTTGATGTTCTGGGCGTGTGCGGCCAGAACGCAGAGAAAGGACAGCAAGGCGGTCGCTAATGTTCTCTTTATGCTATTTTTCATAATTTGTTCCGAATATGTTCATGTTGTGGATGATGGTCCAGAGATCTTCCGTAGCCGCCGGAGTATCAAGGACGGGAATGGCTTCCACTCCGTCGAGTCTCAGTCCGACAGGGGTCGCTTCGGCGTTCACGGCAAGGTTCTCGAAGTTGACGCTTGCCCTTGTCTTGGCCGAAGTTGCGCTTCCCGCCGCGGTAGTGGTCACGGAAGCGTGTCTTGTCAGTCTGTCACCAGCCTTGTTCACTACTGTGGCCATCGCCGTGTAGGATGTCTGTGGCTCGACGTTAACCAGAAGCGCCAGACCGTCTCCATTGATGTAGTCGATGTATGAGGCGTTCAACTCATTGCCTTTGTCCTCGACGATCGCGGGATAGGAAGATTCCGGAATCCCAGCCAGCGAGGATGTCTTCACAACGACAAGCTTGGCTGATTCTATCCCGACACCTTTAAGCACACAGGCCATCTTGGTCGATGTCGGACCGTACCTCTCATTGACCAAAGCCGCGAGAGAGAACCAAGTGTAGGCCTCGCTGGTGGTCTTGGTAGTGATGGAGTTGACTGTCAGTTCCTCCTCTCCGGACGCCGACGTGGCGAGCGCGGACATTGTGTAGGACACGCCAGGGTTGCCCGGGGTCACGGAATTGTAGCCGTTGGCTGAGTTCACGAGAGCCAGATAGTCTGTTCTGACAGCATAGCTGTAGGAGGTGTCCCTGAGGAAAGTCTTGACGGCTTCCTTGTCGTAAGGGTCACTGAAAACCCTGTTGAAGGTGCTTGTCGGAAGAAGGCGGTAACGGATGCTCTGCACATCGCTGCCTTTCCATGTCGTCCAGACGGAATTTGTCCATCCGTAACCGGTCATTCCCAGATAGGCGTTGGTGAGGAAGAAGTTCTGGTTGAACCATTCCGCACCGCCGTAGTTAGGGCCTGATGACCAACCGGTCGCCGTCGTGGTGATCCGTTTTGTGTACAGGCCGGTCGTGACGTTGCCGTTGTAGTCCATTCCGAATGCGATGATGTCGTAGCTCATCTCGGAGGCAAGACTTGACACGCCGATGGTGTTCGTGCCCACCTTGAGGACGGAAGCCATCGCGAGCTGGAGGCTGATGCCTTTGCTTTTGGCATATTCGATGATGGCGTTTCTGTATCTGGCGATGATGGTAGCCTCGTCAAACTGCATCAGGGACGAGGATGACACGACATCGTAGTAATATGTCGCGTCAGGAGTCGCATAGACATCGAACACGACCGCATCCGCGAGAGTGCTTTCCGGCACGATCAGCAAGACCGGCACATCCTCTGAGGAGGTCTTGAAACTGGCCTGTGCCGTTTCGGACGCGGTGTTGCCGCTTTCCGCCGGGATGGCCTTTACTGTGAATATGTAGTCGGTTCCCTTGGTCAGATTTGAAAGCGCCACACGGTTCTCTGTTGTCGTTCCGCTGATGTCTCCGACGGTATATTCATAGCTTCCGGCTCCAGGGATGACGCTCCAGCTTATGATTGTTTTGGAGGCATAAGTACTCCCGATTGTGATCTCTGGCTTATCCAGTTGGCTGACATCTGATGTGTGGACGTGAATATAGACGGGTTCGGAGGATGTCTTGGAACCACCTTTCGCAGGCACAGCCTGAAGTTTGACGACATATTCCTTGGCGGCCTCCAATCCGTTGAATGTTACGGACAAGTCTCTGGTCGAATCCGCTTCCGCCCCATCGAGGGAGTAGGCGTAGATCTCCGCCCCATAGACTTTGCCCCAATCAACGCGGAAGCTGGAGACGGTCACTTCGCTGACCTTGGCTTCCGGGGTCTTGAGAGTCTCGTTCAAAGTCTCTTCCTTTGTCTCAGACCCGCATCCGGCCAGCAGGAAGATAACTGATGACGCAGCCATCATGAAGGCTGACTTTATCATTCTTGAAGTCTTCATCATTCCACAGTCACGTTTATGGTCCTGACGGACTGGTTGCCGTCGGTGATCCTGATTACAGTCTTGCCCTTGGACACGCCCTTGATTGTCAGGACACCGTCGTTGAGGCTGACTTCCACTATTCCCTGCGCCGTCACTGAATATGTCAGCACATCCGTCTTGTAGAAATATTCAGAGAGATTGACGCTCGTTTCGCCGCCTCGGCTGACGGTGATGTCCGGGATCATGGCTACTTTCTTCACAGCCAGCAGAAGCTGGTAGGTGTCCAGTGAGCCTGCTCCCATATTCCCGAAATATGGAGCCTCGCAGAACGGATCGACCGGGGTGACGCTGGAAAGCAGGGCTTCCTTAAGCATCTCGTTGGTCAAGCCTTTTTTCTTCTCCGTTCCGTAGTACCAGCTTACCGCGAGGGCACAGGCTCCGGAGACGTGCGGACATGCCATAGAGGTCCCGTTGATCCCTTCGTAGGCCGAGCCGCCATCCTCTGCCACGCTGGTGCTGTAGACACCGCCGTAGGTCGAGTTGAGGGACAGGTCTCCGCCTGGAGCTGAAAGGCTTACCCATTTGCCATAGTTTGTGAAATATGACGGGGTCCCGAGCCAAGATGTGGCCGCGACGCTGACCACGGCCTCGTCGGAGGCAGGGTAGCAGAGTTCGTCAGAAGCGTCATTGCCCGCTGCGAAGATTACGATTCCGCCGGCCATAGGACCTTCCTGCTCACCGTTCTCGTCCAAGCCAGCGTACTTGATAAAGTAGTGGATGGCATCGGCAAGTGCGGAGTAGTTTCCTTTTGTCCAGTCGTTTTTGGACAGGGCTCCGGCTGTGTACCCCCAACTGTTTTGGCAGATCACGGCACCGTTGTCAGCGGCGTACTTGATCGCACGAACCTGCGCTCCGAGTCCGCCTCCCGAGTTGCCGGATTCGGACGCTCCCAGAGTCTCGCATGACATGATCCTGACTCCGTCACCGTTGCCTGAGCCTCCGGCTATTCCATTGACTCCCACGCCGTTGTTGTTCACTGCCGCGATTGTTCCGGCAACGTGTGTCCCGTGCATGTTCTCCGCTGAGAATGTCAGTTTGCCTTTGTTGTCCGTGAAGTTGAATCCGTACACATCATCTATGTAACCGTTGCCGTCATCATCGATGCCGTTGTCCGGAATTTCGTCTTTGTTGACCCACATGTTGGCCGCGAGGTCCTCATGATCGTATTTCACACCTTGGTCCACAACAGCGACGATCACATCAGGATTGCCTGTGCAGAGCTGCCATGCCGCGTAAACATCCGCGTCCGCTCCTACAACGGTTGAGTTCGAATATACGTTGCCAGGGTTGTTGTAGTGCCACTGCATCCTCTGCGAGCGGACACTTTCATTGAACGGGAATGGAATATTCCTTGCCGATGAATATGTCTTCGTCGCGACCTGCTCTTCATATTCAGCTGTCGTTGCCTTTGAATATGAAGCCGCGGCTGTCGGGATGGAATATTCAATCACCTCCACTCCGTCGCATCCGGAGAGCATGCTCGCCACTTCTTTCGCCGGAACGGTCTCATCGTACTTTGCGATGAACCATCTGTCCAGGCCTTCCTTTTTTGTGCGTGTCTCGAACCGTCCGCATGCAGGGAACAGGCGTTCGAAACTTACAGAGCCGACATTCATAAGAACCCTGTCGATCTGGGTGTTGCCCGAGGTCACTCCACCGGACCTTGTGCTTGTCTCATCGGCGGCTCCGGCTTTCATCTTCACGATGATCTCGCCTTGGATGGCCGCATCCGGCGAAAAGACAACGATAGGCCCGCTGTCTTTCGACTCAGGCCCATTGTTGTCATTCCCACCGATTCCGTTGCACCCCGCCAGCGCTATGAGCAGCGGAGCGATTTTCAAGAATCTGTCTTTCATTATTGATTGTTAAAAGTTTATTCCTTAACGCATCTTACCTGACCCGTATAGACTTGCGCCCTGGTCTCGTAGGCTGCCCAATAGCCGTTGAACGCAGCCACATAATGGGCGCAGTTCTGATTTTTGTTCGAGTCGGTGTCAAACATCTTCTCCTGACTTGTCAGATAGAATGTCTGTCCGCTGGCATAGTTGTAAGGCGTTGTTCCAGGGAGCGAGTACGCTGATGGATAGATGTTTCCAGCCATCGGGTAGAAATCTCCGGTCTGCCTCCAGACACGACCGCAGTCTTTTTCCGCATTCCATAGGAAATCATTGCTGATTCCGGTCTCATCGTAGTCACTGTGCCTGCCGCCTGTCTTGATGCTTTCATTGCCGATGGCGGTTCCCCACATGTTCTTACCCGGCACTTTGTAACCTGGAGGGCATGGATCGAAAATGGTCTTTTCCTCGCCCCAAAGTTCAGGCTGCACGCTGTCCTTGTCTGATGAACTGATGTACCAAGAGTAGCCGGAGGATGAGTAACTTACAAGGAATCTCATCGGATGCTCCGACGCGAACGGAACGTTGCCCGGAGCGGAGAACGCCGCCTGAGCCTTGAATTTGGAGTCGATTTCCCACTCACCGGTGCCGTCGCCGACTTCCTTGTTCTGCTTGTTCCATTCCGGTTTGTTGTCGCAATAGTCTTTCGAGTTCTCGTAGTCGGTGATGCCGCTGTAGTCAGCGTATGGTGAACGGGACGGGATGAACGGATCCTTTCTTCCCATCTGGTAGATCATACCCCTGTTGTTTATGTCCATAGGGGTGTTGTTGAGGGCTCCAAGATTGCGGTCCATTATCTGCGCGATGACATTGCCTTCCGGACCGATGTGGTCATGTGCTGTGACTTCATTGTCGGTCACCCAGATATGCCAGCTCCAAAGCACCTTGCCCTTGGCGTTCTTGACGGCGATGAGAGCGTTGCCTTCGCTTCTGCCTGTCGAGAACGAGATGTAGCCGTTGCCATAGGTCGGGGTTCCATCGATGATCTCGTATGACATGGTGCGGTCACCGTCGTTCCTGGACTCCCAAAGAAGTTCGGCATAAGCGGCTTCCTTGATCTCAAGTCCCTCGATCTCGATGTACTTTGACTTGCCGTCCTTGCCCCCGTTGCCTTTGATGTCAGAGCGGAACTTGTAAGAGCTGTTGGTGTGCGCGATGTAGCAGTTCGCTGTCCCCGCCGCGCTGAGGTCTGTCGCGTCATCCGCCCTTTGGGTGATTTTCAGCGAAACCTCTTTGGACTCTTCTCCTCTGACTGCTGTAACCTTGATGTCATCAGTCTTCACAGGGCCGTTGTTTACCTGCGCCTCCACAACGAGGCAGCTGTCAGCATCGACGCTTACAGCGAACCAGTCTCCTGACTGGGCGGCATAACTCCAGTTCTCGGCGTTGGTCGCCATCGTGACAAGAGCCTTTCCACCTTCCTTGTCAAACACGATCCTGGTGTCGGAAGGCTGGAGGAACAGGGGAGCCTGATAGGCGTCCGGGCCGACCTTTGTGGTCTCTGTGCATCCGATTGCCATTCCGGCTGCCAGAACCATCGGTATGATATATTTCAGTTTCATATTCTTAAGCGTTTTGAAAATTATTCGGCTGACTTGCAGACACTTGGTATCTTGTCATAGTCGGTGAGCTTTGTGCATCCCTGGAACATAGCCTTGAGGTTCGCCAAGTTGGCGAATCCTGTGATGTCCTTTGTCTCGGCAGTCCTTTCGTAGAGGTGGTACTTGACACCGTTCACTTCTGTGTAAGGAGATTCTCCCGCCAGAGATGTGCAACCGTCGAATGCGGAAATGGCGCTTGTCAATGCCATGAAACTGTCGAAAGTATTGACAGGCACTGATGTCAAGGATGAGCAGTTCTGGAATATGTAGTTGATGTACCTTACATTCTCAGGGTTGAGGAAGATGTTGTCGCCGACCTCTTTCAACGATGTACAGTCAGAGAACACTCCGTTGATCGATGTGGAGCCGTTGGCGCAATTGAAAATGTCTGAACCAACTTTCTCCAATCCCGTGCAACCCTTGAACGCGTAGTTGTAGGATGTGATCTTGGCGTTGTTCTTGAACAGGCCTGACGGAACTTCCTTGAGACTGGTGCAGTTCAGGAATATGTTCATCATTGTGCCGGACGCGGCGTTGATTCCGCTGAACGCGTCAAGTGCGATCGTGGCCAGTGATGAGCAGCCTGAGAACATCGAAGTCAGGGTCTTCGTCTTGGTGGTTGTTCCGAACAGTCCTGCGGGTACGGCCTGCAGAGATGCGCAGTTTTGGAAACAACTTTCAGTTGTCGTGGCGTTAATGTTCTTAGAGAACAACTTCTCAGGGATCGTCTTCAAGGCTGTGCATCCGTAGAATGTTTTTTTGAATGAGGTCGCTCCGGTGAGTCCGTCAAAAAATCCTGCCGGAAGAGCATTCAGGGCAATGCAGCCCTCAAAAGCCGATTCAAGAGTGAGAGAACTGGTTGAGTTTGTCCCGAAAATGTTACCGACAGAAGAAAGAGACGTGCAGTTCTTGAAAGCGGTCAGGTATGTCTTCACCTTGCTGTTGTTGGCGAACAGACCGTCCGGCAGACTAGTCAAGGCCTCACATCCGCTGAACACGTTCAGGAATGTGGTCGTCAATGTGTTTTTCGCGAACAATCCTGCAGGAACGGATTCTATTCCGGAAGAAGCGAAGATATCATTGGTTGTCGTTATCGCTGTCATAGGAGCGAATATTCCTTCCGGAACGCTCTTGAGACTTGTGCAGCCGCTGAAAAGCCCTGAGATACTCGTTACTTTCTTTGCACCTGCGAAAGCGTTCTCGGAAACCTTGGAAAGATTGACGCAACCTTTGAAAAGATTAGATATGTTCGTGCATAACGAGCAGTCTGCAAGAATGTTGTTCCCGACTTCCGTGATACCGGTGCATCCTTGGAAAACTCCGGCCAAAGACGTGACATTGGAGAGTCCTGTGAACACACCCTCCGGTACGGCTTCAAGAGACGTACAGTCCAGAAATACATTAGAGAAAGTCTTCACTGCTTTCAGATCCTTGAACAGTCCGGAAGGAATCTTCTTCAGAGACTTGCAACCATTGAACACGTTGGTGAACTGGTTTATGGCCGTGAATCCATCGAACAGGCCTTCCGGCACCTCTGTGAGGGATATGCAGTCTTGGAAAACCATATTCATACCGTTTGTCTTCACTTTTGCTTGTGCTCCGGAGTTTTTGAAAAGATCGGCTGGAATGCTTTCCAATTCGGTACATCCGTTGAAGCAGGATGAGAAATTAGTGACATTCGCGCAACCTTTGAATATGTCCGGGGAGATGCTCTTGATCTTGGCCTTGTTGAAAGTCATCTGAAAGTTCGTACACTTTGTGTTGTTGGCAAAGAGATTGGCTGGAACCTCAGTGATGCCTGTGGCCACGAACGCCATTCTGAACGATGTGCACTCTGGCTGGTTCCTGAATATTCCCGCAGGAATGGAAGTCAATGCGCTGTCGGCGCTGAACACAGCGTTGAAAGTCGTGATCTTAGGGTTATTCGCGAACAGATCCTCATCAACAGACTGTAGCTTGTGCATTCTTGCAAAAGTGGAGGAACAGATTGTAAGCTCCGGATTGTGCGCGAACAGATTCTTGTCAACGTGTGTGACCAGCCTACATCCGTCAAAAGCGCTCGTGGCGTCTGTGAGTTTAGGACAGTTGGCCAGAAGATCCGCCGGAATCTCTTTGATAGAGTACCCGTAGATGAATATGGAGTTGATTGACTCACACTCCACTGCCTTGCTCAGAAGACCGGCAGGGATAGTCTCAAGGTGCTGGCAATTGCTGAACGCTTCCTTGAATGTCATTGTCTTGGCAAACGAACCGACAACATCGGTCGGAATCCTCTTAAGACTGTCGCAGTTGTAGAAAGCGCGGTTCATTGTCTCCACTTCCAGATTTCCCCAACTGAAAACCTCGTTGATCTGAATCCTTTGGGCAGTGGTCAGTTTTGAGTAGGCATCAATTCCGGTTGCCTTCCCTTTGAAGGATGCGATGTAGTATCCTGGATCCGTGTAAGTGTGGGAAGGATAATCAGCTTCCACAGTCTCTGTCGTACCGTCTCCCCAGTCAACCGTCGCCCCAGGAGTCACTCCGCTTACAGGAATGGCTGATTCATAAGGGGATTTTGTAACATTGAGGCCGATGATGAACGCCTGGGTGTCGATCCCTGGCTGTGAGACAGTGATCTCTTTGGTGTCGGTGTTCTCTTTTCCGTCACCGGTTGTGATTGTAATCCTAACGGTTCTTGACTCCGCCCCCGGGTTCGCTGTCGGGACGAATCTGAGTCCGTTTTCAGTCCTCTCGATTGTCAGCCATCCGCTTTCGTTGCCTGAGATTGAATATTCCCAGTCAAAGTTCGCGTTGACCTCGACTTCCTTGGCCGCGTTGGAGAACGGGGTCACAGGGACAGTTGAGACAGACGACTCGATGAAAGCGGCCCTGTCCTGAAGCACATCGATTGTCTCTGTGACGAGATTGTCGCCGCTTCCGGCCTTAAGGGTGAATTTTACATCCCTGTCGACATATTCCTCATTTTGATATGCGCTGAGGTTGATGGTGTTGCCGTTCTTGGTGACGAGCATCCATTCGCAGCCTGAGGTCTCGAATGTCCAGTCTGGGTCGGTCGAGGTCACCTCGAAGGAGGCCGTGAGCTCTCCTACGGCCGCGAGGTGGAAATTGTTCTCTGATGCGACAATCTCCACAGTTCCGAATGCGTTCTGCGTGGCTGTGATTGTAGCGGTCTTGTCTCCAGCCTTGATTGTCACGGTCGCCGAGAGTTTCTTCTCTATCTTGTTCTGGTCGCAGGAGAGGGTGAGCAGGTTTGTTTCCTCATCCTTTTCGGCTTTGATAAAACTGTCTCCCGCAATCTCATAGGCCCATTCGGCGTTGGTGTTCACGTCCAACACGACCTTTCCTCCCAGACTCTTGAATGCGATGCTGGCATTGACATCGTCCTTTGATGTGAACAAGGTGTTTCTGGAGGCGACAGTCAATGTGGCGTTGGCTTCAGTTCCGTTCTCTCCCGGAACCGGGTTCTGGTAGTTGATCGTCTCTTTCGTGCAGGCGCAGAGAGAAACGGCCAACAATGCTGAATATAATGTCTTCTTCATATTCTAAAGTCTTGAAATGATTAATCCTGAACGTTTTTGCTAGGTCTGACCAGATACATCTTCCCGTCAGCGTAGTACACATCGCTCAGCATTGCCATATTTTGGCTGAGTCCAACCCTGACGATGAGCCCGAGAGAACCGTACGCCTCGTCGAATCCATCAAGGAGAATCGCCTGGCAGTTGTCTTCAATTCCGTCTGTGGCCGTGCCCAACGTTCCGTAAAGGATTCCGGTCTCGAAATTTCTGTTTGTGATGCTCGGCTGCACCAAATAATAATAGTAGGTCTGTTGTGAAGTTTCGAATGTTCTGGTGAGACACAGGGAACCAAGCGTCAGCACCATCTTCTTTGTCTCTTTGTCGTAGGAAGCCTCATATTCGGTTCCTTCCACAAACAAATCCTTGATGGTGAAAGTCTTGCCATATTCTTTCTGCTCTATTGCGCAGTACGAACCTATGCCTGGCACGTTGATCGCGTTGCCGCCGTAGTACCAACGCTCGGCGTAAAGGCCGAAGCTGCCCAGCATCTGGAAGTAAGGGTTCTCATCGCGTGAGATCTGCGAGAGCTTGATTTCCTTGCTCTGGGTGTCACCGCCGGCCGCTGACGCTGTGACGGTGATGGTGGCTTCGCGGTGTGCGCCGTCGTTGATTGCCGCGCTCACTTTGACGAGTTTGTCCTCTGTGCTTACTGTCAGCCAAGACGCGTCTGACTTGACATTCCATTCATCGTTGGTCTCCACGGAAAACATGAAGCTGTCCCCCTCGGAATCCAACTCCAAACTTTCCGGACCGTTGATATTCAGTGACAGGACGGATCCAGACCATGACTGGGAGACCTTGATCTCCTTTCTATCGGTCGCGGATTCAAGGCTCACCGAAGCTTTCCTTGAGTCACCGGTTTCGTTTGCTGTGACAGTGATTGTCACATTGCCATCGCCGTCTGTGACTGTGATCCAGGACTGGTCGGACACAGTGGAGTGCCACTGTGACGGACATGCCACGGAAATGGTGGCCGTGCCTCCCTCCTTCGGGAAGGCCACGTTGTCCTGAGAGATAAGGAGGACATCAGCGATCTCCTCCTTCGTTGTCTCGCCACAAGCCGAAAGGACAAGCAGCGGGATTGCGAACATTACAAGCAATCTTCTCATTATGAAATTATTTAGATAGTGATTTTTGCTAATTATACACTTTA
>CAVKML010000017.1:0-51726 GCA_963657715.1 uncultured bacterium | reverse complement strand
TATACCCGTCAGGACAAGGAGATTCCGCGCCACGGATAATCTGATAGAGGCGATAATAATTGTAAATGCCATAATCCTGCGCCATGACAAGCTCTCCTGTCTCGAAACCAGAATAAAGACGTGACATCTCATTAAACTCATCGGAAGGTTCCAGCTCCACTGTGGTATAGAAACGCATTGACTTGGTGTTGACACGGCTTGCGTCAAACTTATAAACCGAATGCATATCCACCGGTCCTTCCGGTTTGGAGACCGTCACAAGCGGATCAGGAACGAGCTTGGCTTCATCCTGAAAATCCGACGCTTCCGCATCCCGAAGTCCAAGGTTACGAATGCATTTCACGACATAAGGCCCGGTTTCTCCACTGTACTGTTTATAGCCGGACACGGAGACTCCTTCCTCAGCCCAAAGGACCTGCGGCACGTAGCCGAACTTATTATCATCCTTCATGCTGACGTACGTTTTGGTACTGCTTACAATATGACACTGCCACTTGCTCACTCCGGAGAAAGGATGCCCAGAATCATAAGTACCGTCAGCCCTTGAATATTTTCTGGTATAAAGCGCCGCTTCATCCGAAAGTCCCAATTCTCCCAATAGGAGATATTCCAATTGCCCTATGGCGGCATCGTACCAACGAATCTCATCCGGATCTATGATACCGTTGCCGTTATTGTCTCGGTTACGCGTAATCGCACTGTACTGCAAACTTGCATAATCTTTCCTCAAAAAGAGGATATTATACTCGCTTCCGTTCTCACTAAAATCATTCGGTCTCTCGTAGTCCAAAAACTTATCCCACTTCAAGTCGTTCCATGCAGAGCCAGAAACACAGCCCAACATCCGTGCCGTATTATACAGTCCGTTCTGAACAGAGGCGTTGCCATAATCTTTGGCGAAATCATTGGGAAAAGAGGCATCCTTTTCACCAGAAAAATACCAAAAATAGCTGTCCGCGTTCTCATCCTCGGTCTCACAGCCCCATGCAGACTTAACATTAGGATTGTTTATGTTGTAAGGAGTCTGGATAGAACGCTGACGTATTGTGACAACGCTTCCTGTAGAGGAACTGGCGCCATCCAGACTCTTCACATTATCACACAAGATGTGCATCATGCGGTTCGGCTGATTGACAAACCGTTTCCAAAGAGTCTCCGAAGCCTCTCCGGTTATAGGATCCTTCTCATAATAGAACTCATCCACAAAAGCCGTGACATAAATCCTGTCCCGGAACCAAGGTTGCCCTCCTACCTCACTCTTTGGGTCATCCACTTTTTCATGATCAGCATTCTTATTATACCAATCAAACCATCCCTGATCAAACTCTGTCCTGAAATCATTTTCCTTTCCGGCATCCTTGTTTCTTTTCTGAGTCTTGATGTACTTCACAAGTCCCACAACATTCATCAGCCTCGGATCACCGTCACCCGGATAAGGTTGATTGTTCCAGCTGAAAGGATTGGCACCCAGATTCGCCGTATAGGACTCGCCATTCACCTTATACTTGTACAAGTCTGAATCCGAGACCTTATTCACCATGAAGTGAACCCATTCGTAATCCATACCGGAAGGAATCTCGACATCTCCGATCTTCTCAGGAGTACCTTCATGGCCGAAAGGAGTCTTGACATACCAAGTCAACGCGTCAGTGTCAATGAACTCCGCGTCAAAGCAAAAGACCCTCTGGCCATAATGGGCGTCAAAAGTGTACATGGACTCCTTGGCGATGTACACCATACCTTCCGCCCCAGGTTCATTCTCTATCACTTTATTTGGATCTGAGACAAATGAGCCGTTTTCGTCATGAGAAGACGAGACCTCCACTTCTATGCTGTTGACACCCTTAATTGTGATATTGTAAGTATAGAATGTGTTGCGTTCAATCTTATAGTTGTTTAAATCGCTACGTATGTCTCCTAAATGAATATAATAAACAACATCAGCCGAAAGCTGCTGCTGTTTCGCCTCGGAAGACACGTCCACGTCCATCACGACCTCGCCTTTTATCACCATGTAGGTACCGTTCTCCGGAGCATTGGTCCACACACCGTAAGTCGTGTTAAAAAATCCATGGGAATCCTTGTTCTTCTTTTCCCTATCATGGAATTTGGAGACTTCACGTTTTGCTTTCTCACGGTTCTCAAGCATGTAGAAAGAAAAGCCGCTGACATCACTGGAGACCTCAACGTTTTCTTCCCCGTTCCAGTACGTGAATGTCTTAGTTTCCGAAGTCTCAAACTTTACCGGATCTGTCGAAAAATAGCCCACACCATCAGCATCAACGTCACGCTTAAGCAGGTACTCACCCTTAGGCAGATTGACGACACTCCATGATTCCGGGCGGAACTCCTTCAAACGCTGAGTGGTTGAACCGTCATCTGATTTCAATTCATAGTCAGTGGCACATCTCACGTTGACAACCACTTTGGCATCCAATCGCTCAAGTTCTACATCCACTTCTTTATTATCAGTACCAGTGATTCCTCCGGTCGCCGAAACATTCACACCTTCCTTATAACCCACCATAGGGAATAACCCATTGCGAGAGGTTATCTCCTGATTGAGGCTTATCACATAGTCCTTCAAATCCTGCTCGGTGTCGATCATGTTCAATTTCTCATTAGAGACGTTCACCATGTCCGCGTCCAGATTGGCAATCAGATAGAGATGGCCTCCGGTACATTCCGGAGCCACAAACCGAAGCCAACCTTCGGTCGGGTCCGCATCAACCGAACCATCAGAATGGGAAAGTTTATGTTGGACATACCAGCAGTCTGCGCTTATCTTATCCATGTCATTCTTTGTTGGCGCAAGGGAACCTTTGTGGAAGTAATGAGAGTAATACCGTTTTCCCCCAACAAACAGCACAGCATAGAGATTGCTGACACGGGACTCTGGGACTATATCCATAGTCGCCCTGGTCTCCACCTTGACCTCATCGAAATCCTTAAAGCCAAAACGCAGGTCAACGATGGCCTCACCGTCACCGACAGTAGGCTCAACGAGGTCCTCATTCACACATGACAGCGCCGGAACAGACAGAAGACTGAATAATATAAAGCGTTTGATAAAATCTCTCATAGCAGACTAATTAAATTCAATGTCACCGCCACCGGTGTTCCATTCATTGACTGAGAAATGAATATTCCCGGACCGTTTATTATATGAGACTGTCACAAGTATATTAATGAAATCATTGCGACGTATGAACTGAAGCGGCCTTGAATGAGCGGTCTCTGGATCAATAGCTGTAAGGGTGATATCCTTGTTGAAAGCAGGTTTGTGTTCTGTCTTAACTACAGGATAAAGCCTGAACTGCGAGCCTTCATCGTTTCCCGTCCAACCCGCAACTATGGCCTGATTATCACCGCCATAGACATTGATGTAATTTCTTTTGCCGTTGCTTTTGGCTTCATGCGCCCAAAATGATAGAAATTTACCGTGACCATCAGCCACCTCAATACCATCATTACGGACTGTGAACTTTTCCGCGTTATCACGGCTCACCAATTTAATGTTGTCACTTGTGCTTTTGGCCTCAAGCGGCTGGCCAAGATAAGATTCATCTGTCCCGGAATCAGCCTTGATGTAATACACAGGAAAAACATTGCCATTCTCAGTCTCATCAAACTCCTGGTTGCCACTCTCACCCAGACATTTCTCAAACTTAAAGCGATACTCTGGTTGGATGGAAGTTTTAAGAAGGTAGGACAACTCACCCGAAAACGTCTGAAGATTCTTTGAATTATATTCAAGGAAACGGCTTTGGTTATAGCAGTTCTGTATCACATAAGACATGTCCTCGCTTATACGTGAGAGGTCTTGCTCGACAGGGTCGTTGATAAGGTCCATTGTCGTGACGGGGGGTACATCTTTATATTCCAGATTCAGATTGTAGGTGAAATCTTTGCCTTGTCCGTTGCTTTCGAGGATGTAGCCGTCAAAGAGGACCTTGCGGTTGCCCGAACCGGATGAAAGTCCCTTAATCTCAGTGTCCTCAGTAAATGAGAGCAATGCGTCAGGAGAGCCGGAGTTTGACGCATACACATTCGGCGAGCCGTATGTGACATCCGTCGGGTAGTCAAATCTCTTGTCCTCATTGTTCGGATCAAAGAACATATAGGCGGTATTTCGGGTCGTGTTGGCGCCGAAGCTGATGTCATGTACTGTCAACGGAAGGTTCGAGAGGTTCTCCACAGAAACGCGGACACGCGCCCAAGTACGTTTGAGCTGGCCGGAGATGGTGTTCTTGCCAGGCAAAAGATCGATGTCCTGCACGAGCACAAGGGGCTGTGGCGTTATGGGGCAAAGGAAATTCTCGTCGGAGCAAAGAAGCCAGTCCATCAAACTATTGTAATCATTATACTCACCAAATCTCTTCGATGTGCCGTCAGAGATGTTCTCGTTAAGTTCTGATATGACGCTCTCCACATAAGTTTCAAATGAATTCCCATCACCGTTCTTCAACCCTTGATAGTCACCATTAAAGTAGGCAAAGTCTTGTGCTTTAGCAGGAGACCAGTTTGCAACAATGATCATTCTGAACGGACCACGTGACAACTGCTCCAAACTTGTGCCGTCAGACTTCTTGTGCAGCGGGTGGTCATAATTGAAAGTGACCGTGGCATTGGTAGCGTACATACCGTCTTCACGCATGTCACCAGACCATCCGTTCGCGCCCTCTTCCGCATTAGCATCCTTCATGTCTTCGGAGTCTTTGTACAAATCACGATAACCAACCAAGGCTCCGCTCTCCTTGTCAACCAGAAACATGGTAAGGCGATACATGACACGCGCGTCAATAAGTTTCTCATAGTCCTTCCAATCAGTCATGTCCATGCCGAACGGATCAGTCACGATATTCTGCTCTTCTTTAGTGAATATCGCATTGGCCTTGGTGTCAAGGCTTATGGACGGGAGGCCGATGTGCATGACAAGACTTGCACCCTCTTCCGTAGAAGCAGCCTTTTCCTGCTTCTGGCATGAGGGAACAAGGGTAATGAACATCATGAATATGCAAAAGTCTCTCAGTCGTTTCTTCATCTCACGCTAGAATTTAATGTCATAGGAAGAGTCAAGGCGACGCCAAGGAGCGATGCTGAGGTCAATGCTTGCATCGGTCTTTGTGATGGAGACCGTATAGGTGTACCTCCAACCTGGTATGTAATCTGTCCCATTGGTGTCCTTATGAGACTCTGGGGTGTAAAGATTCGACTCATACTTTTCTCTGGAGGTTCCCGTAACCTCAGGAAGGTCAACATGGAAGACTGCATCCCCTCCTCTTTTTGTCGTAAAGCAAAGACGAAGATGGCCTGTGGACTTCTGCGGAACAATCATGATCCAGCCACCGTTCTTCGCGAACACTTCGCCCTGCTCAACTGTTCCGTCTCCGGAAGTATAGGCTGTAGCGACAATCTGATCCTGCTCTGGATTCCAATCTCCGTCACCGCGTTTGTTCAAAAACTTAATTCCAGTAGAATATATCCAGTGATAGAAATGGAAATCCGCCGTCGGGCTAAACCGGTTCTTCCATTGGATCGGTCCTTCATTGTCGTCCTCTCCGTTGCCGTAAATCATGATTCCAGTAAGTGTGAACACCTTATCTTTGGTGGTCTCCAGCCAGCATGATGTCAAGGCATCCTCTGAATACAACACTCCGTCGCTCCCGTCATAGAACTTGAAGTGGAACCTCAGCGCGGACATCGCGTGGTGGAAGTTAAACTCGACCGGATCATTCATTGTTTTGTCATTTCCCGCAGCGTCCTTACCAGTCACTGTGTCGTAAGAATTATGCGCAAGCAGCATATCACGTTGGACAAGGGCGGTGTTCATCTCCGCGACAAGAGTTCTGGAGTCCGACAGTTCATTCAAGATGGTAACCTCATTCTGAGGGTAGTACGCACGGAAGACATATTTACCACCCGGCACCCAATAAGCAGGATCTCCGTCATATTCCCATTTAGTGTCTTTCGATGAATTATCAGGGTTATAAATCAGCTTTGTCCCCTTAAAGACATCTGACGCGTCAAATTCCTCACCATCAATCTTAACACTGTAATCAGCCCAGATGCCGATAGACTGTCCGTGGCCAGGGTACGTCAGATAATTCTTTGCTGTTGGCGTGCATGCCCACTCAAGGTATCTTATCTCCTCGACCAAAGATTTGGTTGAATAGCCATCCACCGACAAAAAGTTCCAGCGAACAGGAACCTTCTCTTTCGGCATCTCCTCCTGCCGAGAGCCTGAACAGGAAGCCATCAAAGCCAAGCCAAGCAGGGCGAATGTAAATCTGTTCATAATTAACTGCCTCCCAATATATTTCCTTCAGAACTTTGCCAGTTATCGACATTCACGCTGAAGCGGATCTGCTGAAGGCCCAAAGTAAGATTATAGGTGTACCTCTTTCCCATCTCCCATCCCTCTATCTCCGAGTTCTCTTTCAAAGAAATGTCGTTGGACACAGTCGGAACGAATGTGGCGGAACCGATCTGGATGCTGTAATAAACTCTCATCTTCACTTCTTCCGTGATATTCTGCGGAATGACGAAAGTAGTGAGAGTGTCACCGGAAACCATAAGGAAGTCCGACTGATTGTAGAGATCATCCAAGGATCCCCATGACGGAGTCGAACTATATGTGCCCGGAGTTGTTGTACCCTCCGTGATCTTTTCCTCGAAAGTGCCTTTGCGATAGAGTCCGTAGAGTACCACACGATCCACCTTGACATTGTATGACGCTCCAGCCTGCGCCTTGGCGACAAAACGAAGCGACGCAAGGGCATGATGGAACAAGATGTCGATGCCGTCGTATTTGGTGTTACCACCCGCACTTGAAGTCTTGTCGTAGATGCGGTCAGAGTACATCAGATCAGTCAGTCCGTTCCTTTCCATGCTGAAATCCTTGACAGTCAAACCGTCAGCGCCATAGCTCACCGCATTTTTCACGCTGTACGGAGACCAGGCGGCGAAAGTCATCTTGCCGGTTTTCGGCCATAAATACGCCGGATTTGAAATCCATGCGCCGGAGCCTTCCGTGGAGTCATCTACATTCTTGTCGTACTTGAACTCGGCTCCGTTGATGTAGAGGATGCGGTTTGGAGTGTCATTCCAACCGGCAAAATCGCCACTCGGGTAATACAGTCCGAAAACACCGAAAGTACTGTTTTCCGGATAGCCGATTTCGGAAGCCTTGGTGGCGACACTCACGAGCGGGGTCGGGAATGCTATAAGGCGATCTCCGGCCTGAGGTTCCTCCACACGGTCGAGACTAACGCAGCCCGCCACCGACATCATCAGCAGCGGCAACATGCACAAAACGCCTGATTTTCTTATCATTCCCTGAATATTTTGATATAGCACCCGGTCGGGCGGTCAGGCCCGGCCGGACGAAAAGATATTTTGGGTTATTTTACCTCAAAAGAGTTGACGGTAACATCTGTCCAATCGCTAACAGAAGGTGCGAAATAGATAGATTCAAGAGTGAATACAAGGGTATATGTATATCTCTTTCCAATCTCCCATGCAGTGATTGCTTTAGTTTCGCCTTCCTCAGTACCAGAAAATGGCGTAGACAAATCAAATGAGCTTGTCTGAGCAAACCAATCCTGACCACGTTTAATCTTATAATCAACTTTTATTGAGACTTTATTGTTGTTCTCATGATCAAAACCCTGAGGAAGAAGAATAGCATTGCTGATCCCCGTGAAAAAATCTGTTGACAATACACTACCTTCTGTTTTGTCATAAAGGACATAGTCAGTCTCAGAAGTTTGATCAGACCATGCCCTTGCAGAACCAACCGCATCATATCCGTCAGTCAAATTTTGTTTGAAATTTCCTTTCGAGTAAACATTCTTTACCGTAACCTTCAACAGTTTGATAGCACCATCAGCATTGGTTTTAGCTTTAACCTCAATGGCAGAAAGCGCATGATTGAAAGCGATGTCTACACCATCATAAGTAGTATTTGTGCCATCAGTACTAGTTGTCTTATTGTATGTTCTTGTTGAATACAACAAGTCATACTGATTCTCCAAGGACTGTACAGTATAATTGTTAAACTCAATACCTTTAGCAGCAGAAGAGGTAACAGTTCCGTCATTAGCAGCAGATGTTGGCGCATACGCATCAAATGTCAGCTTGCCATTTTTAGGCCAATAATAAACGTCCTGTGACTTCCAAGCTCCCTCACCATCAGTACCATCATTGATGCTCTTGTCATATGTAACTGATACATTTTTCATATATTCAGTGGCACCAGATGTAAATGCACCATTACCTTCATGATACCAGGCATAGACACTAAATTTAAAATCACTCGGCTTGGCGTTGATCGTTGCATTAGTAATGTAGGATGCCTTTGTAGCTTTAGCTACGACTGGCTGAAATCCAATCACTGACTCACTCTGGGTGTCTGTGTTCAGCACACTCTCGGTCTTTGTGCAGGCGGTCATAGAAGCAACGGCAATGCCTGCGAGAAAAATGAACTTTTTCATAAATAATACACAAAAAATAAGTTAAATATAAATTAAAATTAAATAATCAAATCAGTGTTGATGTCTTTCCAGTCGTCAACGCCGGGGGCGAAGCCGCCAGTGCCGGCGGGAGGTTTAGGAATCTCGATCACCTTGTCCAGAATGATCCATTGATGCTTCAGCGCGAGTTCTTTCTTGAACTCGTCAGTGATGTCGATGGTCGCGCTGACAGCCTTTCCGTAGTTTGTCGTGAAGTCGAATGTGACCTCAAGGCCGCTCTCGATCTCAGGAATCTTGCCGAAGGTGTTGAATGTCGCGTAGATGATCCCCGTGTCGCCGTCATCGGCCGTCGCTTTTGTCACCATCTCGAAGAAATCCGTCACCTCGTCATCCTCATTGATCTGAGAAGAAAACAATCCCTTTGAGCCACTCAGACCGGTGATAAGGGCGACGGCTGACGAGACATATTTCATGCCTTTAACATGAATCTGAATATACCAGGACTCGACGATGGTGCTTGCGGTGAAGTAGTCTCCGTCTGATGTCCTCAGGGTGTCTATCTTTTCAGTATAAGGGACAGTGACTTCCTCTCCCCGCGCTACAAACAGATGATCCGGTTCATAGACAATCTTTTCGGGCTTGGACGAGTCATCGGTCTTCGTGCCGTCACTGGTCTTCTTGTTCAGACGGGACGGAAGGTATGACATCAGATGAGAAGCGATTCTGTTGGTGTAGGCTTTCGCCTTTCGTTGATCGGACGGATCGCCGACAATCGTGGCCTCCGTGCCGAAGTTCCAGGCAAGGAGACTCCATTCCCCGGGATCACAGATGATGTAGCCGTCATAGTAGTGTCCGCGGGCGTCGTCACCATGATTACGCAGATAACGCTCGGCCACGACCTGTCCCGTGGATCTATTCCCCAATGTGACCCTCATCACATCCGGACGCTTGTACTCCGGCTTGGCGTGGTCCGGATTATAGAAGCCTTCTGTGGTGTTGAGGATGTGTTCATCCAGATAAATCCTGACATAGTGGGTGTTGCCTGGCTCCACCAACGGGCGGAACTCGCAAGCGGCGGCGAGAGCCAAAATGGCAGCCGCAAGAATCACCTTGACAAATCTGCTCATCGTGACCGCCCTCCACATTTAAACACTATTGGAACGACCAGACTGACCGTGGCCTTGGTCGGGCCAAAATAATGCTTGGTGCCAGCCTTGTCATTGTCCCTCAACAGAACAGACCAATCATCGGATGGGATATAATGCTGATAGTCAATCAGCGCATAGCCGACACTCAGGGAAAACTCAAAATTGACGCGCTTCCCGACAGGAAGACTGTAGCCGTAACTCAACCCGGCGCTCTTGAAATAGGTCTGATAGCAGCCAAACTTGCGTCCAGCCTGCACATCGAACTTGCCGGCATCGGCATAAAGTCCAAGATAGTGTCCAAGCAAAAGGTCACGTCGCACGGCGATTTCAGGAATCTCAACGTTCTCTTTCCGTTCACGCTTCGAGAACCACCAACGGGCCTCTCCTCCGACAGAAAGGACCTGCATGCTGTACTTATTGCCGTTCGGACCCGCTGTCCACCAAGGGAAAATATGCTCATACTGAACGGAGAAACGCTTCCCGACAGGGAATTCCGCAGCGAAGTTCAATGCTGTGACAGCATCGTACAGCAGATTGCTTTTGAGGGCGAAAGAATAGTATTTCGACCCGAGATATTCATTTACGCTCTGCGGGAACAATGTCCTCGGCGCGAGGTTTTCCGAATATGGCACTTCAAGCAGTACGGGAGAGCAAGTGACCGATTGGATCGGGCGGACGGTGCCGTAGAGGACATGGATGTCCGAACGGCGCAGGGCAGGATAGTATGACGTGATCATCTCGTGCCACGCCTTGCCGCCATCAAGCATCTTCATCATAGACTTCTTGGCCTCGGAGTCCTTGTCCCCTTTGAATATGCTGGAGACTGCGTTGTTCCCGGCGATGGTGTCAAACGACTCGGCGATCCTCGTGGCGCCTTCCCAGTCCTCTCCGCGTGAGACGATAACGAAGTCCTCGTCAGTCAGACGCGGCTCGATACCTTTGAGGAAAGTCTTGACGCTCTCCGCCCTGTCACGGGCAAGCCTCATGTTGAGAGACTTAGGGCCTTCAGGAGAGGCTGCGCCAATGATGACCACCTTATGGATCCTCAGATCACGGCTATGGACAACTTCCCGGAGACCGGCAGCGGCCGCGTCAAGGGAGGCGGCGTTGCCACGATAGCCACGGTCAATCCTCGATTTGGCGACCCTATAGTAAACGGCAAAGGATGTGGTGTCATGTCTTTCCGCTCCAGACAAAGAATCAGAGGACACTACGACGACATCCATGGACTCGGACTCCACGGTAGAAAGCGGGCTTCCGGCAAAGGCGGCCACCGAAACGAGCAGGCCGGACAACAATGCCGAAAGTCTCGTGGCAATACCACGAAACGCAATATAGAAGTTATTGTAAGTCAAGAAATTACCCCCCCGCTTTAAAAAGCCGGGAAGGGATAATCTTGAATTATCCATAACCCTTGCCGTCATAAAACAAAAGCCTTAAAAAACATAAAAAGCATGACAGCTAAAGAACCGTCAGCAATCCCGGCGCAAAAATAAAAATATTTATTCATTCCGCAAAGGTTTTCGCCTTGATTTTTAATTGGAATTCATATAAATTGTTTTAGATAACATTCAGACCTTTAGGGCAATAACGGCAAGGTGCCACTATCCGGCACGACACCTAATTTATAATAATTAAAAACATTCAACAGACGGATATAGTGGCAGGTATAGTGGGTCGCGCTTGCTTTTTGACTCCGCCCGTGAAGGATATAGCGAAAATATTTTGGAATTTACGGCAAAAGGATTAAATTTGCAGTCCGTTTTGGAAAATTAAAAATAAGAAGATATGAAAAGGACATTTCAACCATCCAGACGCAAGCGCGTGAACAAGCACGGTTTCCGTGAGAGAATGGCCACCGCCAACGGTCGCCGCGTACTCGCTTCCCGTCGTCGCCACGGACGCAAGAAGCTGACTGTATCATCTGAGGACAGGTGGTAGTCAAGTCAGTCTGATGACGTTTACAGACAGGTCTTTCAGGCCTGTCTTTTTTTGTTGAACCATCACGCCTCCCTTCTTTATTGAACTATCACACTCCCTTCAAGATGCACCTTTGCTATAAATATATTTTCCTCCGTCTTAAGATTCAACTTGGCTGGTGTGATTCAGGGGCTGTAAAAACTATTATATGGACATCGATGAGAAATACATGACCGAAGCCCTTAAAGAGGCTCGCTTGGCCTTCGAGGAAGATGAGATTCCTGTAGGGGCCGTGATAGTCTGCCGTGGCAGGATCATAGCCCGAGGCCACAACATGACCGAAAGGCTGCACGACCCTACCGCCCACGCCGAGATGATCGCCATCACCGCCGCCACGGAGGCTGTCGGAGGGAAATATCTGAATGACTGCACCCTCTACGTCACCGTGGAGCCATGCAACATGTGTTCCGGCGCACTCAACTGGGCGCAGGTCGGTCGCATAGTCTATGGGGCTTTGGATCCCAAGCGGGGATATTCATTGTACTCCCCTTCCCTGCTCCATCCCAAGACACAGGTTCAGGCCGGAGTACTCGCCGAGGAATGCTCCGCCTTGATAGTGGAATTCTTCAAGGGGAAACGCTGACGACGGGTGCTGAAGGCGTGAATATTCAAGAATCCCGCTCGTAGAGGTGCAAATGTCCTTCCACGAGCGGGATTCACCGTTATTCGCGCTTCTACCAAACCAGATGACGGTGAATCAGATTTCAGAGAACCAGATGACGGAGTATCAGAAAGTGATTCTGAACAGGTCGCCCTGGGCGTGAATATAGAGGTCTCCCTTGTAGTAGGCGCAGTCCTCAAGCTCGCCGAAGGTGGCTTTCGTCAAATCAATGACGTTCTGCATGGTGCGGGTGTTCAGATTCCAGACGTAGAGGATCGAAGGCTGCTTCTCCTTGCCGAATCCGGTAGGCATGAACAGCTGGCCATTCTTGATGAAAAGGCCCTGGCCGATCGGGTTGAAATGAGTCTGATAGGTGTCCTCGATGAGATAATTCTCCAGCAGGTCGTCCTTTGTCAAGGTCACGAGGCCGTCCGTGGACTCGTTCAGTTTCGGGATGCGGAACTTCACGATGCGGTGACGGTTCAGGGCGTTGGTGTTGTCAACCGTGTTGCCGTACCCGTAGAGGTAATTGTTGTCCGGATCGATGACCCATTGAAGGGCGTACCCGAACAGATGGTCGGTGTCCTTGAAGTAGATCGTCTGCACCAACTCGGAGGATTTCAGATCGTTGGCCACACGCTCGACATAAAGCACATCCTTGCGGCCGTTGATCGGATTCCGGTTGCACTGGCTGACATACAGTAACGGGAAGCGATCCTCCTTGTCATAGAATGTGCGTCCGAACGTGGCGACATTCGCATGATTGACCTTGTCGTAGCTTGCAAGTTTGAAAGGCTTGCACTCCCTCGTGATCTTCTCTCCGTCAATCTTATAGACGGTCAGCCAGCCGGAGTTCTGGCAGCTGAAGATGTAGTCTCCCCAGATGTCCATACCCTGATAGCCTTCCTTCTCGGTTCCCTGGAGCTTGAGAAGGTGGTCACACTTGAAGGTATGTTCTGTGAGATTGACTGGAGTTCCGGTGTAGGTGTACTGTCCGGATGTGGCCGGCTGCGCAAGGAGCGAAGTCGGAATCAGCAATGATGCCAATAGAAGATGTCCTTTCATATTCATAAAATTTTAATGACTCATTTTCGCAGCAAATCGCCAAGATAAGGGAGAAGGGTGAAAAACAGCAAGGCCTTGTCATTGGCCAACATGGCCCTGAGATGCTTGAGAGCCGCATAGATGTGGTTCTCCACTGTACTCAGCGAGATCCCGAGCCTCGCGCTGATGTCCTTGTTGGGGATGTCCTCGATGTAACTCATCTTGAAGACCTCCCGGCACTTTGGCGACAGGCTTGAGATAGCCTCTTCCAAGTTCTTCCTCAGATCTCCGTCGAACAGGTTCCGGATGACCGGGTTACGCTCGGGATCCGCCCCTTCCAGGCCAAGCAAAGTGATCCTGGCATCATTCCATTCCTTGTACCGCCTTGACAACTTTTCTTTTCTCAGATAGTTCATAGCCCTGTTGTAAACGGCCTTCATAAGGTATGATCGCACAGGCGCGTCTTCTGACAGTCCCTGACGGTTTCTCCAGAATGAGAACAGAACGTCCTGGACGGCATCGTCCGCCCATTCATCCGGCAGGAAAATCCTCGCGTATGACATCAGGACCGGCAACTCATCCTTGCAGAAATCGTTGAAAGCCTCTCTGTCGCCTTTTTGTATTCCGGATATTAAATCTGTTCGATTCATAAAAAGTCTTGGTGACACAAAAATAGTCAATTAAATCGAATTGCAACCCCTATGACGGCAAAAAAGAGCGCCGGACAAAAACACATGAAAAATAGCGATGAAAAGAATAGGTGATTTTCGCCGGATGTGTGTATAACTTATGTCAGACGTAATTAATGCAATCGAATAAAATGGAGATTCCTGAAGAATATCTACGGCTCATGCTCCGCCAGACGGACGGAACCGCGACCGATGCCGAGAAGTCAGCTCTTGCGGAATGGCTTGAGGCAAGTCCGTCAAACAGGGAGTATTTTGCCTCATT
The DNA here is from genome assembly GCA_963657715.1 of uncultured bacterium. GTDB lineage: Bacteria > Bacteroidota > Bacteroidia > Bacteroidales > UBA932 > Cryptobacteroides. Next base: position 37,528 of record CAVKML010000017.1, on the reverse strand, counting down.
GTCGGCTTTGCGCAAAGTTTCTTCGACTTTGGACAGTTACAAGGACAACACGGAGAGGATGCTGTCACGCCTGAACGCGAGGATTGACGCAGAAGAAGGCGGAATATTCAATAAAGGATCCCGCAGGCGCGGAAGCTTCAAGGCCGTCTGGATTTCGGCGGCTTCCGTGGCGGCGGCTTTTGTCGTCGGGGCCGGTGTCTTACACCTGACCAGGACAGCCAAGGTTGACACCTATGAATATTCAGCATATTCAAATGTCTCTGACGATGTTTCGGCGATAATGCTTGACGACAGCACCAAAGTGTGGCTCGCCACCAATTCCTCCATTTTGTACAGCACAGCCGGTGGCAGCCCCGAGCGGATCGTGAAACTGACAGGAGACGCTTATTTCGACGTACACAGAGACACTCTGCGGCCTTTTGTGGTAAAGGCCGGCGGTGTTGACGTGAAAGTCCTGGGAACAGCTTTCTGCGTAAAGACCGATGAAGAGGCCGGAAAGGTCTCCGTGCTTCTGGAAAGAGGTTCCGTACGTCTGCAAAGCCCTGAGGGGACAGGACTTGTACGGCTGTCTCCGGACCAGATGGCCGAGTTCGACACCAGGACCGGGGACATCTCGGTCACCCCGATGAATGCGACACCCTACATCGTGCAGCGCTACAACAAGGTGGCTCTCCAGCAGGTTTCGATCGCCGACATCATCTCACACATAGAAAGGATGTACGGAATCAAGGTGCAGACCGCGTCAAATGTCGACACCACCAGAAAATACAACCTCAACTACAAGCGCACCGACGACGTGCAGGAACTCGTGGAGGCCGTACAGGAACTTACCGGAGTCAGCCTCAGGATACAAGACAACAAGTAACTAACTAGTACCAAACATAAATCAAAAAACATGAGACAATCAATCTACTTTAGACTGGGAGTCCTCGCTGTCGTGCTGGCCACGTGCCTCGGCTTCGCGCCGGGTTCGTCCGCGCAGACAAACGCGGGGAAGACCTACAATTTCAGTCTGACTGTAAAGTCCGCCACCGTGAAGTCGTTCACGGAGGAATTCACGAAGAAGACTGGAATCCTGTTCTCTTACGAGTCAGCTTTGGCTAAAAAAGAGATAGGAGATGTCAGCGTCAACGCCAAGAACGCATCCTTGACTTCTATCCTGGATGACGTGTTCGGACGCCAGGTGTCAGGATTCCGCTACAAGATGACCAACAGCACGGTCGTGCTGACCTACGAGCAGCCAGCGGCGAAATCCGGGAAAGTCATCAGAGTGACAGGAACGGTCACCGATTCATCGGGTGAGCCGTTGGCGGGAGCCGGTGTCTTGGTCAAAGGCACAACCGTCGGGACAAACACCGACCTTGACGGAAAATATTCCTTGGAAGTCAAGGCTGACGCTGTCCTGGAATATTCATTCATCGGATTCAAGAGCCACGACGAGAATGTCAGAGGGCGCGAGGTGATCGATGTGATGATCTCCGAGGACGCCAACCTCCTTGACGATGTTGTGGTTGTGGGCTACGGTACCCAATCCAGAAAAACCTTGACCACGGCCATCTCCAAGGTGGACGGCAACAGCATCTACGCCGCGCCGGTCTCTTCCGTGGGTGACGCTCTCAAGGGAAAGGTGACCGGTCTCAGGGTGGCCTCCAACAACACAGTCTCCGGAAACGCTCCGAGATTCCTCATCCGAGGCGGATCATCAATCACATTGAGCAACGACCCTATCGTGATCGTGGACGGCGTGACCAGAGACATGGACGACCTCAACCCTAACGACATCGAGTCCATCGAGGTCTTGAAGGACGCGGCTTCGGCCGGCATCTATGGAGCCCGCGCGTCCAACGGTGTCATCCTCGTGACGACCAAGAAGGGCAACTCATGGGAGAAGCCGAGGATCACTTTCGACGCGCAGGTCGGCTGGTCCTCCCCTTCCCGCAAATGGGATCTGATGAACGCCAAGGAGTTCCTGTCATTCGTCCGTCCGGCCATAGCGCAAGGTCCTAACGGCCAGTTGATTCTCGACGGCGCGAACGCTGCCGGCACCGGCAACAAGGACACCGACATCTACACGACCAGATACATGGAAAAAGGCGAGGAGCTTCAAGCCGGCTGGCAGTGGATGTACGACCCTATCAATCCGGACAAGGTGCTGACATTCACCGACACGGACTGGCAGAGCAAATGGTTCACCAACGCTCTTTGGCACAAGGAATATGTCGGAGTGAACGGCGGTTCGCAGAACATGAAGTACGCGGCTTCCGTAAGTTACCTTCAGGACGACGGCATGGTGGCCATGAGCGGCTACAAGCTTTTCACCATGCACGGCAACACCTCATTCAACATCACAAAGAATCTGGAGGCCTCGACGACGTTCGATTTCTCAAGGTCGGTGAAGAACCCGCTCACAGGCAACTATTTCAACGCCATCGGACGAGGTCTCATGATGAGTCCTACGAACAAAGAATTCTACGAAGACGGAAGATGGGTGACCGGCGGAACCAACAAGAACCAGCAGTCCGCGTCATTCTATGAGGCTTTCTATGACAGAGAGATGGCCCAGAACCGTTTCGGTGGCAATTTCAAACTCGTGTGGAGCATCCTCGACGGATTGAAGGCCACAGCCCAGTACGCCGTGTTCGACGACAACTACCGCGGCAGTTACTATGCCTACGGCCAGATCGGCAACACTCCGAACTACATCTCCACGGACCGCTCCACCTCGGAGACCAGGACCGAGACGCTGAAAGACTCGTTCACAGCCTACCTTAGTTACGACAAGGAGCTTGGCAAGCACAACATCAGCGCCACCGCCGGCTACGATTACATGTCTTGGAGGTACTGGTACCTGACCGCCAACGCCACCGGTTCGGTTTCAGACAAGGTCCCGATCCTGGATTCCGGAGTCAACTTCACAGCATCCAACCAAGACACCAAGCAGGTGCTTATCTCGTACTTCGGACGTGTCAACTACAACTTTGACAACAGGTACATCATCTCGGCCACGGTCAGGACCGATGGATCCTCCAAGTTCGCCGCCGGCAACAGATGGGGATTCTTCCCGGCCGGATCATTCGCCTGGATAATCTCCGAGGAGCCTTACTGGAATGTGGACAAGAATGTCATGAACACATTCAAGTTCCGCGCGTCCTATGGCCAGACCGGTAACAACGGAATCGGCCTGTACGACACCTACGGCGCGTTCTCATCCTCATTGTACGCCGGTAATTCCACCCTCCTCCCTACCACCATGCAGAACAAGGGCATGAAGTGGGAGACAACAACCCAGCTGGACCTCGGTCTGGATCTCGGTTTCTTCAACGACCGCCTCCGCGTCGTGATGGACTATTACAACAAAAAGACCGACGACATGCTCTTCAGCATCACTCTTCCGGACACCGGCTCGCTCGGGTCAGTGAAAGCGAATGTCGGCAGCGCCAGATTCTACGGATTCGAGCTTGAGGTGAACTCCGTCAATGTCCAGACAAGGGACTTCTCATGGACGACCGGCCTGACATATTCATTCAACAAGAACAAGGTTCTGTCGCTTCCTGATGAGTACAAGTACACCGACATCAACGGCAAGGATGCCTGGAGAATCGGTGGCTACACGATGTCGGAAAGCGGCGAGCGCTTCGGAGGCACCGCCGTCGGTGAGCCTCTTGGACGCATCTGGGGCTACAAGATCTCGCATATTCTCCAGACTGACGCGGAAGCCGCGGCCGCATTGTACGACAGCCAGTCGCACGGCTACCGCAGGTCGGACGGACTGTCTATCCAAGGACGCAAGGACGCGGGAGACTACGAATGGTGCAACCGTCCGGGTTCAAAGAAGACGGCTGACGGCAGGGAACAGATCGACGCGGAGGACATGTACTGCCTCGGCAACGTGATGCCTCACTCCATCGGCGGCATCATGAACACCTTCAAGTACAAGAACCTGTCGTTCTCGTTCTACCTTGACTACGCTCTCGGACACTCCATCTATAACTACATGAAGTCCCGTTTCTTCCAGAGTACCCTCGGCAACTCCAACTCCAATCTTGACAAGATGGTCTATGACTGCTGGCGTTATCCTGGGGACAACAACGCCAAGTACGCGAGATTCTTCCCGAACGACCCTGACTATGGCAACAGAAACTTCTCCAGAGCATCTGACTTCAACGTTGAGAAAGCCGATTATCTCTGCCTTAGAGATGTCTCACTCTATTACGACTTCCCGGAGAAATGGGTGAAGAGCCTCTGGATCAAGAAACTCACCGTCGGAGTGACCGGCAACACTCTTTATTACTGGACAGGTGTGTCCGGCTCCATCAGCCCTGAGACCGGTATGGGAACAGGCTCCGGAGATTCGATGTACTCGTCAGTGTCCACAGGAGCCTCGGCCAATTCAAGCATAGCTCCGGCAGCGAGAAAGATTTTGTTCAATGTCAAGATAACCTTCTAATCATGAGACACAAGAATATTCTTAAATATTTACTGATGGCCACATCAGCCCTGTCATTGCTGTCCTGCAACGGGGATCTCGATGTGATGCAGGACAACAAACTGTCCGCCAGCAACATGTGGACGATGCCGACTGATGTCATCCAATCAACCTACGGAATCTACGAGCGGATGCGTTCCAACTTCATCGACGGCTATGTCAATGTCTTCTACTGGGGTGAGGCGCGCGTCGGAAACTATATGTGGGGACCAAGCCTTGAATCCAGGGTTCAGGACAATGACATGATCTCGGTGCGCACCAGCACGATGAACGCCTCCACCAGATCGACCTCATGGTCAGGTCTCTACACGACCATCGACCAGGCCAACGCCGTACTCAAATACGCGGACAAGGTTGACATGACCGAGTCGGACAAGGGATTCGCGATAGGCCAGGCGGCATTCGCAAGGGCATATTGCTACTTCTGGGCAGCAAGATTGTGGGGCGATGTTCCTCTCAACCTTGTTCCTATCGAATCAGTGAACCAGCCGGAGACCTATCCTGTGCGCGCGCCCAAGGCTGATGTCTATGCCCAGATCGGAAAGGACATCGAGACCGCCGTCGCCAACTCCTCATATCTCGGGACCGACAAATACTTCGCGACAGCGGATGCAGTGAATATGCTTAAAGCGGAGTACGGTCTGTGGATGTACACCACCCAAGACGGAGACGACTCATACCTGAACCTTGCGTCAGACGCTCTCTCGGCCATCGGGATCTCATCCGGAAAGCTTCTCCCGAAATATTCGGATGTGTTCAGCCGTGACAACAAACGCAACACAGAGGTTGTGTTCGCACTGATGAACAACCAGCAGGAGAAACTCACTGGTGGCTACTACGGCTATTTCTACCACCCAAGCAACCTGATCGCGTCACAGTACAGGAACAACCCTGTGCCGGTAAGTTCCACCCAATGGTGGTGCTACTCCCGTGAGTTCATTGATGTCCTGAACAAGAGCAAGGCTGAGCACAATGACTCCAGAGTGGACTGCAACCTCGGAGAAGGCGACTACGGGGCCTCAGGGCAGACGCTGACCTGGTCGAACAAGTTCCTCGGGGACATGTCAAAGCAACCTGTGGTCGAGGACTGTGACCTCCTTTACTACCGCTACGCCTACGCCGTGATGATGGACGCCGAACTGAAATATTACAAGAAAGACTACACCGGAGCGCTGGCGTCGCTGAACATCATCGCGAAAAGAGCCTACGGAGTCGATGACTTCTACAAGACAGCCACAAGAGACGCGGTTCTGGAAGCCCTTGTCAATGAATATTTCCTTGAGTTCCCTGCCGAGGGTGTCATCTGGTGGCCGCTCATCCGCCTGGACAAAATCTGGGACTACAACCCTGAGCTTGTCGCCAAAAAGCAGAAGAATCCTAATATTCTTCTCTGGCCTATCTCCAAGTCCGCAAGGAACAAAAACCACAAACTGACCCAGACGGAAGGATGGGACTAATGATCTTATTTAAATGAATATTACAATGAAATTCAAGAATATATTCCTTCCCGCCGCTCTGGCAGCGTTGGTTTTGTCAGGCTGCGAGGAAAAGATAGACCCTTCGGAGATCGATTCCACCACAAGGATCTCCCTGTCCAAGGATATTCCTGTGTTCACCGCAGACGGAAAGACCGAGGACGGCGAGGATGCCTACCGTGCAATTGTCACCATCGTTCAGGGCGACAAGATCAACGGTATCTCCTGGGACTACACTGTCGAAGATCCAAAGAAATGCGCGGAAGTGAATGTCGCAGACATCTCCGAGGAATTCAAAGGCACATTTGAGGGCGACTCCAGAACCGTCACCGAGAAAGGACTGGAAGTCAAGGTAAAAGCAAATCCTGAATATAAGAGGACATTCACTCTGACAGTCAAGGCCGCTGACGGCACCGAGCGTTCCTATGAATTCACCCAGAAAGGTGAGAAAGCCGACGCGGAGGTGACCACCAAGACCAAGGACGTTGAGTTCTTCGCCGACGGTGGAGAGCAGGTGATCGAGTACACGACCAACATGGGAGACGAGTACTCATTCTCCGTGGATTACGAAGGCGAGAGCAAGGATTGGCTTACATACGAGGCGACCGAGAGCGGTTCCGTCAAACTGACCGCCTCCAAATGGACAGACCACGTCAACGTCCGCAAGGCCGTGCTTCACATCACGGTCGGCTCGGCCGAAACCAGTCTGGCCACCGTGGATGTGCCTGTCACACAGCTCGCCGCGGACATATATTACTTTATGTATGGTTCTTCGGCATCCGGTCTCGCCATCGACAAGGCTTTGCAGATGACAAAGGAGAGCGAGGGCGTTTACAGCGTCAAAGCCTACTTCATGAACGCCACGGCAGGGGCAAACACCGTGATATTCAATCAGGATTCACGTGACCTGTCCTACCCGTGCTACGCTCTGGCCAAAGACGGTACCGTCGCCACGATTGAATCCGCGTCCTCCACCATGCCGGAAGGCCCGGAGATCGACATCGACGGTCTCCGCTCCCTGACCGTGAACTTCAACGAGAAGACATGGGCATGGGACAGGATAACAACACAGAACTGCATGCCTGACTCAGAGCTTTCCAAGTACAAGACCAAGGCTTTCATCGCCAGAGACGGCTCGATGAAAGTCTGGATGGTCGAGAATATGCGCTGGAACGGCGGTGACATCAAACCGAGACTCGGATCGCCGATGATTCCTGCCGCGACAGGTGTAGGAGGCAAGGGAACAGGCGGATACGCCGCCAAAGCGTTCCCTACCACATGGAACGACCCGAGCATGAACATGGCCTACGAATGCACCGAGATCGGAGGACAGCTCGAAGGAAGTGATGAATATGGCCGAATCTACGCCTTCTCCGAAATGGTGACAGGAATCCCGACCAACGGAATCGGCTTCGCCCGTAACGAGGTTGTGCCGAAAGGTTGGACCGAGGGCTGCGAGATCACCGACGCTGTGGGTGATTCCTACACCATCGAGTACCTCAAGAATAATTCCGCCGACACGTTCTCCGGAGACAACGATGCTGATGAGAAAGCTCACCCTACCCTCAAGATGCAGATTCAGGGAATATGTCCGTACGGCTGGCACATCGCCAACGCTTCGGACTGGCTGGACATCGCCTATGCCGCAAGCAAGGCCTCGGCCGGCCACTCGTTCCCTGTTCAGGAAGATCAAGTCACCTACAAGCGATTCACGACAGCCTCCGGCACCGCCACAGTAAACGACCCTGTCTCTCCACGAGGCATCGGCAACCTTGCGTCATGGCTCAGGAACGGCAAATGGTGGACTGGAGCGGTGTCAGACGGAGCTGACGAGTTCGGTTTCGAATACTACCCTCTCGGTTGGCGCTACATGACCCAAGGCTACCAGTGTTATGGAGTCAGGGCACAGGTGTGGGTCCCTCTGTTCTTCTCGGACAAGGCTCTCTACAGAATAAATGTGATCATAGCCAACACCGCGACACACGCCGAGATGACCAACATCGACAACGGACAGGCGATCATGCCGTTCCGCTGCGTGAAGAACTATAAATAATCAAAGCTATGAGCATAAAGACAATAAAACCACTCTGGATACTCATGACAGCAGGACTTTTGTGCCTGTCGTCATGCGGGAAGAACGAACCGGATCCCGGGCCGATATGGCCCGATGATCCGGACACTCCAGGAGAGGTGGCCGACAAGCCAGGGGATGGCGGCAACATCGTGGTGGCTCACAGAGGCGGAGCGTCCGAGGCGGGAATATCCTTCCCGGACAATTCGATCGCCTCTCTGCAATATGCCATGAGCCTGAAATGCTACGCTTCCGAATGCGACATCTATTGGACAAAGGATGACAAAGTTGTCGTCGCCCACGCTGACGCCGACTATAGGATCAACGGTCTCCATCCATGGGAAGCCACACTGGAGCAGTTAAGAGCCGCGGGCAAACTGGCGAACGGAGAGACCCTTCCGGACTTGGAGATGTTCCTCGACGAGGTCATGAAGAAAGGCAGCTGCACAAGGCTTTGGCTGGACATCAAGAACATAAGCGGACAGACAGCCTATCCGATCAACGCCTGCCGCAAGGCTTGCGAGATCATCAAGGAGAAGAACGCCAAGAACTTCGTGGAGTTCATCTGCACGTCCAACGCCACGGTGATGGCTTCATCATATTCATACGCCACGGCGGCAGGTGTCAACATCGGCTGGATGGCGAACAAGCCGGCGGCGGAATATCTCCAGAAGAGTTACAAGTGGGCGAACCTGTCCACCGAGTTCATGAAGCAAGGTGGAGGAGAGCGCACGATAGATGAATTCACCAAGGCTGGAATAGCGTTCAGCGTGTTCAACGCCGACGATGACGCCACGATGAACCTCTACATCTCCAATGCCTCGTCCATGAAAGCCATCTGCACCAACTATCCGAAGAAACTCTTGTCCAAGATGGGCAAGTAGGACTCGGTCGCTGAGCCTGTCGAAGCGACTTATGATCACAAAAAAGAGGAGCGACCTTTCGGTCGTTCCTCTTTTTTAGTTCTTGGCTGAGCCAAGATATTCATTACTGCTCGTCAGGGCCTTGGTCGTCTGGGCCGTTCTGAGGACCTTGCGGACCAGCCTGCGGGCCATAAGGGTTCTGAGGTCCCTGCTGGGCACCGGCCTGCGCGGCGCGGTTCATGTCCTCTGACGCGGCGTTCCAAGCCTTTGTAAGTTCCTCCGTGCAGCGGTCGATGTCAGAAATATTCTGATTCTTGACAGCCTCCTTGAGGGAGCCGAGGGCAGACTCGATGGCTGACTTCTTGTCAGCAGGAATCTTGTCGCCGTAGTCCTTGAGGTTCTTGTCAGACTGGAAGCAGAGAGCGTCGGCGTTGTTCACCTTGTCAACCTTCTCCTTGGCCTCCTTGTCGGCGGCCTCGTTGGCCTTCGCCTCGTCACGCATCCTCTGGATCTCATCGTCAGACAGACCTGAAGAAGCCTCGATCCTGATGTTCTGCTCCTTGCCTGTGGCCTTGTCCTTGGCGGACACGTTCAGGATACCGTTGGCATCGATGTCAAATGTTACCTCGATCTGAGGTATTCCTCTCGGAGCCGGAGCGATTCCGTCAAGATGGAACAGACCGATCTCCTTGTTGTCCTTCGCCATAGGACGCTCACCCTGAAGCACATGGATCTCAACAGAAGGCTGGTTGTCAGCCGCGGTGGAGAACACCTGAGACTTGTGGGTAGGAATCGTTGTGTTGGACTCGATGAGCTTTGTCATCACACCGCCAAGGGTCTCGATACCGAGTGACAGAGGGGTGACATCAAGCAGAAGGACATCCTTCACATCACCTGCGAGTACACCGCCCTGGATTGACGCGCCGATGGCCACAACCTCGTCAGGGTTGACGCTTCTGTTAGGCTCCTTGCCGAAGAACTCCTTGACAAGTTCCTGTACCTTAGGGATACGTGTGGAACCACCGACGAGAAGAACCTCGTCAATGTCGGAAGCGTTCAGACCGGCATCCTTAAGCGCCTGACGGCAAGGCTCGATGGACCTCTGGAAGAGGTTGTCGCAAAGCTGCTCGAACTTAGCCCTGGTAAGGGTCTTTACAAGGTGCTTTGGAATTCCGTCAACCGGCATGATGTAAGGCAGGTTGATCTCGGTCGATGTCTGGTTGGACAGCTCGATCTTGGCCTTCTCAGCGGCCTCCTTCAATCTCTGAAGAGCCATAGGGTCTTTCTTCAGGTCGATTCCGCCGTTCTCGTTGGCGAATTCCTGGGCGAGCCAGTTAATGATCTCCTGGTCGAAGTCATCACCACCAAGGTGGGTGTCACCGTTGGTTGACTTTACCTCGAACACACCGCCACCCAGCTCAAGGATGGAAATATCGAACGTACCACCACCAAGGTCATACACAGCGACCTTCATGTCCTTGTTCTTCTTGTCAAGACCATAAGCAAGCGCGGCTGCCGTCGGCTCGTTGATGATTCTCTTGACATCGAGTCCGGCGATCTTGCCGGCCTCCTTTGTGGCCTGACGCTGTGAGTCAGAGAAGTAGGCAGGAACTGTGATGACAGCCTCTGTCACCTCCTGACGCAGGTAGTCCTCGGCAGTCTTCTTCATCTTCTGAAGAATCATGGCTGAAATCTCCTGCGGAGAGTAGAGCTTGCCGTTGATGTCAACACGCGGGGTGTTGTTCTCACCTCTGACAACCTTGTAAGGCACTCTGGCGATTTCCTTCTGAACCTGATCATAAGTCTCACCCATGAATCTCTTGATGGAGAAGACCGTGTTCTGAGGGTTCGTGATGGCCTGACGCTTTGCAGGGTTACCGATCTTTCTTTCACCGCCGTCGGTAAAGGCGACTACAGAAGGGGTGGTTCTCTCACCCTCGTTGTTGATTATGACGGTAGGCTGGTTGCCTTCCATGACCGCAACACACGAATTCGTGGTTCCAAGGTCGATACCAATAATTTTTCCCATATTCTTAAATCTCCTATTTTCTTTTTCCGCCCGGCCTCATTTTCCGAAGCCGGACGCAAGGAGTATTAACGAATGTTATGCCATTCCTTCGAATATGTCAATTTGGCAGAAATATTTCCACTTGGCAGATAGCTCCGTATGACACGACCTGCCACACGCGCATCGCCTCCAGAAGCCATATTCCTGAACACAAGCTCGTTACCAAGCAGAAACCATTATTTTTGGAGTCTGAAGAATGTGAAATGCCAGAGGATAACCCCTGTGGAGACGGAGACGTTGAGCGAGTGTTTAGTGCCGTACTGCGGGATTTCCAAAGTCATGTCCGACGCGTCGACCACGTCCTGATCAACACCATCCACCTCATTTCCGAATATCAACGCATATTTCTTTCCATCGGCGAATGCCGGTCTGAAAGCCTCCAGACTGACAGAATTGACCGTCTGCTCCACGCTGACGATCTCGTAACCTTCCGAACGCAGGCGCCTCACCACATCCAACGTGCTGTCCGAATGCTCCCAAGGCACGCTGTCCTCCGCCCCGAGGGCGGACTTGTGGATCTCCGCCGACGGCGGGACCGCGCATATTCCGCAAAGCCAAAGTTTGTCTATCTTGAAAGAGTCGCAGGTGCGGAACGCCGACCCCACATTATGCGCGCTGCGGATGTTGTCAAGCACCACAACCACCCCTATCTGAGGAAGTTCCTTATACTCCCCGGGTGACACTCTTCCCATTTCCACGCTCAATAACTTTCTGTCTTTCACCATATCATGCTTTTATGGTTGCAAATATAGCAAAAATCGTTTTTTAATCTTATCTTTGTGAATCCCGCCCCATAAAGGACGGGTAACACTAACAACAGAATTTTATGAAACAGGATCTTCAGATTTTTGATCTGATCAGAAATGAAAAGGAAAGGCAGTCTTCCGGACTCGAATTGATTGCATCAGAAAACTACGTGAGCGACCATGTGCTTGAGGCAATGGGATCCATCTGCACCAACAAGTATGCGGAAGGTTACCCTGGCAAGAGGTACTATGGCGGCTGTCAGATTGTTGACCAGATCGAGCAGCTTGCGATCGACCGCCTCTGCAAGATCTATGACGCTGAATATGCCAACGTTCAGCCTCACTCCGGCGCACAGGCGAACATGGCCGTCATCATGGCGTGCCTCAAACCTGGCGACACCTTCATGGGACTCGACCTCTCACAGGGAGGCCACCTTACGCACGGCTCTCCGGTCAACGCTTCAGGAATCCTCTATCACGCGGTGGCTTACGGCCTCGATGAGGAGACTGGCATGATCGATTACGACAAGATGGAGAGCACGGCCCGCGAATGCAAGCCGAAACTCATCATCGGAGGCGCTTCGGCATATTCCCGTGAATGGGACTATGAAAGGATGCGCGCCATCGCCGACGAGGTAGGAGCCCTTCTGTGGATTGACATGGCCCACACCGCAGGTCTCATCGCCGCAGGACTGCTGAAGAATCCGGTGAAGTACGCCCACATCGTGACCTCCACCACCCACAAGACTCTTCGCGGACCTCGCGGAGGCATCATCTTGATGGGCAAGGACTTCGACAATCCTTGGGGCATCAAGACTCCTAAAGGCGAGATCAAGAAGATGAGCGCGATCCTCAACTCAAGTGTGTTCCCTGGAGTACAGGGCGGACCTCTTGAGCATGTGATCGCCGCCAAGGCAGTAGCTTTCTACGAGGCCATGCAACCTGAATATGTTGAATACCAGAAACAGGTGATGGCCAACGCCAAGAAGATGGCCGAGGAGTTTGTCGCAAGAGGGTACAAGGTGGTTTCCGGCGGCACCGACAACCACCTGATGCTGATCGACCTCAGGACCAAATTCCCTGAGGTGACCGGAAGGATGGCCGAGAAGGAGCTTGAGAAGGCTGAGATCACCCTCAACAAGAACATGGTTCCATTCGACACCCGTTCTCCGTTCAAGACCTCTGGAGTCAGGATCGGCACCCCTGCCATCACTTCACGAGGCTTCGTGGAGAAGGACATGGTTGACATCGTCGAACTCATCGACACCGTCCTCACCGCTGTCGCCAAGTACGCCGATGTTGTCAACGGAGTCACCACGGAAGGAGCCGATGAATATGCAAAAGTCCTTGAGAGCGTCAAGCACAAGGTTCACAACATGACCGCCGGCCGCCCTCTCAACAGGTACTAGACCGGAACACCCCCACGTTGTCCAGCCTGACTGGATATCACCGGCGCAAGGAGGATCAGGCGTGGCGGACAACAGATTGGTTTTCAGATAAAAAGAGTACTGTCCTGATACCTGTTACGGGTATCAGGACAGTATTCTTTTTCGTTTATATTCAAGGCGTTAAACGCCATGCATTAGTTTCTCACCGGACGGAGGACGAAAGTAAACTCGCGCTCGGCGGTAGGGATAAGGTACTGATCCAGAGGGATGGCACCCCAGGAGTTGATGCCGCCGACACCCATCTGGACAAGATCGAAGTTGACGTAGGTCGTACCGTTGGCACGGTCATCCGCGTGGGCCTTAGATTTGAGGTTCAATGAATGACGAGCCTCGCCGTTCTGCTTGTTGGTCTTGTTTGCCCGCTCAGGGTTACCGTTCTCAAGACAGTCCAGATCCCTCATCGAGAACGGAAGGGCGGATGCGGAGAACTTTCCGTCAGCGGTGATCTCAAGGCCGGTGCCGTTCGAGTCAAGGAGACGGAAATATCTCAGGCCGGTCTTCGTGCCGGATTCCTGAGTGCGGACATAGCCGTAGTGGTACTGGTCGTTGACATTCTGCGTGTAATGACCGACTACGGCGGCGGAGTTCCTGTCGGAGTAGTTCTCCCAAGGACCCTTGCCGTAGAAGTCCACGACGGAGTAACCGCCAGGCATCGCGAATTTCATTCCGAAACGCATAAGCGCCGGAGCCTGAGCCAGTTTGCCGGCATCCTTCATACTCTCCGTGGCCTTGATGGAGCCGTCAGGGAAGATCTCGTAGGACATCTTGACGACAGCCGCTCCGCCGGCTATAGGCTCATATTCAGCGGAGACGGACATCACTCCAACACCGTCGGTAGCACTTTCGACCACCAATGAGCCTGATTTCAGTTTATAGGCCGGGTAGCGCCAGGTGTTGTACATCTCGCGGATCTTTCCGGAACCCATATCATTCTCGTTCGGCGCGCGGGCGAACTCCGGGGTCAACGGCTCAGAAATCATCTGAACTCCATCAACTGTGTAGCCTGCCAGGAATCCCGTGGCCTTGTCGAACGTGGCCATCCAGTCTGCGACACGGTCACCCATCGTGCCGGCGAAAGCGAACGATCCGAAGAATACATACGCATCGGCAGTCTCGCTCTGAATCAAAGATTTGCCGCAAACAGAAGCGGATCCGGCAGCGAAAGCGGAATCAGACCTTTCTTTCAGAGAGATCTGATCGTAAGCGACCTCAGTGCCTGCCGGAAGCACGCCGTCGGCGGTCTTGAGGACATACGAGACGTTAAGGAATATGTCGACGTCAGCCTCAGGAAGCGTCTTGAAGCCAAGGTCAACGGTCTCCGTCTTCTGAGGGTTTACGTTCAGGTTCTCGACTACTCCAGAGGACACGGCCTCGCCGGCAACCGTGATGTTCCAAAGCATCCGGTACTGGCTCAGATCCTTGAAGAAATATTCATTGAACACGTTCACCTTTCCCTGCCCGGCAAGGGATGTATGAATATTCCTGTGCTGGTAGCGGACCTCGTAGGCGTGGGGGTGCAGGGTTCTGTCGGCGGCGATGACACCATTGCAGTTGAACGAGCCGTCCGAAGGGTCATATTCATTGAAATCGCCACCGAACGCGAAGATGTGGTCGGTGCCGCCCTCGTTTGAAGGCCAGCGGAGCGCCTGGTCCACGAAGTCCCAGATGAAGCCGCCCTGGTAGGTCGGATACTTGCGGATGAGGTCCCAATATTCCTTGAAGTTGCCCATCGAGTTGCCCATCGCGTGGGCATATTCGCACTGGATCAGCGGCCTGCCAAGATTGCGTTGGATGATCTCCTCACATTTTTTCGGTGAGGCGTACATCGGGCAGATTATGTCCGTGTGCCTTTTGCTCTCGGCCCTTTCGTACTGAACAGGTCGAGTCGGGTCGGTGGCCTTGATCCAGTCATAGCATGCCTCGAAGTTCTCTCCGTCACCGGCCTCGTTTCCCAAACTCCAGATGATCACGGATGGATGGTTGAAATCCCTGCGCATCATCCTCTGGTTACGCACAAGATGGGCGGCCTTGAAATCCGGTCTGCGGGCCAAGGATTCATCCCCGTAGCCCATTCCGTGGGATTCCACATTGGCCTCGTCCACCACATAGAGGCCGTACTTGTCGCAGAGGGAGTACCAGCGCGGGTCGTTCGGGTAGTGGCAGGTGCGCACAGCGTTCATATTCAGCCCCTTCATTATGCGGATGTCGTTGATCATATCCGCCTCGGAGACGACATAGCCCTTGTCGGCGTTCATCTCGTGGCGGTCTGCGCCCTTGATGAGGACAGGCTGGCCGTTGACAAGAAGCTGGCTGTCCTTTATTTCAACCGTTCTGAATCCGAAATCGATGGAGGTGCTTTCCACAACGTCCCTCTTGTCGGAGGCGGTCACCTTCAAGGTGTAGAGGTTCGGAATCTCGGCACTCCAAAGGGCAGGATCCTGGACCATTCCGTTCAAGACAGCCTCGCCCTTGACCGGTGCGGCCTCACGGTAGGCCACCTGATTGCCATTATTGTCGATGACGGCGACACGGACGTTCCTCACACCCTTGGTCACCTTGGCCTTCACGGTGAAGTTTCCGTCCATCCCCGCGATGACGTTCACGTCCTCGATGCGTTCCCTCTCACGGGTATAGACATAAACCCCTCGGGCGATTCCGCTGAGCCTCCAGAAGTCCTGGTCCTCAAGGTAGGAGCCGTCGCACCAGCGGAAGATCTCAAGGGCGATGAGGTTCTCCCCCTCCTTGACGTACTTGGTGAGGTCAAAACGAGCCTCCAGCTTGCTGTCTTCGCTGTAGCCGACCATCTTGCCGTTCACCCAGACGCGGACGTTGGAGGTGGCGGAGCCGATGCAGAGGCAGATCTGTTTCCCGAGCCAGGACCTGTCAACATTGAAGGTCCTGCGGTACTGACCGACATAGTTGTGCTCTGTCGGAGGGTACGGAGGGTTGTTCGTGTAGTGTCCCCTCCAGGCGAAGCCGACATTCAGGTAAATTGGGTCGTTGTACCCGTTCAGTTCCCACATTCCTGGAACCGGGATCGTGCCCCAGTCAGCATCGTTGAAGTCCACAGCCTCGAACCCCTTGATGCGACCCTCTACGGTCTCGTTCCACTTGAACTTCCAGATTCCGTTGAGGGTCAACGTCTTCTGCTGGTCCGTGGTGAAAGTGGCGGCCATCGGCAGGCGGTTCTCCTCGAACACGTTCGGATCCTGCCACGGCTCCATCCCGCTGTTTTTCTCCGCAAGAAGCGGGGGCACGACCAAGGCGGCCGACAGAATCAGTAGTAACTTTTTCATATTCATAGATAATAATTATTTTCTTCATGTCACTTCGGCAAGCTCAGCGACCGGATCATTTATGTCCTTATTTGCTACTTCGGCAAGCTCAGCGACCGGATCATTTATGTCCTTATTTGCTACTTCGGCAAGCTCAGCGACCGGTTGCTTTCGGTTGTCGAGCTTGCCGAAGCACCGAAACGACCAGTGGTTCAACTACTTTCGCAGCAGCGTCACCGTGCCGTCCATAGTGGAGGCAAGGATGTAAGTGCTTGAGCCTTCAGACCAGACCTCCATCGGATTCACCAGCGCGATGGAGACCTTCCGAGCCCAAAGCCTGTGACCATCTTCGGCGTCGAACCCGATGATATTTCCCTTGTCAGTCGGCATGATCACCTCATTTCCGATGCGCTCGATCGAAGTCGGAGAAATCTCATACCCGGCTCCGGTCTCCGCACGCCAATCCACATCAAGACTCGCCGCATCCACAGAAGTGATTGTGTGCCACATGGATTTGCAATAAATCTTTTTCCCGTCCGGCGAGACTCCTACCGCCTCGCGGGCTGATTTCTCGTAATGCCTCAACTCCTTGCCTGTCGCCGCGTCAAGCGCGTAAAGCCTTCTGTCAGGGACAGCTATGAATATCTTCCCGCACGCCTTGACCGGCCACACGGCCGCCGGAGAGTACATCCTCGAAGGCTTCTCGCATTTCCATTCCCACTGAAGCGCACCAGTTTGAGGATCAAGGGAATAAAGCTTATTACCCCAAGTCCCGAACACAACCTGTTCCTTATCGACATAGGCACGGCACTCCACAAATCCCTGCACGTCTGAATATGTCCACACGGCCTTGCCGGTCTTCAAGTCAAGAGCCCTGAAGCATCCGTCCGAAGCGCCGACATAGACCTTGCCGTTGAATATCACAGGACTTCCCAGCACTGATTTCCTTGCGGCGTATTTCCAGATCGTTTTTCCGTTCTTGGCGTTCAGCGCATAGATGTTGCCGTCCGTGCAGCCGAAGACAAGATACTTGCCCTGAACCGCAGGAGTCGAGAATATCTTGCCCGGAAACCTCTTCGACCATATTCTTTCACCATTCTTGACACTGATGCAGCGCACATTCCCGGAAGCTGTTGTGTACCAAGCTTTTCCTCCGGAGCGAGCGAAGCCGGCGACAATGTTACTGTCGTCCTTTAGCTTCCATACTTCCTTGACAGGGCTGTCGTTGTTGACATCGTAGCGCATCCACGGATAGCTTGCCGGCAGTCCGTCGGCATCGTAAGTCACCGTGTCTTTAACCTCGGTCAGCCTTCTCGTGTACCAAGGCTCCATCTGGACGGTCGTGGAACCGTAAAGCCTTCTCTCCGAGACAGTCACACTGTCATCCTGAATTGTGAACACGTTGTAGCCAGGCTGCTTCCCAGCGGTCAGGGTCGAGCGGTCCAGAACACCAGGCAAACCGTCATAATCCAGAGCCACATTCCTGTGCCAGTGGCCGCCGACCTCGAACCGTGTGCCGATCCTCTTGAGCTCGCGTGTCACATCAAAATAGTTCAGCACGGATGTGTCCTGCGGGTAATGGTTCACGAATATCGTTTTCTTCCCAGGCTTAAGTCCTTTCAACCATTCCATACTCTCCTGCGGAATCAGCGCGGGAGCCATTCTCATGTCCGGCCCGCAGTTGCAGCCGACAAAACGCCAGCCCTTGCACTCGAACTCGTAGCTCTCATAGCCGAACACCTTGAGGAATGTGTTGCAGCCGCTCTCCGACCACTTCGCGTCGTGGTTCCCGGCCACGACATAGTACTTGTACTTGAGTGAATCCAACATCTGCTTCACGGCCGCGATCTCCTCATCCGTTCCGAAATCGGTCAGGTCGCCGCCTATCAAGACGAAATCCAGTCCGTCCAACGAGTTGACATCCTTGACGCAACGGCTTATGTCCGACACCGATCCGCTTCCGGCGGAATAGTGCAGATCCGTAAGGAACGCGAACCTGAGCGGTGTTTCCTGCGCCATGGCCACCATCGCGGACACGCACACGGCAGCCATCATTGACATTATCTTTCTCATATTCATTAATTTTACTATTATCAATATGCTGACCTACAAATTTACTTAATTATAAGGAATATTCAGCCAGCCCGGCAACATATTCCAAAGTTTTCCAACCGTTTTAGGAAAGAAATATTTGCGGATAAAAGAAAAAGCGTTATCTTTGCATTCCACAACCAATGGTGCTTTGGCCGAGCGGTTAGGCACAGGTCTGCAAAACCTGCTACAGCGGTTCGATTCCGCTAGGCACCTCGACAGAAAGAGATCGACTTGTTTAGTCGATCTCTTTTTTTATACGGCCAAGGACGGCGTGGAGGCTACAAGCCTGAGCCACAAATAATTAAAAGGACCTCCTTCCCTGCTGACACGAAGGGAGGAGATATAGAAATCACTTAAGCCACAACTACTTAGACTCCACGACAATCTCTATTCTACGTAGAGGAGCAGACCCTTGAGATACTCGCCTTCCGGGTGATAGATGTTGACGGCATGGTCGGCAGGCTGGTTCAGACGGTCGAGGATCCTCACGCTGCGTCCGGTCTGGGCCGCGGCGGAGAACACCGCTAGAGCGAAAGCTTCCTTGTCAACGACCTGCGAGCAGCTGAACGTGAAGACCAAACCACCAGGGGCGACTTTGGAGATCGCCGCGGCGTTAAGGCGCTGGTAAGCGCGGAGGGCATTGTTCAAGGCTCCCCTGTGTTTTGCGAATGCCGGTGGATCGACGATCATCAAATCGTACTTGTCCTCGGGAACGTTGCGAAGGAACTCGATGGCATCCGCGCAATAGCCGGTATGCCGGGACGGCTCAAAGCCGTTCAACGACATATTCCTTTCCACCATGTCGATGGCTTTGCGTGAGCTGTCAACAGAATCAACGTGCACCGCCCCAGCACCGAGGGCACAGACAGAAAATCCTCCGGTGTAGCAGAACAGGTTCAGGACATTACGGCCACGGGAATATTTCCCGACAAGGGCGCGGTTCTCCCTTTGGTCGAGGAAAAAGCCTGTTTTCTGACCTTCTGTCCAGTTGACAAAGAACTTGTGTCCGTTCTCCAAGACAACCTGCTCGTCATCTGAGAAGTTCTCGGAACGGTAAAGGTAGCCGTCAACGAGATCGAGACCGGCCTTGAACGGAGCGGTTCCGGAACTCTTGTCATAGACAGCCTTAAGGGACGGACCATAAACGGACTTCAAGGCCTCGCAGATTGCGCCCTTGGCACGGAACATACCGACGGAATGTGCCTGCATGACGCAGACACCATCATAATAGTCTATGATCAAGCCAGGGAGACCGTCGCCTTCACCATGAATCAGGCGATAGCAGTTGGTGAGAGCTTCGCTCGGTCGCTGAGCCTGTCGAAGCGACTGTTCTGCGTTGGCCGGCCCTTCGACAAGCTCAGGGACCGACTCAATATGCTCAGGGACCTGGCCGGCGAGACCTGTGGCGATGCGTACCCGAAGTGCGCGGGCAATCATATTCCTCCAGAAATCCGGAGAAAGGACATCCTCACCGGCGAAGCTCAGCACACGGACGGCGATCGAGCCTATCTGATAATGCCCATAAGCCAGAAAATCACCGCTTTGGGAAAACACACCTACGATGTCACCTTCCGCCGGCTCACCGACAACCTGCGCTATGGCTCCGGAAAAAACCCATGGATGGAATCTCAAGAGAGAGTCCTCTCTACCTTTCTTTAATATTATCTTTGTCATTTTCAGTGTGTTTTGGAGGATTAGGAAGCATCTGCTCAGGAGTCAACGGATTCTTCTCCGAAGCCAACAGCTTGTAGTACATCTCACGGCAAATCCAGGCATCCGTCGCGGCGTAGGCCCGCTGCGAATCAGAAAGCACGTCCGCCTCCCAATTGGAAAGCTGCTGTGTCTTGGAGATCCTAACGCCGAGGATTATCGCGGCCATCTTCTTGACACTCTTGTCCTTGATGCCATATTCCCAGACCATCTTCTGAAGGTCAACGAAGGCTTTCGGTTCGAAATCGTGATGTTTCTTAAGACCACGCACGTCATCGGTCACTGCCGCGCCGACCTTGATTATCTCCTTGCTTGCCAAAATCTTGCGCAATGATTTAGGGATGCCGCCCATCAATTTGATGCGGAACAGAAAAGCCCTCTCCTTACCGGAAAGCTGCAACAACGAGACCCCGTAATGAGGCTGGTCCGCCGAAAAGCAAGGCCTGGACTCCGTGTCAAAACCAATGACCTTCTGCCGCCTGAGGTAACTGACAGCTTTAAGAAACTCAAAACCTTGATTGTCAATAACTTTTATCTTACCCGGGAAGCTCGAAGGCTCCAGCCGCTCTATTTCTTCTGGACTAATGCTGATTTTGTACGACATAGGAATAATAAGTGTTTGGAGCCAGCACCCCGACTGTGTCAGGGAACGAGGCCGGGACAAGACTGTCAACGAACGGCAGGACAGACACCTTGGAATCAGAGGAGTCACGCACCGCCACAAGCAGCCTTGCGGAAGGATAGGAGATGTTATGCGTAAAAGCATCCATTTCCCTCATTTTTCGGAAGCAAGCTTCAGAGAATGAAAATGTTGTGTCCGATGAATATATCACCGGAACATCACAGCCGATCCTTTCGAAAAGATCGCTGACATCACTCCCTCCATATTCAGAAAGAACAGGACAGCAGATGATAAGGACCTTGCAGCGGAAAGGGCTTCGAAGAGCGTCGATCGCATCTTTTACCGCCAGTTCCCGCAAGGATGTCTGTCCGTTTTTCGTGACAGACCGGTCCTGATAGGATGTGTCAGCGAAATTCAGGATGGAGACAATCGTTTCCCCGGCGAAATCCGGCAGCCCGTCGCTGACTTTCCGGGCGTCGATGTTGTCAAACTCGTCACAGAGCATCATCTTCTCGCTGAGACGCAGGCAACCGGACGGCTCCCCGACCAGAACGATCGCCCCGGAGGTTTTACCGTTGCTTTCCGCCAACGTCCGCAGCTCTGAAAGAGAATCCGCAAGCAAAGAATTGACGTAAGCTATTGTCCTATAATTATTTTCAATTCGTCTTGAACAGCTGGAAGCCGCAACGACGAATAGGACCAACAATATTACCGCAAAAAATCTCTTCACTGTCGTCAAACACTTTCCTGATGGCAAGGCCATCGGAACCACTCAAATTATACAATTTGTACTATTCAGACTGCAAAGGTAAAAAAATCTTCACTATCTTTGAAGTCACTGAGCCTTAAAAATAATAAGGATTACTTAGTTGTGTATAAAACTCCTTGACAAGATGGTTAAAGTATCAAAAAAATCAAGCCTGATGCCGGCTTCCGCCATCAGGAAGCTCGTGCCTTTCGCCGACGCGGCACAAAACGACGGCGTGAAAGTCTATCACCTCAATGTCGGCGCGCCTGACATCAAATCCCCCGAGTGCGCCCTTGACGCGGTGCGCAGGAACACTCTCGACCACATCTCCTACACCAATTCGGCCGGGCTGCCGGAACTTCGCAAAGGGCTGGCGGAGAAATACTACCGCAGCATAGGCATCGATGTCTCAGTCCCCGAGATCATCGTCACAGTGGCCGGAAGCGAAGCGGTCAACCTCGCGCTTCAGATAGCCTGCGACGAAGGCGACGAACTCATCGTGATCGAACCTTTCTACACGAACTACAACACGTTCTGCTTTGAGAGCGGAATCATCCTCAAAGCCGTCCACACCGACATCGAAAGCGGATTCAAAGTCCCTCCGGTCGAAGAGTTCGAGAAACTCGTGACACCCCGCACGAAAGCGATCCTCATCAGCAACCCTGGCAACCCGACCGGAACATTGTACTCTAAAGAGGAAATGCTCGCGTTGGGCGAAGTGGCCAGAAAGCATGACCTTTTCCTGATTTCAGACGAGGTCTATAGGGAGTTCTGCTACACGGACGAGCCGCATTTCTCGGCGATGAACATTCCCGACCTTGCGGACAACGTCATCCTCGTCGACTCTGTCTCAAAGCGTTACAACCTCTGCGGCTGCCGCGTCGGCTGCATCGTCTCTCACAACAAGGGCGTGATGGAAGCGGCGATGAAATATGCCCAGTCACGCCTCTGTCCGCCGGTTTACGGACAGCTCGCCTCGATCGGAGCGCTCGACACCCCGCAGTCATACTTCACGGAAGTAAGAAATGAATATATAGCCAGACGTGACTATGCGATCTCTCGTCTCAACGCCATGGAAGGGGTATATTCCCCGACTCCGATGGGAGCGTTCTACACCATCGCGCGTATTCCGGTGGATGATGCGGAGAGGTTCGCGAAATGGATGCTTACGGATTTCCGCCTTGACGGCCAGACCACTATGGTGACCCCGGCAAAGTCCTTCTACAAGACTCCAGGATTCGGAGGGAATCAGATCCGGCTGGCATACGTACTCGGAATTCCGGAACTCGAAAAGGCGTTCGACGCGCTTGAAGCGGGACTCAAGGAATATCCAGGGAGAACTGTGTGACAATACATTCCAGAAAGTTTGCCGGAACTTCAGCCTCAGCCAACATCACCAGAGCTGTGTGGTCTTATCTATATTCCTAAAACCTCATGGATTTTCGGGATGAGGAGTGAGAGAACATATTCATACTCCATGAAGTGGGTGCCGTCGTAGATGGTCCAGGTGCCGTCGCCGAAGTATTTTTTCCAGGTGCGGATCGAGACGACACCGCTGCGGCGGTAATGGTCCCGGGTGCCGAAAAAGGCATGGAAATAGTCCTTGCCACCGTTAAGCGGCGTGTTCAGCATCGCATCGGCGAAGACCTTCCGCCACTTCTTCAAAGGTTTGTAGGTGAAATGCAGTTTCTGTCTGTCCCCAGGTCGCGGACGGTAGATTCTGTCAAACAGAGCCGTCACGCCGGGAATCAGCGTCAGCCAAGCCAAGGCTACAAAATATCGAGGAGCGTTCAGTGACGGGGAAACGAAAAGATGAGGATAGCCTCTCAGCGCTATGGCATGCGTGGCTCCCATACTCTCCCCTATCACAAGATCGGGACGGACTTCCGCCGCCCAAGCAGCCAGTTGCCTATGGGCGATTTCCGGGTCAAAATCGTAAGTTCTGATCACAACCTCGAAATCAGGTCCCAGATTATCCTTAAGAATGGACGGGATACGGCTGTCACCTCCCCCGCCCATTCCATGGACATAAAGTATAACGTGTTTATCCATCCGCTATTTTTTGGCAATCAAATCACTCATCGCCAAATTGATGAGTATGTAGCCCATGAAACTGGCAAGGAAGATGAACGACCAGTGAGTATGTTCGACAAGCGCGATGACGATCGCAAGGCCAACGATGACCAGAAAGGCGACCCTTTTAGCGACTTCCAGCTTCGGGGCTTTCTTTCCGCCTCCGAACTTCATCGAGAACATAGGAATCTCGCTGACCAGAAGATAGCAAAGCGTCAGAGTCAGAACAGGAATGAAAACCGGTCCCTCGCACCAATGCGCCAGGAAGCAGTCTGGCCTCACGGTCACCAAAGTCGCCAGTGAGCCGCAGATCATCGCGGCCGCCGGGGTCGGAAGCCCGATGAAACTGTCGTGCTGACGCTCGTCCAGATTGAACTTGGCAAGCCTCAAGGCGGAGAACGCGGCAAGCACGAGTGGTAAATATTTCAGGATCAGGATGTCCGTTCCGCTGATCTGGTAAAGCATCACGGCCGGCAGCACTCCGAAACTGACATCATCAGCCAGCGAATCCAACTCCTTTCCTATTTCCGAATATGCCTTAAGAAGCCTCGCGGCCAGTCCGTCGCAGAAATCAAAGACGGCGGCGCAGATCATCAGGACGAACCCCAATTCCAGCCGTCCGCCCAAAGAAGCGATTACCCCCAGAACTCCGCAAAGGAGGTTCATAGAGGTAATCGTGTTGGGTATATGTTTTATGATTGTCATTTACTTGATTCCAAGCTTCTTCTTAAGATCCTTGGAGAGGGCGTCCTTGTGGACGAGAACGTCCATTGACTTGGCGCGGACGAAAGAATCGGAGCAATACCAGATTCCATTGTACTTGCCGGTGGTTCCCCAAGAGTTCTTGATCATCAGGTATTTGGTACCGTTCTGATCCTTGGCGACTCCGAAGATCTGCATTCCGTGATCGTCAGTGGTGGTCTTGTTGTCGAAGCCTTCCTGACGGGATTCCTGGGTCACAGGAGCCTCTTTAGGAAGATCAGCGACAGCGGCCTCTTTCTTCTCTCCTGCTTTGCCGACCCAACGCTCCTGATCTGAGCCTGCGGTTGATTTCGTGTCATCAAGAAGCACTCCGATTCCGTTTCTGGTGAAGCCCTTCTCGCTCACGTCAGTTCCCCAGGCAAGGGTATATCCCTTGTCCACAGCGTTGTAGATGACCTCCATGAACTCATCCAGAGGTATGTTGTAGGCGGAATCCCATCTCCAGTTGTCTGAGATCTCCATGATGAACGATGTGTAGAACGGATGATGGGTAAACGATGTGAGTGTCACATAGTCGGCCGGAACGATTCCCATCTCATCCCTGTAGGAAGCAGGGGTGTAGGTCTTGCCGTTATATTCAAAAGTCTCCGGGGTTTCGCCGAGGAAATTGTCCACAATCGCGTCGAAGCCCTTTTTCCAGTTTGAAGAAAGAGTTCTGTTCGGGTTCTTTGCGATGGCTTCGACGTAAGCCTTCGTGGTGGCGTCAAGCTCTCCGTGGATCGGAAGCGGCTGGAGGCCAGGCATCGCGCTCTGAGGAACAAGACCATAGTCCTCTATAACGTGGAGAACATCGTCAGCCTCGGAACCGGCGGCGAAGTTGATGTTGCCGTCAGTGCGGACATATTTCACTGCCCTGTCCTTGTAGGAATGTGAGACCACGAACATCTCGGAGAAATCCGGATAGAGTGTCGTGTCCTTTATGTTCTTGATCCTGATTGCCTCAGACTCAAGGAATCCGAGAGTCGAGAAGCACCAGCAGGTACCAGAACGATACTGGTTCTTGACAGGCGTGATCGGGTTCTCCTTCACAACAGTGAACTTGTACTCGGCCTCAGGCTGGGCCGGCTTAGGCTGTGCCGAAACGGCAAGAGGCAGAAGCGCCACGGCTACGGCGGCGATGATTATTCTCTTCATATTCTTGAATTTTAATAGTTTTCAGCCTTTACTTGGAAATAGCTTCTTGGATGCTTGCAGACCGGGCAGATTTCCGGAGCCTTCTTGCCGATCACGATGTGGCCGCAGTTCGAACACTCCCAGATCATGTCCTCGTCCTTCGAGAACACAACAGCGTCCTGAACGTTCTTCAACAGCTTCTTATAACGCTCCTCGTGGGTCTTCTCGATGGCCCCTACCTTCTCGAAAAGGAATGCGATCTCATCAAAGCCTTCCTCCTTGGCGGTCTTGGCGAACCCGGCGTACATGTCAGTCCACTCGTAGTTCTCGCCAGCCGCTGCGTCCGCAAGATTCTCCTCCGTTGAAGGGACCCCGCCATCGTGCAGAAGCTTGAACCAGATCTTGGCATGCTCCTTCTCATTCTTCGCGGTCTCTTCGAACAACTTGCCGATCTGCACATAGCCATCCTTAGCGGCCTTCGACGCATAATACAAATACTTGGTGTGAGCCTGACTCTCCCCCGCGAACGCCGTCCGCAGGTTCTCCTCGGTCTTAGATCCCTTAAGTTCCATAATCAATGAATATTTTAATATGTTTTAAATCATCATAGCGGACAGGATTTCTGCCCCGTCCATAAGCGGCCGTCAGCCTTGTTCTCCATTCCGCCACAGTCATCTATGGTCCGGCCGGCTCCAGTCTTGCAAATGTAATAAAAATACCTTGATAAAGAAAGCTCTGGTGCAACTCGGATAAACGGCCGATATGCATGGAGGATAAAACATTGTCAACCAATCTGATAACAACATCTCCTCCCACCCAGACCGGGCAAGAGGAGAATATGTGTATTATTTACTAATCAAAGCGTTAACCTTCACGGTTTAATTTGAGACCGGGCGTATCTTCAGCCCTTCGTAGCGCCATTCTGTAAGGCCCGCCATAGTACACTCACCATCTTGAGTATTCATTGAAGTCCCCACATATAAAATATATGCATTTTTCTCACCTCCCCAACGAGTTGAACTCCAGTAAGATTCCTTAGATTTGAAGAAGATGCTGTTCCCTTCATAGCCAGAGATTTTGCTTGTAACAGACATACCTTTCTTCGCATCATCATATTTCCACTCAAAATTCTCTTTATTTAATAGCTTAGCGAACTCCTCCAAGGTCGGAGTACGCCAAGAGTCTCCCCAGTTGACGGTGGCGGCATCATCTGATGATTCAAGAACGGTCTTGCCATCATCAAAATTGTACTTGGTGTAGTTCTCGTTCTCGTACCATTTGTAATTATTCATAACATAATAAGATTTCGTCTCCGTCTCACCCCAGGCGAATTTCGATCCGTCTTCCTCTGGAGTTGACGCGCCTACGTTGCAGGTGGCCCATTTCAGGCCGTCGCCCATCTCGACATATTCGTGGCCATTGATCTCCTTCTTCGGATCCAAGCGGCCGTCCACGACTTTAAGAGGAACGAAGCCGGATGAGATTTCCCAACCTTGCTCGGAATCCTCGATGAGAACTTTCGCGTAAGTTGTATATGACCACGCGGCATCAAAGAATGAAGCCGAAGAGCTCTTGATGACCTCAGCCGAAGCCTTGACCGCGATGACTCCGTTAGATTCCGGCTTGATCTCCTTGACGGTAAGATCAAATGTCGTCCATTGGCCTCTTCCCCAGTCCACGTAGGCCAGCATCTTGACATTGTTTGAATTCAATTTAGACACAACTCCGGCCGGGCGGATCTCAAATCTCATCCGGAACGCCATATCGTCCCTATACACATTATGCACACCGTCTGAATATTCAGGGCGATAGGTCACAGACTGAATCTTGCCGCCCATCTCCTTAAGGGCTTCGTTCATCTTGTCAACAGCCGCTTTCACCTGGTCCTCACAGTCTTTGATACGGCTCTCCCAATCGCTGACAATCTCATCTATCCTGTCATTGACAGCCTTGATCTCATTCGTCAGTTTGGTGTCAAGCCTCCCCTCAAGGGCGGAGATCGCATCACTAATGGCTTTCTCATACGCCGCCGTGATGTCAGTCTTAGCCTTTTCCAAGTCCGCTCTTAAATCAGAGATCGCCTTGGTGTTGGCCTTGATGTTCTTTTCGGTCTTCGCCAAAGCCTCGTTTAGTTTGGTGATGTCACCGGTGTTGATGTCAATCAGACCTTTCAGAAGAACCTTCTGGCCTTCCAGCTTGGTTTCGAGATCGGTCTTCTGAGCCACAAGCGCCGCCTTGGTCTCCTCTATTGTCCAATAGGCGGTAAGCTTCTCATTCACCCAAGACTTCATGGATTTCTTCAAGTCGTCAATGGATGTCTTCAGATTGGCGGCCCAAGCCTTCTCCAATTCATCACGCGTGGTGGAGATGGCTGTCGTGTAGGCAGTGGTGATGTCAGACACCTCTTTGTCGATTCTCGTATTCAGGCCGGAGACCTCATCGGCGATCTTGCCATTCAGGTCACTGACGGCCTTGTTCAAGTCCTCGGCAAACTTGTTTGTAAGGCGGGTCTCAAGGTCTGTAAGTGATTTCTTCAGGCCACTGATCTCCGAGTTGATTCCCGCGATCTGCTCCACGATGCCGTTGTACTGCGTCAATGTCGCGAACGTGGCGGTCGCCCAGTCCTTAGTGCCTTTGATCTCCTTGTCAACATATTCCTTGAGGTCAGAGATTTTCTTCTCAAGTTCGGCATCCTTCTTCTGAAGATCCGCGATCGTTTTGTTTATGGTGGTCAGTTTGCCTTCGATCTCTGTCTTAGCTGACTCAAGGTTGGCGAGAACCTCACCCTTGGCGGTGTTGATCGCCGCGATAAGTTCCTCCTTGTTCTTCTTGTCGCTTGCCTGAAGCTCCTTAACGGCTTTCTCCAGTTCCGACTTCACATCGAAAATATTTTTCGAGTTGTCGGCCAATGACTTAGCAAGATCGTCCGCAGTGCCTTCAAGGGCAGTGATCATTCCCTTGAGATCCTTGTCAGTCTGTTCCAATTTCGGAAGCGACTCGTTGATGTTTTCTATCTGCGACTCAATCGATTTTATCTGGTTGCTCTCAATCTCATCAATCCTCTGTTCAAGCCTCTTGATGTCAGAGTCGTAATCAGTACAACCGGACGCCACAAGGGCGATCGCGCCGAAAAGGGCGGCAATATATTTTTTCATATTCATTGTATTTATATTCATTAAGTTAAATATTTTGTTTTATTTGGTAATGTAATTCACCCTCTCGTGCGGTTGGCCTTGGGCGATTACTGAGTTATTGACCCATCTTTTCACAGCATTCACGGTCTTTTTATTGCAGTTTCTGACGTATATATTTAAATCGTGCCTATCGCTCTGAAGACCACTGAAAACATCCCTCTCATATACTTTTGGATATGTTTCCCCTTTGTAATTGGTCAGATCCCACTTATCCAAATACACATTTCTAAGTGACGCACAATTATAGAACAACTCAGTAACTCTATCAATCTGGCTCATATCCCATCCCGAAAGGTCCAATGTCTTTAAAGAACGGCAGCAATAAAACGCTCGATACATTTCCTTAGGTTTAGGACACCAAGACGATATTCTCAAATCGGCCAAATGAGTGCACTGCTCAAACAGGCGCATAAGATTATCCAATTTCGAAACATCCAACTTTTCCAAATCCGCAAATTCAAGCCTGTATTGGTTATAAAATCTCAATTCCCCATAAATACTGAATTTAGGCACAGCGGCATCCCGGCACACCTTTATTTTCTTCAATGTGGCACCTTCCCAAGTACTTCGGCTAAGGTTGATGACCAGTTCGACAATCTCCCCTGTAAAGTCAATCCTGCCATAGGTGTGCGTCCTGTTCAGTAATGTCAGATAACCACCCCCGACTCTACCGTAACATATCACTTTTTCAAGCTCACTGTCCGACAGCATCTTTCCGTCAATTGTCTCATAGCGGATTACCGGATCCTCAAGTGCCTGAGCCTTAAGAGGAACATATTCCGTGCTGAGATTTCCGACAGCCACGGCCACACTCGCCGGAATCTTGCCGTCAATGAAATCTTTAGAGACTTTGGATGCGTCAATGGTCATAGTGATGATTCCGTCATCATTCTTAAAATCAGTTATGTCCAACTCCACATCCTCTCCGGCCGCAGCTCTGGTCTTTGTGTAAAGCAGACGGGCAGACAGCAGATCCGCCGTGATGTTGGCCGCTTCACTTGCCGGGCGAACCTCAAACCGGAATTTGATGTACCTGTAATTCTCGCTGCCCTGGAATTCAGGGTCTCCCTTGTCATAATAAAGGATTTCCTTGCCATCCGTGGAAGTCGGGAACCAGGAAACAGATTGGATTCTTAAAGACACACTGGCATTCAAGAATTCGGACAACTTGTCATTCAAGCTGCTGACAGACTCCTCTAATGCCAATACCTTACTCTCTATGGCCTTGTTTTTCGTCTCAAGGCTATTGTTCACAGAGGCAATCTTGTTTTTGATCTCTTCTGAGAAAGTGCCCTCAAATTCCGATATCGCCTTGGAAATCGCATCCGTGTAGGCGTTGGTAAGCTCATCCTTCGCCTCTCCAAGAGCCTTATTGACAGCATCGATGTCATCAGAGTTTTTCTTCACAGCCTCATCAAGTTCTTTCAACTTGTCATTCAGAGTCTTGATGTCAGCCGCATTGGCTTCGATAAGGCCATTCAGGAATGTCTTCTGAGCCTCAAGCTGTCCTTTGATGTCATCATTAAGCGCCTTGAGGGAATCCTGTGTCTGAGCTATTGTCCAGTAGCCGTCCAAAGTGCTGTTCACCCAGGACTTCATCGAGGTCTCGCAGTCATCGATGGATTTCTTCAGACTTTCGCTCCACCATTTGTCCATCTCCTCACGGAAAGTGGCTATGGCGGCTGTGTAGGCCTTAGTGATGTCTAAGACCTCCTTGTCGATCCTGTCATTCAGACCTTCGACCTCTCCGGCAAGCTTGGACTTCACTCCCTCCGCCGCTGTTTTCAGATCCTCTGAATATTTCTTCGTCAGACGAGTCTCAAGGTTCGCCATAGAGGTCTTCAATCCTGAAATCTCGCCCTCTATTCCAGCAATCAGATCCACGGCAGTATTGTACTGATCGAGTGTCATAAACGTGGCCGATGCCCAGTCCTCCGCGTCTCTCAGTTCATCGTCAATGTAAGTCTTCAAATCAGAAATCTTATCCTCAATCTCAGAGTCTTTCTTTTTCAGATCCGAAATCGCATTGTTGACAGAAGCGAGTTTCCCGTCCATTTCAGTCTTCTCTGCCCCAAGCAAAGCGACAAGCACGGCCTTGGCCCTGCCGAGGGAGTCGAGGACATATTCCTTGTCTTTCCTATCGCTGTCCTTAAGTTCTTCGGCCGCTTTTTCAAGGTCGGATCTCAAAGCGGAAATGCTTTCCTCGTTCCTGGAGATTGACTTTCCGAACCCGTCCGCGATTTCCTGAAGGTGATCAATCATCTCTTTCAGATCCGCGTCGGTCTTCTCCAACTTAGGAATCGTGGAATTGATCGATTTGATCTGATTTTCGATGGAGGAGATCTTATTGTCCTCAAGACCATTCAACCTTTTGTGGACATCATCAATGTCCGGAGAATAGTCCGAGCATCCGAAAGACACTAAAAAGCATAGGGGCAACAGAAACTTGATGCCGGCTTTCTCTAAAATTCTTGTCATGATTAATATTTATTTCGGTAGAATTAGTTTTGGGCAAATGTACACAACAGCCACCTAAACACAATGAAATCAAAGTGGTAGATTTCGTTCTGACACGAAATTTACCACCTTGTAACGAAATTTACCGGCAAATTTACCAGATGTATGATAACAAATGACAGCGGATTCCCCTTTGCTAATTTTGCACGTTACCAAAATTAGCAAAGGGGAATCCGCTGTCTTATAAGATACATCTTATTTATCGATGCGCAGGATCGGCAACCGATCAAAGCAACATCAGCACCTGCCCGGAAATCACACGAAGAAACATCTCCATCGGATAGACGGTCGCGTAGGCGACGGAAGGCTCGTCGTCATCAACGGTCGTAAGCGCGTAGTTGAGAGCGATAGGGTTGGCCATAGATGCACACAGCATCCCGACATTCTCAGCATAGTCCGTCTTACAGAATCTGGAGGCGACGAAGCCGACCAGAAGCACCGGGACAATGGCCAGAAGGACACTTACACCGATCCACAGCAGACCCTCCGGCCTAAGGACTGTCTCAAAAAAGTCCGGTCCGGCGCTGAGACCCAGTCCGGCAAGATAGACCGTCAAACCAAACTGCCTGAGCATCAGATTCGCGCTATGAGTCGTGTAGGTGGTCAGATGAATCCTCGGACCGAAAGCGCCCATCAGGATGCCTATCAGAATCGGGCCGCCGGCGATTCCAAGTCTGATCGGAACACTCATTCCAGGAATAGTAATAGGGAGGCTTCCCAGTATCAAGCCGAGCATCAAGCCGATGAAGATAAACAACAGATTCGGATTACGAAGTTCTTTTTCTTGATTTCCAAGCACTTCCGCCACACGGTCAATAGCTTTTTGCTCTCCGACGATTGTCAGTTTATCTCCGATCTGAAGTCTAAGGTCACGGGAAGGGAGCAGATCGATACCGGCTCGGTTCACCCTCGTGATGTTGATTCTATAGACGTTGCGCAGATGCAGATCCCCGAGTTTCGCCCCGTTGACGCTCGTCTTGGTCACGAATATATGCCTGGAAACAAGCATTCCGTCCAGATGATTCCAATCAATGTCTTTCTTGTTCCAATCCTTCACGACTTTCTCGCCGAACAATTGCTCGGCCGCTCCGGCATCCTTCTCACGGGTCAGCACAAGCACATGCTCCCCTTCCTCAAGAACAGTGTCACCATCCGGAATGATCACCTGCCCACGCCCGTAGCCGCCATATTTCCAAACCCTGGACACGACAATGCGGACGTGCGCGTCTTTCATGATGTCCCGGATATTCTTGCCGAAAACCGCAGGATTGCTCACCCTGAACTCAGTGATGAAAGTCTGATTGTCATGAATATCTTTGGTTCCCCGATCCTTGCGGAATATCGCGGAAAGGATCACCACGCACAGAATCACACCTATCACTCCGAATGGATAGCCCACGGCACAGGCCGTGGCCATCTGGTTAGAGACATCCACTGCTCCCGGATCGGTCTGAAGCAGGGTCTGCTGCGCGGCTCCGAGCATCGGAGTGTTGGTCGCGGCCCCTGTCAGAAGGCCTGTCGCCACAGGCAGCGACATCCCGCATAATTTACTTATTCCCAACGTCATGAGAGTGCCTATCAACAGCACCGCGAACGCCAGGATATTCAGTTTGATTCCTCCTTTTTTCAGTGATGGGAAGAAACTCGGACCGACCTGCAGACCAAGTGTGAAGACGAAAAGCACAAGGCCGAAGTTCTGCGCCAACGCCAGCATCTGCGGATCGACGCTGAGGCCGAAGTGTCCGACGAGGATTCCGGCGAAAAACACGAATGTCACGCCGAGGCTGACTCCCTTAAACTTGATCTTGTTGCAAAGAAGACCTGCCACGCAAATCAGCGACAAGACAAGAATCGCCTGAATATAAGACGGTTCCGTGAATATCTCGATGAACCAGTTCATAGTCCTTTAAATATACAGCTCACAAAGATAATGAGAAATATTCATTAATTTTGTCTGGTTGTGGCTACGGTTGCCACGGTTTTCAGGTTTTCATGAATATGCCAGAGGCGAAAAAGAAGAATATTCAGGGTTCAGCGACCGGAAAAGGCAAAAGCGCAGGAAGCGGGAACGCCAGAAATGGTGGTCCTGTGAAAGGCAAAAGCGGAGTCTCCAGAAAAAACGGCACACAAAGAACCAAGATCTCCCCGGCAAAAGGCTCACGGAGGAAAAAGAGGAAGCCACTGAAAGTGACTATCGGGGTATGGACGGCTGTCGGCATCGCCGTGTCTGTCGTCCTGGCTCTGGCGATCATATTCTTCAGCCGTGGTGGCGGCGGCGAACATGAGAGCGGAGCCAAGGTTCCGTCCGGCGACTGGCGCTATGGAATCGACATCTCCCACCACAACGCTGACGGAATCGTTTGGGATTCCCTTTACGTGCTGACGGACAAGCGCGGAAGGACGATCAGGGATCATCACCAGGCCAAGGACATCACTCCGGTGAGCTTTGTGTTCATCAAGGCCACGGAAGGCGTGGCGATGGTCGATAAGGATTTCAAGAGGAATTGGCATGACGCCGGCAGGTCAGGGCTTCGCCGGGGAGCGTATCATTTCTTCAGAAGCTCAAAGGATGGTGAAGCGCAGGCCCGATTGTTCATCAAGACCGTAGGCGACCTGAGATTCAAGGACTTGCCTCCCGTGCTGGACATCGAGACCATCCATCGCGGCGGTTCGAGGAAAAAGCTGAACGAGGAGGCTCTCAAATGGCTCAGAACCGTTGAGAACCATTACGGTAAGAGACCGATTGTCTATACCGGAGCATCGTTCGCCAGAGACTGCCTCAGCAAAGACATCACGGAGAATTATCCGGTCTGGATAGCTCATTATGAAAAAGACCAGCCCGCATTCGAGGGCTGGACTTGGTGGCAGTTCACCGACAAGGCTGTCGTTAAAGGAGTCCCTGGACTTGTTGACCTCAGTGTCATGAGGAAGAAACCCTAAAACCTGTCGAACGGCTTGGCGAAATCACCGGTCCAGCGGTAAAGATGGGTTCTGGAGAACTGCTTCTTTGTCTCCACGTTCTTTCCTGACTCCGCGAAGTAGAACAAGCCGTCACCGACCGGAGATATTCCTGTCGCCCCGTACTTGAAGTAAAATCCAGGAACCGGCTTTTCCGAAGACCCGATCACCGGATGCTTTGTCCTGTCGTAAAGCACCCCCGCCAGCTGCCTTTTGACCGGCTTGTCAGCGACATCGAACACAAACATATCATAATTCTTGAATATGTCCTTGTGGCCCTTGTACACAGCCATGAACATCTTCCCGGTCTCGGCATCGTAAGCCAGATTCTGCACTCCCCAGTTCGTGTTTCCCGTGTAGGCGAAATACTTATCCAAAGGTTTGGCCGGGCCTTCACCGTAGAAATCCCCGAATTTCACCTTCCCGGCATATTCATTCAATTTTTTGAGGTCATAGCGAAGCAACACCTGATGGTTGTTGTCGTTGCGGGCGGTGTCGCCATAAATGCCATAGGCCACGTAGAGGTAATTCTTCCCACCCTTCTTGCCAAGCTTCGGGGCGATCGTCACTCCATCGATTCCGGAGCAGCCGTAGAAATGCTCGTACTCCTTGTCAGCGAAGCCTGTCATGTGATAATCCTTAGTGGCATCCTTGACGCAGACAATCCTGAAAGCGTCGTTGTTCTCGGAATCCATGCCGACCTCCGTAACCTTGTCAACGTCAATGATCGCGATATAGAACATCGACCGTCCTTTGGCGAAAGATGAGAGTCCAGCGCCGATGACATCGTCCTTGCATTCCAAGGAGGCGTAAACCTTTCTGTCAGAAGGATTGAATGTCATAGCCCCGAGGTGTCCCTGAATCCTGTCGATGGAACCCACGACATTCCCCTTGAGGTCTGTCTTTAAAAAACTCGTCGTGAACGAGAAGTACATCTGCCCGGCCGCCTTGTCGTAGGCTATTCCCTGGACATGGTTCTTTCCACCCTCGACGTAAATCTCAGTCGGCAGACTCTGTTCCGTCTGTGAATATGCGGCCACGGTTCCGGCCACAATCATCAATGCGATCAATGCTATTCTTTTCATATTCAAAATGTTATTATTCTACACATTGGGTCACTTCGATGCTTCGACAAGCTCAGCAACCACAGGCTCAGTGACCACAAGTTCAGTGACCAGTATGCTCGGTCCCTGAGCTTGTCGAAGGGCCGAAGCGACCTGCCAACTATTTTCTTAATTCCGCTATCATCGCCCTGGCGACAGCAGCGGAAGCCCCCTCCCCACCGAGAGCGTCCCGAATCTCCTGATAGCCTGACAGCATCGCGGAGCGATACTCCTCGTCCTCTATCATCCTCCTGACCTCGTTCAGCACGTTGTCCGGCGTGAAATAGTACTGAAGGAGTTCCCGGAAACAAATCCGGTCAAGGATCAGATTACCGAGGCTTATGTACTGTATCTTGATTATTGATTTGGCTATCATGAAATTAACCGAGGATCCCTTGTAGGCCACTACCTGCGGAGTACCGATCAGCGCGCATTCCAGGGAGGCCGTACCGGAGTTGACCACGGCGGCCTTGGCGTGACGCATCACGGCGTAACTCTGACCAAAGACCACGCTGACATATTCACGTCCATCGATGTACTTGGCGTAGTCCGCCTCCGAGCGAGCCGGAGCGGCCGCCACAATAAAGCGGTAGTCTGAATATTCAGGCAGAGCGTGCAGCCTGTCGGCGAATTCCATGAAGGTCGGCATCATCGTGCTGATCTCGCCGTTCCTTGAACCTGCCAAAAGGGCTATCATCGGTCTGTCAGGGAGTCCGGTCTTCGCCAGGAACTCTTCCCTGGTCTCTTTGTAGATCTCCGAATTGTCGATCGCGTCGATGAGCGGATTGCCTTTGTAAACGAAGTCCACGCCTTTCCTCGTGAAGTACGGAATCTCGAACGGAAAGACGATGAACAGCTTGTCCACAAAGGCCTTGAGCTTCTTGACACGGCTTTCCCTGGATGCCCAGACTTTCGGTGCGATATAGTAGAAGACCTTGAATCCGGCCTTGTGGGCGAACTCCGCCACACGGAAGTTGAACCCTGGATAGTCGATGAGGACAACCACGTCTGGCTTCCAGCGCATGATGTCGGCCGTGCAGTCCGTGAACCTTTTGGCGAAAGCTCTGGCGTGGATCAGAATCTGAGTGAACCCGATGACCGCTCCGTCTTTG
Organism: uncultured bacterium; assembly: GCA_963657715.1. Taxonomy (GTDB): domain Bacteria; phylum Bacteroidota; class Bacteroidia; order Bacteroidales; family UBA932; genus Cryptobacteroides. The sequence continues at coordinate 1,090 of CAVKML010000017.1, read as the reverse complement.
TAGTCCTTCACAAGACCGGTTCCCTGCTGGTGTTCTTTATAAACGGCATCCATCAGACCACCGCCCCAGAAACGGATGTCGGCATCCGGATCCTCGGCGTAAAGCCCCCTCATAAGATTTGATCCGTGCAGGTCTCCGGACGCCTCTCCGGCTATGATGTAGTAGCGCATACTTCTTGATTATTCCGCCGACGCCAAGTCGGCATATTCATTGGCATATTCCTTAAAAATCTTCATTGAATCCAAGGCCGTTCAACCGGGCGATCTCCTCATGGTCCGAACTGTTGATGTTGTGGGCGACGATGGAGATGTAACCGTCGGCAAGGATATGATGATCAGCCAGAATGTCATCTGCCGGGGAATCATCCTTGAATTCCCCGACCATCATGTAAAGCGTCTCGCCATCCTCCGCCTTCGGGAAAGATGTCTGCCCCAGATCCTCGGGACGGACTCCGCTTTCAGCGAAAAGATCCGCGTCCCAAGGCTTGAACTCCTTCTCCCAGTGTCCCAGTCCCTGATGTCCCACACGGATGCCTTTGACAGCCGATGCCGGAATATTCGGGCAATTGACATTATAATATATTCCTGATTTCGGGGTGTAGTGTTCCCAAAGTTTTTTGATTATATCAGGGAAATATTCCTTGACAATTGAAAAATCCGCGTCCGGACTCATCGTGTCGAGCGAGACTCCGATGCCGAATATTCCGTTCAAGGCCGCCTCCTCAGCCGCGCCGAGGGTGCCGGAATAGTTCGCCGCCGTGGCAGCGTTGGAGCCATGGTTGATTCCGCAGACCACGACATCGGGCTTCCCAGGCCAGAATATCTCGTCCAAGCCATATTTCACGCAACTCGCGGGGGTCGCGTCGAGGTAGGACCATCGCACTCCGTCCTTTTCCGGAAGTTCCTTGTAGGCGATCGCCCGGCCTCCCATCGAGACTGCCATTGACATTCCGGATTGGTGGAATTTCGGCGCGACCGCAGTGATTCTGCCAAATTGACGCATTATGTCAGACAGCGCATGTATGCCACCAGCCTGATAACCATCGTCATTTGTCAGGAGTATGTTGAGGTCATTCGACATGATATTAATA
>CAVKML010000016.1:0-53116 GCA_963657715.1 uncultured bacterium | reverse complement strand
TGCTCAACCCGGTGTATCCCGCGACCATCTCGATGGACATCCCTCCATCAAGCAACGCCTTGGCTACTTCCGCTCTACCTTTGGCTTCTCCTTCCTCTCTACCTTCCTCTTTGCCTTTGGCTTCGCCTTCGTCAAATCCTTTGTAGTACCCTTGCTGTTCGGCTCCCTCGATGTAGGGGAGCATTTCCTCCTTGGTCAACATGTCGCTGAAATAATTATCGATTTGCCTGTCGTCGAGTCCACTTACACGCATCGCACTCTCCAACTCCTTGAACCTCGCGTCGTTCTTTGCCCTCGACTTTGCAAATATAGCGAAATTCCTGAAAATCCTACACCAAGCGGCGACCGGGCTGTCATATTCATCAGAATACCGCATGATCCTAGGCAACTCCAGGAGGTAGAATGATATCTGGTCGCCGAACGGTTCTCCGGTCTCGACCTCTAGGTTCCTATAATGGTAGAGGATCTTCTCGTCAGGTGACGACCCGACATGCCGGTCCTCGTAATTCATGATGCAGATGACCTTGACAGGAGATAGGATATATTGATTGTCTCCGGATTTCACCTGCTTGCCCACAAGCCTCGCGCCATAGTAAATCAACCGGTTTCTCTGGTCGGAACGCGATGCCTTCTGCATCTCCACCAGAAAAGTCCTGCCGTCAGGAGTCTTGCACAGAAGGTCGAACAGTACCTTCTTGTCCAATGGAACAGCCTCCGTCAGTTCTGTGTTCTGAAATTCGATGGTTGCGATTTTCTCCTGAAGGATGTCGTTAAGAAGCATGATGAGCAGATCAGGATGGTTGTGGAATAGGTGTTTGAACGCCCAGTCACAAGTGAGGTCAAGATACTCCGGCGTTGCGATCATCTGGGCGTATGCGTCCTTCTCCTCGTCAGTCATGCCATTGAACTTTCCATTGCTTTCCATGAGTGTCCTGCACCGCATATAGCGTTTGCGGAACTGCTCTTCCGCTTCGCGGGATCGTGTCTGTTCTAAAGTCTTCATAGTTTGAAGCGATTTCATTGTTTGATTTTCTCCGGAAACCTCCCGGAACACGCCTGCAATTTCGGCACACTAAACGTAAATAATGAAAAGAAACATAAATTTCATCATAAAAAACAGAAATATTTTTTCTTTTCACTATCTTTGAATATACTTGACCATAGGTATATGGCAAGGAAAATTTCAACATGACTTTAGAATATGCCAAAGACAATAAGAAAGAATTTCCCGGTTCAGGGAATGGGATGTGCGGCTTGTGTGGCCCGTGTTCAGGGAACTATAAGAAATCAGAAGGGTGTTTCGGATTGTAACGTCAGTTTGGCTTCCAATTCGGCTCAGGTGGACTATGACCCTCAGGTTATCACTCCGGTTGACATCCGCAAGGCTGTGCAGGAGGCTGGGTACGACCTCATCATCGTGAACGAGGGCGAATCCGAAGACGATGCGGAAGATGAGGCCGACCGGCTTCGGGAAGATTACTATCGTGGGCTGCGCAGGGACACTCTGGCATCTATATTCCTTTCCCTGCTGATAATGTTGCTCGGAATGGGATTCAAGGAATTCCCGTTCAAGGGCTATGTCCTATGGGCATTGGCGACTCCTGTCCTGTTTTGGTGCGGGAGGCGTTTTCTCGTGACGGCCTGGAAACAGGCGCGCCACCTGAGCGCAGGAATGGACACCTTGGTGGCCCTTTCCACTTTGATTTCATATTTCTTCAGCGTGTTCAACCTGTTGTTTCCGCAGGTTTGGACATCCAGAGGTTTGGTCCCTCATCTCTATTTTGAGTCGTCGGCTATGATCGTCGCTTTCATCCTGGCCGGGCGGATGCTGGAAGAGAAGGCAAAGCGGGGGACCACGGAGTCAATAAGGGAACTTGCCGGCCTCCAGCCGAAGTCAGTGGAACTCATTCCTGGCCAGACGTTCTCGGTCAGGCCTGGTGACAGGATCGCCGCCGACGGTGTTGTCCTGAGCGGGGAATCCTACGTGGATGAGTCCATGCTCACCGGAGAGCCTGTGCCGAATCTTAAGAAAAAAGGAGACAAGGTCTTTGCCGGAACCATCAACCAGAAAGGCGCTTTTGATGTCAAGGCTGAAAAAGTCGGCAAGGACACGATGCTCTCTTCCATCATCGCCATGGTGCGAGACGCTCAAGGCAGCAAGGCGAAGATTCAGGAGACTGTCGATAAGGTGGCTGCCGTCTTCGTGCCGGTGATCATCGCGGTTTCGATCGTCACTTTGATTTGCTGGGTTGTGCTCGATCCGTCGGAGGGACTGACCAGAGGGCTGATGTCTATGGTGACAGTGCTTGTGATCGCATGTCCGTGCTCGCTTGGACTTGCGACTCCGACAGCCCTGACCGCCGGTATAGGCAGTGGAGCCAGGCGCGGAATCCTCATCAAGGATGCCGACTCCCTTCAGGTCGCCAAAAAGGTTGACACAGTGGTGCTTGACAAGACCGGCACAATCACGGAAGGCCATCCTAAAGTCGTTTCCGAGAGATGGGTGGAGCGTCAGGACGAAGGAATATTACTTGCTATGGAATTAAAATCGGAGCATCCGCTTGCATCCGCCCTGATCGCTCACCTTCATTCTATGAATATGTCGATGTCCGTTGCGGCATTGGATGGCTTCGAGGCGGTCCCTGGTTCCGGGATTAAAGCGAAAGTCGGTGACAATGAATATTTTGCCGGCAAGTCAGCGTCAATCTCCCGGGAAGCCTCTACATGGATTGGGGATGGCTGCACGGTTATCGTTTTCGAGAAAGACGGACGGACCCTTGCTGAGTTTGCCATCACCGATGAGATCAAACCGTCTTCGGCCGAGGCTGTGGCTCGTTTGAGTGCTCTTGGGGTCGAGACCGTCATGCTGACCGGTGACAATGAGACTTCCGCCCGGAAGGTTGCCGGCAAGGTAGGTGTCAAACGGGTCGAGGCCGGGACTCTGCCGGGTGACAAGGCCATATTCATTAAAAAACTTCAGGAGCAGGGGCATTGTGTCGCGATGGTCGGTGACGGCATCAATGACAGCGCGGCTTTGGCTCAGGCTGACCTGAGTGTGGCGATGGGACGGGGAAGTGACATAGCGATCAACACCGCCATGGTCACCATCGTTTCTTCGGATTTGATGAAGCTTCCGGAAATGATCGGATTGTCCCGCCGTACGGTCAGGATCATCAAGCAGAATCTGTTCTGGGCTTTCTTCTATAATGTCCTTGCGGTGCCTGTCGCCGCCGGGGTCCTGTACCCGGTCAACGGTTTCCTCTTGAATCCGATGATCGCCGCCGCCTGCATGGCCCTGAGTTCCGTCTGCGTGGTCACCAACTCTCTACGTCTGCGTCATTTCTCCGTCTGCTGAGTCAAAGCTCGCCGATGTTGGAAACAAAAAAATAGAGCCTGTTGTCAAGACAGGCTCTACGGTGATATTCAGTTTGTTTTATCTTTTTGAGGTGACATCAGCCTCGTACTTCTCTACGGCCGCGATGAAGTCCTGTCCCACAGGAACGCCGTTCTTGAGGTTGAAGTAGTCGTAAACGGCTCCGAATGGAAGTGACTTGGCTTCCTCCAGAAGGGCGAGACGCTGGAAGTACTTGCCGTTGTCCTCGTATTGACGGAGTGTCTCAAGAGGCTCAAGGAAGGCCTGAAGCATGCACTTCTGGGTCGAACGGGTGCCGACGATGTAGGCTCCGATGCGGTTGATCGACGCGTCGAAGTAGTCGAGTCCGATGTGTGTGCGGTCAAGGGTGCCGGCGCGCACAACCTCCTTGAACAGGTCGAGGGTCTGGTCGTTCATCGTGACAACGTGGTCGGAGTCCCAACGTACTGGACGGCTCGTATGGAGCATCAGCTCCGGCACGAAGAGGAGCAGGGAGGCGACCATGTCGCTGATGTTCTCGGTCTGCTCATAGTGTCCTGTGTCGAGGGTGTACATGAGCTTGCGGGTTGAGCAATAGCCGGCCACGAAGTCGTGTGAGCCGACGGTGTAGCTCTCAAGGCCGATTCCGAAGAGCTTTGCCTCAAGGCAGGTCTTCATGCCAGGAAGATCCTCGGCGAGAATCTCGTCCAGTGACTGAGCCATGATCTGACGGTAACGGAGACGCTCCACGGTCTGGTCCTTGGAACCGTCGTGAACCCAGATGTTCATGATGCAAGGATCGTTCTGGAACTTACCCATCGCGTCGGCCACCCTGCGGCAACGCTTTGTGTGCTCGATCCAGAAGTCACGGATTGACTTGTCAGGGTTGGCGAGTGAGAGGTCGCCGCTCTTAGGGTGTGAGAATGAAGTGGAGTTGAAGTCGAGCTTCATCCCATTCTCCTTTCCCCATTCCATCCAGCTCTGGAAGTGAGCCGGCTCAACCTCGTTACGATCAACGTGCTTGCCTTGGAAATCCCCGTAGATTTCGTGCAGGTTCAGTCGCTGTGTTCCGGCAAGGAGGCTCTTCACGAACTTGATGTCGGCTCGGAGCTCGTCAATGTTACGGGCGCGGCCAGGATAGTTGCCTGTGGCCTGGATTCCGCCTGTGAGGGCGGTATCGTTCTCGAAGCCCATCACATCGTCCGCCTGCCAGCACTGGAGGGAAATCGGGGTCTTTTCGAGAAGTTCTATCGCTTTGTCGGTGTCCACGCCGATGGCGGCGTAACGCTCTTTGGCCATTTCATAGGCCTTGATTATCAAATTCTCGTTCATTTTATTTTTAGTTTATGATTTGTAATATTCCTGAAATTGACTTTTGGATATTTGACGGGTGCGTCGCAATCGGAGTTCTGGATTTAATAGCTGAATTGTTTAACTTCTTGGCTCATAGGTGATTGTCTGGATGGAGCCGCTTATGATGCGGCGCATGTCCCAACGGTCGCCGACAAGACCGGCCACCTTTGCCTGAAGCATGATGTTGCCGATCGCCGTGCCTTCCGTTGGACCTGCGATGACAGGGATGCCGAGGGTGTCAGCCGTCAGCTGGCTCATCAGTTTGTTCGCCGAGCCTCCGCCGATGACATGCAGCTTCTCGATCTTGAACGACGCGAATCCTTGAAGTGTCTCGATGACTTCCTTGTACCTCTTCGTGAGACTGTGGTAGATGCAGCTGATCATCTCGCCGTCATTCTCCGGAATCCTCTGTCCGGACTCTTTGAGCGCGGCCTTGATCTCGGCGTCCATGTCTTTAGGCGCGGCGAAACGAGGGTCATCAGGATTGATTGTCGAAGGGAAGTCGATGGCCTCGCGTGCCATGGCCTCCATCTGGGCGTAGGAATATTTCCGTCCTTCTGCCTCCCATGTCTTGCGGCTCTGCTCCAGCAGCCACATTCCGGTAATGTTCTTGAGAAAACGGGTCGTGCCTTCTATTCCGCCCTCGTTCGTGAGGTTATATTCGTAAGACTTCTCATCGATGATCGGAGTCTTGGATTCGATGCCCATCAGGCTCCAGGTGCCGCTGCTGAGGTAAGCGAAGTTCTCGCCCGCCGCAGGTACGGCCGCGATGGCGGATGCGGTGTCATGACCGGCGACGGCGATCACCGGTACAGCCTCCATGCCTGTCTCCTCGCAGATCTCTTTCTTGAGCGTGCCGACCTTTGTTCCCGGCTGGCTCACGTCCGGAAGGATCGAAGGGTTGATTCCCAGACGCTCAAGCAGGTCTCGCTGGAAATCCCTTGTGCGAGGGTTAATGAGGCCTGAGGTGGATGCGTCGGTATATTCACAGACCATCTTTCCGGTCAGCATGTACGCCAGCAGGTCCGGCATGAAGAGGATCTTGTCGGTTTGAGGCAGCCTTGAGCCGGCCTCCTTGCTTTGCGCGTAGAGCTGGAATATGGTGTTGAAGTTCATTATCTGTACTCCCGTGACTGAGTACAGTTCCTCGCGCGGGATGATCTTGAAGACTTCCTCCGGGATTCCGTCTGTGTAAGGGTCTCTGTAAGCCCTTGGCATTCCGATGATTCCGCCATCCTTGCCGATATGCCCGAAGTCCACGCCCCAGGTGTCGATGCCGATGGACTCGATCTTCACGCCCATTCCGGCGACTTTTTTGAGCGCCGCCTTGAAGTGGTCGAATAGGGAATTGATGTCCCAGTAATATTTTCCGTCAATCTCTTTGACGGCATTCGGGAATCTATAGACTTCCTCGGAGGCCAGTTTGCCATGCTCGACGGTTCCGATGATGGCCCTGCCGCTTGTCGCTCCGAGATCAAATGCTAGAAATTTCATAAATTACGTGGCGTTTTTATGTTTACAAATTTTGTTTTTTTTCACTGTTTTAAAGATGAATATTTTGACATTATGACTTGGAAATTTGATAGGGAACATTTTTTTGCTATATTTGTGACGCACAATTAGTAACAAAATGATCTGAGAACTATGGCTTCGGTTCATCTTAAATATTTGGCGGTCAACCCTGTTGACCTTAAGTGGGGAACGGCCGTTAATTCGGTGGGATTTCAGGAAATCGCTTCCGGAATGGACTATCCGCCACGTAACCACCCTTCCCGCTATGTGTTCTCCGTGGCCAGCGGAAGGATTCTTCAGGAGTATCAGCTCCTCTACATCACCGAGGGCAAGGGACGCTTCTCCTGCGAGACTTTGGGACGGTCGAAGTCAATTCCTGTCAAAGGGGGGATGATGTTCCTGCTTTTTCCCGGCGAGTGGCATTCCTATTATCCGGACAAATCGACGGGCTGGAAAGAATATTGGATCGGTTTCAACGGTGAATTCATCGACAATCTTATCCGTCAAGGCTTTTTTTCAAAGGAGAGACCGCTTTTCAAGGTGAATATCCATGAGGACATTGTTAACCTTTACACATCCGCTATCAATGCCGCGGTGGCGCAGGAGTCTGGATTTCAGCAGGTTCTGGCCGGTATCGTGGATCGGCTGCTGAGTCTGGCGTACTTCTATGACAGGAATTCGCAGTTTCAGGAGTCGGACACGGCCAACAAGATCAGTCAGGCCAAGGTGATGATCCATAGCCAGTATATGACGATCTCTCCGGAAGAGGTGGCGGCCAAGTTGTGCCTCAGCTATTCCTCTTTCCGCAAGACTTTCAAGGAATATACCGGGTTCTCGCCGGCGCGGTTCATCAACGAGGTGCGGATGAGCAAGGCGAAGGAGTTGCTGACCAACACCACGATGAGCATCAAGGAGGTGGCCTACAATGTGGGCTATAACAATCACGACTACTTCTTTACCGCCTTCCGCCATATGACCGGCCAGACTCCGGCTGAATACCGCAACGCCACCCAGGTCGCCAAGTTGTGATCTTTTCGGTCACTGGGCTTGTCGAAGCGCGCCTGTCGTGAGGCCGATCGGGTACGATTATTCTCCGAGGAGGCGTATCGGACCGAGGAGACCGGACGGGAGGAGTTTGTCGGTGGACTTGTAGAATCGGCGGATGGCGGTGACGGGGTGTTTCTCACCGGGCTGGACATCGCCGATCATTCGGTTGCGCCAGACATTTGTGACCTTGATTTCCAGAAGGTTTTCGCCTTTTTTCAGCAGAGGCTTGATGTCCGCGGTTCTGAACGGGGCTTTCCATAGAACACCTGCTGGAGCGCCGTTGATGGAGATGTCGGCGATGTTCTTCACGACACCCAAATCCATGAATATCCTTGCGTTGTCTGCCAGCGTAGTGGAATCGACCGCTATCGTGGCCTTGTAAACGGCTGTGCCGGAGAAATATTTCACGACAGGATTCTCCTTCTTTGTCCAAGACTCCAGTTCCAGAAACTCCTCGTCGGCGGTGCCGCCGTTCTTCTGATCGAAATGTACTTGCCAGATAGGGTTTACGGTCTGGATTACAGATGTTTTTATGGCTTGGCTATTTGTAAGCACGGGCGCTTCGGCATGCTCAGCGACCGAATTGGAGTCAAGTGTCTGAATTGAGGCGGAATCTGAGGCATTGACAAACACGGTGTCCACGGTCACCTTGATCTGCGGCTTGTCGGAAAGCACGACGAACCTTGCGTCAGCGGAAAGCAGCGGAAGCGAGACGGTCAAGCGGCCGCCGGCATGTTTGGTTTCCGCATCTGTAACCTCCCCGTTCTCAGGATTGAATATGGCCGCGAACTTGCCAGCGTCCCTGAAACTGAGTTCCACATTGGAATCCTTTCCGGAGAAGTTCCGCACCCAGTAGATCTGCGTGCTGTCCGGCAGGGTTCTGTGAACATATTTAAAGTCTCCGTAACTGTCCAATGCGTTAGCCGGAGCCTCGGTGGCATCTTCCTGGCCTCTGAGCGAAACACTACCTCGGTCACTGAGCTTGTCGAAGTGACCTGATGTCGCTTCGGTGATTGGTGAGCTATGTCGAACCACGGGTTCAGCGACCGATGCGGCCACCGGTGAGGTGACCGTCGCACTGAAATCCGGAGCGATCCCGCAGCGCTTCAGGCAGTCTTCAAGACCTTTGGTGAACACGTTCTTCCTTCTTGTATGCCAGAGATCATCCACAATCGAAGCGAACGCCCTGTCGTCAGCCTTGAGTCCCGCGCATTTCCGTGGCTCCTTTCCGCAGATGATCACCCCTGCGTCGGCGAACTCCTTTATCTTTTTAAGAATATCCAAGGACATCACCTCGCAGTTCCTGTCAAGCCACAGAACCCTGTATCTGGCTCCGGACGGAGCCACAAGGACTCCGTTCTCAACCTTGACTCCGGACCGAAGCACCGTCGGGTTGGCGAAATCATAGTTGTAACCGTCCGGAACCTGCGGCAGACTGCTGAAAGCCTCGCCGCCGTAGAGTCCTGTGATATTCAGATCCTCTCCGTAATATAGTAATATGTCGGCGACGGATGTTCCTTGCTGAAGCATCGAGCTGGAGCGGGCAAGGTAGTTGGTCAGCACCCATGCATATTCCCCCCAAGTTTCGTTCCTGTGCAGCCATTGCCCGTAGCGGAACAGCTGAAGTCCAGGGAGATACTTGTCGTTCGACTGTGAGGCGGACTCGTGGATCACGAATCGGTTGACACCGGCGCTGAGTCCCACATCGGCGATATACTTCATATTCTCAGGGCAATATGTGTATGCCCTGCCCTCGTCTCCGTTCACTGAGAAAGATTCCGCGGCGACGAGCGGCTGGCCGTAAATGTGTGACACAGACGCTGATTCTCTGATGTCGCAGATCGCCGACGGCACAGTCGAGCCGGTCGGAGTGTTTTCCATCCAGAACGCCGCCATCGGAATCGTGGCCTTGATCTTCGGATCCATTCCGTCTCCGGTGTAGGCACGGCCACCCTCATGGGATTCAGTGTAGCGGCCCGCAAGGTCATATTCTTTGACTATGTCATTGATTCTGTCGTAGTTCTCGCAGAACAATTCGCCGAGGGTGCGACGCCAGTCCCATAGGAAGCGTTCGCTCATCTCGGAACTACCGATGATTTCGCCGGCGAGCGCCGGAAGCCATGGCAGAAGGTCATACCCCCTGCGCGCCCTGAATTCTTCGGCGAGTTTCGGGGTCCACGTGTAGGCTCCGGCCTCGTAGCTGTCAACCAACAGGTAGTGGATTCCTTTCTCGCCGAGCATCCCTCCGGACGCTTCCTTATAGAGGTCAACATAGGTGTGGAAATATCTCATCCAGGCATCGGGATCCAGCTTGTCCACTTCCAAGCCTGTGGCTTCAGGAGAGGCCGGGTGGTTGATCTTTCCGGTTATTGACCATCCGAAGCGGTAAATCCTCCAGCGTCCGGCCGGCAGTGAGCATTCCAGCTTTCCGTCCGCCGTCATTTTTCCGGTCAGATCGACGATGTCCGATGTCCTGATAGCGTCCTTTGAATATGGCGTGTGGTATTTCCAGAAGTCGTGGATGATTCCGAATCCGCCAAGTTCCTGGCTATGATTGATTTTGGAGACAGTGAACAGTTCCAAGGACTCAAGTTTCTCGCCTTTGACCCTGAAGAACTGGGCGCAGGTAGGCGGGATGTTCAGAGTCAGATACGGCAGCACGGTCGGCTCTATGTCGCAGACCTTCCGCCATTTAAGTCCGTCGTCACTGCATTCGAGAATATTCCTGCAATCGGGTTTCCCGGCTCTCGGCCGGTTGCCCATTGCCATGCTTTTCAGTGTCAATGCCTTGATTGTCTGAGGTTTCCTGAATTCGACACTGATCACATCATCGCTCTTGCTGATCTGCGCTCCGAGCGCGTTCATCGATTTGTCTGAATATGGCAGCCTGACGGCGATGACGTACAGATCTTTGCCATAAGGCTCAACTTTGATGCGGTCGTTGTCAGTGTGGTAGTCTTGGTACGGGCCGACAACATTATAAAGGTTTGGAAGTTGCACGGAGACCTTGCCGCCTCTGACATCCACTGACCTCCATTCCAGTTTCTTGATGGCATCCTCGGGCTTCACCCACGTGCCGCCTGTCGAACTCCATCCCGGCGCGCTTGCTATAGTGACATCCATGTCCAGCGAGTCGGCCAGATCCAGAGCGAACCTGAACGCGTCTTTCCAACCGTCGCTGAGATAGGGGAGTTTTACCTTCGCGGCTCTCGGCATGTTCACACCGCCCGCGTCGAACTGGTGGAATCCGCCGATCCCGTTGCGATTCATCCATTCGATGTCTTTGCGGATGCCTTCCTTGGAGACGTTTCCGTCCATCCAGTGCCACCAAACCTGTGGTTTGGCAGCCTTCGGCGGCACTTGAAAAGTCTTGGCAAGAGCGGAAGTGTCAGCTCTTCTTATCAATGAATATGTTTGTGTGGAGTCCGTGTCCGAAGTGGCTGACAAGGTGTGTGTCAGCAGCAGTGTCAGCGTTGTGAGTATTATTCCTATCTTCATTTTCCTGTCGAGTAACCGTTAATAATTCATTCGCCAAATCCATGGCGATTGCTCCTAATTATGTTCAAAGATAGACATCACATCCCATTATTTCAAGTGTTGAGGCTTTGTCAGCCAAAAGAATTTACCTTGTTTCTTTAAAATCTGATGCTTTGTGTTTGATTTTTGATAAATTAATTGAAATATTCTGATAAAATCGAATTTGGCACAGATAATGCTTATTTCCTGTCAGAGTTAATTGGTTCTAATAGGATTTTATCTTTCTGACCTATTAACCTGTGCGGACTATTTATCATACGTTTTATTCATAATTAGGTTTGTATTAAGTGGGAAAGGTCGGGGCTGTGAAGTTCCGGCCTTTTTTGATAAAATCAAAAAAGGCCGGAACAGGTCCCTTATATTATCTCGGATCAAGTCCAAAATTGCTGCCATGGAGTTCAGTCGCATTGTGCTGCCGCGGGGAAGCGGTGCGGGAGGCCATGGCGGCAATTTACCTGGACAGGGCGCGCGAAGCGCGTAGGCCGCCATGGCCTCCCGGCACCGCTTCCCCGACCCAAGAGAGCCAATGTGAAAAGATATACTTTACAGTTTTCGGTTTTTGTAGGAGTCGATGCAGCTCGGGATTATTCGCTTGTAATGCTCGCTGGTGTAGAGCGGGGATGAGATGATGAAGTCAGCGGTGCTGCGGTTGGTGGCGAACGGGATGTTGTACAGGGAAGCCAGACGTGTCAGGCCCATCACGTCGTTCTGATGGCCTTGCATGATCAGGTTGTCACAGAAGAAGACCAGCATATCGATCTTCCCTTCGGCGATCATGCCCCCGATCTCGAAGTCTCCGCCGAGCGGACCGCTGAGCATGCACACAACTGATGGAGTCTCCGGCCCGAGTTTCTCTGTCAGCGCTTCGGAGACAAGGCGACCGGTCGTGCCGGTGCAGAACAGATGGCAATGCTTGAGGGAACCTGCGTTGTAACGCACCCAATCCAAAAGCTCCTGTTTCCTTGAGTCATGAGCCACCAATGCGATGTTTGTTATCATATTCCTGAATATTAATTGTTGGTTTTTTGCTTTGATTCCCCTTCTGGAGTTGTCCTTCGTGAAGAAGAATCTTTTCTCCTCGATTCCCCCGAGACATCCTCCTTGGTGATCGAGATCCTTTTCATCTCACGCTGCCCGTTATCATAGGCCGCGGCTCTCTGCTCGCGTTTCTTTCTGCCCATGAACATGTTGCGGAAGAACTCCTTGAATGTGTTGAACTCTTTTTGGTAAGCGATTCCTATTCCGTTCCTCTGCGTGTTGTCAAGATAATTGGTGTAGTCATCCGCCGAATGTGAGAACAGATTCAGTCTCAACTGCCCGGATTTGTCCAATTTGATCTCGATGTCAAGATTGCCCACAACGTCTCCATCCGAAGACGATGAGTTGGAATATTCCCTGTTGCCGACATTGCCGTTGACTATCACCCTGTTGTTGAAGAGCTGTGTCGAGACGGCGACATCGAAAATGTTCGTGCCGCTCTCGCTGGACTGGTAGTTCAGCCCAAGGTCAAGCGGAATATCCAGTTTCTGCAGAATATTGTTCAGCTGGCCGGCCATGATTTCCGCGACGTTGGAATAGAGCATATTGCTGTTGTTCACGACACCGGATTGCTCGTCAGGCATGAAGCTGCCTGAGATAAGGAGCGAAAGGAACTGGCGCTGGATCTTGTCATCCGTGTTGAGAGCGCTTTCGACCCTTGACTTCGTGGTAGGATCCAGATCCGGCACATCTATCGAGAATGACAGTTTTGGCTCGCGCAGTTTTCCGGAGACACCTATTCCGCAGTTGACTATCCTTCTTGCCGCGACCGAGGTCGTGTCGGCGATCAAGGTGGCCACCGATGCCTTGGTGGAATATATTCCCTTGATGTTCAGGTCACTGTCCATTATGTCTCCGTTGAAGCGTACTGAACTGCCCTCGGAGATGGTGAAATCCCTCTTGGCTATGTCCATGGCGTTGAAGTGGAAGTTGCCTGACTGCAAGGTGTAGTCTCCATTGATCGTGAACAGATCCCGTCCCGGGCGCGCCTCGATGTCGATGATTCCCTGACCCTGACCGTTCAGGACATTCCCGGCCGCTCTGTCAATCTCAATGTACGCCTCTGTGCCTTGCGTGGCGTTGACCCTGAGCCTTATCCCGAAGTCGCTGCCTTTGCCTCGGCTCTTGTCCATATCGCTCATCATCGTCTCGTAAGGATCCACATAGATTTCTTTGAAAGCCTGCTTGAATGTCAGAAGGTCGTTCTTCCCGTCATTGGAGGCGTTGTCTATAGGAATATGTATGCGCCCGCTCTTGTCAGTGCGGACATTGACATCCAGCTGCACGGCGTCGAACGGCCCTTTGACGAGCACATCGCCGCTGGCGAAAAGATGACCATAGAAAGCCTGGTTGGCGCTCTCCGTCATGTCTATCGCCTCGATTCTCTGGAACTTTATGCGTGTGTCCAGCCTGAAATCCTTCAGGTAATTGAACATCAAGCCTCCGGTGATCGTCCCGGTGCCGTCGAAGCGGTCTTTGATCGATAACCCGTCGAAGTGCAGCCCTTGGTTGGTGACTGAGAACGGACCGGTGACATAATATGGAACATTCGTGAAGCCGACCTTCAGCAGCACATCGTCGAATCTGGTTCCCTCGCTGGACAAGGTGAGCGAGTCAAGCGGACCATGGATGTTGACCCTGCCGCTCATCGCCCCGCTCATCTCGCTGAACACGGATTCCAACGCCGGGGCAATGTAGCCGACATCCATGCCGTTGAAGTCTGCGGTAGCGTCTATCCTGTGTTTGTCAAGGAAATAATCTCCGGTGACGTTCAGCGTGGCCGCTCCGTCAAGCTCGTTTCTGGCTATGACACGCATCTTGTTGTCGTCCAGCGAACTGGCCAGCCTTAACGTCCCCATCCTGTGTCCGGCGACCTGTGTTGAGTCTGAAGTCAGCCTCATCATCAGGCCGGCGTTGCTTTTCCACGGTGAGGACACGATGGCGTGGCCGGTGGCGAGGCCGGATATCCCGAAACGCTCCCCGAGGAATTTGTTGAGGATGCCCAGGTCGAACTTCACGAGATTGACGGAAAGAGTGTCCATCCTTGTGGATGAATATCCTCCGTTCACTTGCACCGATTGGTCATCGCACACGGCTGTCAGATTGTCAACCTTGATGTCTTTCCCGATCACGTCGATCGCGGATTCCGACACGTTCCACGCCGCGTCCTCGTACCAGATGTAGGAAGGAAGGGTCTTGGCGTTGACCGTCAGCTCACCGTCCGGCGACCTGCCGAGCTTTCCGGTGAGGTACAGCTCTCCTTTGTTGGCGAGTTCCGTGCCGTTGTCGTAAGTGAACCCTGCTCCGAAACTGTCTCCTTTGGCGTAGAACATGAGATTGTCGCAAAGAAGGCTGAGTCCTGACATGGAAATCGCGGAACAAGCCGCGGACGCGTTAAGACTGCTGTCCCTGTTGTCAATGTTCAGGTCGAAGTCCTTGAGGAAGTTCCTGTCCAAGGCGATTCTCGGTGATTTGACAGATGCTGTCACATTGCCGTCTCCGGCCACGTTCAGGTGCACTTTCGTGCCTTGGGCGACGTATAATCCAGGTTTCAGGAACGACAGGATGTCCCTCGCGTCGGCAATGTCCAGACTCAGGTCATATTCATCGCCATTCCATTCCGCCGCGTTTCCTTTGTAGAGCGACGGCAGTTCTCTTTGCACGGTAAGTCCTTGCACATCCTTGATCAGGCTTGTGAATGGTTTCGTGCCGACATAACCGCCGTTGGCGAAGCTGGATGTGATGTTGACCCTGTTGACATTGTTGTTGGAATGGGATTTCACGCAGATGTCACCGATCTCATGCCATCCGTTGTCGTTCTCAAGGGTCAATCCCAATATGTCAAGGTCTCCGATGAGGTCTCCACGGCTGATGTTCATGTAGTTGGCGTTGATCCGCCCGGAGATCTTGGAATTCTCCCGTTTGTCCAGTCTCAATGCGTGAAGATCGGCGTAACCGATTGATGCATAGAACTTATACAATCCGTTGCGGGTTTTGTCCGAAAGCGTGAACAGACCCTGAAAGAGGAAGTTCAGGTTCGGGTCACTGCATACGATGCGGCCGTCGAAGGCGTTGTCTGAATATGTCCCGGCAGCCACGATGTTGGAATAGTCGTAACCCAGGACAGATAGTTTATAAACTGACAGAGAGTCTATGTGGAGATTGGTCTGTCCCTTTCCGATGGTCATTCCCATTGCCCCTTTAAGGGTGGCTTCGCCTATTTGTCTGACTCCGGCAAGTTTCCCTACATGGAGATCTCGGGTGGAAATTTTTCCGCCAAGTTCTATTGCTTTTCCCTTGGTGAGAATGTCCATTATGTCGGCGTCCGCGGTGATGGATCCTAGCGGAGAGATCAAGTTCCCATTGACTTTCAGCTTGTTCAGTGTTCCGTTGACAGACCCGTTGAACGAGAATCTGGTTCCAACCGCGAACTTGGACAGGTCAACTGCCGCGCCGGGAGCGAATCCCCTTATGAAGGTTCCGAGACCTTTTGTGGTGAACCCCAGATCGTCCAGTCTGAAATTCATAAGCATCCCGCTTGCGCTCGGAAGCCCGGAAAGCCTTCCGTCAATGACTCCGGAGACATCGCTGTTCGCTTCTGAAAAATCGAAGTTCTTGATTGATAGGTCTTTGACCGGACCTTTCACGTCAGCTCTCTTGAGGTTCACCACAGACTTCATCCTGAGCAAGGACGGTGCAAAATAGGAAATGGTCTTGAAATCAACCCTGCTGTTGAATATCTTCCCTGTCATCACGACCTCGTCGAGGTAGTTGGAGAAGGATGCGACACTGGCATATTCCATGGCATATTCAGTCATGCTGATGTCGGACCATTTGTCAAGAATATGCAGGTTCCGGATGAAGGTTCCTCCTTTTTCGACGGTGGCTTTTCCGGACATCGCCAGAATCTCATAGCCGCTTCGCTCGCTGACCTTGAGGTTCTCGATCGTGCCTTCGATCTTCCCGCCGCGGAATGAGAGGTCGTGTGCCTGAAGAATATGCGCGGTGACATCCAGGTTTTTCCAATCGATGCCATATTCACGTAAAGGACTGTCGTTGACAAGGTTCAGGAGTCTGAATCTGAAGTTCTTTATGTTGATCCTGCCGGCTTTGACTTTCAAGGCCATCGGCTTTTTCTCTTTCTTTTCTTCGGGTTTTCTGAAAAAGCGGCTGATGTTGCTTCCGCGTTCATCCTTGGCAAGAGAGAATGATCCGTCAATGACACTCAGCCTTTTGACATTAATCGTCCCGTCATTCCGTAATCCTTTGAGAGACAGTGTCACCACTATTGACTTTGCGTTGGCGACAGTGTCAACTTTTTCGCCGGCCCAGTCGGTGGCAGGCTCTTTGTCAATGAGCGCGACATCCTTTAGAACCACGGCGGTGAAAGGTTTGATGTGGATTTTTGAGAACTCTATCCGTCCGTTGATCACACCGTCCAGCGCCTCGATGACCTTTCTGCCCATAAATGTCTGGACCGCCGGAGTCTGCAACAGAATCCAGCCGGCTGACAGCAGCGACACGATCGCCACAATGATACCCCAGAATATCTTTAGAGCCTTTCTCAACAACCTTGTACCATGGCGATCTGCGCCAGTGGCTTATAACAACAAAGATACTAAATATCCGTTGGATTGACGAAAATAGTTGTATCTTTGCCATCCAGAATTAATGTCTTTGAAGAATATGTCGGATTATATCCTTGGAATCGAATCGAGTTGCGACGACACATCGGCTGCCGTGATCAAGGACGGATTCCTGCTCTCCAACGTGATAGCGAGCCAGCAGGTCCACAAGGATTATGGAGGAGTCGTTCCTGAACTTGCCTCCAGAGCCCATGAACAGAACATTGTGCCTGTCGTAAGCCAGGCGTTGGACAAGGCCGGGATCAAGGCCTCTGACCTTACCGCCATTGCTTTTACCCGCGGTCCTGGACTTCTGGGTTCGCTGCTTGTAGGCACATCGTTCGCCAAGGCGCTGGGCGTGGCCCTGGATATTCCTATAATAATGGTGAACCACCTTCAGGGGCATATTCTGGCTGACTTCGTGAAGCAGGAGGGAAAAGAGAACCGCCAGCCGGCGTTTCCGTACCTCTGTCTGTTGGTCTCCGGAGGTAATTCGCAGATTGTCAAGGTGAACGGTCCGTTGGACTACGAGATTCTCGGACAGACCATCGATGACGCTGTGGGTGAGGCGTTTGACAAGTGTTCCAAGATGATGGGGCTTGGTTATCCAGGAGGACCTGTGATAGACAAGTTGGCAAAATTAGGGGATCCCAACCGCTTCAAGTTCGCCAAGCCGCAGATTCCGGGGCTGGACTACAGCTTCAGCGGAGTGAAGACATCGCTGCTGTACTTTGTGCGGGATGAGATGGCGAAGGATCCTGAGTTCATGGAGAAAAACAAGGAGGACATCTGCGCCAGCTTCCAGAAGACGTTGATAGACATCCTGATGGATAAATTGATCAAGGCTGCCAGGCAGACAGGGATCAAGGACGTGACCATCGGCGGTGGAGTTTCCGCCAACAGCGGACTTCGCTCGCGGATCGAGGAGGAAGGCCGCAAGCGCGGTTGGAACACCTATCTCCCGGAGTTCAAGTTCACCACCGACAACGCCGCCATGATCGCCATCGCCGGTTGGTTCCACTACCTCGCGGGCGAGCGCACCCCCCTCGATGTCGCTCCCGTCTCCCGCATTGCGGATTATTAATTGAATATACAAGGATGAAAGTATATGAAAGTAAAGAGATTTGGAGCGAAGCGACAGAAGAGGTTCGGGGAAAACATTCCCCGTGCCCCTCGGGGCTGTCACGAAGTGACTGGGGGTTGAAGGTATGTTGCTGATTTTGAATATTGATGAATTTATTTGTAGTTGAAGAACCTGATTTTAGGAAAAGGATATGCTAGAATTCGAAATGACCGGCCGAGTTGGCCGAGACCTTAGGCCGGATGACGTGAGGATCGTCGCGGCGAGAGAGATGAACCTCCGTGGCAACGCGGTCATCAACGTGATTGACCCGACAAAGTCCTACCAACCGACTTTCCCGAACGCCGACGCGACCTGCGTGATCGCCAAACGCTCGATCGATGCCCGCAACGATGTGATTTACCGCTACCGCATCGAAGGCTACAACCACCGCTTTGAATCTTACGTACCTTACGAGATTCCTGAATATAAGGATGTCACCGACGCCGAGCCTGTGATCATCATCGGAGCCGGTCCCTCGGGAATGTTCGCGGCGCTTAAGTTGCTGACCCTCGGCTTCAAACCGATCATTCTGGAAAGAGGCAAGAATGTGCGTGACCGTAAGTTCGACATGGCGAAGCTTACACGTGAGGGAATCCTGAATCCAGAATCCAACTTCTGCTACGGCGAAGGCGGAGCCGGAACGTTCTCCGACGGAAAACTTTTCACCCGCTCGTCAAAGAGGGGAGACATCCGTGAGGTTCTCTATCAGTTCGTGAACTTCGGCGCAAGCCCTCAGATCCTCGTGGATGCCCACCCGCACATCGGCACTGACCGTCTCCCGAAAGTTGTGGAGAACATCCGCCAGTGCATCCAGTCAAGGGGTGGGGAATATCACTTCGGTACCAAAGTCATTGACCTGACCCGCAAGGAAGACGGTACGATAGAAGTTAAAGCCCTTGATTCAGAGAATCTCACGAAGACAGGCAAGCCAAGTGAGCGGACATATTCCGCGAAGAAGGTCATCCTTGCCACCGGCCATTCCGCCCGTGACATCTACGAGATGCTTGTCACGAAGGATTGCGCCCTTGAGGCCAAGGGATTCGCGATGGGAGTCCGTGTGGAGCATCCGCAGACCCTCATCAACGACATCCGTTACCACGGCCAGTGGGAACAGGGTATGCCGGCGGCGGAATATTCATTCACAGAGCAGGTTAACGACCGTGGTGTGTTCTCGTTCTGTATGTGCCCGGGTGGTGTTCTGGTGCCTTCCGAGACCGAGCCGGAGACCATCGTGATGAACGGAATGTCAAACTCCGCCCGCAGCGGAAAGTTCGCCAACGCCGGCGTTGTTGTGCAGATCAATCCGGAGGACATCCCGGAGGAATATGCCGACAAGGGTGCTTTCGCAGGTCTTGAGTTCCAGAAGGATGTGGAAAGGAAGATGTGGGAATATGCCCACGAGCATTCCGATTCAGAGAATCCTTTCGCCGCTCCGGCGCAGAGAATGGTGGATTTCTGTGAGGGTGAGGATTCAGAGGATCTTCCTGAGACTTCCTACAAGCCGGGTGTCGTTCCGGCTCCGCTCCACGAACTGCTTCCTCCGTTCATCGCCGAGAGGCTTCAGGACGCGTTCCCTATCGTGAATCAGAAATCGATGAGAGGTTACTACACGAATGACGCTCTGTTGATCGGTGTCGAATCCAGGACTTCGTCTCCGGTCCGCATTCCGAGAAACCCTCGCGACTGCGAGGCCGACGCGTTCCCTGGACTGCTTCCGTGTGGTGAGGGTGCCGGATATTCCGGAGGCATCGTCTCCTCCGCCATCGATGGTATCAATTGCGCCGTTGCTGCCGCCCGCTCCCTCTCCGGTGCCGATTCCGGGACTGGTTCAGCCGATTCTGAGGCTGCTGGTGAGGAAGCCTCCATCCTTGATGTGACTGACTAAAGCAGTCGCTGAACTTGCCGAAGCGACATAAATATGGCTGCGGAAGAGGATAAGAAAGGTACTTTCGCTCCTATGATGGAAAGCGGCGTGCATGCGGGATTCCCGTCGCCGGCGCAGGACTACATCAATTCGTTCATCGATCTGAACAAGGAGCTGGTGCGCCACCCGGCTGCGACTTTTTTCGCGCGCGTGGTGGGGGATTCAATGGTGGATGCTGATGTGAACGAGGGCGACGTGCTGGTGGTGGACAAGTCGATCGAGCCTAGGGAAGGGGATATGGCGGTCTGCTTCATCGACGGGGAGTTCGCCTTGAAGTACATCTCTTTCCGTGACCCGGCCGAGGTCGATGCGTCGCGAGCTGTCAAAGCCTCCAAACCTGGCGTGTCCTATGATATTCTTAGGCATCAAAGAATATGGCTGCTGCCGGCCAATGAGAAATATCCTCCAATTGAAGTGACTGAATCCAACGACTTTACGGTCTGGGGAGTTGTGACCTACGTCATCAAGAAAGTGTGTACGCGCTAGTTGACTGCAACAATTTTTTCGTCTCGTGTGAGAGGGCTTTCCAGCCGGAGTTGGAAGGCCGTCCGGTCGTGGTTCTGTCCAACAATGACGGCTGCGTGGTCGCCAGGAGCAACGAGAGCAAGGCGATGGGCATCAAGATGGGGACTCCGTTTTTCAAGGTCCGTTATCTCGTGGAGCAGGGGAGGCTGGTGGTACGCTCGTCCAATTACACCCTTTACGGGGATCTTTCCTCACGGGTGATGTCGCTCCTTGCGGAGGTGGCGCCGAAGCTGGAGGTATATTCGATCGATGAAGCCTACATGGACATGGATGGTGTGGCGCCTGAAAATATTCCGGAAATATGTTTGGCCTTGGTGACGAAGATCCGTCGTTGGACAGGCATCCCGGTCAGCATCGGGATAGCCGGCACCAAGACCCTCGCCAAAGTCGCCAACCATTTTGCCAAGAAGTACAAAGGGTATCACGGTGTTTGTGTCATAGATTCCGAGGAGAAAATCCGTAAAGCGTTGGCGTTGACTCCGATAAAGGAGGTCTGGGGCGTAGGTTGGCGAGGCGCTCCAAAACTGGAGGCTGTCGGAGTCGAGACTGCTTTGGACTTCATTCAGAGACCGTCCGAATGGGTCCGGGGAATGATGGGAATAGGTGGGGTCAGAACCTGGGCCGAGCTTCAAGGGAGGCGCATGATCGAGGATGAACGTGGTGAAAAGCGCAAGAGCATCTGTACTTCAAGGTCGTTTGACAAGATGGTGACCACCCTTGATGAGATGACGTTAAGGGTCTCGGACTTCGCCGGAAAATGCGCCGAGAAGCTACGCTCGGAAGGCACGGCGGCATATTCAGTCGGCGTATTCATCCAGACCAACCGCTTCCGGGACGACCTTCCGCAGTATTTCCCGAACGCCAGCGTCCGGCTCGATGTCCCTGCAAGCAGCACACAAGAGGTTGTCGCCGCCGCTCTGCGCGCGTTGAGGATGGTCTTCCGCGATGGCTTTGAATATAAAAGGGCCGGCGTGACCGTCTCGGACATCGTTGAGGCTGATGCTATTCAGACCACACTGTTTGATTTTGACCAAGAGACCCGTGACCGTGACGACCGCATCTCAAAGGTCATGGATCTGGTCAACACCTCAGGCAAAAATGTCCTGAGGCTGGCCACACAGCGCCCGGGACACTATTCCGATGGCATCCGCCGCGAATTCTGCTCCCGTCTCTACTCGACCGACTGGTCTGACCTGCTGGAGGTCAAGTGATGACCTCTTACACGTGATCTCTACTGGCGAGTTTCAGACCGATTCACGCCTTTGGAAGGACAAATGGTCCCCCAAGAGCGGATTATACGGATAATGACGCTTGTGAAGTTTGTGTTTATATTATCTTGTAAGATAGCGGAAATCTTTCCGGCTTACGGAGACATAGTGGCCGCATGGTTTTTCGAGCCGTCCTATTTCATTGTAATAGAATCGGATATATTCATGGTTGGCGGCTTTCGCGGCAGAAATGATTTTGCTCATCGCCGCATGGTACCTGTTAGCCTCCTCGCGGATGGCGGTGTCAGAACTTGATTTAGAGAGAGTTCCATACGTGGTGTATAATGCGGCCAAGAGCTCTTTGCCGGGAATCCATCCAGACCTTTCCCATTCATTTGGCAGCCGGACAATGTCGTCAAAGTCGATCTGGCCGTCAATAATCATCCTGGCATATTGGCTCTCGAAATTTCTTACAAGATGTTTTGTGTCGTCCTCGACCTCCAATCTCTTCCTTCGGCCATAGTATATGTATTTTAATGTCAGTGTGTATGGCATTGGTAGATTTTGGATAGCGTATTCAATTTGTTTTTTCAATGTAAGAACGCCGACAATCTCGTCAACGACGGAACGTACAAACGAGCAGTCCATTCTCCTTCCGCTCCAGTGGTCTTCGGTTGACAGCATGTGTATGGACGGCAACAAATGTTCGTTTTTCAGATAGTTGATCTTGCTGTAAGTTATTATTCTTGAATAGAGTTCCCTTGCTCCCTTTTTATCTTTGGGCTGCTTCATCCAACTCCGCAGCTTGATCAGCAGCGGTGCCACGATCGGTTCGACCGCCTCATTCCCGGACTTCCTCATGGCAAGTATGAATCTGCAATAGTGAGAATATTCCTTTAATCCTTCAACCGCGGTCGCCAAAAGATTATCAGGAATATTGTCGATCTTCTCCCTTTCCATCAGAAGCGTGAGAATATATGACAGGAAATTCTTGCTGTCTTCCACTCGGCCTTGTGTCCGTAGTTGAGGAAGCAGGCCATTGTCATTGAAATCAAGCAGAGAGTGCTGGTATCTCTCCAGCAAAATATCGACTATATCCCGTCTTTTGAGCAGGAGATTGTTTTCCGCATACACAATCGCGGAGTATAGTAGATTTCCGTTGATGTTCTCCCTTGAAATCATGCTTAACGGTGGACCGTACAGTTCGAGAGGTGCGTTGCTGCCGTCTCTGAACAAGTATTGGAATATATTCCCTAAAAGAGATGACGCTTCCGCATCATGATCGAATTTGAGCAGATGTCTTGTCATGGACACCGCGTTCGCGAGTTGTATGTCACCTCCTTTCTGCATGAAGACTTGCGTAAAGTCTTTCAAGTCCTTGGGACATTTGCTGAAACGGTAAACAGAAGACAGAAAATGACTGTCCAGACGCAGTTCAGGCCGCTTTTTCTTTGCCGAGTCAAACGCCGGGTAGATGTAGCCGGTGACATCACTGTAACTGTCGGCCAACTTTACGAGTCTTGAGAATGTCTCGGAATTCGGAGCCTTTTCAGAGAAATAGGTTTCGTAGATTTTTTTGATCTCGACAAACCTGTCCGCGTTGCCCACATTTTTCCTTGACCACAGATCGAGTATCATGTTGAACGCTTGGACCGCGGATGTGTAATCCTCCCAATCCAGCAGCCGGACAGCGTCCTGTAAGTTTTGCGGCATGTCATTTTTCAGAGACTCCACGACTTTGAGGTTGTGGCTGTACCGCGGTGAATATGGATAAATCTTTTCAATCTGATTCTTATTCTTATCGTATCCTTGGATTGACCTGAGGTTTTTATGAAGAGCCCTTAAATCGACTTTGGCGTTGTTGGCTTTCATTATTTTGAGGCAACCTATCGCCGAGACCTTTTCTGAGTGGAAGGTCCCGTCGCCGTCCGCGCTTAAGAAAGCAAGGCTAAGCTGCTCGCCAAATGA
This sequence comes from uncultured bacterium, assembly GCA_963657715.1. Classification (GTDB taxonomy): domain Bacteria; phylum Bacteroidota; class Bacteroidia; order Bacteroidales; family UBA932; genus Cryptobacteroides. The sequence goes on along the minus strand of CAVKML010000016.1, from coordinate 29,904 downwards.
AGAGAATAGTCTCAATCTCTCTACAAGCAGACGATCCCAGTCCAATCTTCCGGTTTTGTAGAGGAACTCTGTCAATTCATTATAGTAATCCAGATGCTTTCTTTTGTCAGCTCCCGCAAGTTCTGACAACCTGAAGGTCAGATTGGTGATTGTGTAACTGTCTGGGAATGTTTCGCTTTTATTGTCTTCAATGAACGCTGTGACAGATTCGAGGTCGATAATGTTTGTCTTGTTCTTGATGATCACATTCAGAAGCTTTCCGTCCGCAAGCATGCCTGGTTTGTGATCCTTCAAGTAGTTCAAACACTCTTTGGCGACAAACCTGTCGTCATCCGTTTTGAGCTTGCGATAGAAAACCTGCTCCCAGTATTCCTCGCTGTCTAAAAGGATATCCTTTTGTCCATCAGCCTGTTCGTCATCCGAGGCAGGGTGAAGGACAGAATCCGGCAAGACTTTCCTTATCTCATACCCTTCAGGAAGCCCGATCTCATCAGGTAGTCTGATGAGCGAAAGAACACCTTGTATGTCATCCAATTTGTTGGACAGGCTGCAGAAAGAATACAAGTCCGGGCGGATTCCGCTCTCTGCCATGCTTGAAATGTAGCCGATAGCTTCCTTTTCATTGATTGACGAGTTTATCAGAATGTTATATGTAAAGTTGTCTTGATGAATGTGGAATTGCTTGTATAAAGGCAGAATCCTTCTGATGATTGATTTCCGTTGATTTTCGTCGGTTCTTTTCTCCCTCCATATCGTGCTGATCATTGAATTCAACAATTCGACCGACAGTACTATCGGGTTATCATGGTCGCTTATGCGAGGCATTATTCCCTCTTCAAGAATCTCCCGCGTTTCAAGTGCGCCGCAACCTTTGGTCTGCAGCATGAAGTTATAGGCATAGCAGTCCATCAGTTTCATTTCCCGTTCCGGCGCAAGTGGATGGGGCATTGTCGAGATCCGGACTATAGTGTCACGCAGCGTGTGAAAATCCAGACCCTCCTTTGATTTTCCGTACACTTCGATCAATGCGTTGATGATCACCGATCCTGTTCTTCGTAGTCTCGTTTCATCGGTATATGCATTGCGTAAAGTCTTTGGGAATGAGGTGAACACAGTCTTCTCAAGATAGTCTCTCGCATGGAGCAAACTCCGCCTTCGGGATTCAGTGTCGTCTGATTTCGGGCCGAACGCTCCTTGGATGGCCTTACGTAAAGAGACCGTTTCCAGAACCGATAGCAAATCAACTATTGTGAGATCGTCAGAGTGAGCATTGATGTCAAGCGTCCTGTCGCTTATGCTTTTCAGCAACTGCTTGTCATTGATTTTTACACAGTAATACTTGCGTATGATCTCCAGCAGCCGCTCGAAATCTTTCTCTGACGCTACTTTCAGGGCGAGTGTCTCAAGACCGCTTTCGATCGGATATATGTCGCCCTTGATCTTGCGGTCGGAATCTTCTTTGATCGGCCCTCCAAGGGATTTTATCCTGTATTTGGCGATTGCCGCCGCAGTGTGGTCGTCAAACCCTTGCGCAAGTTCATTGAAGTACGACAATGTGTGCGCGAAGTCCTTTTGTAGGAACATCAGTCTAGTAAGTACAAACGGTCGCTTTTCCGTTATGGCATATTTCTGATACTCGTCCAACGCATGTATCTCCTCCCAATCTTCTTTTGTCTTGGCGTAACGAATAAGGTCGGCGAGTAAGTTTGGCGACCTTAGGGATGGGGTAGAGCGCTTAAAGATCGCCAGAGCATCTTGAAATCCGGTTTCGGCGCAGAACGCGTTCGAAAACATCTTTGAATAGTAGAACAGATAGTTGCTTTTCTCTTCTGGCAGAGGGTACGCTTCGTTCTCCTCCTTTTCTTTCAATAAAGTTTTTATCCAATCCTTTTCTGGCTCAGATTGTTGTCCGTCATTCAAGAAAATATGGAAAAGCCAGGGCCCGATGACATCTTTGTGGTCAGAACGTGACCCTAGTTTGCATGCCTGCATTGTAAGCGGAGCCTGAGTGTCGTAGTTCTTAGCGCAATAGGATAGCAATTCTCTGACAAGATGCTTTTCTTCATCAGGCAAACAACCGTCGCCCTTACCGAGGTTCCCGTCATAATCAATCAGATAGCAAACATATTCTTGAATATTAAGACAGGACTCACTGGTTCTCGTCACCCCGCATCGCGGCTTTACAAGGTCATTGATGGCGTTGTCTATCTCTTTCTCCTTAAGGTCGTTGATGTCCTCCTCCTCCGCGAAGTATCTTGTCAGGCTTCGCAGAAGGCTCAATTCCCCGAAATTTGTTTGTTTCCAGATCGATGTTGCCTTTATGGCCTTCAAAAGGCTGCGCCGGGTGGTCAAAATCCTGTCTTTCTTTGTGTTGAGATAGTCCTTGTAGGCTTTCTCGATTTTTGTCAAATCCATCAAGAGAGCTCCAGGGGTTCTGTAGGCGAAATGTCTGTCATGTTTTATCAGGCCGTACCCGCAGAAGAAGTTTTTGGCCTTCAGGAATTCACTCTCGCTCATCTCTCCTATAGGAACGAGTTGGACAGTACTCTCGTCTTCGCTTATGAAGTCATAGAGAAAGGTGTCCTGGAATTTTCGCGTTGAGGTGACGATAAGCTTAAACATGCCTTTGGCCGCCGCAGACAAAAAACGCTCGACGGTTTTCCGTTGTCTTTTGCTCTTTGGGTCGCCGTCCTCTTCTTCTGGGATGTCTATCTCATGGTGGATGTCATCAATGAAAACATAATGCAGAGGATGTGGGTAATATGCGGCATGCCCGTTTTCTGTCGAATGACTGTCTTGAAGCTGTTTGCCGAAGTAGTCCAGAAACAGAGACATTTTTGCCATCACCGCTTCATTCCGGTCGTTGGCTTCCGCATTAGGGAAAATATAGGTCCAACCCGCGTCTTTGGATGACAGACTGTTCATCACTGCTCTGGTTTTACCTGACAATGACGAACCATTTATAAAGATGATTTGCTTGTTCTCAATGGCGTTTTCCAATCTGGTGTCAAACTGACGTTGGAAGTAGATGCCTTTATAGCATTGGTCCAAGCGATTCTCATCAGTGTAGAAGTCCGCTTTCTTAAGATCGATGTTTCTGATGGATCCGGGGATAGGCCATTCTTCTGAATTGATGAGATTCAACAAGTTCTCCGTCAACTGCTCTTTGAGGCCATTGAAATTTTCTCCGCCGAATGGGATATAGTATCCTGTTTTATGAGTTATAAGCCTGTAGGCGCTGTCGAGCTCGCACTTGACAAGATATCTGTTTTCAAATTCAGTGAATGGGATACTGTTCTTGTCATTTATCTCATCCCGGCTCTTATCCTCGTCGTAGAAGATGAAAATATATTGAGGAAAGCGCCCCTCTTTGTATCTCTTCAAAGCTCCTTCAAACTCGCTGATGGTAAGGTTGCCTATCCTTCCACGCACAATGAGGACGAACACCAGAGATTCATGCAGGAAACGTATGACTGGCTCCTGTGCGTCACCCATTTCGATCTTCTGCACTATCCTGTCATCTTTCACATAATCGAATGTTGAAAATTCGAATGCTCTGTTTTGCGTGCGAAGGACATTGTTGACATCTTCCACAGCGTCGGCCACGTCTTGCCTGTCTTTCCTGAGCGAAAGGGAAGAAGCTATGAATATCTTGTAGTTGGTGGTGCTCATGATGTGGTTGTGATTGGAGACGGAACTTAACTTCTTATCTGTGATTCCGCGGCCGAGATGATGTCCGGAATCGCCATGACCAGAATGTCATCGTATATCGGAGCCTTGGGGTCTGTCTCTTTCAAATGTTCGTAGGAACAAAGGTTCAGATGGGCTTTCTCAGTCCCTTCCTTCTTGGCTTTCTTGAAGGCACCTGCCTTGTCCGGATCTGAAATCCTGCCATATTCTTCGGACTCTTGTTTCGTGTAGGCCCTGAATCCCATGAGCAATTGCTGAACATTCCATCGATTGTGCTCGCACCTCACCATGTTCAGCCTATCGCGTTCGATTCCCTCGACAACCTTGTCATGACTTAAGGATCCTGCATTCTCTTGTGATCCAAGGCTTCTCAATTTAGACATGAAACTGTTGAAGAGGTACATGTTTGACCATCTGTCACATATCTTCAAGGAATCCCATTTAGTCTTGGCCTTTTGTAATGTGCCGGTGCCTTCCTTGAGTCCAAGTTCGGAGATCTGCCGCTTGATGTCGGAGATTATTTCATCGCTCCGCCCGTACATTTCAGTCAGCGGAACGTTGAATATCCTGTCATAGGCAAAGTTGCACAACATGGCACCATAGTACGCCTTCTTGTCCACCGTGAAATCAGCGTCCAGCATGCCGAAAGGGCGGAGTTTTGAGTAACGTTTATAGACAACCTTTTGATCATTGTCCAGTTCCGTGCAGTACAGATTGTGCAGGATCTCAGAGGATTCCCGTTGGTAGACAAGAATCTGAAGAGCCTTGTCGTAAACGTTCTCCGGCATGTATATTCCAGCGGCTATGGCTTCGTTGGACAACATGTCGCAGATCGCTATTGTCAACAATGATTTTCCCTCGCATGAATATGTCTTGTCCGTTTGTCCGTCTCCCGTGCAATAGGCTTCCTCTGCGGACATCCGTAGATATTCCTGAACCCCAGGCTGCCCGACGCTTCCCTTGATGAATTCCCATTCGATGTCAAGAAAGTTAGGACCAAGGTATTTATATTCGCTGCTTTTGTCGAGCAGAGGGTCAATCCATTTCGCGTCAAGTGAGTAATCTTGCCTTGACAGGTCAAGGTACCTGTGTCTTGACAGATTGAATAGGTTTTGGAACCGTCCGATGAAGAAATTCATCTCGCTCTCACCATCTGGATCTATGAATGTGATTCTTGTCCGGTGATGATCGCTTCCGTCGATCCTGAAGTTGGGATAATGCGCCGCCTGAGCCGCCTGTATCGCCAGCGCTATTCCCATCTTGGTCATCCCGACCACAATCAGGTGAACGCTCTTGTCTGAGTCCGCTGTGATTCCTGTCCCGTCAAGAGGCGTGTAGGTGATGGTCCTCGGCTCGCTGTCTGTTTTACCTTTCTCAGAATACTCTCCATCGACAAAAACAGTCCTGGCCCAGTCCTCATAGCAGTTGAAAGGGATGAAAGTAAGGTGCTTCTTGATGTTGTCCGGCAGGTCGGAGAACTGGAACACTGAATATGTCGTCTGGTACTCGAAGCTGACACGGCAGATAATCCTTTCTTCGACTTGGTTTTGAGCCAGATATGCCGCGATGTTGTGGACACACTTCATGTTTTGAGTGTCGTGGTAGCTGTTGCTGAGGTTTTCGCCACCGCTTTCTCCGAGTATGTAGATTTCGGAGGCGATCTCGAAAGGAATGTGATTGATCTCTTCCACGGAATCCAGCTGCCCGTTGTAGATGACAAGGCGACCAGACTCATCGTCATTGAGATATGAGGCGATTTTTTCGCGTACGCTCCTGACATCCCCGTTTGTCAGAAGAACCACGTAGTATGGCCGTCCTTTTTCCGTCTCTCCCTTTCCGTCAAGAAGATTCTTTATTATCGTGGGAGCGTTTTCACTGGCTCCCAGCACCACTGCGATCCTGTTGCCGGCAAATTGATTGCCGGCGTTGCGGAACGCTTTGAAACTTCGCTTGTTATAGCGTATGTCCCCATTGATCCATTGTTCTTTCCTCCGTTCGAACCAACTGGTCAAGGTCGAGATCAGCAGCCCGTTCAGAAGAATGATTCCGAAGATGGCGATGAGTCCCGCCACAGGCCTTCCTTTGGCAGTCGTCATGTGTTGGCTTCCGGGATTCACAAAGTGGTAGTAAACATCCCAGAATATTGTGTTATGGTCGTTTTTCTCTTCGTCAGTGAGCAGATCTGTCGTGGCGATCACTCCGTCATCGGATGCGCAGCATTTGTTATAGATGTCAATGCCGGCTGAACAAATGAACGGAATCAGGATGACAAACGAGATCACTTTCATGATGAAGTGCCCCTTGACCAGCATCCTGTCCCGGACAATAGGATGAAACAAGCATATATGCAGGTAGCGTAGGCAAATGACAATTCCGGCAAGCGCTCCTGAAACGCACACACATTTGCCGGCCTTCGTCCCTGCCAATGAAATCGCTAAAACTAAAAATACGATGCTGCCTGGTAATATTATCTTGTCAGCATTGTCAATCCATGCCAGAAGAGATGACACAGCGCTTTTTGCTGTCTTTTTCATTGGTGTATTAATTAGTGTCCTATTCTTTCTGCGATTATTTGTCCAGATACAAAAATGCCTTCAACGTGCTTTCCACTGTGGCCCTGTCGTATTCCTTCTCGGATTCGGGAAGGTCCTCGTAGCGGCAAAGGCAAGGATGGCGCTTGTGTTCGTCATCCCGCTCCGGGCCATAGCTCCAACCTTCGGCCATGCGTTTGGCGGCCCAGACTTCATGGACATTCCTTGCTATTTTTTCTACTTTCGACTTTATGTCTTCTGTGAACACTATTCCTGATAGATCAAAAGGCTGCGGAATATACCCGTCCTTCCCTGCTTTCATGGTGTTGCCTGCGGTCTTTTTGTCTTTGCTTCCCATTTTGAAATCGTACTGTTGTTTTCCGGCCTGTGAGTCCATGTGGTGGAACCTGACTTCCAGCCGGCTTGACAAATATACAAAATAATTCATGCAGTGTCAATGCCGCTGACACTGCATGAATTATTGCATTGTCCGTGAACCGGACTTACTTTACCTTTTCCTTCTTGCCGAGTTTCTCACGGACGAGGAGCGGCTCGTTGGTCGTGATGCAATCGACACCGAGGTCGATCATGCTCTGGATGTCCTTCTCCTTGTTGACTGTCCAGCAGTTGATGCTCATCTTGTTGTCACGGGCCTGCTTGAACCAAGTCGGGTTCTTCCCGAAGACCTTGTACTGGTAGTCAACACCATTGATTCCGAGCTTGGCCAGTTCCTCAGGACTCTTGTCCTTGTCCAGATACTGGACGGTGAATCCAGGGCAGAGGGCGGCGAGCCTCTCGCACATGTTCAGGCTGAATGAGATGAAGATCACGCGCTTAGGGTTGTACAGCCCGTGTTCCTTGAGAGCCTTGACGCTCTGGTCCACCATGTAGTCCTCGTGAGCCTTGTCAATCTGCTTCTTGAGTTCGAACACAAGGACTGTCTTCTTGCTCTTTTCTCCCTGGGTAAGATATTCGTCAAGCGTAGGGATCTTCTCTCCGTTCTTCAATCGGCAATCCTTGAAGTCCGCGTAGTCGTGGTTCCAGATGCGCATCCCGTCGATGTCCGGATCGTGGTGTACGAGTAAAACGAGGTCGGAGGTGATGTGCACATCAAACTCGCTGCCCCACAGCCCGTTCTGCTGAGCCAGCTCAAGCGACTTGATGGAGTTCTCCGCATAGCCGGCTTCCTCGCAGTTCCAGAATCCTCTGTGCGCTGTCACCGCGATCTTCTGCGGAGCGCACGAAGCGGTCAGCGCAACCATTGCTGCCACCGCCGCAACCTTAGCAATCTTTTTCATATTCATTGAATATTACAGTTTTTGAATATATTCGTTTCCCGTTTCATGAAGCTCGGCCCATCATGATCCGACAGATCCAGTCCTCTCATCGGAATGGAGACCGCTCCTCTCCTCACAAGCCTTGGTTTGCAGTGTGGCCCTTAGCTTCAAGGTTTGTGACAAAAGCCTTGGATTTGTGGTTCTGCCATCCATACCAAGGTTTGCAGGGACAAATGTAGTAAATTTATGCCGATAAGTAAAGTACGGAATAGGCCTGAAAACGCAAGTTTTTATGTAATTTTGTCCCACAATAAAAACGATTATGATGAAAAGAACATTATTGACATTGGCGATGCTTGCGGGTACGATCAATATTTTCGCACAGACTCCGGAGTATCTGCCGGAATGGCAGGAAGGGTATTTGGACATCCACACGATCGCTACGGGAAGAGGCGACGCGGCACTGATCGTGATGCCGGACGGGACCTCGATGATGATCGATGCGGGTGACAACGCGAAGGCGAAGGACACCCAGCATCCTGACAACACGAAGAAGCCAGGCGAGTGGCAGGCTGTTTACATGAAGCACTTTATGGCTCAGCTTCCGGACAAGGAAAACCTTGACTATGCGTTGGTCACCCATCTTCACAACGACCATATAGGCACGGTGAAGGACGCTCTACCCGGCACGCATGGCTATGCGCTTTCCGGTATAACCCTTGTGGGTGAGCATATTCATTTCAACAAGTTGGTTGACAGGGCATATCCAGACTATGACTTTCCGTCCAGAGAGAATGTCTTGAATTCGAACAAAGGGTTCATCGAACACTACATGGACTTCGTCAATTATTCTGTAGGGCAGGGTATGGCTGCGGAGAAGTTCGCTATCGGAAGCAAGAAACAGTTCTCGATGGTACACAATCCGAAGAAATACGCCAAAGAGTTCGAAATCAGGAATCTGGCCGCGAACGGTGAGGTGTGGACCGGACGAGGCAAGAAATCCGTGAAGATGTACAGCGGAGATCCGACACTGTTCGACGAGAATATGAACTCCTGCGCCATACGTCTGCGTTACGGGAAATTCTCCTATTTCAACGGTGGCGACCTCTCCGGAGGAAACTGGCCTATCTTCAAGTCTCAGGAAAGGGACTTTGAGACTCCTGTCGCCAAAGTGTGCGGCAAGGTCACGGTGATGAAGGCCAACCATCATGGCTACTACGACACATGCAACGCGTTCTTCATGCAGACATTGTCGCCTCAGGTAATCATCATCGATGCCAGAAGCCAGAATCATCCAGTGCCTTCCACAATGACAAGAATATCCGACCCTCAGGTATGGAGAGGGGAACGCGACTACTACATCACTGTGGATCAGGCCCGCAAGAAACTTGGTGAGGAACTTTGGGGCAAATTCAAGCCGTGGGGACATATCGTGGTCCGTGTGTACCCCGGAGGAAACAGCTACCAGGTTTTCGTCCTTGACGCAGACTCGACAGACTACCACATAAAGTACAAGTCCGAGGTCGTCAATCTGTAAATCCTTACTATCTAAACATTAATGATATGTCTACGGCAAGGGCTCAGGCTATATTACTTGACCGTTATCTTACCTGTCTGCCGTCGGCGTTGATGAGCACCCCGTCGTAAGTGGCATCCTTGCATAGGTACAGATCCGGGCTGATGGCTTCGATGTCTTTGTAGATCGGCGGTGTGATTATCTTGCCGTTTGAGGACATCAGGCCGAACCATCCGTATTGTGCCTCGTATCGCAGGCAGTTGGCTATCGCTTTCTTGGCATCAGGCGCTGAACTTCCGGCTTCACCATAGGCATTGCCCTCATCATCATATTCATTTATCGGTTCACTGAGTTCCATTGTGTCATAAATCAATTGTTCGACACTACGAATGTAGAAATCGTTGATTTGCTCGCCTCGCAGCGTGTACTTTCGGATGGTGTGGTCTGGCATGACGGTTTTGAGCATGCCTCTGTCAACAAAATGATTGGCTTTTGTGAAAGGGAGAATTGTCTCCAGATTTGAGGTCATCACACTTTGTTCATCTCCTTTGGTGACAATCCATAAAGAGTCGGCGAGTTCGATGTTGTCATATTCAGCCTCCAAAACCCATCTGCCTTGCCTGTCCATAAGGCCGACCGCATTGAGGCCCGGGTTGGGAACAACACAAAGGTTGTTGTGGAACACATGTCTGCCATAGTACTGGTCATTCGGTACTTGTGTGTCAATCACGACATTGCCCGCGCAGTCGATGAATTTCACCCAACCGCCGTCATCCACACAGGCAAGCCCGTTGGAATAAACCCATGCATGGGAATATTTCGGTTTGACAACCGGTGTGCCGGTCTTCATGTTGAAATACCCGCGAAGATTTCCTGTTTTGTAGCACACCAACGAGTCCTTGCCGGACGGCATCGCTATCCAGTCAATGTCGGAGATGGTCTTTTGGCCATCAGTATTTTTGACAAAACCGTTCCTGCCGAATCTGTAATAATAACATACGCCACTGGAGAGGTGTTGCGTCTGATAACTGTCTTCGCTGACTATGAATCTTCTGGGAACAACTTCCACAAAGGCCTGCACCGCAATGTATGCCGCAATGGCGGCGATCACCACCATCGTCACGGCGAAGCTTGTCGCCACGACGCGTCGAAGAACCTTGCCATACCTCGAATCATCCTTCATTCCAAGGAGCGCGCCAATCCAATTGACGATCCCCACGAATATTCCGGTCAAACCTTGCCAGAACAGTACAAAAGCTTTTTTCATTTTAAATTTGTTTTTTGAATATGCACACAGAGTCAACAGTCAATCCCAAAAGTAGAATTTGTCGTACGATGTGTCCTGCACGAAAACCTTGGGACCAAAGGTCATGTCCTGTGGATTTTCGATGTGATTTACCTTGCAACAGGCGAATGCGCATTCCTCGATTTCGACGACTGACCTGAACTTGAGGTGGTTCAATTTCTCATTGTAGTAGAACGCTTCCGCACAGATTTTCTTCAGAGACCTCGGAAAATCCGCACGGCAGATGCCGGACGGATAGAACGCCCGTACACCTATTTTCTCCAATCCTTCCGGAAAGTTGATTTCTTCAAGGTTGTCGCAGAAACGGAAAGCGTAGTCATGAATATTCCTGACTCCCTCATGCAATGTGACCTTCCGGAGATTCCTGCAGAACATAAATCCGTCAATGGTCTCGACCGTACCCGGGATGTCTATTTCCCGTAATGAGTAACAGCATTCGAAACTGTCCAGATGGGCCAACCCGCTCGGAAGATCCACACTCTCCAAAGCCTCGCAATGCCTGAACGCATGACTTCCTATTCTGGTGATTCCATTGTGCAACCGGATGCTATTCATGGATTTGCAGCCGTCGAAAGTGTCACTGAATATTTCTGTAACAGACTGTGGCACAGTGAATGTCTCCAAAGACTCGCATCCCATAAACGCTGCCGCTCCGATAATCTGGATTCCGCCGTGAAGCGTTATATTCCTGAGCCTTTTCTGAAGGCAGAAAGCGAAGGCGTCGATGCAGGTGACGGAGCCCGGTACGGTAAAATCTTCCTTGTCCTCCAGACAAAAGATCAGCCTCGTCATGTCCTTTGAATATAGCACCCCATCCTGAATTGTCAGAAATTCAGACCGATTGTCAACTTGGGAGATCTTTACCTTGAAATATTTTGTCGGAGCCGCCCAGACAAAAGACCTCTGCCGGTAAGAGGCGAACGGACTTTCCCATAGCCCAGAAGGGATTTGCAATGATTCCGGCAGATGCAAGGTCCCTATTCTGTTGTACTTCTTCCATAGCGGCTCGCCGCCATTGAATATGACATCGTCGTCGTAGTTCCCTTCTTCCACATTGTAGATCCAGCCGTAAAGCTTGTCCACCAAATCCTTGCTTTTCAGCACCTTCTCCACCTTGTTGATGTCTTTGCTTTCAAGCAATACGGCTTCCCTGACGACATCAATCACACCCTCGATTATCTCAACCTCCACAATATGTATGTCGCCAGTCCGCTTGTAAACACTCAGTCTGCATTCTCTCTTGTTGGAGTCAAAGACATACTCGAATTTTGCCCTGATGGCCACATAACAATGACGAGCCTCGGAGTACGGTTTGAATTGCTTCCGGCTTTCTTCCACCATTCCCTGAAGGTACTCCCGCAGCGTATTCCTGTCCACTGCGATATCGGAAATCTCCGCTCCGACTCTTTCATTGCTCTCATTGTTGAATAACTTCTTGATTCTGTTCATTATGTTCATGCGCTAGGGCTTTTATGATGGTGTGTTATTTTGCCAATGTGAATTTCCTCATGACCTCTTTCCGGTTCAGGTATCATCGTGGCTTTTTCATTCCCCATATCATCCCTTTTTGTATATTGAGGGACAGTTCCTCCAGAATCTATCACTTGTCGTTGAGTTAATCACAAAGTTGACCTGCTCCCGATTCTCCAGTGAGGAGTACCAGTGCGTATTGGAGGTCGTGGAGAACCATTTCGTTACCTAATTCAGGTTCCTGAAAATGCCGAAAATCAAAATTGTTTTGGAGGTTTGTTTATTTTGCATTATCTTAGCACAGTCATTAAGTGAATGGCAATAAGAGTTTAAAAGCAGGCATCTATCCATCAAATGGATGTCTGCTGCTTTTTTTGAAATATCAGCCGAGGGGAAGGTGCTGAACTGACACGGAATGTTCTTTTACAAACTCTAATTGATTTCACTTAATGAAAAGAACAATAGTTGCGCAGATCATAATCTCCATTCTAATGGAGATTATCAGGCTTACCAAAGTGAAAGCGTACAAACGCGTCCGATATGGTAAGATTGAGAAAGTGAGAAGCCACTATCGCAGGTATTGATGGGACTTGTGATGGATTAAGCCGCTTTTGAAGTATTCTTCGTTTCCATTCTATTCCCCTCGGCTTTTGTTATTGTCAAGTATGGTCTAACCCATTTCGCTTTTTTAAGCGCATATTCAGCTCTCCGTATATATCTCTGAGCGCAGTTCCGTGCCTTTCTGGTATAGTCCTCCGCCTTGTCCGCTGAAATCTATTACCAATTCAGATTTTGCACACGTGTGTGCAAAATTTACAAAAGGCTTTCAGCTTCAGGGCGAGTTTGTGCCAGAGGAAGCCGGATCGGGCTGAAAAACTCAAGGGCAATGGTGCAAGATTTTCACGAGGATGTGCCTTTCAAGCACTTCCGTACTACTATGACATGAAGGCGTTTCGTAAATCCGCAACGACAAGGATGACCATTAAGTCATGATGACTCTTATGTATGCGGACTGAGGCGGTGAATAGAAAGAGCCTCGGGAGGAATGGTCCCTTTATTCAAAAGAGTTTGTCAGATTCTCGGTTGAGGAGAGGATTTCTCCCGATGCTCTAATGTTAACCGCGGCTATGAAACCAGCGGTAGCAATGGCGAAGATATGCACTATTCGGCGAAAATCAAAATTCTTTTGGCAATGAATATGTTAGGAATATGTCAAAGCGGCCTATAAAGCAGGTTGTCAGATTTTGACAGCAATGTAAGATGTTACGGATATTATTTGTATTCTCCGTAACTTTTGACGCAAAACATTCTTTGTCATGAATAATTGAAATGCTGGCCGGCTCATATAGCTATCTCGTTATTTAAGGCTGAGAGCTACGGACTGGATGATTTCAATCATCTGAGTCGGAGTGACCACAAAGGGCTTGACTGGGAAGTGTTTTATATTACCTGTAATCAGATATGCGTCGTCCACCGAAAGAGTCACTTCATAAAAGACTACATCTTTTGGATCGTTGCAGACATCTTCTGAGATGATTCTTTCGGAATGGATGCCAAAAGTGCTGATGGCTTTCAGAACCTGTTCAATGGATTCATCAGGGAAGTGGAATTTAGGACGATGGAGAACTTCGCGATATTCGGTGATTATCTCATCATTGAATATAGGAATTATTGCTCCATCCAAAATAGAATGCAGTATCTTCAAAGGGGAAGATTCTTTGTCTTTAAGCGCGGCTAGTAACGCGGACACCAACACATTGGTGTCAATGACAGCATAATATGGCTTCATGCCTTTAATTCTTTTTGCGTCCTTGCGGCTTGAATTTCAGCATTGATCTCATCGAGTGTCATTTCAGAATTGCCGTTTGCCTCCGAGATTGTCCTCATTTTGAGAATAGCATCACGGGCCTTTGCCGCAATTGTTTCCTTTGAGTCCGCTTGAATCTCAAACGGAATACTCCGGCTGCGGACGACCGAGCGCGCAAAGATGTTGAATGCGGTGTTGGCACTCATCCCGAAGTCTTGGCATAAAGTGTCAAACTGTCGCTTTATGTCCGCATCCATCCTAATCGTAATCGCTGTCTGTCCCATATTATAATAATGTTTTGTACAAATATATTATATTTGATTGCAAAATGCAACTGATATGCCATTAAATTGCTTTTTATGAATTTACTCATTGGCAGAGTGATAGATTCGGCGTGATTCTTTGCTCTATACTTATCAAAAGAATCTCTATGAATATGAAAACATTCACTACCTTTGTGGCGTTATGGTGCCGGGATGAGGCGAATCAACTTGCGTATGCGAAAGGCTGTCTGAGATGTGTGTGATAATATAATAACCGATTTAGATTCATGGGAATATTCAATTTGTTCAAAGGAAAGAAACAAGAGACTGATGAGCCGAATGTCGGCTCGCAGAGAGACATGGGGAAGGGGATGTCTCTGGTGGAGTGCGTGGAACTGATGTTCAGGAATGCGGGGATTCGGCCGCACGTTGACGGGAATAAATACTTGGCGGAGGTTCAGGCGAGGCATTGTGTGTTCACGCCGGTGCTTGTGGCGGAGGGAAACAGGCTGATCATCATGGTGCGGTTTCCGGCGCCTGTGCCGGAGCAGTTTGCGTATTCGGTGAACTATGAGGTGAAAAGGATCAATGGGATGAGCCGGGATGTGGAAGTGAGTCTAAGTCAGAATGAAGACGGAGGTTTTTCAATATATTCAATGATCATCAAGGAATATGATCATGTAACCGCCGAGGCGGCCGATGAGATCCGGAGTCTGATGCTGCGTGCCGTGGATGTCATTGATGAGGATAATTTCAGGTCGCTGCTGTGCTCGTTGATCGGGCTTAGGGATTATTCAGAGTTGGAGGAGCGGATGATTGAGGGGAATACTGAAGGTGTCGGAGAGGTGCGGGCGCAGATTCTGGGAGGCTATGCACCTCTATTGAAAGAATCCGGGAACATCAGCTGCCCTCGGTTTTTGGGGCGTTTGCTTGTCTATGCGACAGACATCATCGAGAAGAAGGTTTCTCAGGAGATTGCCAGTGAGTTGTTGACGAATCAGACTCCGTTTGATGAGATTGTCCAGCGTGCGTACGATGTGGCTGATGAGGGCGAGCGTGATCTGCTCAGGAAACTTCGCTATCTTGGAAAGGCCAAGGCTACTGATCATGATGACGACAATGATTTTATGATCGGCCGTCTTGAGGCTTTGGGCATGATCCAAGGTAATCCTTGGGCGTTGCTTTCCGGTGAAAACTGACCTTGTCTCGTACGAGGAAAAGGCTTCACGGAGCTTGGTTTGGTACAGGAAAGATGCCTCTGGTGTGCCAAAAGTATGGGGAGAAAAAATTACCGGCGGATGTCGATTACGAACTTGCCGTCGAAATAGGGGGAGGAGAGCCAAGTAGTGACGGGCCAGGTGGAGACGGAGCCTTTGCGGAGGCGCTCACGTGCCATCAGGTCGCAGATTTCCTCGTTGATGTCACCGCCTTTCAGGTATAGGATGGAGCGGGAATATTTCCCTTTCACCCATGGGTAGAAGTCGGTGAGGGAGGCCACGGCACGGGAGACTACGAAGTCGAACTGGCCGGGGAGGCTTTCGGCGCGGGCGTTGACAATCTCCACGTTGTCAAGGCCGAGCATATTCGCTATCTCTTTGGCTACTATGGTTTTCTTTCCGACAGAGTCGCAGAGGGTGAAGCGCACGTTCGGGAACATCACGGCCAGCGGGATGCCGGGGAAGCCGCCGCCGGTGCCGAGGTCCAGAACTTTCAGGCCGGAATCCGGGGTGTTGAACAATGAATATGTCTCCGGGCGCTGTGTGCGGAGATATTCGGCTATGGCAAGGGAGTGGAGGACATGGTGGTCGTACAGACTGTCGATGTCCTTGCGGGAGATGACGTTGATCTTGGCGTTCCATTCGCGGTAGCCGTTGTCCATCAGGCGGAAGCGCTCCACCATAGCGTCAGTCAAGTCAGGGAACGAGGCTTTCAAAAGGGCCTCGAAACCGGCGAACGTAATCATATTCCTTCCTCCTGTTTCCGTAAGTCGTCGATCATCTGCTTGGCGCGGCGGATGCGGGTCTTGACCGTGTTCAACTCCATGTCGAGCGCCTCGGCGATCTCGTTGTATTTCATGCCTTCTATGAGTCTTTTGCGGGCGATCTCACGATAAAGTTCAGGCAGCCGCTCGATATACTTCGCATGCTCCTCTTCATTCTCGGTCTTGATCAGAGAATTGAGCGCGTCCTCGGCCTGGTCAGGAATGATCTCGACCCCGGAAGGCTTGCTCTCGTCGTCAAGATAGACGATCTGGTTCTTTGGATGAATCCTCTGCTCCTGCTCCAGTGTGTCCAGAGCGGTGTTCTTGGCGATGGTGCAAAGCCATGTGAGGAACCGGCTCTTGTACTGGTCATATGACATGATCTGCCTGAAAGCCTTCTCGAAACTGCGGCTGCAGATGTCATCGGCGGCGTAGTCGTCTATGTTCTTGAAACGAGCCTTGATGTAAGACCTCAACTGTTCGATATGTCTGTCCCAAAGGGCTGTAAACGCCAGTCCATTACCTCTTTGCGCCAGAATGATCAGTTCATCAGTGGGCTTCAAGCCAGTTTTTCCCATAATTGCATTCTACTGTTAGTGGTACTGAAAGTTTTACTACATTCTCCATCCTGTCGATCACGATCCTTCTCAGATCCTCGATCTCCTCGGCGACCGCGTCGAACACAAGCTCATCGTGGATCTGGAGAACCATGCGGCTCTTCATCCCGGCTTCAGTCATGGCTTTGTCAACCTCGATCATGGCCATCTTGATTATGTCGGCGGATGTCCCTTGAATCGGAGCGTTGACGGCGTTTCTCTCCGCAAGGGCTCTCAATGTCCCGTTTTTGGAATTGATGTCAGGAATATACCGTCTCCTTCCAAAGATGGTCTCAACGTAGCCTGTTTCGCGTGCCGAAGCCTTCGTGTCCTCTATGAACGAGAGGATTGACGGGAAACCGGCAAAGTAGTCCTCTATGATTTTCTGGGCTTCCTTGCGGCTGATCCGCAGCCTCTGCGCCAGACCGAACGCCGAGATGCCGTACATGATTCCGAAGTTGGCGGTCTTGGCGATGCGCCTTTGGTCTGTGGTGACCTGCTCGTGAGGAATGCCGAAAATCTTCTCCGCCGTGGCCGCATGGATGTCAACGCCTTGCTTGAAGGCGCTGATCAGATGCTGGTCGCAGCTCAGGTGCGCCATGATCCTCAGCTCGATCTGCGAATAGTCCGCCGAAAGGATCAGTCCGTCCGGAGCGCTCGGCACGAACGCCTTGCGGATCTCCTTGCCCTGCTCCGATCTTATAGGAATATTCTGAAGGTTCGGGTTCGAGGAACTCAACCGTCCGGTCGCCGTGAGGGCTTGGTTGAAAGTCGTGTGGACCTTCCCATCGGAAGGGTCGATGTATCCGGGGAACGGTTCTATGTAAGTTGATAGCAGTTTGCGGACGGCGCGATACTCCAGAATCTCGTCTATGATTGGATGCTTGTCCGCCAGATCCAGCAGCGTGGACTCTTCCGTTGAATATGTTCCGTTGTTGTTCTTCTTTGGCTTGTCGGAAAGGTGCAGTTTCTCGAACAACAGTTCTCCGACCTGCTTCGGGGACGCGATGTTGAGCGATGGTTCACCGGCCATCCCGCGGATCTTGGCCTCTCTCTCAAGCATCTCATGGCGAAGATGCTCCGTGAAGTCTTTGAGCGATCCCAAATCGACTTTCACGCCATTCCTCTCCATCTTGGAAAGCACCTTGAGAAGCGGCTCCTCCATCTTGTCGTACAGGTCTGTGACAGAGGCCTTGAGCATGTCCTCGCGGATCTTTTCCTGAAGCAGGAGCAGAGCCTCCGCCTCCTTGCTTCTGTCCAGGCATGCCTCGTCGGACGGAATGTCGTCGAACAGCGAACCGGTAGAAGGGACGGCATGCTGTTCCGACGGGTCCAATGACACTCCAAGGATGCTTTGCGCCAGGACATCGGTCTTGTGACTCTTTTCCGGGTCGATCAGATAGTGCATCAGCGCGATGTCATGCAGTCTGCCTTGAAGATTCACGCCACTTGCCGCAAGAATATTCATCTGTCTCTTGATGTCTTCGCCGCATTTGGCGATCGCGTCATTCTCAAGCAGCGCCTTGAAGTCGGTCAAACTTCCCTCGGCGACCAGAACCCTGTCCCCGGAGCGAACCCCAACAATGATTCTCACTGTTTTTGTGAATATGCCCCCGTCGGCTCCCTCCGTGATGACCGAGCATATTCCAGCCTTCACGGCCGCCTTGACCGCTTCACCGGGACGCGCCTTGACCACCTCCGGAAGCTCGGCGTCGGGCTTGCTCTCTGTTGTCCCGACGTGGCCGATGAATCTGTTCAGTGAATTGAACTCGTATTTCTCGAACAGGTCTGCCAGCTGAGGCCCATATTCCTTGTTGACCTTCATTTTCTCGGTAGGAATGTCAACCTCGATGTCGGTCTTGATGGTGACAAGCTCGTGACTGAGCCCGATGTGGTCCCTCGCATCCTCGAATTGGGCTTTCTGTCTTGGAGTCAGCTCGTCCAGATGCTCATAGATCTTCTCCACCGAACCGTACTTGGCGACCAGCTTTCCGGCTCCTACTTCTCCGACACCTTTCACTCCAGGCACGTTGTCGGCGGTGTCCCCGCAGATGGTCAGCATGTCGATGACCTGCTCCGGAGACTTGATCCCGTATTTCTCACAGATTTCCTTGACTCCGATGATCTCGTTGTCATTGCCGGCCTTACCGGGCTTGTACTGCATGATGTGCTGCTCGATCAGCTGCCCGTAATCCTTGTCCGGAGTCACCATGAAGACATCCAGACCTTCACGCGCGCAGCGCTTGGCCATCGAACCGATAACGTCATCGGCCTCGAATCCCTTCAGCATCAGGGTCGGGATATTCATGGCCTTGCAGAGTTCCATCAAAGGTTCGAGAGCGTCGATCACTAGTTGTGGTGTCTCTTTGCGGTTCGCCTTGTACTCTGGGTACATCTTGTTCCTGAACGTGCCACCCGGCGGGTCGAAAGCCACGGCGAGATAGTCAGGCTTTTCCCGGGACAAAAGCTCAAGGATATATTTGGTGAACCCGTAGAGAATCGATGTATCAGCTCCTTTGGAGTTGATCATCGGCCTTCTGAGGAACGCATAGTACATCTTGAAGATCAGTGCGTGTCCATCTATGAAGAATATCTTTTCCGGCATTATTTTTATTTTGTCAGAGGCTGGCCGCGCGTCATGACAGACGCGCCACTATGACAAAGATACGAAATTGTTTCGTGGTTTCAAAACTTTAGCGCCCTCCTTGTTCGCTCCAGGCCCTCCATTGTCCGAGTCTCAGTGTGTCGTCGGAGAACCGTTCTCCATCATAAATGTCATGAGTGGAGAAGATTACCGTCATTCCAGTGTTGTGCGCGAGTTCCTGGAGGGTCCGCAGCACCATGATCCGGTTGTCCACGTCCAGAAAGGCCGTGGGTTCGTCCAGAAGGATCACGTCGGCCTTGCGGGTCAGTGCCGTGGCGATGCATGCTTTCTGGAACTCTCCATCGGAGATAAGACTGATGTCTTTGTCTGACAATGAGCTGAGTCTGAGAGCCTTGATCGCTTCCTCCATGGCCGTTTCCGCTTCGGAGTTCAATTTCCGGAACATTCCCGAAGCCGAGAACAGGCTCGTCCGGATGAACTCCCTGACGGAGAATCCTTTGACTTTAGGAATATGTGTGGGAACCATAACGACCTTGCCGCCGGCCGAGAAGCCGCCTGATAAAGGAGGCATGAGTCCGGCCAGGGTTTTCATCAGTGTGCTCTTGCCGCTGCCGTTCGGTCCACAGAGCATAACGGAATGTCCGTCGGGATATTCAAAAGATAGCGGTCCGCTGACTTCTATGCCATGGTAGCCTGTGATCAATTCGCTTGCTTTCAGCATATTCACCTCTTTTTAATGAGAATTGCCATGATGATCGGGATGCCGATGACCGCCATTGTGCTTCCGACTGGCAGAGGAACGGTGAAGACCTGCGAGAGGATGTCTGCCGTGAGGGTCAGCCCTGCTCCCGTAAGCATCACTGCCGGAATGACATTGAAGTGAACGGAAGTCCGCAGAAAACCTCTGGCGATGTGCGGAGCCACGATTCCGACAAAGCCGAGCGGCCCGCAGAACGCCGTCACCGCCCCTGCCATCAGGCAGCTTCCGATCATCGCGGTTCCTCGGATCCGGGAGAGGTCCGCCCCTGCCAGGCGGGCATATTCATCACCGAAAAGGGCTATGTCCAGCCCTTTGTTATTAATATAGGTGAGCGCGATTCCGATTAAAAGCGCCACTGCGATCACCGCAACCTCGCCCGGACGGCTTCCTGAGAAACTGCCCGCCGACCAGCTGTAGAAAACCTTCAGACTCTCGGCGTTGGCGGAATATTCAAGAATCGATGTGGCGGCGCTGAAGATGAATCCAAGCATCACGCCGAAAATGAGCAAGGTGGTGGCACTCTGGGATTTAGAGGCTACGGCAACAACCAGTATGGATGTCAGCAGCGCTCCGATGAAAGCCGCCGCGACGACAGTCAGGCCATACAACGCGGCAGGGAGGGAAGTCCCGATAAGGAGGGTAGCCATCGCCGCGCCGGTTCCTGCCCCGGCGCTCACTCCCATGATGTGCGGGTCGGCGAGCGGATTGCGGAACACGCTCTGCATCTGGAGTCCCGCGAGGGAAAGGTTTGCCCCCGCAAGAACCGCTGTCAGCATCCTTGGAAGCCTGAGCTTAATGAATATGCTTGTGTCCATTCCGGCTATGCCAGTTCCTCCGGTGGCCAGATCGATCACCGCTAGCGACAGCACTGACACAGCAAGCAGGAATATTTTAGAGCGACTCTTCATCTTGAAAATTGTCTTTACGAAGCCGTCCGCCGAATACAACTTCTTATAATCTTTCGGCTATTACCGAAATTTTCGTTAAATTTACCCCAAATCTTTGAATATTTATGAATAAAAGAACATTTATCCTTGCGGCTGCGCTTTTGGTCCTTTCCGGAACCGGCGCTTTCGCTCAGAAACAGTCCAAGAACGGAGGCATCTCGGCCGAGATGCTGACCGAAATCCGTAAAGGCTACGAAGGCACGGCCTCCGACAAGGCTGTCCGCAACGCCCTCAACGCCGCGGCCATCAATGTCCTCGCCGCCAATTCCGAGAACATCGCGATGATCGACACTCACTTCTCCGACGAGGTGAAGACCAAGGGACGCACCAACCAGAAGTCGTCCGGTCGCTGCTGGCTGTTCTCCGGCCTCAATGTGTTGAGATCCAGGATGATCGATAAATACGATCTCGGCCCGTTCACGTTCTCGCAGAACTATGTGTTCTTCTACGACCAGCTTGAGAAGGCCAATCTTTTCCTTCAGGGGGTGATCGACACCAAGGATTTGAGCTTCGATGACCGCAAGGTTGACTGGCTGTTCCGCAATCCGATCGGGGACGGCGGACAATTCACCGGTGTCTCCAACCTTATCATGAAATACGGTGTTGTTCCGTCTGACGTGATGCCTGAGACCTACTGCGCCAACAACACGTCACAGATGCGTGTGCAGATAGCCACCAAACTTCGTGAAGACGGCCTTAAGCTTCGCGGCGCGTCTGCCAAGGAGTGTCCGGCTATGAAGACCGAGATGCTTAAGGAAATCTATAGGATGTTGGTCCTCTGCCTCGGAGAGCCGCCTGTCGAGTTCGAGTGGAGCCGCTACGACTCCAAGGGCAACTTTGTCAGCGCCAAGACCTACACCCCGAAGTCCTTCTATGATGAATATGTCGGAGCGGATCTTGAGAACAACTACATCATGGTGATGAACGACCCGACCCGTGAATATGGCAAGGTCTATGAGATCGACTATGACCGCCACGTCTATGACGGCCAGAACTGGCTCTACGTCAACCTCCCGGTCGAAAGAATCAAGGAGATGGCGATAGCTTCCATCAAAGGCAACACCGCCATGTATTTCTCCTGTGATGTCGCCAAGTTCATGGACAGGCAGAAAGGCACTCTGGATCTGAACAACTTCGATTACGGTTCGCTTTTCGGAACTACATTCCCGATGGACAAGCGTCAGAGGGTACAGACCCACGCCAGCGGCTCGTCCCACGCCATGACTCTCATCGCTGTTGACATCAAGGATGGCAAGCCTGTGAAGTGGATGGTGGAGAACAGCTGGGGGGCGGATTCCGGCTACAAGGGCAATCTCATCATGACCGACGAGTGGTTTGACAATTACATGTTCCGTCTCGTCGTCGAGAAGAAGTATGTCCCGGCCGACGTTCTCAAGATGCTCGATCAGAAACCGACCCTCCTTCCTGCCTGGGATCCTATGTTCCTTCCGGAGGGGTAAAGACATCGCTGAAATGAGACATTTTCTAAGCATATTCCTGACGTTCCTGACCGTTTGTACGGCAACCGCTCAGGAACGGTTTGCGAACTATCCTCTCACAACCTCTCCCGACACGCTCAGAATTCTTGCTATCGGCAATAGTTTCTCTGATGACGGCACCGAGTATATTCCTGGGCTTTTGGAGGCAGCGGGCATCCATAATGTCATTTTGGGACGGCTCTACATCGGTGGCTGCTCATTGGAAAGGCATTGCGATGAATATTCGAAAGGACTGACGGACTACATCTATTCCAAGTCCACCGGGAATCGTTGGGAGGCGGTAAACAAGAGCGCCACTCTGCTGGACGGACTCAAGGATGAGCCGTGGGACATCATCACCATGCAGGAGACTTCCGGCCGGACCGGCCTTTATGAGACCTACAAGGAATGGATTCCGCGTCTGGTGAGCATCATCAGGAAGGAGGCCCTGAACCCTCAAGCCACCATCGTCTGGCATGAGACATGGGCTTACGCTTCGAATTCCGTTCACGGGATGTTCAAGTTGTACGGCAAAGATCAAGACAGGATGTATTCCGGGATTGTGGATTGTGTGAGGCGGGCCTCGGATGAGTTCGATCTTCCGGTCGTGATCCCTTGTGGGGACGCCATTCAGATTGCCCGTGGCACTCGTTTGAACAATCAGGACGATGTCCCGGCCACGTGCAAGGTTTACCAGTTGACACGCGACGGCTTCCATCTTTCCAGACAGTTCGGCCGTTACATCGCGGCTTGTACATGGTTTGAGGCTTTGATTGCACCGACTTTGGGCAAATCTGTCAAGGGCAATCCCTACGTCCTTCGTGACACGGAATACAGCATGACCCGCAAGGATGCGCGGCTATGCCAGAAATGTGCTGTCCGGGCTGTGAAGGCTTGGACGAAATGATGATGTTCCGGATTCGGGAATATATTCATTAAAGACTGACGAGAATTATGAAATCACTTAAGGAACTTTATAGAATCGGCAAGGGGCCGTCCAGCAGCCATACCATGGGGCCTAACAAGGCTGCCAAGGATTTCGCTGAACGGCATCAGGACGCCGCTTCGTTTGAAGTGACGCTTTACGGAAGCCTTGCGGCCACAGGCAAGGGACACATGACGGATGTGGCGATCATTGAGGTTTTGCAGAATGTCGCTCCGGTCCGGATTGTCTGGAAGCCGGAGATATTCCTCCCGTTTCATCCTAACGGAATGTGTTTCAAGTCTTTTGACTCCGAGGAACGGCAGACTGACGAATGGACTGTCTATAGCGTGGGCGGTGGCGCTCTGTCTGAAGGCAGGCCTGATGACCGATTCTCGTCTCCGGATGTCTATGAGATGAACCATCTGGCGGACATCCAGGAATGGTGTGAGGACAAGGGACGCAGTTACTGGGAATATGTCGATCTTTGTGAAGGCCCGGAAATCTGGGATTACCTTCAGGAGGTCTGGGAGGCCATGAAGGCTTCTGTGGAAAGAGGCATCGACCATGAGGGCGTGCTTCCTGGCCCTCTGAACCTGCCGAGAAAGGCTCCGACATACTACGTCAAGGCGACGGGGTACAAGCAGACCCTCCAGACCAGAGGCCTTGTTTATGCCTACGCGCTGGCTGTCAGCGAGGAGAACGCTTCCGGAGGCATCATCGTGACAGCGCCTACGTGTGGTTCGAGCGGAGTCATGCCTGGTGTCCTATACCATCTCGCCAAAGGCCATGATTTCAAGGATATCCGTATGCTTCACGCTTTGGCGACGGCCGGTTTGATAGGAAACATCGTCAAGCGGAACGCGTCCATCTCCGGGGCGGAGGTTGGATGCCAGGGAGAGGTCGGCGTGGCTTGCGCCATGGCGTCGGCCGCGGCATGCCAACTGTTCGGAGGAAGTCCTTCACAGATTGAATATGCCGCTGAGATGGGGCTCGAACACCATTTGGGAATGACCTGCGACCCGATCTGCGGTCTGGTTCAGATTCCTTGCATCGAGAGGAACGCTTTCGCGGCAACACGGGCTTTGGACTCCAATCTTTACGCTGCATTCTCTGACGGAAAGCATCGTGTGTCTTTCGATCATGTTGTCGAGGTCATGAAGCAGACCGGCAAGGATCTCCCGTCTCTATACAAGGAAACCAGCACCGGTGGACTTGCCAAGAACTTCAAGGGGTTCAAGAAGTCTCTATGATCGTTAGATTAAATTAATTTCGACATATTGACAGTTATGAGCGACATTTTGTCACGTTATTGTGACAAAATGTCGTCTTTTTGATACTTTTTGCCATCGGCACGCCGATTGATTAAATCCAAGATGTCCGGCTTGAAAGGGCTGGGCGAAGAAAAGATAAGAAAAACAAAAAAATAGGAGATTTAATTATGTTACCAGTATCAAAAAAGTACAACAACCAGAATTGGTTACCAAGCATGTTCAATGATTTCTTTGACAATGATTGGATGGTAAGAACCAACGCGACCGCTCCGGCGATCAACGTATTAGAAAACGAGAATAGCTACGACATTGAGGTCGCCGCTCCTGGAATGACAAAGGAAGACTTCAAGGTAAGTCTTGACGACAACGGTGACCTTGTCATCAATATGGAGAAGAAGGAGGAGAACAATGAAGAAAAGAAGCACGGACACTATCTGAGGCGTGAATTCTCATATTCAAAGTTCCAGCAGACTATGATCCTTCCAGATGATGTTGAGAGAGAAAAGATTAGTGCTTCTGTCGTCAATGGTGTTTTGAAGGTCAACATCCCTAAACAGATCAAGCAGGAAGTGCCTGAGACGAAAAAAGTCATAGAAATTAAGTAAAAAAGTTTGCAAGTAAAGAAAAAATGCCTATCTTTGCATCCGCATTCAGGAAAACAACTAGAAACGACGGATGCAAAGTCGCAGGGTGCGGTAGTTCAGCTGGTTAGAATGCCGGCCTGTCACGCCGGAGGTCGAGGGTTCGAGTCCCTTCCGCACCGCAGAAAGTCTCGGAGATTTCTCCGGGACTTTTTTGTTGTACCTGAGGTCGCTGTGGTCAGCCGGGTGCTTCGAAAAAGAAAAGGCCGCGGAATTTCCGTGGCCTTTTCTTTTTCTATCGTTTCCGCGACAGGAATTACTTCTGGCGGTTCTTGTATCTCTGGTAGAATTTGTCGACACGACCGGCTGTGTCCACGAGCTTGACTTTTCCGGTGTAGAATGGGTGAGATGTGTTGGAGATCTCGACCTTCACAACCGGATACTCAACTCCGTCAACAACGATGGTCTCTTTGGTTTCGGCGCATGAACGGGTTACGAACACGGTGTCGTTCGACATATCCTTGAAAGCTACAAGGCGGTAGGTTTCGGGATGAAGTCCTTTTTTCATTTTCTTATTGTTTTTAAAAGTTGTTTTACTTCTTGTAAACAGTCTGCAAAGTTAACTCTTTTTTGAATATTTACAAGCGTCGCGTCTGAAATATTGCTTGAAATATCGCTTGATTTTGTGAATTATCTTTAGCGTGTCATGCCAGGCTGCGCTTCTCCTATTCGCTGTAATATCCTTGCATATTCATCTCACAGGCTGAGAATCGGTTGTACTTATCTTCTTCGATCGGGTAGTCCCAGCATCCGAGCTGGTGGAAGATCTCGCCTCCGAAGCCGTTCTTGAATTTGTAAAGGCCGTACATCGGGTGGGACGGGTTGGGATTCGGGGCTATTCCGAACATATCGTATTCATAGCATCTGTTGGCTTTGGCTTCCTGTATGGCTTTCCATTGGAGCGCGTATGTCGGCATCACGTTGCGCATCCGGGACGATGAGGCTCCGTAAAGGTAGGTGGCCCGGTGTGACGAAAGGACAAGGAACATGGCGGCCAGCGGGATGCTTTCGTAATATGCTATCATAAGCTTCACCTTCACATCATCGTCCTCGCGCTCCAGTCGCGTGGCGAACATATTTCTGAAATATTCTATCCCATTGAGATGCAGGCCGTTTCTGATGGCGGTCTCAGTGTAAAGGTCGTACCATGTCTGAAGACCGGCAAGGCCGACCGACCTTACCTCCACACCTTTGCGCTGGGCGAGCCTGATGTTGTAGCGGGTCTTGGGCTTCATCCTGCCCAAAATCGTCTCCTCGTCTTGGGTCAAGTCAATCAGCACCGTGTTGGCCGGCAGAATGTTGGTGTTGGCCTTTCTGAGATTATGATTGACAGTGCCGATGTTCAGCTTTATCTCCTGAAATTCTTTCCTTGGAAGGCCGATCCAATTGCCGTCGGCGTCAAAATCCTCCTGCTTGCACCAATGCGATTCCCAGTTCAGGTCGTAGCGCATCGCGATGCAGTGCCTCGGGAGGAATGACCTTAGCTCCTCGGAGAGTTCTTCCAGAAACTCGCCTTGATTCGCTTCGGAAGGCTCTATTTCCGGGCCGTATGGAATGTAGGCGATGTAGTCCTCATTGTTCAGGTACTGGAAGAACATGATGAAGTCGGCGTTGGTGTAGGAATATCCTCCCACATCGGTGTAGAGATCACTGTTCCTTACAGAAAACTCAAACGCCCGGGAGTTCATCCCGAGCTTTTCCTTTACCCTTGACCAGAACGATGTCTGCTGTACAATCGGTGTGCAATATGCGTCAACAACGTCTTTCGGCTCGATATTCAGGTTCATCACGTGTCATTTAGCGGTGCAAAGGTAGCCATTAAAAGGATGCGAGTCAACCTTTGCAGGTACATAAAAAAATCCCGCGGACGTGTGCGCGTCGCGGGAAGATCTTAAAATCGGCCGTCTTAAGTAGCAGGAGGCGCTGCGGCCCGGTGAGGCGGCCTACTTCTCGTCCTTGGATGGTGCGAGGGCTGACCAGACGACAGAGCTGAGGGCTCCGCCGCAGAGAGGAGCGACGATGAAGACCCAGAGATCCTTGAGGGCTTGGCCGCCGGCGAAGATGGCCGGGCCGATGGAACGGGCCGGGTTCACGGACGTTCCTGTGAGCCTGATGCAGACGAGGTGGATGAGGATGAGGGACAGACCGATGGCGAGGCCTGCGAAATTGCCGGCTCCGACTTTGCTGTCAGTCGTTCCGAGAACCACGAACACAAACAGGAATGTGGCGATGAACTCAACAAGGAAAGCTCCGCCAGCCCCGCCCGCGTTGGCGACGGCGTTTGTTCCGAGACCTCCGGTGAGGTCAGGGGCGGCCACAACCTTGGTGAGAAGAAGAAGGACGGCTCCGGCGATGATGGCTCCGATCACCTGGCCGATCCAGTAGCCCAGGGCGTCTTTCCAGCTCATTCTGCCGGAGAGGGCGACACCAAGGGTGATAGCAGGGTTGATGTGGCAGCCTGATATGCCTCCGATCGTGTAGGCCATTGCGACTACAGAAAGGCCGAAAGCTACAGCCGTGCCGACCACTCCGGCGGCGGTGTTGCAGCCGAGGAACATTGCCGTTCCGCAGCCCAAAAGTGTCAGAACCATTGTTCCGATGCACTCAGCGATGTACTTTTTCATAATATTAACGGTTTAAAAGTTGACATTTAATATGCTAAATTACAAAATAATCATTGATTATCGGTGATTTTTCTTAATTTTACGAATGTTATGATGAAGTTTTTGATTGGAATCATAATCAAAAAGGACTCTAAAACAAGTTGATAATTATGGAGACACATGTCGTGATTATGGCTGGAGGTGTCGGCAGCAGGCTTTGGCCGGTCAGCACTCCCGCGATGCCCAAGCAGTTCATAGACCTGCTTGGAATAGGCAAGACAATGATTCAGTTGACAGTGGAACGGTTCCTTCCGGTCTGCGACCCGAATAATTTCTGGGTTGTCACATCGGCGGATTATGTGGAGATTGTGAAGGAACAGCTTCCGAACATTCCGTCCGGGCATATTCTTGCCGAGCCGGAACCTCGCAACACGGCCCCGTGCATAGCGTACGCCTGCTGGAAGATTTCCTCTGTAAGTCCAGACGCTAACATTGTAGTCACACCGGCTGACGCTTTGATATTAAACGAGCAAAGATTTTCGAATATAATCCGCAAGGCGCTCAATTTCACAGCGGAAGGCGACCGGATTGTGACCGTGGGCATCGAACCGACACGCCCCGAGACCGGCTACGGGTACATATTCGCGGAAGAAAACTGCCCTGAGGAGGTGGTCAAGGTGCGGGAGTTCAAGGAAAAGCCTGACCTTGCGACGGCCAAGGAATATCTTGCCGCGGGGACATATTTCTGGAATGCAGGGATATTCGTCTGGAGCGCCGTGACCATTGTCGCTCAGATGCGCGCGCATGCCCCTCAGATCGCCGGTGTGATGGACAGGATCGCCGAATCGTTTGGAACCTGTGCGGAGGGAGAGACCGTAAAGAAGCTGTTCCCGACCTGTGAGAAGATCTCTATTGACTATGCCGTGATGGAGAAGTCCGATGAGATCTATGTGATCGAAGGTGATTTGGGATGGTCGGACCTCGGAAGCTACAGTTCCGTGAAGGAGCATATTCCTTCACCGGACAATGATCCTGTGCCGGATGGCTGTACGTCAGACTTGGGATGCAAAGGAAATAAGGCTGTAGGAACGGATGTGCGCCTCTTTGACTGCGACGGCTGCATTGTCCACGCCGAGGATGCCGGAACGGTGATAGTCAAAGGCCTTGAGGGTTACATCGTGGCAGTCAAGGGAGGCAATGTGCTTGTCTGCCCGCTTGCCGATGAGCAGAAAATCAAGGAATATTCAGGCAAAAGGTAGCCGAGACATTGTATGAGGTACGTTTTTATCGTCCAGGGAGAGGGAAGGGGACACCTGACCCAGGCCATCTCCATGGAAAGGCTTCTGCGGGATAATGGTCACGAGGTCGTCGCTGTGCTGGTCGGCAAGAGTCCGGCCCGCAAGCTTCCCTCGTTTTTCGCAGAGACCATCCAGGCTCCGGTCGAGATGTTCGAGAGCTTCAATTTTGTGCCTTCGGCGTCGAACCGCAGGGCGAGTTCGTTGAAGACGGGGCTGTATAATGTCTTTCACATAGCGGGATTCCTTCCGTCCATCAAGTTCATCTCGCGCAGATTAAAGGATTTGAGGCCGGATGTCGTGGTCAATTTCTATGATATTCTAGGAACTCTCGGTTACCGCTTCAGCCGCCTGGATTCTCCGATGATCTGCCTCGGACATCAATTCCTTTTCCTGCACAAGGATTTTAAATTCCCGCGTTCCGGCTATTCCGGCCACTACGCCCTGAACCTTTTCACGAATATGGTGGCGTGGGGCGCGGCCAAGATTCTTGCTCTCAGTTTCAGACCGATGCCTGATGACCCGAAACGGAAGATCAGGGTCGTTCCGCCGCTACTGCGTCCGGCCGTGCTAGGTTTGCGCCCGGCTTCGGGCGAGGACGACCCGTCGGTAAGTGACGGCGGGTATATTCATGGCTACATGTTGAACGCCGGATTCTCGCAGGATGTCCTGGAGTGGCATTCCGCCCACCCTGATGTTCCGTTGCGGTTTTTCTGGGACAGGGTCGAAGAGGCTCCAGTGAAGGTGGTTGATGAGACTCTTTCTTTCTATTATCTGAATGATGAGGAGTTCCTGCGCCAGATGGCTGGATGCCATGCTTACGCTTCCACCGCGGGATTCGAGTCTGTCTGCGAGGCGATGTACTTGGGGAAGCCTTTGCTGATGGTCCCGTCGCACATTGAGCAGAAATGTAACGCGTATGATGCTACGGAAGGGTATAGG
>CAVKML010000015.1:43931-63719 GCA_963657715.1 uncultured bacterium | reverse complement strand
GCAAAAGTAGCCAGGATCTCTCCCGGCTACAATATGCTTTTCTTCGGAGGCTTACATTTCAGGGGCTTATCGGCCCCTGAAATTTTGAAAAGGATTTTCTGTTACGGATCGCTCCTATTTCGGTGAATGGGTGTGTATATCCTATCCACGAAGTTTTATTCTTGTTTGCCACGTTCAATGAGCGTGTCGTATAGTTTTTGCCACCAAAATGATTTAGATTTGATGCCATCGCTGAAGAGTTCTTCAACGTCTCTTAAACTTTTACCAAGTCTCGGAAATTTCTCTATAAACCGTCCTTTCATAAGAAGCAGACGCAAAGAACGTTTCCCGTCATCTTTAAATCAAATTGTTCCTCAATCTTATTTGATTGTTTAGTTCTCCTCTCACGAAAGTATTCGCTTCTTTACCACCATGGTCTTGTACATCGATTGAAGTAATTGTTCTGTTCATATCTACAATTATCCTTATTCGATATTTGAAAACTTTGGAATAGTAATATGACATAGTGTCAGATGTGATGGCGTGGTATGGCGATTGTTAATTATAGGCTTAGTGCCATCGGCATACCGTTTTGCTTAAAATCCTAACCGATATAACGGCAGCTTAACCTTTCTTTCTGTAACAAAGATGGCGGAGCTTCATCCTCCGAATAAAAGGGTGGAAAATTTTATCTTTTAACAAAAAAAGTTTTAACATGGCTAATTTTTCAGAAGACACTATTCAAAAAGTCTGGGAGAAAGCAACAATTATTTATGGTCAGAATCCAGACATTTGGCGCCAAGACCAATGCAAGGCTTGGATTGGAAGAAATTTCTATGGAAATAGAAATAGCGAATATGGATGGGAGATAGACCATATCATTCCTGTTGCTAAAGGAGGGACAGATAATCTCTTCAATCTTCGCCCTCTGCAATGGGAAAACAATGCCTCTCGTCAGGATGGATGCCTTTCATGCAAAATTACATCATCAGGTACTCATAATATCTAGATGTAGTCCTCTTTGCTTACTACTCTAACCTTGCGGCAACAAGGGGCGAGTCTTTTCAAAGCTACTGTCATTTTGGCACTATGGCAGAGGCTTTTTCTGTATTATGTTTCTAATATAAAGAAGAATACCAGGAAATGTTAAATTCCTTTTCAAAGTTTAAGATTACAGTTATTATAAATCAGACAAACTCATTTAGTGTATAGTCGTAAATAATCACACTATCGGGGTGGTTGTATTATATGAAACGTATTAAAAAGTGCTGCCACTGTGACATGGATTATGAATTTGTTATGTCATAGTGTCATGTTATGTGATGAAAAGCCCTTAGGTCCTCAAAAAAACTATGTTAGCATATGTGAAGTGAACTTTGCCAGAGATAATTAAACACTTAGGCTGGAGCTGACGCAACTTTAAAGTAAAGTCAAATCTCATTTTGGGAGAGTGGTGAAAGTTGATTATGGTCAGAACCTTTATTGATGAATATAATTCAAGTGCCAATATTTTGCAAACCACGGCCGGGCAATATAGCCTCTGGGGCTTTGTGTAAAGGGGTGATGTGGCTGACACGGATTTAGAAAGTGGGTGCGGTCAGGAGGAAGTGGGATTCAGTGATGTCTGAGGCAGGAGTCGTGGCCGTGGTTTGTAAAAATCTATATGCAAAAGCGATGCAATATGGATATGTCTTTAAGTGCGACTTTAAAGTTGCAAATATGCCATTTGTATATTATTTTTGTCCTATAATATTAGTAGTATGGTCAGCAGGGAAGATATACAGAGATTTTTGGAGCGGTTTAACGCCAAGATGAAAGTGTTCGGCATTATCTATAGAGATGACAGAGGAAAGAATAGGAAGACCTTGGAGGAATTGGAGATTGTGCCTATGTACAGAAGAGTCGTGATAGAAAGTCTTGTGGTGGAAGACTATGTCCAAGGGCCTGTTGTTGATGAGCTGAATCGCCTTGGGGAGATGTGGGTTTTCGGTAAAGATGTGAAAGAGAGGGAAGTCTACATTATAGCTGAATATCCCTTGACATACCCTTTCAAGCTATAAATATTTTGAATATGAAAAGTCCGTATACAGGTAAGGAGATGACCCGTATTTTTGAGGAACGTATGTGGAAATTTCGTGGGGAAGAGTATGCGTATATGCATGCCGCATGGCGTTGTGAGGATACAGGTGAATTATTTACTGATGATGAAAGTGACACGGCTGGCTTTGTCCAGGTTACCAACCAGTACCGTGAGAAGTATGGTATTCCATATACAGATGAGATTATTGCCATACGGAGCCGTTATGGGATCAGTGCGGCGAAAATGTCTCTGATTCTTGGACTTGGAGTGGACCAGTATCGTCTATATGAGCAGGGAGAAGTTCCGAGTGTGTCAAATGGCAGGATGATTCGATCGATTATGAATCCGAATGTGATGCTTGATATGGTGGAGAGTTCACGCAATGAGCTTTTAGGAACGGAGTACAGAAAAATATCTGACAGGATTAAGTCAGAAATTTTGGACAGTGGCAATAAGTACATAACTAAACATGAGATAGACCGCGTTTTCTCATCACCGCGTGGGGCCGGGAATGGATATGCGCCTCTGTCGCTCAGCAGATTGAAGAATGTTTTGCTTTATGTGTTGGCTCATTGCTCGGATGTTTGGTGTACGAAGATGAATAAACTGTTGTTTTATATTGATTTCCTTTCATATCGTGAAAACGGAATTGCTATCACGGGGCTTGCATATAAAGCCTGTGATTACGGTCCGGTACCAGAGCGTTGGGATGTCGTTTACAGTGAATTCCCGGAGATCAATCAAGAGTTGAGAACTGTTGGGGATTTCGAAGGAAGTGTGTTGGTGTCAGATTCAATGCCAGACATGTCATTGTTCACGGACATGGAAATGAAAGTGCTGGATGCGATATGTGTTAGGTTTGGAAAATGTACATCAAGAGAAATCTCACGTACGAGCCATCAAGAACGAGCCTGGATAGATAACCACGCAGTCCACGGGCAGATATCGTACAAAGATTCATTTGCATTGAAAGCGGTGTAGCCATTCTTTTATTGCGTAGTGTTGGGGAGAAATGAAAAGGATATATCTTGATTGGGGCGTTATAAGCAATCTCAAGAAGCCAGAATTTGCTGAAGTTAGGGATTTTCTTCTATCTCATAAGCGGGAACTGTTCGTTGTTTATTCGCCTGCTCATTTTGAAGATGCGATGCGAAGTGATGGGGATGATAGGCTGTCAAAGGACATTGAGATGTTGGAATCTTTGGTTGGTGACCACTTGCTTTGTTATGGCAAAGGCGTGACACGACCGTATAGGGCGACTCCGTCTCTGTACTATCGTGATCAAAAAGGTCGAGATCTTGATGTTATTCCGGATATATCAGAATTGATGAATTCTATCAGTCAGAGTCTGCCTGAAACAGCCTCTGTTTTGAAATCATTTCTGGACTTACCATTACAGATTCCGGAGTCAGTGCTATCTCAGGAAATTTTTAGAGTGATGTTTCCTGAATTGCAAGAATCTGTGACTCTAAACGATGTTTTTCGTCATAGTGTTTGTTTTGTTAATAAAATGTCGGGAGATAGGGATGCTTACAAATCTTTTCGTTCAGCCGCGCATTCTGTTGGATTTAAGTTGGATCCAAATGCTGGAAATTGGAAATCGGACGAGGTGGTTCCAAACATTTCAAGGAAGATAAAGGCATTAGGCATTAATAAAACATTTAAAGAGTTTGTTTTGAGTGGTTTTGGTAGTAATGGCAAGGTAGATAACTTTAAATTCTTTATTGCGGCATATAGCATGATGGATATGATTGGCTATAAATCAGATAAATTACCTAAACCAACTAATGCGATGAATAGTGTAAGCACTGATGCCCAACATGCCTACTACGCTGCCTTTTGTGATTATTTTATAACTCAAGACGCATGTTTGACAAGTAAGTCGTTGGCTTTATATAGCGCGTTGAGGATTCCAACAAAAGTCATTTCGTTGAAAGACGTTATTGCTATATTGGAAGATAATGAGAATAATGAAGATTTAGTATCATTCCTGGGTGAACATATAAAAGAAGAGAATATAGAACGAAGAGAAGATGGCGCTACGATTTATAAGTTAAAGCGTCGCTTTCTCGGTATCTTTACACACTGTGTGGTCTATGACTATGAAGATGCGATGTTGTTGGAGTTTAAACTCGCCTTTGATAACTATTCGTATTTTATTTTTTATGATGAGGCAGCTATTATGGTGGATACCGTTTCTGATTATATGGGCCGCCCGTCAGGGAAAGATTACGAAACAGCACGAAAGCGAATTATCTCTGGAGATTTAGACGTATCAATTAATTGGGATGCAGAAGATGTAAAGTTTACTCTTAGGGCGGATCCTGAACGCCATCGTCCAGAGTTATATGTCAAAATAAATAAACCCTTAATAATATGTTAATAGATTCAAAACTTTTGGATAACCTTACTGCTGATGCGAAGCGGTCGCCGAGGCTGAGGATGAACTATGATCTGCGGAATTCGGCGGAGGATGGGTCGCAGAGGATGTTGAACGCTATGGAGCCGGGGACGGAGGTGCCGGTGCACCGGCATAGGATGTCATCGGAGACGGTGGTTGTGATCCGTGGGGCTGTACGGCAGAACTTCTATGATGAGAAAGGGAATGTCACGGAATCTGTTGTTTACAGGGCTGGGGATCCGGTATCTATTTGCGTGGTTCCGGTGAACACATGGCATAATTCGGAATCCCTTGAGCCGGGAACGATAATATTCGAAGCGAAAGATGGGGCTTATGAACCGCTCGGTGAGGGTGACATTCTGAATGTCAAGTGCTGATCTGGGATGGTCGGTGATTGCCGGAAACCAAGGTTTGTCAATGTCGCAAAAGTGACGTGCGGGTTTACGAATTGGCGTGAAAAACCGAATTTGAGGTTGAAATCTGATGGAAATTTTTGAATATTTGAGATTTTTCGTAACTTGTAGCCGAAATAACACGAAAACAATTAATAACCGCTACAAGTTATGTCAGAAAAGAAACTTCTATTGGGTGATGAGGCTTTGGCGTTGGGAGCTTTGCACGCCGGACTTTCCGGAGTTTATGCATACCCTGGCACGCCATCGACTGAAATAACTGAATATATCCAGTCCCATCCTCTAACAAAAGAGCGCGGAATACATTGCGATTGGTCTTCGAACGAGAAGACGGCGATGGAGTCCGCGCTTGGCGTTTCATATTCGGGAAAACGCGCTCTTGTGTGCATGAAGCACGTCGGGATGAATGTCTGCGCGGATGCGTTTGTCAATTCCGCTGTGACCGGGGCCAATGGAGGCCTTGTGGTTGTGGCTTGTGACGATCCATCGCAACATTCCTCTCAGAATGAGCAGGATTCGAGGTTCTACGCGGACTTCGCCATGATGCCTTGCTTCGAGCCTTCCAATCAGCAGGAGGCCTACGACATGGTGCGCGAGGCGTTTGACTATTCCGAAGCCAATCATATTCCTGTGCTTATGCGTCTGACTACCCGCATGGCGCATTCCAGGGCTGTCGTGGAAGCCGGGGAGATAAGGCGTGAGAACGAGGTTCATTTCCCTGATGAGGCTCATGAGAAGAATTGGGTGACCCTGCCGGTCAACGCCAAGAAGCGTGTCAGGCAGCTGGCTGATGATGTGTTGTCGTTCGAGGATGACTCTGTGGCTTCTCCTGACAACAGTTACATCGAGGGACACAACCACAGGATGGGAATCATAGCCTGTGGAATAGCCTGGAACTATCTTATGGAGAATTTTCCGGACGGATGCCCTTATCCGGCCCTCAAGGTGACGCGTTACCCGTTCCCGAAGGCTTTGGCTCGGGAGATGGTGGCTTCCTGCGACGCGATTCTCGTGCTGGAGGAAGGACAGCCACTTATCGAGGAGAGGCTGCGCGGCATCCTTTACGATCCGGAGGACAGAAGATGGACAAAGATCCTTGGCCGTCTTGACGGAACCCTCCCGAGAACCGGCGAACTCACGCCGGACTGCGTGCGCGAGGCCCTTGGATTGCCGCCTGTGGAGGCGTATTCAAAATCTGAGGTGGCGGTTCCGCGCCCGCCGGCGCTATGCCAGGGCTGCGGCCATCGCGACTTCTACACGGCGCTTAATGTAGCCCTTAAGGAATATGCTCCTACGGCCCGTGTGTTCAGCGACATAGGCTGCTACACGCTTGGGTATATGCCGCCGTTCAACTCGTTCCAGACCTGTGTGGAGATGGGGGCGTCCATCACGATGGCTCTCGGTGCGGCCAACTCGGGTGTGTGGCCGGCTGTGGCGGTGATCGGTGACTCGACTTTCACCCACAGCGGAATGACCGGCCTTCTGGACTGTGTCAACGCCGGAGCCAGTGTCACGGTCTGCATTTCCGACAATCTGACGACCGGCATGACCGGAGGTCAGGACTCTGCCGGAACAGGCAGGCTTGAGGAGATATGCAAGGGCCTTGGCGTGGAGCCTGAGCACATCAGAACGATCATTCCTCTTCCGAAGAACTATCCCGACATGGAGAAAGTTATCCACGAGGAGATCAATTACAGCGGTGTCTCGGTCATAATCTGTCGCCGTGAATGCATTCAGACAGCGAAGCGTCATGCTGCCGCCAACAAAAAATAATAAGGAATATGGAAAAAAAGGACATAATACTTTCAGGAGTCGGCGGACAGGGAATCCTCTCTATCGCGACTGTGATCGGTTGGGCGGCGCTTGACCAGAACCTTCATCTGAAACAGGCTGAAGTGCACGGCATGAGCCAGAGGGGCGGAGATGTGCAGAGCAACCTTCGCATCAGCACCGGACGGATCTGGAGCGATCTGATCCCGAAAGGGGAGTGCGACCTCATCCTCTCTCTGGAGCCGATGGAGGCTCTCCGCTACCTGCCATGGCTCTCAAAGAACGGCTGGATTGTCACCAATTCAACCCCGTTTGTGAATATTCCGAATTATCCTCCTGTCGAGGACATTACAGCCGAACTTCAGAGAGTCGGCAACGTGATCACCCTTGATTGTGACGAGATCGCCAGACAGAGCGGTTCTCCGCGAAGCGCCAACATGGTTCTGCTCGGGGCTTCAGCGGCTGTTCTGGGAATTCTGGAGCCGGATAAACTCCGTGAAGGCATCACCAACGTGTTCTCCCGCAAGGGTGAGAAGATCGTGGAAATGAACATCGCGGCGTTCAATGCCGGACTTGAGGTCTCCAAAAACTTCTCGAAATGAAACCGATCTCCAAGACTGCTGTAGATGAAGTCCTGCAAAGGCTTGACATTGCGGATATCGGCCGGACGACAATCCGCCAGTGTGTCAATGTGGCCCATGAGCTGGAAAGGATTTCCGGTGAGAAGTTTGTGCATCTGGAGTTCGGCATTCCGGGTTTGGACGCATGCCGGATAGGCATTGAGGCCCAGAAGAAGGCTTTGGACAGCGGCGAGGCTTCCGTCTATCCTCCGGCCTGCGGCATTCCGGAACTCAAGGAAAACGGTTCGCGTTTCATCAAGGCGTTTGTCGGGGTGGAAATATCTCCAGAGGGAATCGTCCCGACCGTCGGCTCCATGCAAGGGTGTTACAACCTCCTTCTGGAGTGCATCCAGATGAGTCCGGCGAAGGACACGGTTGTCTATCTCAACCCGGGTTTTCCGTCACATTATGTTCAGGCAAAGGTTCTTGGATTCAAGACGCGGATGTTCGACCTCTATGATTTCAGGGGGAATAAGTTCCGTGAGAAGCTGGAGGAAGTGTTCGGTGACGGGCGTGTGGCCGCTATAGTATATTCAAATCCTAACAATCCGTCTTGGGTCTGCCTGACGGAGGACGAACTGAGGAGTCTGGGTGAGTTGTGCACAAAGTACGATGTGATCGCTCTGGAGGACATGGCATATCTTTGCATGGACTTCAGGAAGAATCGCTCCGTGCCGTTCCAACCGCCTTACCAGCCGACCGTCGCCCGCTACACCGGCAACTGCGTGCTGATGATATCAGCCTCGAAGATATTCAGTTACGCCGGTGAACGCATCGCTATGGTAGCCATCTCCGACAAACTCTACCACAGGGAATATCCCGCGCTGCGCGAACGTTATGGGCTTGGCCGCTTTGGCGACAACTTCTCCCTTACCTACCTCTACGTCAATTCGTCAAGTTGCTCACATTCGGCACAGTACGCTTTCGCGGCGATGCTCGGAGCGGCGGCTGACGGTGAATATGACTTCGTGGGAGAGATGCGTGAATATGCCCGCAGGGCAGGGAAGGCCAAGGAAATATTCCTTCGCCACGGATTCCACATCGTGTACGACAAGGATCTGGATGAGGATGTTAGCGATGGTTTCTTCTTTACCATCGGTTATGATGGCCTGACGGGAAGCCGGTTGCTGCTGAATCTGCTTCGCTGCGGTGTCTGCGCCATCACGATGGTCGCGACGAGAAGTACGCGCGAGGGAATCAGGGTCTGCGTTTCGATGCTGAATTCCGAGGAGGATTTCCGCGCGTTGGATGAGCGCCTTGGACTCTTCGCCGAATTGCAGAAGTCTGTGGATTAATTATTTGGACAATAATATTTATGAAATATGTTAGCGCTGACGAGGCCGTAAAACTCGTAAAGTCAGGAGACTGGGTTTTCTTTCAGGGAAGCACCGCCGTTCCGGTTATCATTCAGGAGGCTCTTGCCCGCCGTGCGGATGAGCTCCGGGGAGTGAACATCGTCTCGGGTTTCAACATCACCAAGGGACCGGCTCCGTTCTGCAAGCCGGAGTACAAAGAGTCGTTCTTCGTGAACAGCCTCTTCCTGTGTGCCGATCAGAGGCAGTATGTCGCAGATGGCTACGGCAGCCTCATTCCAGGCTTTCTGGGTGAACTTCCGTCTCTGATCCGCCGCCATGAGATTCCGATTGATGTGGCATGCATCAACTGCTCGCTTCCTGACGAGAACGGCTATTGCAGCTACAACATCTCCGCCGATCTAGCACAACCAGCCGTGGAGTCAGCCAGGATAGTGATCGCACAGGTTAACAAGAGCATCCCGTATCTTTACGGTACTGCGATGATCCACGAGTCACAGATCACTGCCGCCATTGAGTGTGACGACCCGCCGGTTGACATGCAGTTCGGTCCTCCGACCGAGATTGAGTCAGCGATCGGCTCGTACATCGCAGCTGAAATTCCTGACGGTGCGACTCTTCAGATCGGCGTTGGCGGCATTCCGAACGCCATCCTGAATGGCCTGAAGGATCACAAGCATCTTGGTCTCCACACCGAGGCCATGACCGACGGCGTGTTCCGTCTGATGCAGACGGGCGTGATCGACAACTCTTTGAAGAAGGTTGAGCCTGGGCGCAGCGTGGCCTGTCTGGCCCTTGGTTCCCGACACATGTACGAGTACCTCGACCACAATAAGGACGCGATGTTCTACGATGTGAGCTGGACGAACGATCCGCAGCGCATCCGTCAGAACCCGAACGCGATGGCGATCAACTCGGCCATCGAAGTTGACCTGACCGGCCAGATCTGCGCCGACAGCATCGGTGACATGATCTTCTCAAGCGTAGGTGGCCAGCACGATTTCATGTACGGCGCGGCTCTTTCCGAGGGAGGAAAGACATTCATCGCCCTGCCGTCCCGCACAGCGAAAGGCCGCGGCAAGATTGTCGCCCATCTCGCTCCCGGTGCCGGCGTGGTCACTACCCGCTTCCAGACACAATACGTTGTCACTGAATATGGCTGTGTCTATCTCCGGAACAAAAATCTGGCGCAGCGCGCCAAAGCCCTCATCTCCATCGCCCATCCGGACGACCGTGAGGCACTTGAGCGCGCCGCGTGTGAACGTTTCGGGTATTCATTCCTGCGCTTGAAATAGTTTTAGCGCAAGATTAATTCTACAGATCCACTGCGTTAAGTTGTGCCAGAGCCTGATGGTAATCTCGCTCGGCGGAGAGGGTCTGCTCCAAGGCTTCGTAGTATTGGTCGGTCTCGACGAGATATTCAATCATCGAGATTTCTCCTTTGGACTGTGCCGTCAGCAGATAGTCACGGCTGTCTGTCTCACAGAGGGACGCGCGCATCAGCTTGGCATTTTCCTTGAGGCTGGCGGCACGGTTGTACTGCGCCAGAAGGTCGAAGTAGAACCGTTGCTCGGCGGCGGCCTTGCGGGACTCAGCGGCGGCTATCTTCGCCCTGGACTGCTTGACCTTGTTTGCGTTGCTCCATAAAGGAATATTCACGCCTACGGTGACACCACGGAACTTGTCTGCCGTCGTGAGTTCGCTCATGTAGCCGACAGTCAGTTCCGGGACCCATGCGGTTTTGTCGATCGACAGCTGTTTCTTGCCGACGGTGACCTCTTGGCGGACATATTGCAGGACAGGGTTTTTCTGTGAGGCGGACTCGTACCATGAATCAAAGTCGGCCGGGAGATTCTCCGAAAGGTCGTACGCACAATCATCAATAATCACGTCCTCCCCGCCGTTTAGACTCTTGAGGGTCGCCAGAAGTGCCTGTCGTTCAACCTCTACCTGTGAGACTTGGCCGCGGACCGCTGTCAGATGCACCTTCGCTTTGTTGAGGTCGAGCACATTCGCTCCGCCAGCCTTCATCCTTTTTTCATAAGATGACACAAGTGTCTGCGCCTGAGCTAGGTGAGTGTTCAGTTCGGCTTTCAAGGCATTATAGTAAATCAGATCGATGCAGGCTTGTTTCGCTTCCAAAAGCACGTTCAGCCTTTTGGTTTTGTAGTTTAGGACAGCCAGCTCGTTCTGACCTGCGACCTGTCTGGATTTCATTCCTGTCAATGTCGCCACATCAAACGCTTGTGTGACACGGAAGTCACGTCTGTTGCCGATGCCGTCAGCTCCCCACAGGTAATTGAACTCGAACTCCGGGTTCTCCAGCAGAGCGTCTGCACGATTGGCCAGTTTCTCGGCCTCCACATCGGCTGCGGCGGCTTTCAGTTGCGGATTGTTTGTCTCGATCTGACGGAGGACGGCTTCGGTGGATGTCTGTGCGGAGGCACTGATGATACCTCCTGCACAGATGCTGATAGCTAATAATAGTTTATTAATATTCAGATATTTCATATTAATTATTCTTTTGCTTCAAGTCGCTTCGACAGGCTCAGCGACCAGTCGAGTATGTGACAATTAGTTTCGGTCGCTGAGCTTGTCGAAGCATCGAAGTGACTGGAATTTCGCTGATAATGTTATTTTAATATTCATTAAACCTGCTTATGTGACTTCGTATTGATGAGGTAGATCACTGGCACGACGAACCCGTTCAGCAGGGTGGAGGAGAAGAGTCCTCCGAGGATGACTTTCGCCATAGGGGACTGGATCTCGTTGCCAGGCAGATCGCCGCCGAGAGCGAGCGGAAGCAGAGCAAGGGCTGATGTGATGGCGGTCATCAGGATCGGGTTCAATCGGTCCAAAGAACCGATCATCACGGCCTCCTCACGAGGGTGTCCCTGTGATGCAAGCACATTGTAACGGTCGATCAGGAGCATGCCGTTGCGTGTGGCGATGCCGAACAGCGAGATGAAGCCGATGATGGCCGGAATGCTCAGGATTCCGTCGGTGAAGAATATGGCGAACACGCCACCGATGAGCGCCAGAGGCAGATTCAGCAGCACCACGAGAGACTGTGAAATGTTCTTGAACTCGCCGTACAGAAGCATGAATATGATGAATATGCTGAATATGCTCACGAGGGCGATGGTCTTTGATGCCCGTTCCTCGCTCTCGAACTGTCCGCCGTACTCAATGTGGTAGCCTTCTGGCAGTTCGATGTTCTCGGCGATCTTCTCCCTGATCGCTCCGACGGCCTTGGCCAGTTCGCCTCCGGTTGCGTTGCAGGAGACGACCAGCTTGCGGCTGACGTTCTCCCTGTTGATGGTGTTCGGCCCGGCGGCTGACCTGATGTCAGCCACGTACGAGAGAGGAACTTTCTTGCCGTCACCTGTGTCGATTGTCAGGTCGGAGATTCTTTCTATGGTTGAGCGTGCGCCATCATTCACTTTAAGCGTGAGATCGAACGAACGGTTGCCTTCATAGACGGTGGAGACAACCTCGCCTTCCATCATGACTCTCACGACCTCGGCGAACTCCGGCAGGGATATTCCGTAACGGGCGAGCATCTCGCGTTTTGGAGTTATGTTCAGCTCCGGCCTTTCTACCTGCTGCTCGACATTGATGTCGGCGATTCCTTCCACGCCGGATATTGAGGTCTTGATCTTCTGCCCGATCTCGTACATCTTGTTGAGGTCGGAACCGAACAACTTTATGGCTATGTTGGCTTTCGTCCCTGAAAGCATGGCATCGATTCTGTGAGAGATAGGTCCACCGATCTCAATGTTTACTCCCGGAAGCACGGACAGTTTCTTTCGGACTTCGTCGGTCAGTTGCTTACGTGTTTTCTTGCCGAGTTCAAACGGGCATTCGAACTCGGAACTGTTCACTCCGAAGGCGTGTTCGTCAAGTTCGGCGCGGCCTGTCTTGCGGCCTACCGTCTTGATCTCCGGGATGCTGAGCAGAAGTTCCTCCGCCGTGCGCCCCATCCGGTCCGATTCCTCCAAGGATATTCCCGGAACGGTACTGATCGAGATTGTGAACGACCCCTCGTTGAATGCCGGCAGGAAGCTCCCGCCGAGTGTGAAGAACATCACCACGGCGGCGACTAAAAGCGCGCCGACTCCGCTAAGTATCGTCTTTTTGTGTCCGAGAGACCAATCGAGAGCCTTTTCGTAATATTTCTTGAGCCAACGGACCAGTGCCGGTTCCTTGCCGGTCTTGTCACTATTCTCTGAACCGAGCAGGAAACTGCTGAGGACCGGAGTCACAGTCAGGGCAACAAGGGTGGATGCCATCAACGAGATGATGAACGTGATTCCCAACGGTTTGAGCATCCTTCCTTCCATCCCTGAGAGGAAGAACAGAGGCAGGAAGCTGGCGATGATGATCAGCGTGGAGTTGAGCATCGGCATTCGTACTTCCTTGGAGGCCTCATAGACCACTTTGATCACGCTTTCACGTTCACCCTCAGGCTTTTCCTTGTTCTGCCGCAACCGCTTGAACACATTTTCCACGTCCACGATGGAGTCATCCACAAGCGAACCGATCGCTATGGCGATTCCACCGAGACTCATAGTGTTGATTGTCAGTCCCATCCAGCGGATCGCAAGCAGCGAGAAGACGATGGAAAGAGGGATGGAGATGAGCGAGATTATTGTCGTGCGCCAGTTCATAAGGAATATGAACAGCACGATGATCACGAATATCGCTCCCTCTATCAAGGACTTCTTGACGTTGTCGATCGAACTGTCTATGAATCTGGACTGCCTGAAAATTTGAGCGTTGACCTTTACATCAGCAGGAAGGTTGGCCTTGAGTTCGTCAAGAGCGTTGTCAAGCCTTCCGGTGAGAGCCAGGGTGTTGGTGTTCGGCTGCTTGGTGACGGTCAGCAGCACGGCTGGTTTGCCGTCATTGGAGGCTACGCCGAGAACCGGAGTCTTTGGCCCGATACGCACGTCGGCTATGGCATCCAAGGTGATGGGCAAGCCGTTCTCAGAGGTTTTCACCACGGCCTTTTTCAGCTCGTCTATGTCGTTGGTGGACAGAAGACCACGGACTATATATTCATTGCCATATTCATAGAGAGTGCCGCCGGAGGCATTCTGGTTCATTCCTTTGACGGCGTAGATGACCTCGTCCATCGACACGCCATGTCGGCGCATCTTGCCTGGATCCATCAGGATTTGATATTCCTTGATGTCACCGCCCATAACAGCGACCTGTGCCACTCCGCCGGTCGAGAGGAGTCTCGGCCTGATGGTCCAGTCGGCTATCGTGCGGAGATCCTGCATCGAGGTTGTGTCGGCGGTCAGGCCGATGATCATGAGTTCGCCAAGGATGGATGCCTGAGGGCCGAGCGTGGGGTTGCCGACATTCTCGGGCAGGTCCGCCCCGACCATCGCGATTTTTTCGGAGACAATCTGCCTAGCTTTGTAAATGTCTGTTCCCCAGTCGAATTCGATGTTGACGATAGAGAATCCGGTAGCGGATGAGGATCGTACTCGGCGGACGTTTGTCGCGCCGTTGACGGCGGTCTCGATAGGGAAGGTCACGAGCCTTTCGACCTCTTCCGGAGCCATTCCCTCGGCCTCGGTCATCACAACTACGGTAGGAGCGTTCAGATCCGGGAACACATCGACTTCCGTGTGCATTGTCGAATATATTCCCGCGACCAGGCAGAGAGCGGCGATCACAATGATCACCATCCTGTTGTTGAGCGAGAAACGGATGATTCCGTTCAACAGTCCGTTTTCGTGTTTGAGCTGTTCCATAGGCCTAATGATTGTGTGAATGACCTGCCGGAACGGCCGTTACGGACGCGAGTTTCACCTGCACGGCTCCAGTCGTCACAACAACCTCGCCTTCATTAAGGCCGCTCTTGACAAGAACTCTCTGTCCGTCTGACTGTCCGAGTTTGACCTCGCGTTTAAAGAAGCCGGTCTCGTCGTGCTGGACGAAGACGTAGTGGATTCCCTGATCCTCGACAACAGCGCTGACAGGGACGCTGATCGCTTTGGAGGAGTTAGAAGATTTCAGGAATATGTCAACGTAGGAGCCTGCGATCAAATCTCCCTTGTTGTCGAACTCGAATGTGACAGGAATATAATAGTCTCCGTCAGAGGCTTTTCCGTAGCCGAGCAACCGTCCGTTGAGTTCTTTCAGGCTGTAGGTCTGGTCGCTGTAGGATGTCGAGAAGTTAGCGTCCTTTACGCCGCTGAGCAGTCCGTAATATTTCTCTGAGACATCGGCTCGAAGTCTCAGCCTTCTGTTCTGGC
The DNA here is from genome assembly GCA_963657715.1 of uncultured bacterium. GTDB lineage: Bacteria > Bacteroidota > Bacteroidia > Bacteroidales > UBA932 > Cryptobacteroides. The sequence goes on along the minus strand of CAVKML010000015.1, from coordinate 48,871 downwards.
TGACAACAGCGATCGGAGTTCCGGTCTCGACATAGTCGCCTTGAGCCACGCTTAGTTTTTTTATGAAGCCACCAAGCGGGGAAGTGACGCTGACATCACCGTCCTTGGAAGTTCCCGAAGCCAATGCATCGTACTCGGCCTTTGCTTGTTCGTAAGCAAGTCTGCTCTGATCCAAATGGCTTTCGCTGACGATATTGTCCTTGCTAAGTTGAAGATCTCGTTCGTATTCTTTCTTGGCGGCTTCGTATGTGGCCTTTACCTTTGCCAGCTGGTCGCCGCCACCGAGAGCCTTGGAGGATATTGTCGCGATGAGAGAGCCTTTGCTCACAGCCGAGCCTTCTGTCAGCCTGCCGAAACTGATGACTCCTGAACTCTTGGCCACAATAGTCATTTCGTCTCCCATTGCCGATAGGATCTGTCCGCTTGTGCGGATTACCTCGGCGAAATCTCCAACGGCCACAGTGTCGGTCGTGATCCCGAACGTCTTCTGGCGCTCAATGCTTACCTCGATCTCGCCGTTGTGGTTATGGCCCTCGTGGCCAGCCTCTTCTTTGGCCTCTCCGTGGTCATGTTCGTGATCATGGCCTTCGTAAGCCTCGGATCCGTGATCGTGACCCTCATGTTCATGGTCGTGTCCCTCGTGTTTGGAGTGGTTTCCGCATCCCGCCAGAATCGCGCAGGATGTCATCAATAATAGTATTGTTCTTTTCATTGGATTATTTTGTTATTTCATTAATCGGTGCGTGAAACTCTACGATTCACGCATAAAAGGCATTGTGGTATGCTCTCGTGCGTGACAGAAGTGTTTTCACGCACGGACATAAAGTATGATTAAGCCATCACCGGCGGTGCGTTGGGAGCCGCCGAAGAGACCAGCGGCTGCACGACTATAGGTATGAGATCCCCGGAGGCATATTCAAAAACAGTGCTTTCGAGGTTGATGGTCAATAAATTGGTGAGAATGGCGAGGATCGGTGATGGATTGTCCGCGTCTTCGCCGAAGTCCTGGTGGTCGATGTGCAGCCTCTCTGACGGACAGTACTGCTTATGCGCCACGCAATGGGTTTCGTCTTGATTGTGGTTCGCGTCAGAATGGTGGGTGTGCTCGTCGTCGCGGCATCCGTCCATTCCGCAGACCTCCTCCACGATGCAGATCATAGTCTGATGGTGGTGGTGCGGCAGCACGGTCGCCAGCGTCACCATCATCATCGCCAGAAAGATCGGCACTATGGATAACTTCCTCAACATAATGTCATTCGGACAATCACGCAAATTTAGCAATTATTCTTGAATATATGAATATTCACCTGTCATGATCCCTCGGATGATCCCTCGGAACAGAGTGATTGTGTTGGTCTTCTTTTCCATTTGCTTCCTTTGTCTTGATTTCAACTGCACAAATGTCGGAAAACCTTGTTGCAACTGGGTTGCAATGTGATGTTATAACATGAAAATGCGGTGAGGGTGATACCGTCTGGCTGTCACAATGTGATATTATAACATAAAAATTAAGTAAATTTGCGGTTATGGAAATGAATTCTAATAGACCGAAGATATTCCTTTATACGGACGGGGCTTCAAGTGGCAACCCCGGGCCGGGTGGATACGGGGTTGTGCTCAAGTGTGCAGGACATGAGAAGGAGATGAGCGGGGGATTCGCCCGCACAACCAATAACCGGATGGAACTTCTGGCGGTGATCAAGGGATTAGAGGCGATCAAATGGCAAAACGCTGAGGTTGAGGTTTACAGTGACTCTTCCTACGTGGTCAAGGCTGTGAATGATGGCTGGATTCAGAGTTGGGAGCGTAAGGGCTGGAAGAAGGTCAAGAATCCGGATCTTTGGATGCGCTTCCTGAATGTCTATAGAATGCACAGGGTGGCGTTCCATTGGCTGAAAGGGCATAACGGACATCCTGAGAATGAACGCTGTGACAGACTTGCCGTGGCGGCGGGGGCAGGTGCCGTGGCGGCGGGCAGGACGCTTCCTGTTGATGAGGGTTTTGAACTTAACGCCGCCAAGGAAAGCAGTCTCGTTGATTTTGATTAAATTTGTGAATATGTTCACGTCGGTTCCCGCCGGCCACGACAGTTAAATACAGTAAACATTATGGAAAGAAATAACAAAAAACCGATTGTCGGTATCACGCAGGGTGACGGCAACGGTATCGGCTATGAGGTGATCATCAAGTCATTGGCTGACGCCAGGATTCTGGAGTCATTCACGCCGGTGATCTACGGCTCGTCAAAGATTTTCGGCTTCTACCGCAAACTGATCCACAACCTTGACCAGATGGACACTTACGTGATCCAGAGCGCAAAGGATGCGAAACCGAAGAAGATCAACATCGTGAACTGCTTGCCTGACAATGTGTTCGTTGAGCCTGGACAGTCCACTCCAGAGTCTGCGAAATCGGCCATCAGGTCGCTTGAGTGCGCTGTGGAGGACATCAAGAACGGTGACATTGACGTGCTGGTGACAGCTCCGATCAACAAGAAGGCCATGGTGGCCGAAGGCTTCGGAAACACCGGACACACAGAATATCTCCAGAAGGAGTTCGGAGTGGATGACGTGCTTATGTTCATGGTCTCCGACCAGCTCAGGATCAGTGTCGTTACCGGGCATATTCCTTTAAAGGATGTGCCGGCGTCGATCACGCAGGAGAAGATCGTGAACAAACTTCGGCTGATGACGGCTTCGCTGAAAAGGGATTTCGGCATTGTGGAACCTAAAATCGCCGTGTTGGGACTGAATCCGCATTGCGGCGATGGAGGTCTGCTTGGTGACGAGGAAGAGAGGATCATCCTTCCAGCCGTGAAAGCGGCTAACGCAGAGGGACTTCTGGCGTTCGGACCTTATTCTCCTGACGGATTCTTCGGACTTGGGCATTACGCTAAGTTTGACGCAACCTTGGCCATGTATCATGATCAGGGATTGGCTCCGTTCAAGGCACTCGCTTTCGAGGACGGCGTGAACTTCACGGCAGGGCTTCCGATTGTAAGAACATCCCCGGATCACGGTACTGCTTACGAGATGGCCGGGCGTGACGAGGCCGATCCGCAGTCCATGATGTCGTCCATCTATACGGCTATCGACATCTTCCGCAAGAGGGCGGCCTACGATGACCTGCATGAGAGAAAGATGCAGAAAAAGTAATTGAATCCGGTCACTGAGGCTGCGGTGCACTGAACATGCGGAAGTGTCGAAGTGACCGGATATGTCAAAATACGAATATGAACTACAAGCGATCAATCCTGATCACCGGTGGCGCCGGCTTCATTGGCAGCCATGTGGTGAGGCTGTTTGTCAACAAGTACCCGGATTACAGAATCGTCAATCTTGACAAGCTGACCTATGCCGGCAACCTCGCCAATCTCAAAGACATCGAAGACCGGCCGAACTACACTTTCGTCAAGGCTGACATCTGTGACCTTGAGACTGTCCGCAAGGTGGTCTCTGAATATGCCGTTGACGGTATCATCCACCTTGCCGCCGAGAGTCACGTTGACCGTTCGATCAGGGATCCGTTCATATTCGCAAAGACGAATGTCCTTGGTACTTTGACCTTGCTTCAGGCAGCCCGCGAGTTTTGGGAGCCGCAAGGTTGGGACGGGAAGCGGTTCTACCATATTTCCACAGATGAGGTCTATGGCGCTCTTGAACTGACAAGACCTGAGGGCGATCCTGCAGGCAATGAATGTGGCGGAGGCCCGTTCGGGGACACATTCTTCACGGAGGAGAACAAGTACCGGCCTCATAGCCCTTATTCTGCGTCCAAGGCTTCAAGTGACCATTTTGTCCGCGCTTATCACGATACCTACGGGATGCCGACAATCGTGACCAACTGCTCGAATAATTACGGCCCGTACCAGTTCCCTGAGAAGTTGATTCCTCTGTTCATCAACAACATCCGGCAGCACCGTCCACTCCCTGTCTATGGGAAAGGGGAGAATGTCCGTGACTGGCTTTATGTCGAGGATCACGCCATGGCGATCGACCTGATTTTCCATGAGGGAAAGATCGCGGAGACGTACAACATCGGTGGTTTCAACGAATGGAAGAACATTGACCTGATTAAGGTGTTGATAAAGACCGTTGATAGGTTGCTCGGTCGTCCTGAGGGCGCGGATGATGATTTGATCACATTCGTGACGGATCGCAAGGGGCATGATATGCGTTATGCCATCGATTCATCCAAACTGAAGAATGAACTAGGGTGGGAACCGAGCCTTCAGTTTGCCGAAGGCATCGAGAAAACAGTGCGCTGGTACCTTGACAACGGACAGTGGCTGGACAATGTCACCAGCGGGGAATATCTCAGGTACTATGACGACATGTACAAAGACCGGTAAGGATGGGTGATGGCCATGTTGCTGTAATGTGATGTCGCAATAATCCTTGAATGCGAATCAGGATGCTGCTATATTCCTGTTTTAGAGGTGAATATGAAATCCCGGAGACCTCCGTCCCATCATCCCATCCCACTGTGACCTCCGGGAAATGTCTCGTGATCTCCTACTTCATGTACTGAGCGGAGATATTCTCGTCAATGGTCTCGACTGAGTTGGCGATCACTTCCATGCTTGTCCTTTCTATGCCATCATTGGAAGTATATTTCTGTGACCTGAGCCTTCCTGTCACATAGACAGGGAAACCTTTTTGGATGGCGTCCAAGGACGGGATGCCCTTGACTCCTTCCCAGGCGGTCACATTGTGCCATGTGGTCTCGATCACAGGTTCCCCGTTCCTTCCTTTATAGGCGAAATTTGTCGCTACGGAGAAGTGAGCCACCCGCGTTTCCCCGACCTTGAGAATGTTTGCATTGCCGACATTCCCTCGGATTTCAAGTCTGTTCAACTGTTCCATAATTCAAGTTGTTTTGAAGTTTGTCAGCCGCAAAGTTATAATACCGTTTCGAGTGATGCGCGACGGGAAAAGAAT
>CAVKML010000015.1:0-43921 GCA_963657715.1 uncultured bacterium | reverse complement strand
CCTTATGGTCATCCGGAAAATAAGAATCAGAAAAATATTCGCGAAGTTTCTTTTCAACCCTTTCAAAACTCGTTTAAGAAACGCATATTTGCCGAAGCCGGAGACTGGCGGCCGCGATTTCGTCACCAAGTCCCGGGTTTTGTTGACCGCGGCAGTGGTGTCTGCCGATAAATGATAAGCGATGAAGAACTTGGAAGACGAAACGAGGGGAAGATGTCTGGAGTGCGGGGATGTTCTTCCTTACGGACGGAGCGACATGAAGTTCTGCTGCGTCAGCTGCAAAAGCCGGTACCACTATGTCAACGGTGGCCATCTCAAAGGCCTCCGTCTGAAAACAATCGGGGCGCTTGACCGGAACCACGAGATCCTGTCGTCCCTGCTGGAGGATGGTGTCACTTCAATGAATATTCCTGACCTTGAGCAGATGGGCTACAGGTTTGACTGCATCACATCCTACCACAAGGTCAGGAATCATAATGAATACCGCTGCTTCGATCTTAAATATTTCTTGACACAAAACAGGATGTTCGGTCTTTCAAGGACAGGAATACCTCCTTTGACAAAGAAGGTATGAGGCTGACTGGATATGTCAGAGCAGATTTTCAGACCTCATCGGCGCACTCTTCGTCCTTGCCGGGATCCTTGAACATGAACACGAACAGGATGCCGACCAAGAGGGCGTAGCCCGCGAAGATATACCAGGCTGTGGCCCAGTCAGGCTGGGCGGCGTTATAGACGTAATGGTTCACGACCTTGCCGGCGGCCCACGTTCCGATCGACGCCCCGAGTCCGTTGGTCATCAGCATGAACAGGCCTTGCGCGCTGGAGCGGATGTCCTTTGTGGTCTTGCGGTTGACGTAGAGGGAACCGGAGATGTTGAAGAAATCGAAAGCGACACCGTACACAAGGCAGGAGAGGATGAACAACCATACTCCAGAGCCAGGGTTGCCGATTCCGAAGAATCCGAACCTGAGTACCCAGGCGAACATCGCGATGAGCATCACCTTCTTGATTCCGAACCTCTTCATGAAGAATGGTATGAGGAGGATGCAAAGGGTCTCGGACATCTGGCTGAGCGAGATCAGGGCATTGGCGTTGCGCGCGCCCCAGGCGTCGGCATATTCAGGACTTCCAGCAAAAGAGGATATGAACGAGTTGGCGTAGCCGTTGGTGATCTGAAGCGATGCGCCAAGGAGCATCGAGAATATGAAGAACACAGCCATCTGCCTGTCCTTGAACAGCGAGAACGCCTTGAGGCCGCTGGCTTCCATGAAGCTGCTGCCGCTGGCTTTCTTGACGGGCACATTCGGGAGGCTCAACGCATAAAATCCGAGAACCAGACTGAGGACTCCCGAGGTAAAGAACTGGAAGTAGCTGTGCTGGTACTGGATTCCGGAAGGATCCTTCATGAAGTTCACGAACAGCATCGTGCAGATGAAGCCTACGGTTCCGAACACACGGATCGGCGGGAATGCTTTCACCGTGTCCTTTCCCGCTCCCTCAAGACCGGCGTACGCCACAGAGTTGGTCAGGGCGATGGTAGGCATATAGAACGCCACGCTGATCGTGTATAGGATGTAGAAGACGCTGAAATTAAAATCAGGGCTGACAACGTATGCTCCGTCGGTCAGATTGACGTTGCCCATCGCGTAAAGACCGGTGGCGAACATCGTGACACCAGCGATCAGTTGGCAGAGGGAAAGGGTCTTCTGTGCCGGGATCCATCTGTCGGCCACGATGCCGATCAGTGCCGGCATGAATATGGAGACAAAGCCTTGTGTCGCGAAAAACAGCCAGATCTGAGGGCCGAGGCCGGCCTTGCCCAGAAAACTGCCCATTGATGTCAGATAGGCTCCCCAGATCGCGTACTGGAGGAAGTTCATGATGATCAGCCTGAGACTGATGTGCTTGTTGTTCATAATGTTATCGTGTTTTTTGTTATTTGCGCATGGTCAAAACAAACAAATGTACGAGTTTTCGGCTAAAAATCACTATCTTTGAGGGTTAAATTTTGGAAGAATGGTTTTCAGAGAGATAGCTAAGGACCCCGGATCCAGGGCGAGGACGGGAGTGTTCACCACCGATCACGGTGAGGTGAAAACTCCCATATTCATGCCTGTCGGGACGGTTGGTTCAGTCAAAGGGGTCTATCATAAGGATTTGAAGGAGGACATCAAGGCCGAGATCATCCTTGGCAACACCTATCACCTTTATCTGAGACCGGGACTTGACACCCTGCGCAAAGTCGGGGGGCTGCATAAGTTTGAGAATTGGGACAGACCGATTCTGACGGACAGTGGCGGATTCCAGGTGTTCTCGTTGACAAAGATCCGCAAGATCACCGAAGAGGGCTGCCGTTTCCATTGACGGATCCAGGCACACTTTCACCCCAGAGAACAATGTGGACACCCAGAGGGTGATCGGCGCGGACATCATGATGGCGCTCGACGAGTGCTGTCCGGGTGACGCTGACGAAAGGTACGCCGCCAAGTCCCTGAAACTGACCCAGGGCTGGCTGGAACGTTATTTCAAGCATTTTTGCGAGACCGAACCTCTGTACGGGTACAATCAGGTGATGTTCCCGATCATTCAGGGCTGTGTCTATCCGGAACTTCGCAAGCGGGCTGTTGACCACGCGGTGAGCCTTGTTGGAGACAGTTCTGCCGTCGGCGGTTTCGCGATCGGCGGGCTTGCGGTGGGGGAGCCTACCGAAAAGATGTACGAGATGCTGGAGCTGGTCTGTCCGATCCTGCCTGACAACAAGCCGCGATACCTTATGGGTGTCGGTACCCCGGCCAATATCCTTGAAGGCATCGCGAGGGGAGTGGACATGTTCGACTGCGTGATGCCGACGCGCAACGGCCGCAACGGCATGCTGTTCACTTGGAACGGTATAATGAATATGCGTAATTCCAAGTGGGCGGAGGATTTCTCGCCTATCGATCCGGCCGGGGTGTCGTTCGTTGACCGGACATATTCAAGAGCCTACCTGCATCATCTTTCCATCGCGAAAGAAATGTTCGCGGCGATGATAGCGAGCGAACACAATCTGGCGTTCTACCTTGATCTGGTCCGCGAGGCGCGCAGACACATTGAGGAGGGGGATTTCGCCGCTTGGAAAGAAGTGACTGTAAAAAGAATCAGCTCAAGGCTTTAGGAATATGAACGCGGGATTGAAGAAGATAGACTGGTACATCATAAAGAAGTTCATCATGACCTTCTTTATAGCCCTGCTTCTCATCATTGGGATCGTCATAATCTTCGACATCAGCGAGAAGATCAACCACTTCGTCGAGAACAAGGCTCCTTTGCACGCCATAGTGTTCGACTATTACGTGAACTTCGTCCCGTATTTCGTGAATATGTTCAGCCCTCTGTTCGTGTTCATCACGGTGATATTCTTCACCTCCAGGATGGCCGCCAACAGCGAGATCATCGCGATACTGTCATGTGGCGTGAGCTACAAGAGGATGATGGTTCCGTACATGGTCTCCGCTCTTTTGATCGCCACGCTTTCCCTCTCGCTCAACCTTTGGATAATCCCGAGGTCCAATGTCAAGCGCATTAATTTCGAGTTGAAGTATGTAAAACATCGAAACTCGCTGTCTTCCAATAATGTGCATTATCAGATCAATCCCGGGAAATTTGTTTCCGTTGAGTCTTTCAGCTCTTGGAACAACACCGCCTACGATTTCACCTTGGAAGATATTGAGGACAATAAGCTTGTAAAGAAGATTTCGGCCGAGAAAGCCGTGTGGGACAGCACTTTCAATGGTTGGAAGCTGAAGAATTACTTCATAAGGGAATATTCCGAAGGTCTTCAGGACCGGGTGACCACGGGAGCGGAGCTGGACACCGTACTCAATCTGACGGTCACGGACTTTTACCGAAACAAGAAAACCGTCGAGACGTTGCCGGCCGGGCAGCTTGACGAGTTGATAGCCACGCAGAAGATGAGGGGTGACGCCAATGTGATGTACGCACTCATCGAGAAACACAACCGTTTCGCTCTGCCGTTTTCGGCTTTCATCCTGACCCTGATGGGTGTAAGCCTTTCTTCAAGAAAGCGCAGAGGTGGCATCGGTCTTAATATCGGAATCGGTATCGGACTCAGTTTCACTTACATCCTCTTCATGCGGTTCAGCCAAATGTTTGTTTATTCCGGAACATTGCCGCCGGTGGTCGCTCTATGGCTTCCTAACGTGATATTCGGAATCATCGCGGCTGTTTTGTATAATCGGGCTTCTAAATAACTTAATATTTATGTCACAACACACCTTATCCCCACTGAAACGATCAATCGTCGGAGTTCAGTTCATGTTCGTGGCCTTCGGCTCCACGGTTCTCGTCCCGCTTCTGGTCGGATTTGATCCTGCCATCGCTCTGCTCGCGGCCGGTCTAGGCACCCTTCTTTTCCACTCCGTAACCGGAGGAAAGGTTCCGATCTACCTCGGCAGCAGTTTCGCTTTCATCGCTCCGATCATCAAGGCGACCGAACTCTACGGATTGTCAGGGATGTTCTGCGGACTTGTGGCCGTGGGTCTGGTGTACATCTTGATGAGTTTTCTTGTCAAGCTCTTCGGTGTGAGCTTCATCAAAAAGCTTTTTCCTCCGATCGTGATCGGACCTGTGATCATACTAATCGGCCTCTCTCTGGCGGGAACGGGTGTGGACATGGCCAGCAAAAACTGGGTTCTTGCCCTCGTGTCACTCTTCGTGGCGATTGTCTGCTCCTGCTGGGGCAAGGGTATGATCAAGCTCATCCCGGTTGTGTTCGGTGCCCTCGCCGGCTACATCGTGGCTGTCATATTCTATAGAAGCTCAATGGATTTCTCCGGAGTCGCGAACGCTCCTTGGTTCCAGCTTCCACATTTCTCGAAGATGAGCCTTTCATGGCAGGCAATCGTGTTCATGGCTCCGGTGGCGATTGCTCCTATCATTGAACACGTGGGAGATGTCTATGCTATCAGCGAGATCGCCGGCAAGGATTTCGTGAAAGATCCCGGACTGCACCGTACTATGCTTGGCGACGGCCTTGCGTGCACGCTGGCGGCATTCCTTGGTGGCGCTCCTGTGACGACATATTCAGAAGTGACCGGTGCCGTGTCACTTACCAAAGTGACCGATCCGTCTTGTATGCGAATCGCTGCTATCTCCGCGATTCTTATTTCTTTAGTTGGAAAGGTAGGAGCCGCGATTCAGACAATCCCGACGGCTGTTCTCGGCGGTATCATGCTGCTTCTTTTCGGTAGCATCGCTTCGGTCGGAATAAACAACCTTGTCAAGGCTCAGATCGACATGAATAAAACCCGCAACCTGGTCATCGCCTCTCTGATCCTGACCATCGGGATCGGCGGCGCTGTCATCAGTTTCGGCAAATTCTCCCTTGCCGGCATAGGTCTCGCCTCTGTTGTCGGTGTCATCCTGAACCTGATTATCCCGGACAAAAAGGAGTCCGAAGAAGTAAATTCCTAATTAGATATTCCCCCCCAGTCCCTAACGTGACAGCCCCGGTGGGGCATTGAGGAGCGTTTCCCCCCAAACCCCTTGCGTCGCTTCGCTCCGATTAATATAACGTTGGGTAACAGGGATTGAAGAGAGATTATATTTACATTTATATTTTTTCGCATAGAATATGAACGCTTTGAAAGTCAAGATAGTAAATAAGAGCCAATGGCCGGATCCTACTTACGCCACCGAGGCGTCGGCTGGTATGGACCTTCGGGCAAACATCGCTGTGCCGATAGTGCTGAAACCACTGGAAAGGGTTCTTGTGCCTACGGGCATATTCATTGAGCTTCCGGTTGGTTATGAGGCGCAGGTACGTCCACGCAGTGGTCTGGCAACGAAGCACGGCATCACTGTGATAAACAGCCCAGGCACGGTGGATGCGGATTACAGAGGGGAGCTGAAGACCTCATTGGTGAATCTGTCCAACGAGCCGTTCGAGATAGTTCCGGGCGAGCGTATAGCCCAGATGATCGTTGCACGTCACGAGTGTGTCGAGTGGGAGGATGTCGAAGTCCTCTCGGAGACCGAACGCGGTGCAGGCGGTTGGGGGAGTACGGGAAAGTGTTAAACACTTTCCCGTACTCCCCCTTTACCCCCAGTCCCTAGCGGGACAGCCCCGGTGGGGCATTGGGGACCGTATTCCCCAAACCCCTTGCGTCGCTACGCTCCGATTTGTTGTTGTACTTTTTTACTGATATATTTAAAGAATAATTTATATTATTTATGGAGATAGATATTCAGAAACTATATTCGGCATTCTTGGAATGTGGGCATGTGACGACGGACAGCCGGGCCATCAGCGGCGGGGAAATGTTCTTCGGACTGAAGGGCGAGAATTTCGATGGCAATGAATATGCTCTCAAGGCTCTTGAGGCTGGGGCCCGTTACGCTGTTGTGGACGATGGTTCGGGGGCGGCCGCTTCTGGAGATCCTCGTGTGATTGCCGTGTCTGACACGCTTGAGGCTCTTCAGGCGCTTGCCCGACACCATAGAGAGAATACTTTTGTTGACGGTAAACGTTTGACTGTCATAGGCTTGACTGGCACTAACGGCAAGACCACGACCAAGGAATTGATAACGAGAGTGCTCTCGGTGAAGTACAACGTCACCTCAACGCAAGGCAACCTGAACAATGACATCGGCGTGCCTCTGTCTGTCCTGAACATCAATTCCGAGACTCAACTTGCTGTCATTGAGATGGGCGCTAATCATCCGGACGACATTGAGAAACTGGTCAAGGTCTGCGAACCGGATTACGGCTTGATCACCAATGTCGGCAAGGCACATCTGCTTGGATTCGGCAGCTTTGAGGGAGTCAAGAAGGCCAAAGGGAAACTGTACGATTATATTTCCGAGCACGGAGGAAGCATATTCCTGAATGCGGATGATGAGAATCTGGTCGCGATGGCCGCTGCCCGTAAAGGATTGAAAGTCATTGAATATGGCATTGGACATTGGGGAGCGATGGTTCTGCCTTCCGATGCCGGGCATCCGTTTGTCAGGATGGCCATTCCGGACTCGGTCCCTGAGCCTGTCGAAGGGCCGATGTCTCGACATGGATCACCAACCGCCGAAGCGACAGATCGCACGGAAAACCTCATCGGTCTCGAAACCCATCTGGCCGGCTCCTATAACGCTACCAACATCGTCGCCGCCATCGCGGTCGGCCTCCATTTCGGAGTCTCCCTCGAAGATGCCATCCAGGCTGTGAGTGAATATATTCCTAAAAACAATCGCTCTCAGTTGGAAAAGACAGAACACAACATTTTGATAGAGGATGCCTACAACGCCAATCCGACAAGTATGGCAGCCGCACTGGACAACTTAGCCACAGTTCAGGCACCGCATAAGGCTGTGATGTTAGGGGATATGCGTGAACTGGGAGCCGAGTCTGTCGCCGAGCATATTGCCATATTAAAGAAACTGGCTTCGATGGAATTAAACCTCGTCTGCCTCGTAGGTGAAGAGTTCCGCAAGGCTCTTGAGGAGGTCACTGAGCCTGTCGAAGTGACCTCAAATACGAAATGGTTCCCAACCTCGGATGAACTGGTAACTTGGCTGAAGTCAAACTCTGTCTCCGACCACACGATTCTCATCAAAGGTTCCCGCGGAATCCGGATGGAGAAGGTTTTGCCTGAGTTATAGGGAAGGGATGCTCGTCAAAAATCATTGTCAATCCCGTGACCGGCACTTTGTCGATGCGTGTCTGGATGATGTATCTGGCCAGCATTCCGACAAAGTAACCTATTGTCAGTCCGATGATTGTGCCGACAATGACATCGCCCAGATAATGCTTTCCGACGAATATCCTGCTGACCGCCACAAGCGCCGCCCAAACCAACGCGAACTTGTAGAATCCGTTGTAGGTATGTGTCCTGTCATTCCGGAATCCGATGATCAGGCACATCACCAAGGCGAAGGCGTTAGCCGCATGCGCCGAAAAGAAACCGTAGAATCCTCCTCGGCCTTCCAGCACATTAAGCCCTCCTAGAAGCATCCTTGCGCTGTAGCTCGGCCTTAACCTGTCAACAGAGTGCTTTACAATTGTTGAGAACTGATCGCATAGCCCGAATGCAAGTCCGACAGAACAGAGGACAACAAGAGCCTTTTTCCAGCCTAATCTTCTGAACAGGAAATATGCGCAGAGAGCGTAGGCCGGAATCCACACGGTCTTGTCTGACATCATCATCCAAAGCTGGTCCGTCACCGGTGTGCTGAAGCTGTTCAGAAACAATGTCGCGTCTTGATCTATCCGGTGCAGAAAGCCTATGAGTGAAGCGCTGACCATAGCATATCCTTTAATTCCTTGATTCCTTCCCCGCTGACTGATGAGATGAACACGTGAGGAATCCCTTTAGGGAGAGTTGGTTCAATCTCCTTTTCAAGGTCTTTGTCGATCAGATCGCACTTGGTGACAGCCAGCACACGATCCTTGTCCAGAAGCTCGGGGTTATATTCCTTCAGCTCGTTGAGCAGGGTCTCGTAGCTTGCCTTTATGTCATCCTCTTCCGCCGAGACCATGAACAGCAGCACCGAGTTTCTTTCGATGTGGCGGAGGAAGCGTATTCCTATGCCTCTTCCTTCGTGTGCCCCTTCGATGATTCCAGGAATGTCCGCCATTACAAATGATTGATCGTCATAGTATTTGACGATCCCGAGGTTAGGCTCCAGCGTTGTGAAGGCGTAGTTGGCTATTTTTGGCTTGGCCGCTGTAATCGCCGCCAGCAGGGTTGATTTTCCGGCATTAGGAAAGCCCACAAGCCCGACATCAGCCAGCACCTTGAGCTCAAGGATGAACCATCCTTCCTGTCCTTCCTCTCCCGGCTGAGCGTACCGTGGAGTCTGGTTGGTGGCTGTCTTGAAGTTGTTGTTTCCCAAACCGCCGCGTCCTCCCTTGCAGAGGATCCGTGTCTCTCCAGGCTCCATCATCTCGAACAGCACCTCCCCGGTCTCCGCGTTCTTGGCGACGGTTCCCACCGGCACATCAAGGATGATGTCCTCACCGTTCTTCCCTGTCCGGAGTCCACCTTCCCCGTGTCCACCTTCCTCAGCCTTGATGTGCTTGCGGTATTTAAGGTGGATCAGCGTCCAGAACTGAGGATTAGCCCGAAGGATGATATGACCTCCTCGCCCCCCGTCACCGCCGTCCGGTCCTCCTTTAGGAATATATTTGGCTCTGTAAAGGTGCATCGATCCCGCACCCCCGTGCCCCGAAGCGCACCAGATCTTCACGTAGTCTATAAAGTTGCTGTCCGGCATAGTCTTGCTGCTTAATTACAAACTGCAAAGATAGCGAAAGTTTGGGAAAGAATAGAATATTCTAAAATTCCAAGCAGATTCCAAGCAGATTAATCCTTTAGTCGCTTGATGACTCTGGCTGGGTTGCCGACCGCGAGGGAGCTGGCTGGGATGTCCTTGACCACGACGCTGCCGGCACCAATCGTGCAGCCGTCGCCTATTGTCACACCTGGGAGGATCGTGACGTGGCCACCGATCCAGCAGTCGTTGCCTATGGTCACGGGCTTGGCCCATTCCTCACGTGTCAACCTCTCATGGGGATCAGTGCTGTGACACGCCGTGTATATTCCGACACCAGGGCCGATGAAGCAGTTGTCGCCGATAGTGACAAACGCCTCGTCCAGCACCGTGAAGCCGAAATTGGCGAAGAATCTCTTTCCTACGCGAATATGTTTGCCGTAGTCACAGTAAAACGGTTGGTTGATTAAGGTATCCTCGTCACACCGGCCAAGAATCCTGTGCAACATCTCGTTGCGCTCCCGTACAAGCGTAGGCCTTATCTGGTTATATTCCCAGCAAAGATCTTTCGTGCTGTTCAACATCTCCAGAATCTCTTGATCCACCGCCGAGTAAACCTCCCCGGCCAACATTTTCTCATATTCAGTATTCATCGTGTTCAATTATTATTTGCATATAAGCCATTCCAGCGATTAGTTGGAGCAACTGGCAGACAAATTTATGAAAATCACTCAACAATGACAAAGGTTTACCGATGGTATGCTGTGGATGTTAATATGTTTTTAAAGAATAAGTTAGCAATATGTCCTCCTCTCCATACAAGGTACGGGGACATGCGGGTAATTGTTTGATTAATATTATGTTGGCCTCCACGTCAATTCTGTTGACCGAGATGTGAAGAACGGAAAAGGTTAGGAAAACATAAGATATGGTCAGATTTGATGAGCAGGTAGAAAGTTCTGTCGAGCTTGTTCGACGTGAGATATTGGTAATTCTTCCTGACCTGACTTTTCATAAATCGTAACGTGGAGGATAAATACTTGATTGTAAATAATATAGCAAAACGTCCTCCTGCCCGAAACGGGTGGAAGGACGCTCTGCTATTTGATTGATTTTCGGTTTGTTAGGCTCCACGGTGTATTGAAGCCCTTATGGCACTGTCAGTCATGGAATGGTCACCGCTCGATGAAGAGGGGAGAGGCAGCGAGATAATTGCCGGTCGGTGTAAAGGTAGGAGAGTTGATTTTTACCTTCTTCACCAGAACCGGAGTCTCGGCGTTACGGGCGACGATGAAGGAATATGTTCCCTTCTCGGTGGCCCATCCGGAACGGCTCTCGTCGTAGGAGGCGAGGAGAGACTTCGGGATCCTTATCTCTACGGTCTGTGACTGGCCTGGGGACAGGAGTTCTGTCTTTGTGAAGCCTTTCAGCTCACGGACAGGCTTGTCCATGTCCTTGCCAGGGGCTTTGACGTAGATCTGCACTACCTCTTTTCCGGAATATCCGCCGGTGTTCTCAACGATAACTTTGACGACATAATCATCGCCGGCATCCTCCACGGACATCCCGCTGTACTTGAACTTCGTGTAGCTGAGGCCGAAGCCGAACGGGTAGGCGGTGCGGACCTTCTCGGTGACGTAGTACCTGTAGCCGGAATAGATGCCTTCACGGTAGTTGACATAGTCGATGTTCTCGATGTCATACCGTTTTGTGATTCCGGCCGGAGCTGGACGGTAGAAAGAGTAATTGACCGGTTTGTCGGTGAGAATCTGAGGCATCGTTTCGGCTGTCGGATCATCGTAATAGCTTACCGGAATGCTCATCGGAAGCCTTCCGCTCGGAGTTTCCTTGCCGGAAAGCACGGAGGCTATGGCGTGTCCAGCCTCGCATCCGGGGAGCCAGCTCATGACGATGGCATCGGCCATGTCCTGCCATGCGGTCATGTCAACTATTCCGCCGACATCCAGCACGACGATCAGTTTTTTGCCCTCTTTGTGGAAGGCGGCGGAGACCTCTTTGACAAGCCTCATCTCGTCAGCCGAAAGCAGATAGCTGAACTGATAGAGCCTGTCCTTACCCTCTCCGAATATGCGGCCGATGGTGATGACGGCTTTGTCGGCTTCCTTTGCGGCCTGCTCAAGCAGAGCCCTTGACGGCAGAGCCTCGGCCGGACGTTCTGCATCCACGTACCACTGGTTGAACTTGCTGTTGATCCTGCGGGTGTTGAACCTTTCGTATTTAAGGCAGTCCTTGTAGAAGTCATCTGTTGTCTTATCCAGTCCGAATCCCGCATCGGACAGCCCCTGCTTGAGGTCGATCACGTACGAGCCGTTGACATTTCCTGCCCCTGTACCTCCTGTGATCAGCTCGTAGGATGCCATACCGAACAACGCGATCCTTGATTCTGGAGCAAACGGCAGAGACTCCGCATTGTTCTTCAGAAGCACGATACCCTCTTCCGCGGCTTTGCGGGCCACAGATGCATTGTGCTGAAGATCAGGCTTGTTTGAATATTCATACCCCTTGAACCGCGGACATTTGACAATGAGCCTCAGGAGCCTTGACACCGCCGTGTCAACAGTGGCCATCGGTAAAGAGCCGTCGTTCATGGACTTTACGAGACGCTTGTAGTGATCGTCACTTCCCGGCTGTATCATGTCGTTGCCGCTTGCGACAATCTTGTCTGAATATAATCCGGCCGCCCAGTCTGTCATGACCACCCCTTTGTAGCCCCAATCGTCTCTCAAAACGCCGGTCGCGAGATCATGGTTCTCAGCTGCCAATGTCCCGTTGAGATAGTTGTAGGATGTCATGACAGTCCAAGGGTCACTTTCCTTTATGGCGATCTCGAAGTTCCTCAAGTAGAGTTCACGGAGCACCCGGACGGAAACCCTTGCGTCAAGGTATAGCCTGTTTAGTTCCTGATTGTTGGCCGCGAAATGCTTGATTGAAGTTCCGACTCCCTGACTTTGGATTCCGCGGATGTAGCCAGCCGCGATCTTTCCGGCTAGAAGAGGATCCTCGGAGTAATATTCAAAGTTTCTGCCGCACAGCGGGTTGCGTTGAATGTTGATGCCAGGGGCGAGCAGGACATCGACTCCATATTCAAGAACCTCATTGCCCATCGCTTCGCCGACTTCCTCTACAATTGATGGATTCCAGGTTGAGGCTAGTGAGGTTCCGATCGGGAACTTGGTGCACGGGCGATCGTCGATCCTGACTCCGGCGGGGCCATCCGCCAGCACGATTGCCGGGATGCCCAGCCTTTCGATAGGGTGGGTGGTTCCGGCTGCGCCTTTTACATAGAGGGTCGTGTAGCCGACTCCGTCGAAGGCTTTTGCCCCGCTGCCTACCAGCAGGGCTGCCTTCTCCTCTGTAGTCAATTCGTTGACTATCTGTGAAATATTGTCACCGTTCAGCTTCAACGGAGATCCCGCAAGCAGAACGGTGACCAAAAGTGAACCTATCATTCCTGACTAAGCCTTGTCCATCATTGTGAATATCCTTCCGCGAACCTCTTCGATGGTTCCGGTACCGTCGATTTCCTCGTACTTGCCGGCCTTCTTGTAATACTCAACGAGAGGTTCGGTCTTCTCGTGGTAGGTCTTGATGCGATTGTTGATAGTCTCGTCTTTCGCATCGTCGGCACGGCCTTCGATGGCGGCCCTGTGCTTGATTCTCTCCATGATCATCGTGTCTGGAATCATGATGGAGACAACAGAGGTGACAGTCTCGCCGTTATTCGCGAGCATCTTGTCAAGAGCCTCGGCCTGGGCGATAGTGCGTGGGAATCCGTCAAGAAGGAAGCCGGAGACTCCGGTCACTGTCTTGAACTTGTTCTCGATCATGCCTTCCACAACCTCGTCAGGAACGAGCTCGCCGGCGTCGATGAGTGCCTTCGCCTTGAGACCGAGCTCAGTACCTTTC
This sequence comes from uncultured bacterium, assembly GCA_963657715.1. Classification (GTDB taxonomy): domain Bacteria; phylum Bacteroidota; class Bacteroidia; order Bacteroidales; family UBA932; genus Cryptobacteroides. Next base: position 30,727 of record CAVKML010000015.1, on the reverse strand, counting down.
GCGATCTCGCCGCGGAGAAGCTCTCCGGTGGAGATGTGGCAAAGATTGTATTTTTCAACCATCGCTGAGGCCTGGGTGCCTTTCCCGGCGCCCGGAGGGCCAAAAAGAATAAAATATTTCATATCTGTGTCCAATACATAAATGTCTTTGAGATTTCTGCCGAGCTCGTTGTAGTCCAGTCCGAAACCCACGATGAAGTCATCCGGAATCTCCATGGCCACATAGTCGAGCCTCACATCCTTTGTATAGGATGCCGGCTTGAGGAGCATCGTGCAGATCTTCGTCTCGACGGCCCCCCTCTCCTTGAGGAGCCTGTTAAGCTCCACGATTGTGTTACCGCTGTCCACAATGTCCTCGACGACGATGACTCTTTTGCCTTCGATGCTTCTGGTCAATCCCATGACCTCTCGCACGTTGCCTGTCGTGTGCGTGCCGTCATAGGACGAAAGCTTGATGCAGACAAGCTCACAGTTGAACGTGAGCCTTTTCATCAGTTCGGACGTGAACATCAAGGATCCGTTGAGGACGCAAAGGAGTACCGGACAATCGGTGCATCCGTTGAAATCAAGGTTGATCTTCTCGGCTACCTTGTCGATGGCTTCCTCAAGCCTCTCGTTGGAAATGAACGGCTTGAAGGACTTGTCAAATAGTCTGACGTTGCTCATTGTGGTTCGTTGTTTATAGTAAAGAACAAAATTAGGCAATATTCCTTAAAAAACAGAAAAAACATACCTATGATTTATTTTTCTTTTCGTTTTTTACGTTTGTTTGCCTTATCTTAACGGCCTGAATTTGGACATGGAGGGAAGCGACCCTCCGGGCATTAATATCACTAATCATGAATATGCTGAAAAACTTCGTCGCCACGCTGCTGTTGGCGGTGGCTCTGCCTCAATTGGAAATGACTGCCCAGTCCGACGAGCGGATGAAGGCGATTCTTTATCTTTCCGGCGCGGATTCCGAGGAGGAACTGGATGAGCAGGAAGTGGAAAGGTTCGCGGCGCTGGCATCGCGTCCGTTGGAGATCAATCTTGCGTCAAGAAGCAGGATGGCCTCATGCGGGATCATGAGTCAGTACCAGGTGGCGAGTCTGATGGATTACCGCTCACGGAACGGCGATGTGCTTTCCGTTTCCGAACTTGCCGCAGTTGACGGTTTCGGGGAGGAATATGCCACGGCTCTCAAACCATTCATTTCGTTTGCTTCCAACGCTTTGCCCGGACAGACAGAGTCTGGCTCTAAGCGCCTGGCTCACGAGGTTCTGGCACGTTCTGCTGTCAAAGGAGAGGCTTTCAACTACGGGGCCAAGTACAGAATGAACTATGGCGAGACATTCGAATTCTCCTCTGCCGCAAGGACGAAATATTCAGACAAAGAGCAATTTCCGCCGTCAGCGTGGTCAATGAATATGACATATTACGGCAAGCGAAGGCTCGGAAAGGTCATCGTCGGGGACTTCAACACGCGCTTCGGTCAAGGGCTGACGCTGTGGAGCGGAATGTCCATGTCCGGGCTGTCTACGTCATCCTCGTTCAGCAGACGCCCTTCAGGCTTGTCGCCGTCGTGGTCATGGTCCGGGATAGGAAGCCATAGGGGAGTGGCGGCTGATTTCACTGCCGGGCGCATGGTTTTCTCCGCGTTCGTTTCCCTTCCGGGACTGCGTTCATGGTGCGAGAGCAGAAAACCGGCGAAAATCTCCTTGATGACAGGGGCGAATGTCACCAGATACTCACGCAACGGACAGTTCTCCCTGACTGGTTACTGTCTGACAGAGCCAATGAATATGTCGGTGAAGCCGCAAGGCGGCAAACTGTCCGGCGACTTCCGCTACTCATGGCATGGAGTGGACTATTTCGGTGAGCTTGCTTGGGATTTCGCCGGAAATAGTCCTGGAGCCGTACTTGGAGCCGTATTCCCTTTGGGTAAAGATTGGAGGCTCTCATCGGCTGTCCACAGTTATTCTTCGGACTTCGGCTCGGATTACACAGGAGGAATACGAAGCTGGACAAAGACTTCTGACGAGCACGGCGTGGCCCTCGGTCTGGAGAAGGCAGGGGCTATCCTTACTGCTGACCTTGCCGTCAAGGACAGAGACCGTTCCAAGAGGCAGTTACGTGTCCTGTTCAAACTTCCGTTGCAGTTGACTGGAACTTCCGTGCTTTCAGTAAGGATTACGGAGCGGTTCCGCCCTTATGAGGAGATTCTGAAATACCGTACAGGAGCCAGATGTGACCTGGACTGGTCCAGTTCCGGGCTATCTGCGCGTTATGGTTCGTCAGACAAACCGGCTTGGAAGGTCAGGGGCAGGATTGAGGGGCTTCTTTGCCGTTCCATGTCCGGTTTGACCTATCTTGAATGTGGGCGGAAAACGGACAGGTTCAGCGCCTATATCAGGGGAACCATATTCGTTGTTGATAATTGGGATGACCGTATATATTCTTACGAGAGGGACGCTCCGGGAAACTTCACAGTTCCAGCCTATTACGGGCGAGGGTGGAGTTTGTCCGCCGTGTCCGGATGTAAGTTCCGACTTGGCAGAGGTAAGGCCCTGAAATTGTATTTCAGAGCCTCAGCATTGGCATATTCATTCATGAAGGATCCAAAACCTTCGGCCACTGAGGGGAAGATTCAGGCCGTGATGACGTTTTGACCGCTACTTAGGGATTCTGATTTTCATCCCTGGCTTGATGTTCTCGCCTATTCCGTTGAATTTCATGATCTTTTCGGCTGTCATGCCGGGAAACTGCCTGGCTATGCTGTAGAGGGAGTCTCCCGCTTTCACGGTGTAGTCTGCGTAACTCATCTGGTTGGAGGCCGATTTTACATCTGATGTGGTCGGCGCGTTACCCCCTTTGTAGATGCGGATCTTCTGTCCTATGCTGATGTTCGTGCTTCTGAGGTGATTCCACTTCTTCAGTTGGTTCACTGTTACGTGGTACTTGGCAGCTATCTTTCCGAGTGTGTCTCCTTTCTTGACCTTATAGGTTATCGTGCCGCCTGAATATGTCTCGCCCGAAGACCGCTTACCGTCATCCACAAGGGTCTGCGGGTTGAGATATTCGGAAGCCTTGTAGGTGTAGATAGAATCCTCGTGCGCTATGAAATCGCTGGAGTAGTTGTAAGGGATGCGCAGGATGTAGGTTTTGCTGTCTCCAGGGATCACATCCTTGATGTACTGAGGGTTGAGGTTCCTGAGTTCATCGACGGAGATTCCGACCAGCTCGCTGATCTGTTTGAAATGCAGATTCTTGTGGATCTCGAAGGTGTCCAGCTGGGCCGGCATCTGCATATTGGCCGGAACCAGTCCGTACTCTTTTCTGTAGCGGATCGCGTACATCGCTCCGACGAAAGCCGGGACATAGCCTCTGGTCTCTCGCGGAAGATAGTCATAAACCGACCAGAAGTCCCTTTTGCCCCCGTTCCTGCGGATGGCCTTGTTGATGTTGCCTGAGCCGCAGTTGTAGGACGAGATAGCAAGGTTCCAGTCCCCGAAGACGTTATAGGAGTCCGTGAGGTAGCGCGCCGCGGCGTCGGCTGACTTGAACGGGTCAAGCCTCTCGTCCACGAACGAATTGATTTCCAGTCCGTAAAGCTGCGCTGTCCTGAACATGAACTGCCACATTCCTTTCGCCCCGGCTCTGGAGACAGCCACCGGGTTCAGCGCCGACTCGATGATGGCCATGTATTTCAGCTCATCCGGAAGATTGTATTTGTTGAATGTTTCCTCGAAGATAGGCATATAGTACTGGCAAAGCCCCAGAATCGTTCCCATTTTGGTCGGCATCTTCTCCGAATAGAGAATCATGTAGTTTCTGACCTTGTCGTTGTAGGGAAGTGTGATGAATGAGTTCATCTTCTCAAGCCTGGCTTTCATCACATCATCCGGAACATTTGAAGTGAACCGGATTGAGTCCATGTCGTAGCCGTTCCCTTCCTCGTTCTTCCTTGCCTGACGATGCAGGTACCAGATGCTCAGGAGACTGTCCGTAACCTCTTGTGTGTAGTCCTCGGGATTCAGGCCGGCGGCTGTCTTGAATCTATTCTCCTCATAGATGCCTATCATCTCGCCGGCTATGCTGTCTTTCAGGATGCTTTCCCGTTTCAGTTTATCCAAGGCTCTCTGAAGTGAATCGACCTGTTGTCTCAGCTCCTGATTCTCTTCCTTGATTTTTTTTCTGAACACCTGAGCCCCGGCGTTCCCTTGGAGCAGGAAGACCAGGACCAGTATGACTGGCAGCGTGGCGTGTGTGGGTTTTCTCATCCTTTGGAGATCTTGTTAAAATCTAAGTCCGACTTTGATTCCTATCGCGTTGTCCCCGAACGCGCCCATGCCGAAACTCATCGGTGGAACGGATCTGGAGGGGGACGCTATGGCATATTCATTATATGGGGGAATATATTCATTGTATGGGGATATGATGGTTGGAGTGACCTTCAGAGTGAGTTCATCGTTCATCTCGAAGTCTTGCATGTAGGCGAACACGTTGGCGTCGATCACTTGAAGCAAGTAACTTCCGACGATGGCTACGACGGAATAATCTCTGTAACGTCTGTAAACATTCCTGAAGTACAGGGCTCTTTCCGCCGGAATGGTGCCTGAATACCCGCTGTCAGGATTGGTGGCCTCATTGTGAATACGCTTGAACCTCTTGTAGTTCTTGCTGTTCGTTGCGTAGAAATGGTAGGAGCCGATCAGCATACCCCAATATACCGGAATCTTCCAATATTCTCCGTTGTACGCCTGCCCAAGCCCCGGCAGGAGGATTGAATATATCGTCGCCTTTCCCGGCTGATTCTTCACATCTTTCTTGTAGTTTACAACACCGTCCATGAGAGTGGCCCAGTAGATGAACCCCGCGCCGGCGAACATGTACTTGGCCATGTCCTTCGAGCGGGTGTCAAGCTCAAACTCCATGTTCGGGTCAAGAGCCATGGCGATGTCATAGCCTTTCTTGGAATGCCTGTACTTGCTGTTGTAGTGGATGCCCAGTCCGAGGGTCGTTCCGATTCCTCCATAGATTATAGGCAGTTTCCAGTACTGCTTGTTGTAGATCTGCTCCGATCCGATGAACACCGTCGATCCGGCGAACATCGTTCCTATCCTCAGAGTCGTGTCCTTGTGGCTTACACCTCTGAAAAATTCCCGGAAAGACCACATCTTGTCCACGGAATCCCTTGCCGATGTCGTGTCGTTAGGATTGTTGTAGGTCTGGTTGAACGCCTCTTCCCTGAACTGCGCTTTCGCACCCGTGGAAAAGGCCGCCAGGCAGACAAGCGCCAGACATATCCTGAGAATCAGATCCTTCATTGTTCTTCTTAGATGTTCGAGTCCTCAAGGGCTTTGAGGAACCTGCCCACTTCCTCGTCGGAGTTAAACTTGATTGTCATCGTACCCTTTCCGGAAGCGGAGCGTTTCAGGCTGATGCTGTTATCAAAAAACTTGCCGATGTGCTCAAGGACCCTGTAATATTCATCAGGAAGATCCTGCTGTTTTGTTGCGGTCTTGGCCGGATCGCCTTTGGCGAGCTTGTGGACTTTCTCCTCCAATTGGCGTACTGAAAGTTCTTCCTTTATGACGAGGTCGCAGAGAAGTTCTTGAATATGAGGATCCTCCACTCCGAGAAGCACCTTGGCATGACCAGTGCTGAGAAGCCCGGTCTTGAGGTCGTGCTGGACCTTGGTAGGCAGTTTGAGCAATCTCAGATAGTTGGCGACCGAAGCGCGCTTCTTGCCGACACGCTGGGCCATCATCTCCTGTGTGAGATTACACTCGTCCATCAGTCTCTGGTAGCTCATCGCCACCTCGATCGGGTCGAGATCCTGTCTCTGGATGTTCTCCACAATGGCCATCTCAAGCATTCCCTGATCGTCCGCCGTGCGGATGTAGGCCGGGATGATGTCCATTCCGGCTCTCTTGCAGGCTTTGAACCTGCGCTCGCCACTGATGATCTGGTAACGGCCGTTTTTGAGCTTGCGCACCGAGATCGGCTGGATGAGTCCGAATGTCCTGATCGAATCCGCCAACTCTTCCAACGCCTCGTTGTCGAACGCCATACGCGGCTGGTAAGGATTCGGTTCGATCAGATCCACTGGGATGCGTAGCACATCCCCATAGTCTTGTTCCGGTTTGGAACCGGCGATCTCCTTATTAATATAACCTACCGGTTTCCTTTCCGGTCCGATTGTCTGGATGTCCCCCAAAAGGGCGCTGAGCCCTTTGCCCAGCCTATTCTCCTGTTTGTTGTTGCTCATAGTCTTTGAACTTTAGCGGACACTTGGCCGCCTGCGTGCGTCACATTATCTTTCGTTCTTCTCCAGCACTTCCTTGGCGAGGTTCATGTAGTTGGTGGTGCCGTTGCTGACCACATCGTAGAGGATGATAGGCTTGCCGTGCGAGGGAGCCTCGCTGAGGCGGATGCTCCGTTGGATCACCGTGTTGAAAACCATGTCCTGGAAATGCTCCTTGAGTTCGTTCACAACCTGCGCGTGAACTTTTGTCCTGCCGTCGAACATCGTCACGACGAACCCCTCGATGGTGAGGGACGGGTTCACCCCGCTCTGTACCAGCCTTATGGTCTGGAGCAGCTTGCCGAGGCCCTCAAGCGCGAAGAACTCCGGCTGCACGGGAATCATCACGGAATCCGATGCCGAAAGGGCGTTGATCGTGATGAGTCCCAGGGAAGGAGAGCAGTCGATGATGATGTAGTCGTAATTGTCGCGGATCGGGGCGAGTCTTCTCTTCAGAATGGTCTCCCTGTCCTCCACGTCAATCATCTCGATCTCCGCTCCGACAAGGTTGATGTGAGACGGAATCATTTGAAGGTCTGGAATCTCTGTCTGGATCAAAGCGTCCTGGATGTCAATCGTGCCGATCATCACCTCATAGATCGTCCTCTTCTCATCGTTGTCCGGAGAGAAGTTCAGACCGGAGGTCGTGTTGGCCTGAGGGTCAGCGTCGATGATGAGGACCTTCTTCTCCAGCACCGCAAGCGACGCCGCAAGGTTGATGGCGGTGGTTGTCTTTCCGACACCGCCTTTCTGATTGGCTATTGCTATGACTTTTCCCATATCCTGTGTGTATATTCAAATTTCAAAGTTACGGAAAATCTCTTGAAATTCGAACAAAATCATTTCCTCCTCTGGGATTTTCCCGACCGGAACTCTTGCGGCGACATCCCGGTCTCCTTGCGGAAGAACCTGCACAGATAGGCCGGATCTTCGAAATTGAGTTCTGTGGCTATGTTTTTCACTGACAGATCGGTGTTCTGCAGCAATGTCTTGATCGCCACAATGATCTGCCAGTTTATCATTTCCTTGGGGCTTCCTCCTGAGGCGTTGGACACCAGTTTGTAAAGGTAGTCCGGGGTTATATTCAGTTTCCCCGCATAGAAGGCAACCTCTCGGTGCGAGGTATAGTAGCGTCCAACGAGCGTATAGAAACGGCTGACCAGTCCAAGGCTTCTGTCATTCCGAAAATCTCCTATTTCCATCCCCGAAAGATTCATCTCGCAGTATATTCCCATGAATATGTTGAATATGTTGTTCCGCAGCATTTCCTTCCCTTGCTCTTCAGGGTAACGGGATATGATCCATTTGGTCTGGGCGAACCAACCGCGCAGTGTCTCGCGCCGCTTTCCGGAAGTCCTTATCACCGGCACTTCGTACAATTTGTCCCAGAACGCGGCCTGGATCTTATAGAATGCGTCGTCGGAAATATCTTCCGACATTGAAATATACTTGGCCCGGAAACTCTTGGCGACATTTATCGGAATGAATGAAATGTCCCCGGGTAGAAACAGCAGGTCTCCCGGAACGATGTGATGCCGTTTGAGGTTGATGCCGACAACCGCGTCGCCGTCCGTGCACAACATCAGTGTGCATCCGCTTGTGTCAATGACTTTTCCGGCGCAATTCTCAAGGCTTGTGCTTCCGGCCGCACCGTAGCCGTTCGTCTCCCAGATATGATGTTTTGACACTGCCATAACCGGCTGCGAATTTAAGAATTTTAATTGTGAATATTATCGTTTTGTCCGAAAAAGTACCATAGTTCCCCAGATTAGTGCAGCGGTCGGGGAGAAGATTACCCTTATCTTTGCGACCATTAATTATAATGGGCAAAAACAAGTTGCCATTTTGGGGAAATTCATTTATTAGTTATTTTAATAATGCGGTTAAAGACATTAATCTTATCAGTGTCCGCAGTGACCATCCTAGGAGGTTGCGGCGGCGGACAGACATCACAGGAGACAGCCACGTATCCTGTCATCAAAGTGGAAAAGAGTGGCGCTGTGATAGCGGAAAAATATTCAGCTACCATCGAAGGCCGGCAAAGTGTCGAGATTTATCCTCAGATATCAGGCACAATCTCAAGACTTTGCGTAAAGGAGGGCCAGAATGTGTGGAAAGGGCAGACGATGTTCGTCATCGACCAGGTGCCTTATCAGGCTGCTCTGCGCACGGCGGTGGCCAATGTCCAGGCGGCGAAGGCTCAGGTCGAGACGGCGAGGCTGGAGAATGAAAGCAAGCAGGCACTCTTCGAGGAGGATGTGATTTCTGAATATGATCTCTCACAGTCTCGGAACTCTCTTGCTATCGCCGAGGCCGGACTTGAACAGGCCAAGGCTCAGGAGATCAATGCCCGCAACGACCTGTCCTACACCGAGGTGAAGAGTCCGGTGGACGGAGTCGTCGGGACTCTTCCTTACCGTGCCGGTGCTTTGGTCGGACCGTCTATCCCTCAGTCACTTACCACGGTGGCGGACATCGGTCAGATGTACGTTTACTTCTCGATGACCGAGAATCAGATCCGTGGGCTGATCCGTCAGTACGGCTCGCCGGCGGAAGTCATCGAGCGTATGCCGGAGATCGATCTGACCCTTAATGACGGCTCTGTCTATGAGGAGAAAGGACGGATCGAGACCATCAGCGGAATCATCAACCCTCGTACCGGCACGGCTTCCGTGCGCTGCGTGTTCCCTAATCCGAAGCGTATTCTTTTCAGTGGCGGTGTGGGCAATGTAATGCTGACCCGCCAGGAGAAAGATGCTATTGTCATCCCGCAGTCAGTGACCTACGAGATCCAGGACAAGATATTCGTTTATAAGGTAATTGATGGTGTGGCAGTGGCGAGCGAGATCAAGGTGGAGAATCTCAATGACGGAAAGGAATATATCGTCAGGGATGGATTGTCTGTGGGAGACACTCTCATCAGCGAAGGTGTGGCTCTGCTGAAGGATGGCACACCTGTCAAGGTTGAATATTCAAATAAGCAGTAAGCAAATGAATCTCAAATATTTCATCGACCGTCCGATTCTTTCCATAGTGATCGCGGTCGGAATGGTCTTTATGGGCCTGCTGGCCTTGTTCTCGCTGCCGATCGAGCAGTACCCGGACATCGCTCCGCCGACAGTGTCGGTTTACACCAACTACCCGGGAGCCAATGCCGAGACAGTCCAGAAAGCTGTTGTCATTCCGTTGGAGGAGGCTATCAACGGTGTGGAGAATATGACCTACATCACCTCGTCGGCCTCCAATTCCGGCGACGCTGACATTCAGGTCTATTTCAGGCAAGGCACCAACGCCGACATGGCCACTGTCAATGTCCAGAACGCTGTCGCTACCGCGCAGGGACTGCTTCCTGCCGAGGTGACCCAGATCGGTGTGACGACCACAAAGAGCCAGAACGCCGAACTAAAGACTTTCGCGCTGTATGCCCCGGAAGGTGGCTACGACCGTTTGTTCCTGGACAACTATATGAAGATCAATGTAGAACCGAGGATCAAGCGTATTCAGGGTGTCGGCAGGTTCCAGCTCTATGGATCCAATTACAGTATGAGAATATGGCTGGATCCGGACAAGATGGCTCAGTACAAATTGATTCCGTCAGACATTTCCGCCGTTCTTGCGACCCAGAACATCGAGGCCGCCACAGGATCATTCGGCGAGAATCACGACAATGCGATGCAGTTCACGATGAAGTACCGTGGCCGTCTTTCGACACCGAAGGAATTCGGAGAGTTGGTCATCCGTTCTCTTCCTGGAGGCGATGTGCTGAGGCTCAAGGAAGTCGCTAATGTGGAACTTGGTGATGAATCTTTCAGTTTTGACTCCAAGGTCAACGGAATGCCGGCGGCCGCAGCGTATATCAGCCAGACTGCGGGATCCAACGCCTCGGCTGTCATCAACGAGATAGATGATGTTTTGGATGAGATCAGCAAGGATCTGCCTAAGGGACTTGAGTTTGTTACCCTGAGTGACACAAACAGATTCCTTTACGCTTCGATCCGTGGTGTTGTGGTCTCCCTGCTTCTCGCCGTGCTGTTGGTTGTCCTTGTAGTGTATTTCTTCCTTCAGGACATCCGCTCCACGTTGATCCCTACAATCTCGATCATCGTGTCGATCATCTCCACCTTCGCGTTTATGTCGGTGGCCGGATTCTCGATCAACCTGCTGACGCTGTTCGCGTTGGTGCTTGCGATCGGAACTGTGGTGGACAATGCCATCATCGTGGTGGAGGCGGTCCAGAGCCGTTTCGACGCCGGTTACCAATCCTCGTACAAGGCCACGACCGACGCTATGGGCGGAATATCCACGGCCATTTTGGTCTCCACGATGATATTTATGGCTGTGTTCATCCCGACTTCCTTTATGGGAGGAACCTCAGGTACATTCTACACCCAGTTCGGTATCACGATGGCCGTGGCCGTCGGCCTTTCCGCCATCAACGCCTTGACACTCTCACCAGCTCTCTGCGCCATTATGCTCAAGCCTTACGTGGATGAGAACGGACAGGTAAAGGACAATTTCGCGGCACGTTTCCGTAAGGCATATAATGCCGGCTTCGAGGCTGTACTTGACCGGTATAAGAACGGAGTCCTGTATTTCATCCATCATAAATGGATGATGTGGGGAACTTTGGCTGTGGGTCTGGCTCTGTTGGTGTTCCTGGTGCGGAACACAAAGACCGGTCTTGTTCCAGATGAGGACACCGGCACCGTGATGGTCAGCCTTAACACCAAGCCTGGCAGCTCACTTGTCGAGACTAAAAGAACAATGGACAAACTTGACAGGAAGTTCAGGGAGATGCCAGAGGTGAATTGCGCCAGCGAGGTCATCGGCTATTCTTTCTCCGGTGCCGGCCCGTCAATGGGAATGTTCTTCGTCAATCTGAAGGACTGGGGCGAGCGCAAGGGCAAGGGACATTCCGCCAACGATGTCGTGAACAGAGTCTATGAGATCGCTCCTGAGGTTCCTGACGCATCGCTGTTCGCGATGACCCCTCCGATGATTCCGGGCTACGGTACCGGAGGAGGTTTCGAGGTGTACCTTCAGGACAAGGATGGTGGTGACATCAACGCTTTCAAGGAGGTCGCAGACAACTTTGTGGCGGCCCTCAATGAGCGTCCGGAGATCAATATGGCATATTCAGCGTTCGCCGCTGACTATCCTCAGTTCTGGGTGGACATTGACGCGGTGAAGTGCGAGCGTGCCGGAATCACCACCATCGAGATTCTGGAGACGATGTCAGCCTATTTCGGAGGAGGCTATGTGTCCAACTTCAACCGATTCTCGAAGCTGTACCGTGTGATGATCCAGGCCGATCCTGCGTCCCGAGTCACGCCTGAATCGCTGAACCACATCTATGTGCGTGTCGGCGAGGAGATGGCTCCGCTTTCACAGTTCGTGACACTGACCAAGACCTACGGCCCGGAGTCCCTGTCCCGCTTCAACCTTTATAACTCGATTTCAGTCAGTGGTGACGCTGCTCAGGGATACAGTTCTGGTGACGCGTTGAACGCGGTCCGTGAGACCGCCGCCAAGGTCCTGCCGCGCAACTATGGCTTCGAGTTCGGCGGAATCTCCCGCGAGGAGGCCGCAACCGGCAACAACGTCGCCATCATATTCGCTGTCTGCATCCTGCTTGTCTATCTGATCCTCAGCGGAATGTACGAAAGCCTTGTCCTTCCGTTCACCGTCATCCTGTCGGTTCCGTGCGGACTTATGGGCAGCTTCCTGTTCGCCAAGATGTTCGGACTGGAGAACAACATCTACCTGCAGACCGGATTGATCATGTTGATCGGCTTGCTCGCCAAGACCGCGATTCTGATCACTGACTATGCCGGAGAGCGCCGCAGGAGCGGAATGTCGCTCAAACAGGCGGCAATCGGAGCTGCGAAGAACCGTCTCCGTCCTATTCTGATGACTGCCTTGACTATGGTGTTCGGCATGCTTCCGCTGATGTTCTCCACGGGAGTCGGTGCAAACGGCAACAGGACATTAGGTACAGGTGCTGTTGGCGGAATGTTGGTCGGCACTTTGGTTCTGTTGTTCATCGTTCCGGCCCTTTGGATTGTGTTCCAAGGCATACAGGAGAAGATCAAGCCGGTGGAGTTTGTCGAGGCGGATGATGCCATCGCGGCAGAGAAGGATATGGTTGCAAAGTTGAAGCTGCAAAAGGAGTCGGATCTTAAGTAACCGTTAATAGATAAGTTTCAGCTTATTAAAAACGAAAATGAATGAATAGGATAATTGTTTGTCTCTCAGTTCTTGCGGTGGTGCTGCAAGGCTGCGGGGTCTATCAGAAATATTCAAAGACAACCGAGGTTGACAATAATTTGTTCGGTGATGAATATGCCAGTGCGGACACCACCTCGATCGCCACTGTATCCTGGCGGGAGTTCTTCACGGATCCTCATCTGCGTGATCTGATTGATTCGGCTCTTGTGAGGAACACTGATCTTCGCACGGCTCGTCTCCGTGTGGAGCAGGCCGAGGCTTCGCTGTCCGCCGCCCGTCTGGCTTTTCTCCCATTCGTTGGATTGAACGGGGAGGGTGCTGTCGCCCGTTGGGACGACCAGAATTCCAAAACTTATAATCTCGGAGGAAACGCCTCTTGGGAATTGGACATATTCGGACGTGTGCGTAACGCGAAGATGGAGGCCAAGTCAGCATTGGAGGGTAGTCAGGCTTACGAGCAGGCGGTCAAGACTTCGCTTGTCGCGACTGTGGCTTCGACCTACTATTCGTTGTTGATGTTTGACGAGCAACTTGCGATCAATGAGCGGACTTTGGACAACTGGACTGCTACCGTCTCGGCTATGAATTCGCTTATGAAAGCCGGCTATTTCAACAAGACCGCCGTCCTTCAGGCCGAGGCCAACAAGATGGCTCTGGAACAGGCCGTGCTGTCGGTAAGGCAAAGCATAAGCGAGACGGAAAAGTCATTGTGTTCTTTGTTGGCAAGAACTCCCGGAAGTATCGAGCGTGGCGTTCTGGCTGACCAGTCATTCCCGCAGGAACTCTCTGTCGGTGTGCCGGCGAGCCTTCTGGCCAACCGTCCGGATGTGCGTCAGGCTGAGGCACAACTCGCTCAAGCATTCTATGCCGTAGGCTCAGCCCGTTCAGCCTTCTACCCGTCGCTGAACCTTTCCGGCGCCGCCGGATGGACAAATAATGGCGGAGGAATGGTCGTCAACCCAGGAGACCTTTTATTGAATATGGCAGGATCCCTTGTCCAACCGTTGTTCAATAAAGGAACCAATGTGGCCAATCTGAAAATCGCCAAGGCCGAGCAGAAAGCCGCGCTGTTGGCTTTCCAACAGAAACTTCTGGATGCCGGAGCGGAGGTCAACAATTCGCTCACATCTTGGCAGACCGCCCGTAAACGTTTGGAAATAGGTGAAAAGCGCATCGAATCCCTAAAAGAGACCGTTCAGAAGACCGAACGCCTGATGAAGCACTCGTCCGTGAATTACCTCGAAGTCCTCACCGCCCAGCAGTCCCTTCTCTCCGCCGAGGAGTCTCAGGCTCAGGACCGCTTCGAGGAAATCCGCAGCGTCATCGCTCTCTATCAATCCCTTGGTGGCGGCTGGCGGTAGACCTTCATCGATCGTTATTTAATACAAAATCTATTTCAGGCCGGATCGACATCAAGCGAGATGTGGCCTGAATATTTTTTGTCCTTCTCGAAGCGTTCGACCGCGGCCGCCAGCGTCTCCTTGTTCCTCACGAGCGACCTGTCTTTCGGCAGCAACACCCTTATCTGGCGAATGTTCTGATTCGAGATCTTGTCGATGGCCGGGGAATATGGCCCTATGACATTAGGTCCGTTTTGAACGCCGGGAGCGAAGCTGAGTCTGACACCTAAAGTACTGCGGATCGTTTCCGCAAGCTCACGGCTCAGCAGGTCCACTCTTGCTTGATTGTAATCCTTGACGATTACTCCGATGACCCTTGAATATGGCGGATAACCGAACATCTTTCTTTCACCGAGGAAGCGGGCCATAGTTCCGTTCTCGTCCAGTTTTCCCTCTATGCTTTGATAGACAGGATGTTCCGGCTGGGAAGTCTGAATGACGAACAGTCCCTTTTCTCCGCGCCGTCCGCACCGGCCACGGAATTGTTCCAGAAGCTGGAGTCCTCTCTCGTCAGCCCGGTAGTCCTCCTGCCCGAGAATCGAATCGGCCTGAAGCACGGCCACGAGGGATAATCCGCTGAAGTCGAATCCTTTGGCGACCATTCTCGTGCCGATCAGGATGTCGATTTCCCCTTTGGAGAATTTCCGGATTGTGTCGGTCTCATATTTCCGGCTCTGAGCCGTGTCGCTGTCCAGCCGTGCGATCCTTGCCTCCGGGAACAGTTTAGCCGCCTCCTCCTCGATCTTCTGTGTCCCGGATCCCAGCGGTTTCAACTCACCACCGCACTTCGGACATTTCCCGGTATATTCATACACCCTGCCGCAGTAGTGGCAGACGAGCCTTTCGCTTCCGTCCGCGCGCCTGTGCAGGCTCAGACTTACGTTGCAGCAGCGGCATTTCGGGATTTCACCGCACTCCTGGCACTGCACGATCGGGGAATATGCCCGTCTCTCCCTGAGTATCAGCACCTGATGGTGCTTGTCAAGGCATTCGTTGACACGTTCAATGAGTTTTCTGGAGAAACTTCCTATCATTCCGTTCTTGCGGCGTTCCGCGATCGTGTCGATGATCTCGATGTCCGAGTCCGCCGCGTCGTAGAACCGTTTGTTCAGTGTGACAAGTCCGTACCGCTCAACGCTGCAATTGTAGAGCGACTCAAGCGATGGAGTCGCCGACCCAAGTACTACATTGGCACTGAATATCTTCGCCATCATTATCGCGGTCTCACGACCATTGTACCTCGGGGCGGGGAAGTCCTGCTTGTAGGACGTGTCGTGTTCCTCGTCCACAATCACCAGTCCCAACTCCTTGTGAGGCAGGAATATGGCGCTGCGGGTGCCGAGGACGACATAGCCGTGGAGCTTTGTACCCCTTTTAGTTTCGCTGAAAGAATCATTGATGGTCCACGTGACTTTTGAGGCTGTGTCTTTTACTGAAGTGCAATGCCTCAGGCTGGCCGCCACCTCCCGTTTTTTAGCCATAGTCTCGCCGGAGTGGAACACCAGCAGTTCTTCCGGAAAGGTCTCGCTGATCCTGTCTTCCAACTGTCTGCTGAGCGCGATCTCCGGAACCAGATAAAGCACATTCAACCCTCTTGCCAGCGTCTCCTGTGCCAGTTTCAGGTAAATCTCCGTCTTTCCCGATCCCGTCACACCGTGCAGCAACGCCGGCTTCCCATTCCCGAATATCTCCTTTATCTTTGAATATGCCATCTCCTGCGCCGCCGACAAGACAATAGCTTTTCCAGTTTTTACAGACGCTCCGATGTTTGGAGAGTTCAGTCGAACCACAGGCTCAGCGTTCGACTGGCATATCTCAGGGTCACTTACTTCGGTCACTGAGCCTGTCGAAGTGACACTTTCACCAGTAATCGATGTGGCATTTCCGGCCAACGACATAATCTCTCTCTCCAGCTCCTCCTTCTCGGCCAAATACCTCTTTCGCGTTTCCTCTTTCCTGGCCCTGACAGCTGACTCCGCCTTTTTCTCCGCCCTTTCTTTCAACCTCCTTATCTTCTCCTCAATCCTGGCCCGATTCTTCTCTTCTCTCTCCGTCCGAAGCGCTTCCCTGCGGGCTAGTATCTTCTCTTCCGCCACCTTATGCGCGGGGTAAGCCGCCTTGTAAACCTCTCCGACAGTACACAGATAGTATTCAGCGATCTGTCGCCAAAGCGCGATCTCCTCCAATGAGACCGGTTCCAGCCCATCCGCCATCCCGACAATCGGTTTCACCCTCTCCGCGATTCCCATCGCCTCCGCCTGTTTCCCGACATCCACCACGCTCACCACTCCGACATACTCCTTCCCTGCGAAATTCACCCTTACCCGGTCTCCGACTTTGACCAGTTCTCTGTCCTTTTCGGTCACAGAACCTGTGGTTCGACAGGACTCACCAACCGTTGAAGTGACTGAAAGCATACTAGGCGCGTCTCCAGAAGAATTGAACATTTCAACTTCCAGATAATAGAATGGTTCCCACTCCAGTCGGAGCGGAATGATCACCTGTATGAAAATTCTACCTGTCATAGTGGCGAATTTAGCCAAAAACATCCACTCGGCGAAGAAATTCGCAAATTCTTCTCAAAAAAATTTGCAAGCAAAAGAAAAATGCCTATCTTTGCAATCCCAAACGGAAACGGTGTCGTAGCTCAGATGGTAGAGCAATGGACTGAAAATCCATGTGTCGGCAGTTCGATTCTTCCCGACACCACTCCTTAAGCCGCAGATGAGAGATCATCTGCGGCTTTTCCTTTATGTCTTTATCCCGGTCTCGGTATAGTGGCTCATGCGCAACCCCGGATCAAGTCCAAAAGTATGTGTTCAGGCGTATAAGAGCAGGAAGCCTCTGTTCTGAATTTTGGTAACGTGAAAAATTCAGGTTAGAGGTTTCCTGTTCTTTGCCCGTGTTAACTATGTGAAAATAAATACGTTGTCCACTACTTGCTGACACGGAATGAGTCGTGGATAACATTGGCCTGATGAAGGAGATAAGGATTTACGTTGCGTCGGCATGTGTGTCTGGAGGCCATGGTGGCCATTCACCCGGATAGGGCGCGAAGCGCGTAGGCCTCCATGGCCTCCAGGCACACGTGTCCCCTGACCGTAGTCATTCGATGACATTATACAACAAAAACGTCATCGAAAATGGACCCAAGTCGTCTTTCGATGACGTTTAGCGGCCAAAATGGCGCCGGGGAAGGTATGCTCTGGCGTTTAATCCTCCACGGTCTCAATGACCCTGCTCTATTAGCTCCATTTTACAGTCGCCCGGAGCCTTGATGTTCTCGTCAAGGATGATCTCACCGACGGATCCGTAGCGGATGAAGCCCGTACGTGGGTTCTTGATTGAAGGGATATGTCCTTTCACAGTGGCCTGGACGGATGAATATTCAAACGCAAGGTCGGCGTCCGCTCCCATTGTGCAATCTTCAAGGATCAGACCCTCGCAATAGCACAGAGGCTGGGTCTCGGTGATGTGGCAGCGCACGAGGCGTAGGTTCTTCGAGTACCAGGCGAGATATTCACCATTGATGACGGAATCGATGACAGTGACATTCTCCGCCTCCCAGAATGAATCCTTGGAGTTCAGGACACAGTTCCGGATCTCCACGTTCTTCGCATACTGGAAACTGTAGTTTCCGTTCAGCTTGACATTGGTCAATTTCACATTCTCACAGTGCATGAACACATAGTCGGCCCTGTCTATAACAGAATCTTCAACCTCGATGTTCCTGCAGTCCCAGAAAGTCTCCGTGCCGCCTGGAATCTGTACATTCTTCAGTTTGATTCCATCCATCCTGCGGAATGTCTTCGGAGCGTCGATGATCGTGTCGTAAATCTCGCAGTTCCTTGAATACCAAAGCCCTGAACGCGCTCCGACAGTCAGAAGACTATCCTTGATGACAAATCCGTCACATTCCCAGAACGGGTACTTTCCCTCGAACTGGCAATGAACGGCGGTGATGTTGCCTGTTTCCTTCAAGGCTGACTCGCCGGCGTGTATCTTGACGTTCTCAAGATAGAGATCGTGCTTGCAATATAGCGGTCTCTCTCCGCCGAATTCCTGATTGATGATTTTTTCCATATATTCAAGTGATCTTTAGTTTCATCCATTTCTCGCCGCGAAGCCTCCAGTAGAACAGCAAACCGCGGACATTCAGCTCGATGCACATAGCTATCCAGTAGCCTGTGAGTCCCATGCGAGGTGTCAAAATCAGTGCCAGGCCGATGCGGATCACCCACATGCAGCCGAAATTTATCACACTTGGCACAAGAGTGTCGCCTCCTCCTACGCAGGAACCGTAGCCGGCGATGGAGAAGGCGTACAGTGTCTCGGCGAACGCTTCGATTCTCAGCACTTTGGCACCAAGCGCCACGACATCAGGGTCGGAACTCAGCAGCAGCATAAGGTCGTTCGCGAATATGAACATCAACGCACCCAGCACGGTCATGATCCCGGCGGCCATCATCATGGTGATCTGCGAGAACCGTTTGGCGACTTCCTTGCGTTTCGCTCCTAAACTCTGACCGACAAGTGTCGTGGCTGCCTCCTCGATTCCGTATCCGGGCATATAGCAGAAGCTTTCGGCGATGATTGCCAGCGAGTTGGCGGCGATGGAAATCGGTCCAAGAGGTGCCACGATGATGGTACTCATGATGTGCGATCCTCTCATGATGATGTTCTGGAGCCACATCGGTGCGGTGATGCCCCAGGCATTGCGGATTGTCTTTCGACGAGGAACGAATGTGCCTTGCTCTCCCTTGATATTCAATTCTTTGGAGCGTCTGAGAATATACCAAACCACGAATATGGAAGTGACAACCTCCGACACTCCGGTTCCAAGCGCTGCCCCTGCGACACACATGTCACAGACGTAAATGAATATGTAGTTGAACACCACGTCCAGAGCACACATCCCGGTGAACATCAAGCTTGGAATCTTCATGTTCCCGCTTGCCTGAAGCATGGAACTTGCGGCCCATCCCACGGCTCCTATCGGAATGAAAGCTGAATATATCCAGAAATATTTGGAAGCGTCTTCATTGATCTCCGGTGTTCCGCCGAGCCAATGGGGGAGCGCTCCGCTGATGCTCACGCCTATTGTCGCGAGAACCAGTCCGACAAGAAATACGGTGGTAAGCCCTTGTCTCATCACGGCTCTTGCGCCCTTGAAATCCTGTGCTCCACAAAGGTGTGCCACCTGAACAGAGAATCCGGAACTGGTCCCGGATGTGAACCCTCCCATAATCCATGTCGTTGTGGCGACAAGGCCTATTGACGCTGACTGGTTCGCGCCGAGATGGCCGACCATTCCGGCATCGATGTACTGCATCAGAATTGAAGAGATCTGGGCGGCTATCGCAGGCAGGCTCAATAGTATCGTGAGCCGGATCTGCTGCCCGAGAGTCATCGGAAGCCCGCCCCGGATCATTCCGAGGAGTATGTCTTTCTGTCCTGTCGCCATAAATTGTAAGCAAAGATATTCACTAATTACCATTCGGCAAAATATTCATTCTGCGAATGCCATTGTTTTCAATCCTCTCCCAGTCGCTTTGCGACAGCCCCGGTAGGGCATTGGGGACCGTATTCCCCAAACCCCTTGCGTCGCTACGCTCCGATGGGGGGTGTATTACATATTCATTCATTTCTATAATGTCAATTATTTTGTGTAGGTTTGCAGTATGAAAATTGCGGTTATTGGGGCCGGGGCGGCGGGGTGTTTCTGCGCCATTGAGTTGAAACGGAGGATGCCTTCCGCTTCGGTTGAGGTGTTCGAGGCGGGGCCGAAGGCTCTGGCAAAGGTGGC
Source organism: uncultured bacterium (assembly GCA_963657715.1). Taxonomy (GTDB): domain Bacteria; phylum Bacteroidota; class Bacteroidia; order Bacteroidales; family UBA932; genus Cryptobacteroides. Next base: position 11,005 of record CAVKML010000015.1, on the reverse strand, counting down.
TATCACCGGGGGAGGACGGTGCAACCTTACCAATTCTTTTGAGGGGATATCTTCGCTGTCAGTCGCTTATCCTCGTGGGGATAAACTTATGAAACGTCTTTTCCGTTCTTTTGATCAGCGAAACGCTTGTGAATGGTTCGAGAACGAAGGCATAAAACTGGTTCTTCAGGATGATCATTGCGTTTTTCCTGCCTCACAAGACGCTATGGAAATCGTCAACACTCTGCTTGCCCGTATGCGTCAGGCAGGAGCCGTGCTTCACACGCGGCATAAAGTCACAGGAATATCCCATTGCCCGGAAGGTGGTTACACACTTACGGTCGCTGAGTTTCCCAAAGGGCAGTCGCTTCTGCAGACTCAGCGGCCGGTTGGCTCGGTCCATGAGCTTGTCGAAGGGCCTATGGTCCTGAAATCCCGGCGACTTGATACGAATGATTATAGATCCGACATCGTTGTTGTCACCACCGGCGGCAGCCCGAAACTTTCCGGTCTCGGAATGCTTGACGGTCTGGATCTGGAAATCGTACCGCCTGTCCCGTCCCTTTTCACATTCAACCTTCCCGGCAGCCCGGTCCGCGAACTGATGGGTACTGTGGTCGAGAACGCTTTCGCATCATTGGTCGGCACGAAATTCAAAGCCGGCGGTCCACTCCTCATCACCCACTGGGGAATGAGTGGCCCCGCCATATTGAAACTTTCCTCATACGCGGCACGATATCTCGCTGATAATGAATATTCCGCCGTACTTTCCGTAAACTGGTTCGGAGACGCTGACGAGCAGGCTGTCCGTGGCAGAATCATATCGATCTCAAAAGACAATCCTCAGAAGCTGATACTCAACACTCATCCTTTCGAACTTCCGTCAAGGCTTTGGACGTACTTGATTTCCAAATGTGGAATCAGGGAAGATTCACGCTGGGCTGAACTGGGTTCCAAAGGAATGAACCGCCTTGTGAACGCATTGAGCAATGACGAGTACCAAATCCGTGGAAAGAGCCGTTTCAAGGAAGAGTTTGTCACTTGCGGCGGTGTCGCTCTTCCCAACATCAATCTAAACACACTTGAGTGTAAGGCTCATCCCGGCCTTTATTTCGCCGGAGAAGTCCTTGACGTGGATGCTATAACAGGCGGCTTCAATCTGCAAGCCGCCTGGTCAATGGGCTACACTGTAGCCCAGTCTATCGCCACATCGTGGCAGTCATAAGAAATAGCTGGCCGCTGAGCTTGTCGAAGCGTGCCAACTATTTCTGTACAGATTGTAAAACCACAGTCACTTCCGATGCTTCGGCAGGCTCAGCAACCGCAAGCTCAGTGACCGCTTGAACAATGTCAGTGACCGGAGTATTATTTCGCCAACTCCTTACGAAGCGTCTCCGCGACTTCCTTAAGACCCTCCTCCGAAGAGCCGAGTCCGACGTAAGCGATCACTCCATCCTTCCCGATTATCACGCTGCGTGGAACACCAGACTTCGCGTAAAGTCCGAATATGCTCCTGTCCTCATCAACCAAGGTCAGCGGCTTCAAGTACGAATAGATAGTCTTACCTTCCTCGCCGGCGAAGAACTTCTCAAGAGTCGCCTTTGTGTCCTTGTAGGCGATTGGCTGGAACACGAAATCCGAATTGTCTTTGAACTCCTTGAGCGTGGCAGGAAGATTCTCCGGCCTCAATTCGTGTCTGCAAGGAGGACACCAGCTGCCCCAGAATAGCAACATCACTACCTTGCCCTTATGGTCGGCCAGGCTGAACGAACCTCCGGCGAATTTAGTACCGGTGAAGTCAGCGGCCTTGTCTCCCTCCTTGAGGATCGAACTCTCCTGCTTGATCTTCTCGATCTCCGAGTCCGCGGACTTGTTTTTATCCTGTGCCTCCGCTGATAACGAAAAACCAAGCGCCAGCGCCATCATAGCAATAATTGTAACAACCTTTTTCATATTCATGAATATTTTTGCGCAATTTAACGAATATTTGTGATTATTCAATAGTTGCGTTGGAATTTGCTATATTCTGAAAATAATTATATTTGTAATTAAGTATAATTAACGAACTAACTGATGAGTAAAAAAGTTTTGTCATTGCTGGCGGCTGTGGCGCTGTCAGTGTCGCTGCTTTCCTGCGGGAAGGAGGAAGCCAGCGTGGAGTATGTCCACACTTCTTATGAGAAATCAGATTTTCCGGAAACAATCTCTTTCAATGGAGGAACCTTCAATTTCTCCTTTGCGGCGGACACCGTGAAACTGACCAGAGCTGGTGACCCTATATTCCTTGCATGGAAGTATAGGGTGAATGTTGGGGAGACTACCGGTGATCCTGTAGAGATTACATCCAAGACCGATAAGGTTGAGATTGTGGTTCCGGCCAACTATTCCGAGAACACCAGAAGAATCTCTGTGGAGGCGGCGTTTACTCCGGCTCCGGAGAACTATGCCGACGAACCGTCCACGGATGTTGTCTGGAAGGAGGTCGCCTCGGCCACTCAGGACGCGGCTCTTGTGCTGATTGAGGATTTCTATTGGGCAAAAGGTAACATCATCCTGAAGGACGGCAGGTTCGCGATCGCCGAAAATATGTCGGACGCCGGTCTGTTCTTCAAGAAGGGCAGCAGTTACGGAGTCAATTCCGAGCCGGATTCCTATGATGGAGTCGCCTACACACCTGACCGTGTGAAGATTGATCTTTCGGCCATTCCGGAGAATGATCCGGCCGATGATCCTTGCGCTAAGCTTGATCCAGGGCTCCGGCTTCCAACCTATGAGGAGGCTTATTACCTTTACTATCAGGAAGATCTTGACAATGAACACACTTTGAACGGTGTGAAAGGTATGGGCTTCACGAACTGCGATTTCTTCCTGCCGTACGCCGGGACGATGTCCAAGACTGACGGCTCCATCTCAATGAAGGATTCCTACGGCGCTTACTGGCTTGATGGTGAAAGTTATGAGGGCGATCGGTCGATTTATGTCGTGAGTGATGAATATTCGATGATCTACTACGATCTGTCAAACACAAATCTGGCTTCAGTACGCTGTGTGAAGAACATCAAGCAGCCAAGTCTTGTGTCATATTCACCGGCGACCCTTGATGACTACAAGGCTTTCGAGTTGGAGGTCGTCACAGACCCTGGAGAATTCGCTCTTTATGAAGTTGTGCTTCAGTCTGATTTCAACGACGAGACCAAGATGAGCTGTACCCAGAAGGTGACCACCGTGAAATTCAATATGGAACCGAACGACAGGAAAGAGGACAAGGTTTGGAAGATCTTCATCAACGGAAAGTACACCGGCAAGTCCTTTGTCCAGCCTGCTATCTCCAACTATGCCGTCTATGCCGGCCATACGCCTTCCAGCCACGATTACACTGCGTTTTCACTTACCGTGACCGTGGACACAGATATGAATAAGGTTCCGGTGGAAATCAAGGGTGACGATGGGTATTCAAGTCTCAAGGAGGTTTCAAGGACAAGTCCTACGGTTTCTTTCCCGATATCCGAGAATACAGACTCAAAGGAGCGCGTGCTTACCATTTATATTAATGGCGAGAACACTGGCAAGACAGTTGTACAGGGGGCGGCTCCGGAAGTGAGCAAATTCTCTGTTGTCTGGAGCGAGGGCTATCTGACCGTAAAGGATGGTGCCTACACATTTGCCGCACCAAAGGAGAAAGGTATGTATTTCAAGTGGAAGAGCCGCTTTGGAATCGATCTTGGTCAGAAGGTAACATCGACAACGAAATATCCCGGAAAGGCCTATGGCCCGGATGAAACGACAATCGCTTATGCGGACATAAAACCTGACGAGGTGGATCCTTGTTCACTTGTGTTACCTGCAGGAACTTGGAGGATGCCAAGTGAGGAGGATTTTCTTGAGTTAACTAAAGGTGGAAGTAAAGAAACGTCCAAGAATGAATATTATATGTGTTCTGATGGCGAACAGACCGTATATCTGTCTGCTGCCGGCCAGTTCAAGAAGGATGCCAGCGGTGTATTTGCCGCTACCAATGTGTTCGTTTGGACAAGTACTCCCGGAACGAAAGCCGGAAATAGCAAATATCTTATGTGGACATTCCTCACTTCAAGCGGCAATGGCAGCCCGAAGATTTCTCCCAATACGGATAACAACCAAGGCCTTCAGGTCCGCTGCGTAAGGGATAAATAATGATCTTTATGAATATGAAAGAGCCGGTTTGGAGCAATCCGAACCGACTCTTTTTCTGTTTATCAATCAGAAACAAAAATCTATGGCGGACCGAATTCCGGCCCGCCATCCATTATTCAGTCAGTCCGACGGAACGCTTATTCCGAATATTCCGCGAAATCGGATTTCGAGGCTCCGCAGACCGGACATTTCCAGTCTTTCGGGATGTCTTTGAACGGGGTTCCGGGCTTTATGCCACCATCTGGATCACCCTCGGCCGGGTCATAGATCCATCCACAGCGCAGGCATTCGTACTTTTTTGAGTCACTTGTCATAAAAGTTATAGTTTTAGTGTAACATTACGACGCGCCACCGCGGCGCACCTGCACCGGAACCCTGCAATAACTATTCCATCAGCTTCTTGTACTTGAACCTCTTAGGCTCAGTGTTGCCGAGACGGGCCTTGCGGTTCTCTTCGTACTCGGCGTAGTTGCCCTCGAAGAACACCACGTTGGAATCACCCTCGTAGGCGAGGATATGCGTGGCAATCCTGTCCAGGAACCAGCGATCGTGGCTGATCACGACAGCGCATCCAGCGAAGTTTTCAAGGCCGTCCTCAAGGGCACGGATCGTGTTTACATCCACATCGTTCGTCGGCTCGTCGAGGAGAAGGACATTGCCCTCGTCCTTGAGGGTTAGCGCAAGGTGCAGCCTGTTCCTCTCGCCTCCAGAAAGCACGCCGCAGAGCTTCTCCTGATCGGAACCGCTGAAATTGAATCTGGACACCCATGCGCGGGCGTTGATGTCCTTGTTGCCAAGCCTTACCCACTCGGAGTTCCCGGCTATGGTTTCGAACACGGTCTTGTCCGGATCTATGCTCTTGTGTTGCTGGTCAACGTATGAGATCTTCACGGTCTCACCTATGTCAATGGAACCAGTGTCCGGTTTTTCGATGCCCATAATGAGTCTGAACAGTGTAGTCTTGCCGGCTCCGTTAGGGCCGATAACACCAACAATTCCTGCAGGCGGAAGGGCGAACGAAAGGTGTTCGAAGAGAACCTTGTCCCCGTACGCCTTTGACACATCCTTGAACTCGATGACCTTGTTGCCGAGACGAGGACCGTTCGGAATGTAGATCTCCAGATTCGCCTCTTTCTCCTTTGAATCGGCGGAGGCCAGTTTCTCGTATGCGCCAAGACGGGCCTTCTGCTTGGCTTGACGGGCTTTAGGAGCCATACGAACCCACTCCAACTCGTGTTGCAGGGTCTTGCGTCTCTTGCTTTCCTGCTTCTCCTCCATCTCAAGCCTCTTGGTCTTCTGCTCCAGCCAAGAACTGTAGTTGCCTTTCCACGGAATGCCTTCGCCTCTGTCCAGCTCAAGGATCCATCCGGCCACGTTGTCGAGGAAGTAGCGGTCATGGGTCACGGCGATGACCGTACCCTTGTACTGCCTCAGATGTGCTTCAAGCCACTGGATGCTCTCGGTGTCGAGGTGGTTGGTCGGCTCGTCCAGAAGCAGCACGTCCGGCTCGCGGAGAAGCAGACGGCAAAGCGCCACACGGCGGCGCTCACCACCGGAAAGCGTGGAGATCTTGGAGTCGGACGGAGGGCAGTTCAGCGCGTCCATCGCCCTTTCTAGCTTAGCGTCGATCTCCCAGCCTCCCAGATGTTCGATCTTTTCGGACAGCTCTCCCTGACGCTCGATCAGCGCGTTCATCTGGTCGTCGTCCATCGGCTCCATGAACTTGAGGGAGATCTCGTTATATTCATTGAGAACATCCATCACCTCCTGAACTCCTTCCTGCACGACCTCCAGAACGGTTTTGTCCGGATCCATCTGCGGCTCCTGCTCAAGGTAGCCCACTGAGTAGCCCGGAGCCCAGACCACCTCGCCACGGTAGGATTTCTCCACGCCGGCTATGATCTTCATCAGGGTCGATTTACCAGAACCGTTCAGGCCGATGATGCCGATCTTCGCTCCGTAGAAGAATGAAAGGTAGATGTCCTTCAGAATAACCTTGTTGTTGTGCGGGAGAACCTTTCCCACACCGTTCATTGAGAATATTATCTTTTCGTCCGCCATTTTGTTGGTAGATGTTTTAAATTGTTTTCCATGAATATATTAATGTCACTCTTTGCCACTGTCTCACGGATAAAAACTCGCGGTTTCGGTCAGCCTCTTGAATGTCAATAGCTTCCTCCTCCGATGAATCCTCGCAGCAGCGATGTAGGCGGGATCTCCTTGTCTGAGACCGGCACGAAATAGTGCAGGAATTTCAGAAGCCGGTGCGCCTCGCTGTACTCCGGGCAGTTCTTCGGCACGGTTGCGAGGATCCTCTCGGCGTGGGTGCGCAGCACGGCGAACTCCACGAGATAGGCGGAGTTGAACAGCACGTCGGCATTCTCCTGAAACGGGTAGATCCACTTGACCTCGGCCCTGCGCACGTTTGGCCAGTTCGCAATCGACTCACGGGCCGTGAACGCTCCCTTGAGATAATCCCTCACGATCCTTCGCAGCAGACGGTTGTCGCTTGTCGGAATGCAGTTGTGGCAGTCCAGCGAGATGGAGGTGATGGTATTTATGAATATCCTGAATTTCTCCTTGTCCGGAACCTTCTCGGTGAGCCGAGGGTTGAGTGCGTGCAGTCCCTCGATCAGCAGCACGGATCTTTCTCCTAGCTTGAGATTCTTGCCGTTGAACTCGCGGCAGCCTGTCACGAAGTTATATTCAGGAACTTCAACCTCCTCGCCGTTAAGCAGTTTGACGAGATCCTTCTGGAGATATTCATGATCCACGGTGTCGAAGTTGTCGAAGTCGTAGGATCCGTCTGGCAGTTTCGGCGTCTCAACTCGGTTGACAAAATAGTCGTCCGTCGAGAATGAGATCGGGTGAAGTCCGCAGGCTTTAAGCTGGACGCTCAATCTTTTGCAGACAGTGCTTTTTCCGCTGCTGCTTGGCCCCGTGATGAGAACCAGCTTGACCGGATTCTCAGGGTCGTTGTGCCGCCTCTCGATTTCCTCCGCGATCTGGACGATCTTTTTCTCCTGCAATGCTTCGGAGATCTGGATAAGGTCGGATGCGTTGCCTTTCAGAATCGACTCGTTGACATCCCCGACATTGGAAAGCCCCATGATCCAGTTCCATTTGTGCGTCTCGGCGAACACCTCGAAAGTCTTGGGCTGCTCGTGAAGCGGAGCCAGATCCTCCGGATGATGGCGGTCAGGGACGCGCAGCAATATTCCTCCGTGGCAGAGCTTCACGCCGAATGTCTTGAGGTAGCCGGTGCTTGGAACCAACTCATCGTAGTAATAATCAGTCACATCGCCGAGCGAGTAGCAGGTGATGTAAACCTCGCCACACGTCTCCAGCAGCTTGACTTTATCCAAGTCTCCGGATTCTTTGAATATTTTGATAGCCTCCCCGATCTGGAGTTCCTTGCGCTTGAAAGGAATATTCTCGTCCACGAGTTCCCTCATCCTTGTGCCTATTGCATCCACGTCTCCTTCGGTGAGGAACGAGCCGTCGTTCTTGTAAACAGAACAGAAATAGCCTTTGGAGATCGGCCGGCGGATAGTCATCCGGCTTTCCGGGAACAAATCCCTTGTGGCCTTGTACAGGAGGAAGCACAGCGAGCGGCTGTAGAAGTTGCGTCCGATGTAGGTGCGATAGTCCAGAAACTCCACATCTCTGTTGTGAAAGACCCTGAATCTCAATCCTTCGGCCACGTTGTTCACCTTGGCGGCAAGTATGTCGTAAGGCTTGTCGAACTCGAATGCGGGAGCGATGTCCAGCAGGGGAGTCCCTTCAAGGAACTCTTTGTATGTTCCGGTGTTCTTGCAGAATATTCTTACCATAAGTAGTCATTAAACAATAACTAAAATTTGATGCGGTATGTACAAATATACGAACAAAAATCATCTATCTTGCCATTATAATGTAGGAAGTTGTTTGGAAAATGTTACCTTTGTGAACTTTTGATAATATTAATAGGTGTAATAATGAAAAATGCAATCGTTTTCGCTATCGCTGCAACGATCTTTTCAGCCGGCGCTTTCGCTCAGGACAACCTGAAGAAGGTCAATGACGTGATCGAGCCGCTTCCGGCAGGAAGTGTCCAGTTCAACGGCTACTTCGCCGATGACATCCAGAACTCCATCGACCACTGGGTCAACGGAGTGATGCCTTACGACAAGGTCATTGATTATTTCGTCGTGGGCCGTCCTAAGTTCGCTCTCGGCGAGATGCCGGGAAAGTGCATCCGCACAAATTCCTTGCTTTACCGCTACAACGGCGACCCTAAACTCAAGGAACTGACCAAGAGTCTTGTTTACAAGCTTATGGCCACGGAGAAAAGCAACGGCAGTCTCAGCTGCACCGCTGTCGAGGATCAGCCCGGCAACCGTGACGGTGACATCTGGGAAAGAAAATACGTTATGCTCGGCTTGCTTCAGTACTATACAGATGTCGAGCAGGATCCGAGGGTTCTTGCCGCTTTGGAAAAGGAAGCCAAGAGCGTGATCGACCAGGTCGGTCCTGCACCTAAGAAAAGCATCACCGAACTTGGCTGGAGTTCCACGAAAATCGAATCCTCCTCTATCCTCGAACCGATGGTGAAACTCTATTTTATCACAGGAAAGAAGGAATATCTTGATTTCGCTGAATATATCGTCACTACAGGCGCTTCCAAGGGCAGCAACATTTTCCTGCAGGTTCTGGAGGGAGAGCATCTTTACAATGTAGGCAAGCCTTATCCAAAGGCCTACGAGATGACCTCTGTCTGGGAGGGTTTGGCTGAATATTACCGTGCGACTGGTGACCCGAGGTGGAAGACATGTCTTGACAATTTCTTTAACGATGTGAAAGACAATGAGATCACCATTATCGGCAACGCTGGGTCAGACATCTATTGGCCAAGACTCAACGGCGAGGGATGGAGCAACACAGCCGTGGAACAGACCAACCCGAACATCAAGAGGATGATGGAGACCTGTGTCGGCGTGACCTGGATGAAGTATTGCTCACAGTACCTTCGTCTGACCGGTGATCCGACAGCGGTTGACTACATCGAGAAATATGCGTACAACGGCCTTTTGGGTGCGATGAAGCCGGACGGAAAGAGTTTCAGCTATGTGAACCTTCTGAATGGAGCTAAGGTGACCAACAGTGGCTGGGGAACCAACATCGACGGACAGCCAGTGACCTGCTGCAACCTCAGCGGCCCTTGCGGACTGTCTTACCTTCCTTATATCGCCGCGATGCAGTCAAAGGAAGGTCCTGTCATCAACCTCTACAACGCCGGAACCGTGACCGCCAAGACCGCGAAAGGTAACGATGTGAAGCTTGGAATCGTCACAGAATATCCTCGCGCGAATGAGGTCCGCATCTCGGTTAACCCTGCCGCTAAGGAAAAATTCACTGTAAAACTGCATATTCCTTCATGGAGCGAGATGACTTATGTCGCGGTAAACGGCAAGTATGTCGGCAAAGTTGAGGCTGGCAAGTACCTCAATCTTGAGCGTAAGTGGAAGGCCGGAGACAGCATCTACATCATTTTCGACATGAAGGCCAAACTCATCAAGGCTTCCGAGAACGGCCGCAATCCTGAGGGCAAGTACTTTCAGGCCGTGCAGTGGGGACCGCTAGTCCTTGCTCGTGACGAGAACATCGATCCGGACTACAACAAGCCTGTTCAGGTAGTCTCTGACGCCAACGGTGAGGTCAAGGTCAAGATTGTCAATGCCGAGCGTCCTGGCACCAGGATGCAGTTCCTTGTCCCAACCACCGAAGGTGACATCAAGATGGTTGACTACTCTTCGGTTGACTGCTGGAAAGGCAAGCACATCCAGACCTGGCTTCCTACTTTAAGAAAGTAAACTTAACCACATAATATTATGACAGAGGCCGCTGCGGAATCATTCCCGAAGCGGCCTCTGCTTTTTCATCTTTGTCCAGTTATTTTTATCAGGTGATCAGTATGTCCTTACAAGGCTGTAGTCGTCAAGGCCGCCACGGAGTGTCATAACGATTGAGTCGATGGCCTTGCCGTCATTGTACACAATCATATTCAAGTTACCCTTGCAGCTGCCCCAGGAATATTCCGAATCTCCGATCGTGTAGATAAGAGGGACTTCAGGTGTGGTGAATTTGCAGGAGTAGCCTTTCCGCTCACGTCTTTCTCCTTCTATTGTGACTTTCCAGCTGTGGAAGTGATTGTAGTCGCCGGGAAGCATTCTGGCGGTTATGGTATAGTCGGTAGGGTAGGAAGAGTCGCCGAGGAACCAATATTCCAGATTCTTGTTGGAGATGATCCAAGTGCTGTCTTCGGCGGCTTTATCGATCTTGACACCAGGCATCCTGTATGACGGGTCATCCGGAGTCATGACGGAAGTCTTGCTTTGGATGTTGGCCTTGCCGCTGATTTGGTACTCCAGAATCTTGAGGTTGTCAACTATCAGGTTGTTGGCTATGCACATCATATACGGCCCCATTGAGTATGTGACCTCTCCGTCGCTTCCTGCAAACTCTCTTTCTGCCTTGCTGCAGGATGATGTCGCAATAATGGCGGCCGCGAACACTGTCGCGATTGATAAAATTCTTTTCATGATATTCAAGTTTAGAATCTGTAACCTAATCCTCCTCTGACTCCGCCCATTCTGGTTCCAACCACAATCTCAAGAGTCGTGTATATTTTATGATCCATCCATTGGAAACCTAAAGGAATATATTCTATGGCAGGGAGTATCTTTGAATATGATTTTCCGCAGTCTTTCCCGGCCCATACAGAGGCACCGGCTCCGATGCCGGCATACATCCGGAACAACTGTTTGTTGATGAAAGTGAATTTCGCCTGTCCCAGCAGGGAGTAGTCATTCAA
>CAVKML010000014.1:0-69224 GCA_963657715.1 uncultured bacterium | reverse complement strand
GCAAAAGTAGCCAGGATCTCTCCCGGCTACAATATGCTTTTCTTCGGAGGCTTACTGTACGATGATGATCCAAGTCATTCAGATGGCCAATATTTGGATGAAAATGATGAAACTAAAGTCAGTTTTAGCAAAGTATTAAGAGTTTGCTTGCTGATAGGAGCAATCATTTTCTGTTTATGCTCACTTTGTTCGTCTCCGGATGATAATACACCTTTGACAGATAAATATCAGACAACGGTTATTGTTGGAGTTAAGAATTATTTGAGGAATACTTTAAAAGATCCTGATAGCTATCAAGATATAGAGTGGTCTCAAATTGGGAGAATAACGCGGGAGAACTATACGTTCGCCATAAGTATAGAGCGAAAAATAGTTTTGTCGGCTATGTGGTTGAAAATAAAATCTTTTATCTTGACAAGCAAGGGAATGTTGTTGGTTGCGAGGATTATTATTAGGAAAGCAAAAGGATTGGAGGAGCAAATACTTGATCAGAGACATAATTTCGAGATATTTCTTATGAAACACTTTCAGCACATTATGTCACTGAATGCTTTGGGAGTGTGAATCGGCTGAAAAAGTATAGTAAAGCGGCGGTAGATTTTCAGCCCTGAAGCCTATAGCGGTGACTGTACTAGTGATGAGGATGAACGTGTTTTGTAAATATTTGGTCTGCTTCGGCGGTAGGGGAGTCTATTGGTATGCGTGACTTGTGAACTTACGGGATTTTTGTGGGGTGAGTGTCAGTATTTTAGTTGGAAAGCTGAAATTTGTGCTATATTTGTATGAATTAACTGAAATCCTATATGGCTCTGCTTATAGTTTATATGCTGGGGACGCTGGGCGTGTCGTTCCTTTGTTCACTTCTGGAATCGGTGCTGATGTCCACGCCGATCTCTTACATCACGATGAGGAAGGAGCAAGGGTATAAACCGGCTGAAAAGTTCCTGAAGTTCAAATCCGATCCGGACAGGCCTCTGGCCGCGATCCTGTCGCTGAATACGATCGCCAATACGTTGGGAGCGGCGGCGGTTGGCCGTCAGGCTACCATACTATTCGGCAGCACTTGGTTCGGAATCATCTCCGCGCTGACAACATTGCTTGTCCTGGTGTTCTCCGAGATTGTTCCTAAGACCATCGGAACGACATATTGGAAAAACCTGATGGGTTTTGTGACATCAGTCATCTCTTTCCTTACTGTTCTTATGTGGCCGCTTGTAATCATGGTCCAGTTGATCACCAATCTGATGACCAAAGACGAGGACGAAGCTACTGTCAGCAGAGAAGAGGTGACGGCCATGGCGAATATCGGAGTGGAGGAAGGTGTCATTGACTCGGATGAGAACAAGGTCATCCAGAACATCATGAAGCTGGACAATGTAAAGGCCTGTGACGTGATGACTCCGAGGATCGTTGCCATGACAGCGCAGGAAAACATGTCGCTGAAGAATTTCTATAAGAATGACACTTACCTGCATTTCTCCAGAATCCCTGTCTATGCTGATTCTCCTGAATATATCACCGGTTACATCCTTCTGAGTGACGCGCTTGAGGGACTTGCCGATGATGAGTTCGATAAAAGGCTGGTTGAGTTGAAGCGCCCGATCTCATTCTTCAAAGAGGATGACTCATGCGGCCATATATGGGAAGAACTTCTCAAAAAGCATGAGCAGATCGGCCTGATCATAGATGAATATGGCTGTTTCCAAGGTATCATAACCCTTGAGGACATCATCGAGACCATCCTTGGCCTTGAAATCATCGATGAGAATGATCAGGCCACTGACATGCAGCAGTTCGCGCGTGAGCGTTGGGAGCGCCGACAGAAGCGCTTCCGCACGATTGTCTTGCCTAAGGATGAGGAAAAGCCTGACGGAAAATAAGACGGGACGCTTAGCCCTTAACAACGTTTTTAGCAACGTTTTAGAGTAACCTTTGCTTGATTATTTGAGCTAAAAGATGTTAATTTGTGGCTTGGATAATTTAATTAATGATTATGAAAACTAAATTCTTTGGCGTTGTGGCCCTGCTGGCCTCAATCTTTGCCATGACAGCCTGTCAGAAGGACAAGGCTGACGACACTTGGAAACAACTCCCGGTTGAACAGATCTCTGTGGAAAGCGGTAATGCTGTAATATCCGTTAATGAAGTCCCATGCTCCTATGGCAACGTCCAGTTAGTGGCCAGCGGTGAGAATGATGCCGTACTCACCTTGACCGGTACTGTGCCAGGATTCGCTGAGGTCAAGGTGAATGTTGACCTCCTTAAAAAAAGTGAAGGAAGTTTCCATTTCTCAGGAACAGAAGTATTGTCAACACCTCCTTCAATTGCCGCTACTCTGCGCAGTGAAGAGTATAAGGGGTTTTACACAGTTTCTGTCGAAGGCGATGTCACGGTGGAAGGTAAAATCTCTGTCGTTGTGACCACTAATGTGTCTTCCGACATGACAGCCTCGTTGGCAGGAAGCTGGAACCTTGTCCGAAAATGTAAGTATGGGGAGAGTGGTCCTGTCAATGGTCCTGCGCAGATCACCTGGAAGGTCACGGCTGAGGCCGGAGCAAACATCGGTTCTATCATGGGACTCGCCAATGCCATTGTCTGCCCTCTTCTGACCGTGGTTCTCAATCAGGTTACCTTTGATGAGACCGGCAATATCATGGCGCAATACTACAGTGACATCGATCTGGGTGACGAGCCGATATCAAAGATTTTTGAGCTGGCTAATGTGACACCTGATGCGGAAGGTAATGTGACATACACCGCTCATCACACGGACTGGGTTGATTCCCCTAAGGCAAATTTGGCCTTTTGGTACGCTCAAGGCAGTTCTCTTTTCGTAGTTCCAAATGTCGCTGCCATTACTGACGCGGCTGATGCAGGGACTACAAAAGCCGGATTTGACTTGTCATCTATCATGGAACTCCTGTCAAAACTCAAAGAATATGGTGTAGATGTCAACGCTATCAACGTTGAACTCCAGAAGATGTTAACCAGAGGCATAGAACTGAAATACGTACAGGAGGGAGACAATCTGAAAATTTATGTAGACAAGGCTCTTTGCGATCCGATCGTAGAGGCGTTGCTTCCTGCCCTGCCAACTCTTGACGCGGTACTTGAGGAACTTGCGAAGTCTGAGGACCCGGGTGACCAAGAGACTGTACAGATGATAAATCTTGTGATGGCCATGCTAGGTCTTGAGAAGCCGTCAGACCTTTCACTCGTCTGGAAAGCAACCTCCGAATTTGAGATCGCTCTCAACTTCACCAAGGCATAAGCAACCAACGCATATTAATCTAATGAAACGGCTTCTCTCATGCGATGAGCCGTTTTATTTTATTGTAAATAGTTGCTCGTTTATCTGTTTCCGAAGCGCCATCCGAAGCCTAACATAAGGTTGTTGGGATCGTGGAAATCGTGCAGTTTGTAGCCTATGTGAAGATATAGCCCCTTGTAGATGTCGGTTTTTAAAGCAAGAGTCTGGTAAAAACCTTTGAGTTCGTCTCCTTTGTAGATGACGTTGCGTCCAAAACCTATGTTGACAGAGAATATAGGCATGACGAACTCGGCTCTAAGTGAAAGACCTATGCCAAGCTGTTCGTTGAACGGAGGGCGATAGAACCGGATATTTCCATCATCACCAGTTCCGGCTACGTATTCACTTACATTGGAACTTTCATCGTACTGCACGTCAAATGAGACTCCTGCTCTTAAGAATTTGTTGACTCTGTACAGTGGGCTGATATTGAGTCCGAGAATCCCGAATTTTCCTTCCGCTATGTATGGTGTATCATTCCATATCAGGCCTTTCGTTCTTCCGGCTCCGTATAGCAGAATGTCGTATGACATACGGTCAGCGACCTTACCCATGTGGGGATATTCATGCCGTTTGGTGACGCTAGGGCTTTGCCGGCAAGATGCTCCGAAACTTCTGGCTACACCTAATCTGCCTCCGATGGTGTTAACTCCGGCGTTTGGATAACTGGTGTTGCCGTTCGAGAAGTGCGTAAGGTCAACGCCTGCCGTGACTGTCCAGTTGTCAAACGGTTCCCAAGAGAGCTGGATTCCGAAATTGATGTAGGCGTTAACTCTTGATCCGACAACCAGATTCCGACTGTTTTCATAACCGAGAATTTCGCCGTATGGATCATATGGACGCCATCCGAAAGACACTCCGAAATTCCATTCGTAGTCTAATGACAACTTTGGGGAAATCTGTGAGAGCATTGCACCCTGAAACACATAGACTGCCGCAGGATCTCCGATTTCCTTCTGATCAAAAAATGTGTTGAAAGAGACTCCAATCCCTTGATACGCTGTGGGATATAACTTGCCGAAGTGACTGCCCGAAGGAAATGAGAATGAATATTGCAGATGCGCCGAACCACTTTTGTCAAGCCTTTTCCCAAGCTCGTTCTCTCCTCTGAAAAAACGATGTGTCGGAAGAAGATATGATGGACGGACATTGATTCCTACATGATGTGTAAATCGCAAAGAATCAACGTTATGTGCCTCCGTGACTTGGATGTTGCCGACTGCCGGAATAAGAAGAGCGGCAGCTAGTTCTATGAATATTCTCGCTCTCATCTCTTTTCATAAACAAGATAATACTTTCCGGTAGGGCAGTCGCTTTTCATAGTGCCTTTTACAGTATGTATCTTGCCGGTTGATTTATTCTTCACACGCATTGTGTAACCTATCTCGTAGGACTCATACTCCCATAACATCTTGTAGTACCGCTGCTCTTTTTCGCTTGGCGGGAAAGCCATCCTGGCCATTTTGTCATTTTTGTACGGGTACTCGTAAATGGTTGAAAGATGGTATGCTACTTCCTCGCCATTGAAAACCGGTACGTCGTTTTCCGAAAGGATACCATCTGGTATGGAGACATGAAAGTCATTGCAATAATACCCGAAATCCGAATCTCCGGTAAAACTTACTGTTCTTGTCGCTCCAGCGAAAATTGCCTGATTAAAGAACAACGTATCTGTCCCCGGGTTTGTGACGGACATCGGCCCCCAACCGACCCTGAGCGTATTGTCTTGGTTCAAGCGTGTCGCATTTCTGTCCCAATCCATCCCGTCTAGAACATAACCTGAGCTGGCCGATTGTCTGACGGCCACGGAATCAAGCTCATAGTTGTTGACAAAGAACAATTTGATACTTATCTCCTTTCTCTGGTAATTCGGGGGCAGATAAACCGACAGCTCTTTCTTGTCAGATTTTTTGACTTGCAGCTTGTAATCGTCAAGTTGTATGGTTTGTTTACCATCCTTGTCAATAGGAGTCGTGGCTGAAGATAGGCCTGGATAGATCGCTTTCCCGTCTTTCTCGACTGCGTGCAGGTTCCATTCGCTTGTCTGGAACCTGATGACTACGGAGTCTCCGTCATCGGAGATCTCAAAAGAACGTGACGACGGCGCGATGTGACTGACAAAAGCATCAGGGTTGCACCCGCACACCGTTGATACAAAAAACGCTATGAATATGCCGACGAGTGTTTTTATGAATATGCTGCCTTGGATTCCGGTTCTCATATTCCTAATTCAGGAAACTTTGCAACTCCTCGTAAAATCTTTGGGTAGGGAAGCCCATAACATTGTAGAACGAGCCGTCCAACCGAGTGATGCCGACATAGCCGATCCACTCCTGAATTCCATAGGCTCCGGCCTTGTCGAAAGGCTTGAAGTTGTCGATGTAATAGTCTATCTCGCTGTCGGACAAGTTTTTGAAATAAACATCGGAAGTGACGGAAAAGGTTTTTGTCCGGCGTCTGTCACGGATGGTTACGGCGGTAATGACTTGATGTTCACGATCTGAAAGAAGCTTGAGCATCCTTACCGCATCAGCCCTGTCATGTGGTTTGCCGAGAATCTCGGTTCCGCAAAGCACCATCGTGTCGGAGGTGACCAGAATCTCATCTTCCTCAAGTTCTCTGTGAAAGCCCAATGATTTACCCTCCGACATCAATTCCGGTACTTTAACGTGCGGCGTGTCAGGGGAGTACCGCTCGATGAACGATGTCCCGGTGTCAACAGTGAAGTCTATGTCCAACCCGGCCAGCAATTCCTTGCGGCGAGGCGAATTTGAAGCCAGGATGATCCTCTTTCCGTGAGTGTCCATATTCATTAGAATTTTTTCTTGTAGGCGATCGCGTCGAAAACCCAACGCCCATGCGCTTTCATCACTTTTTCCATATACTCGCGCACGCAAGCCTTTCCGCCAGGACGGTCTGAGATGATGTCCGCAGCTTCCTTGACTTCCTCGACAGCATCGTTGGGGCAGACACCAATTCCGGCTGCCTTGATAACCTCAATGTCTGGAATGTCGTCGCCGAAGTACATTACTTCTTCGGGCTTTAGATGATGTCTCTTGCAGAAATCATCGAAGTCCTCTATCTTGTTTCTGGAACCAAGATAGATGTCCTCAGGATTGATTCCATTGCTGCTGAATCTGGCTCTGATGCTTTGGGAGCGCCCCCCGGTGATTACACCGACAGGGAATCCGTTCAGGCAGGCCATCCTGACGGCGAATCCGTCCTTTGCGTCGAACGTTCTGTAAAGCTGGCCTTCAAGGTCGGCGAGTATGCTGCCGTCAGTCATCACGCCGTCAATGTCGAACGTGAACGCTTTGATATTCTTGAAATCTGTCATTTCAAGTTATGATTTAGCTCCGTTCGGACCAAAGTTCGGGAGATCTCCGAGGTTGAACGTGCCTCCGCCCTGAGGCTGTCCGCCTCCGAGGTTGATCAGACCGAACTGGGCTTCGTACTTTGTGACATTGTCCATCAAGGCGTTGAGAAGCCTTTTGGCGTGTTCCGGAGTCATGACGATTCGGTTGCTGATGTCCGGTTTAGGCAGACCTGGAAGGAGAGTCGCGAAGTCGATGATGAATTCGCTGTGCGAGTGGGTGATGATGGCAAGGTTTGAATATGTGCCCTTTGCGACTTCCGGACGGATTTCCAGACTGATTTCTTTCTTTTCTTCCATAGTATGTGTGTATTTTTGAAGCAAATTTAGTGAAAAATGTGCTATATTTGTAAACTTTGTATATTATAAGCAGTAATATGAGCGAGAAAAAAGAGCTTTCCGCCAAATACAACCCGGCGGAAGTAGAGGACAAATGGTACGCATGGTGGACTGAACACAAGTTCTTCCACTCGGAACCTAATGAGAAAGAGCCTTATACAATAGTAATACCGCCACCAAATGTGACGGGAATCCTCCATATGGGTCACGTGCTGAACAACACCCTTAATGATGTGCTGATCCGTAAGGCAAGAATGGACGGCAAGAATGCTTGCTGGGTGCCTGGAACGGACCACGCTTCGATCGCCACTGAAAGCAAGGTTGTCGCTAAGCTCAAGGGAATGGGAATATCAAAGGAAGACCTTACCCGTGAGGAGTTTATGAAATATGCCTGGGAATGGAAGGAGGAGCATGGCGGGATCATTCTCAAGCAGCTCCGCAAGCTTGGGGCATCCTGTGACTGGGACCGCACAAGGTTCACGATGGAGCCGGAGCTTTCCGATGCGGTGATCGCCACATTCTGCTATTTCTATAAGAAAGGTATGATATATAGAGGTGTGCGTATGGTGAACTGGGATCCGGTCGCGCTGACAGCCATCAGTGACGACGAGGTCATCCACAGGGACACCAAGAGCCATTTCTATCACCTAAAATATTATATCTCGGACGGTAACGGCAATCCTACGGACAGGTATCTTGTGATCGCGACTACGCGTCCCGAGACGATCATGGCCGATGCGGCCATCTGCGTGAACCCTGCCGATGAGAGACATCATTGGCTCAAGGGCAAAAAGGTGCTTATCCCTTTGATCAACAGGGAGATTCCTGTCATCGAAGACAGCTATGTCGAGATGGATTTCGGAACAGGATGTCTGAAAGTCACCCCTGCACACGACGCGCACGACTATGAGATCGGCCTTCGTCACAATCTTCCTGTCATGGACATCATCGATGACCATGGCCGCCTGAACGAGAAGGCTCAGATTCTGGTGGGAGAGGATCGTTTTGACGCCAGAAAGAAGATTGTCAAGATGTTGGAGGAGTCCGGCAATCTTGTCAAGGTGGAGGAGTACACCTCTCCGGTGGGATATTCGGAAAGAACCAATGCCGTCATCGAGCCTAAGCTCTCGGCGCAGTGGTTCCTCAAAATGGAAGACCTTGCAGCAAAGGCGCTAGAGAGCGTGGAATCCGGCAAGATAAAACTCATTCCTGACAAGTACCGCAACACGTACCGCCACTGGATGGAGAACGCGCACGATTGGTGCATCTCCCGTCAGCTTTGGTGGGGACAGAGGATTCCTGCATATTACCTCCCTGATGGACAGATTGTTGTGGAGGAAACCGCCGAGAAGGCACTTGCCGCGGCTCAGAAGATCAATCCGTCACTGACCGCCGCCGATCTCAGGCAGGATGACGATGTGCTAGACACATGGTTCTCCAGCTGGCTCTGGCCAATCTCCGTGTTCGACCCCCAAAAGCCTGGTCACCCTGACCATGAGCCAAACAAGGATCTCGCTTACTACTATCCTACAAATGATTTGGTTACGGGACCGGACATCATCTTCTTCTGGGTCGCCAGAATGATCATGGCCGGAGATGAATTCATGAACAATATTCCGTTCAGCAACGTATATTTCACAGGAATAGTCCGTGACAAACTGGGCAGGAAGATGTCTAAGACCCTTGGAAACTCCCCGGATCCTCTTGACCTTATCGCCAAGTATGGAGCCGATGCCGTGAGGATCGGGATGTTGCTCTGCTCATCAGCCGGCAATGACATATTCTATGATGAGTCTCAGGTCGAGCAGGGAAGGAATTTCTGCAACAAGATCTGGAATTCATTCCGTCTGGTGCAGGGATGGACAGTTGATGAGGCACTTCAACAGAGCGATGTCAATAAGCTGGCGGTAAACTGGTTCGAAAATAAATTGAGCCAGACAATACTGGCTGTGGAGGACCATTATTCCAAGTTCAGGATCTCTGATGCCTTGATGAGCATCTACAAACTCTTCTGGGATGAGTACTGCGCATGGTACCTTGAAGCCGTCAAGCCGGCCTATGGTGATAGCATCGACAAGGCGACGTATGACGCCACGATCATATTCTTTGAGAAACTGCTGAAGATGATCCATCCTGTGATGCCGTTCATCACTGAGGAACTCTGGCAGTCCATGGCAGAGCGCAAGGAAGGGGATACCATTATGTACCAGCCAACTCCTAAGGCGGGAACAGTTGATGAAAAGATCATCGAGGAATTCGGAATAGCCCAAGAGGCCGTGAACGGAATCCGTGGAATCCGCCAGCAGAAGAACATCTCTCCTAAGGAAGCTCTGGCATTGAAGGTGAAGGGAGATTTTCCTATGAATATGCTCCCTGTGGTCACCAAGCTTGCCAATATCTCCTCTGTCGAGAGTGTGGCTGATTTCGGTGACGCAGCGGGAGTCTCACTGCTTGTCCGCACGGTTGAACTCTTTGTTCCTCTTGATGGCCTTGTTGATGTCGAGGAAGAGATCAAAAAGATCGAGACCGAACTGGAGCATCAGCGTGGTTTCCTTGAATCCGTGAGAAAAAAGTTGTCCAACGAGAGCTTTGTGGCTCATGCACCAGAGAAAGTCGTGGCTTTGGAACGCAAGAAAGAGGCTGACAGCCTTTCAAAGATTGAAAGTTACGAAAAGGCTCTTGTGTCATTGAAAAATAAGTGATAAAACAGATTTGTTTTAGACTTAAACATTTTTGTTATGGTATATTCTGAGACATCTTTCCCGGTCAGATACTACGAAACCGATCAAATGGGCATAGTCCATCATTCGAATTACATCCGTTATTTCGAGTGCGCGAGGAACAACCTGATGATCGACTGCGGGTATCCTATAGAGAAATGTGAGGACGATGGCGTGACCATTCCTATTGTAACTGTCGAGTGCCGTTACAGGTTTCCTGCAAAGATGGGTGATGTCGTCCGCGTGGTCGCAATGATTGACGAGGTCCCGATGGCGAAGCTATACGTAAGGCAGGCGGTTTACAATCAGGATGGAGTGCTATGTGTGGAGGGAAAAGTCTCTCTCGGCTTCCTTAACAAGCAGACCGGCCGCCCTGTCCGCTGCCCTGAAAAGTTGGTCAAGGCGATCGAGGCGCACATGAATGATAAATAGTCATAGAACACTAATTATTTGAAGAATATGTTTGTTATAGTTCCTTTGGGCGTTGTTGGTCCTTGGCAGATAGTGATCATCGCCCTTGTCATCATTCTCCTTTTCGGTGGAAAGAAGATTCCTGAGCTCATGAAAGGCCTTGGCAAAGGTGTCAAGAGCTTCAAAGAAGGTATGAATGAGGTTGAGAGTCAGATCAATGACATCGATAAGGATCTTAACTCGACCGCTAAAACTCCTGACAAGATCGAGAAGATCGACAATAAGTAATGGCGGCTCAGGAAACTGAGATGTCCTTCTGGGACCATTTGGAAGTGCTGAGGGGAACTTTGTTCCGCTCAGTGCTTGTCATTACGCTTGTCAGTGTTGTTGTTTTCTGTTTCAAGTCCTTTGTCTTTGATGATGTCATTCTGGCTCCTACAAAGAGTGACTTCTTCATTTACAAATGGTTGAGAATGGGAAACATGCAGATGTCCTTGGTGAATCTGGACATTTCCGCCCAGTTCTTCGTACATCTTCAGGTGGCGTTTGAGCTTGGGTTCATCCTGTCTTTCCCATATGTCTGTTTCGAGATCTGGAAATTCATAGCCCCGGCTCTTTACAGGAATGAGAAGCGTGCGGTCAGGGGGGCGTTCCTTTCGGCATCGTTCCTGTTCTATCTCGGACTGGTTATCGGTTATTATCTGATTGTCCCTATCTCACTCAATTTTTTTATGGGTTATAAGATCAGTGATGACGTGATGAACACGATCTCATTGACTTCATACATTTCGATGTTCACTTCAACTGTGCTGGCGTTCGGCATTGTGTTTGAGTTTCCTATCGTAGTGGTGATCCTTTCCAAACTTGGTATTGTGACAAGGGACACTTTGACTAAGTACCGTAGGCATGCAATTGTGGTGATCCTGTGCATCGCCGCCATAATAACACCGGCGGATCCGATGTCAATGCTTATAGCCGCGGCTCCGCTTTTGCTGCTTTATGAAGCCTGTGTGATGTGTTGTAAGTCGGCGCCGCCGGAGGAAGAACTTAAGGAGAAAGCGTAAAATGATTTCCATAAACGGATTGACAGTGGCCTACGGAGGCTACACACTATTGGATAGCATTGATTTTCATATCAGTGAGAAAGACAAGATAGGCCTTGTCGGCAAGAACGGAGCGGGTAAGTCCACGATCATGAAACTGATCTGCGGGCTTCAGAATCCGACTTCCGGAAGCATAGACAAACCTAATGATCTCCGGATCGGCTATCTGCCTCAGATCATGGAACACCATAAAGGCAGAACCGTGATGGAGGAGACGCTGACCGCTTTCGACCATATCACAGAGATTCAAGCCGAACTTGACAGTGTCAATGCCCAGCTTGCCGAAAGAACTGATTATGAGTCCAATGAATATCTTTCACTGATCAACCGCCTGAATGACCTGACCGACGCGATGGCTATGAGTCAGTCAGAGCCACTGGATGTTCTGGCGCAGAAGACCCTGCTTGGATTGGGCTTCAAGGATGAAGACTTCGGAAGGAAGACCGAAACCTTCAGCCAGGGGTGGAACATGCGTATCGAACTTGCGAAGATTCTGTTGTCAGAACCTGATATCCTGCTTCTTGACGAGCCTACCAACCATCTTGACATAGAGTCAATCGAGTGGTTGGAGGATTATCTTAAAAGTCATCGTGGAGCATTGCTCCTTGTCTCTCATGACAGACGGTTCCTTGACACCGTGACTAACCGCACTGTAGAGATCATGCTCGGGCATATTCATGACTACAAGGTTCCGTACAGCAAGTATGTCGAGCTTCGCAAGGAAAGGCTTGCGCAGCAGGTGGCAGCTTACGAGAACCAGCAGAAGATGATCGAGAAGACAGAGGACTTCATCAACCGGTTCCGCTACAAACCGACGAAATCGAATCAGGTTCAGTCTCGCATCAAGCAGTTGGAAAAGCTTGACAGAGTGGAGATTGACGAGACGGACAACGTGACTCTTACGGTGAAGTTCCCGCCGGCACCACGTTCCGGTGACATTGTGTTCAAAGGGAAGGATCTGACGGTAGGGTATCCGGAGAAAGTTGTCTTCAGGAATGCTGAAATTGAGGTCAGAAGGGGAGAGAAGGTCGCCTTGATCGGACGTAACGGCGAGGGAAAGACCACGTTCATGCGTGTGATAATGGGGGAGTTGCAACCTATCAGCGGAGAGGCCAAGACTGGTTACAATGTCTCCATCGGGTATTATGCGCAGAATCAGGAGGACATCCTAGACCGCAACCTAACAGTTTGGGAGACTCTTGACAATATAGCCGTCGGCGATGTGAGGAACAAGCTTCGTGACATTCTGGCGCAATTCCTTTTCCGCGGAGAGGACATTGACAAGAAGGTCAGCGTCCTGTCAGGTGGCGAGCGCGCGCGTCTTGGCATGGCTAAATTCATGCTTCAGCCGTACAACGTTCTTGCTTTGGATGAGCCTACGAACCACATGGACATCAAGTCCAAGGACATTCTCAAGCAGGCTTTGAAAGCATACGATGGCACATTGATTGTCGTTTCGCATGATCGTGATTTCCTTGAAGGGCTTGTTGACAAGATGTACGAGTTCCGTGACGGAAAAGTCAAGGAGCATCTGGGAAGTGTCCATGACTTCTTGGAAGAGAGAAAGATAGAGAATCTGCAGGAACTTGAGAGGCGGTTCGCTCCCAAGCAGTCCGCGATCGCCGCGGCCGAAGATAGTACGGTTAAGAAAGAGCAGGCCCAGAAGGAGTTCGAACAAAGACGCAACGATTCCAAGGAAATACGCAGAATCCGTCATCGGGTTGAGTTTTTGGAATCCGAGATCGGTAAGGTCGAGGAAAAGATGAAGGCTCTTGAGAAGATACTTTCCAATCCAGGGCCTGATGATGACATCATGGAACTGACCAGAACATATCTTGAGGACAAGCGTGAGCTTGACCATAAGACGGCTGAATGGGAATCCTTGATGGAAAAACTTGATGAATAATAGAAAATGACTTTAAAATTAAAGGTTATGAATATCAAATCTTTATTCGCGGCTATCTTCGCCGTTGCTTCAATTTCGGCGGTTTCTTCCGCCCAGACCAGAACCATCGAACATGAGTATTCGGAGTTCGATGCCATCTCCGTGTCGGATGGCTTCAAGGTAACGATGATTGAAAAGGAAGGCTTCAACGCCAAGTTTAAGGTCAGCGATGCCCTTGAGAACAGTCTTGAATGCTACGTTAAAGGAGGCACTCTTTACATCGGACTTGATGATAAGTCTATTTCGAAGGAAGTCAAGAAATCTTTCAAAGGAAAGAATTCTGATGGTCCTATACTTGAAGCTACTGTTTATGTATCATCGCTTAACTCTATCACATTGAGCGACGGCAGTACGTTCTCTTCGAGCAACAGCTTGAAATCTGATAAATTCAGCATGAATCTTTCGGGTAACTCAAGCATCGCTAATCTTAACGTAAATGCTGAGTCCGCCGTGGTTTCAGTTGCAAAAAAGGCCAAGTTGTCTTCTTTTAATGTCAAGGCTGCTGATAAGTTGATCGTCAATGCTGATGGAAACGCGACAGTGGTTTTGGAATATTCGGCGAAAACCTTGAATATCAATAATTCAGGCTCGGCAGACCTTGCTGTAAACGGCCAATGCGAGACAGCAGCCGTCAGCACTTCCAACAGCGCGAAACTCTCCCTCTCCGGAAAAGCCAATGCTTTGAAAGTCACTGGTAAAGGAGGTTCTTCAAAGATTGATGCGGTTAGTATGTCCGTGGATGATGTGGCGGTGTCATTGGACGGCGCCGATCTGACGGTCGCTCCTGGCAAGAGCCTTTCTCTTGATCTTGGCAAAGGAGCCAGTGTTTGTTATTCAGGCGATCCTAAGATCACGATCGTGAAGATCCAGAACGCGACTGTAACACGTAAATAATCAATAATGTTCGTTCTGGATTCTCACTGCGACACTCCTACCATGATGATGCGTGGGCGTGACATCGGAATGAACAATGAGATGGGGCATGTAGATCTGCCAAAACTGAAGGCCGGCGGAGTTGATGCCTCTTTCTTTGCTTTGTACACATCAGCTGACATGGTGCCGGATGCGGCGACACGTTATGCGATGGAGATGATCGGTCAGATTTATGACCAGATCGGAGTTCATCCGGATGCGGCAGCTTTGGCTATGTCTCCGGATGATATCGTGAACAATAAAGCTAATGGGTTGATCTCCATACTTATAGGTATGGAGAATGGTTCGCCGATCCAAAAATCGTTGTCGCTTTTACGCATGTTTTACCGCCTTGGGGTGCGTTATGTGACGCTGACGCATAATGGAGACAATGAAATAGCTGACTCAGCTGCACAAGGACAACGTTGGCATGGTTTAAGCCCGTTCGGCAGGGAAGTGATCTCCGAAATGAACCGCCTTGGCATGATTGTCGACGTCGCTCACGCCTCAGATGAGACTTTCTACGATGCTCTTGAATATTCCAAGTCTCCAATTGTGTCCACGCACTCGTGCTGCCGCGCTTTGGCGCATCATAGAAGGAATATGTCTGACAAGATGCTGCGCGCGCTTGCTGACAGAGGAGGAGTTATCCAAATCAATTTCTATCCTGTGTTCCTTTCGGATGCGTTCGCGAGGACTTTGGCGGAATCTGGTCTGGAATCCAAGAGCTGGACTGAACAGGATTGGATCAACGATCCTTTGAATCCGGCCAAGGCCGCGGCTTGGAACGCCGTGCTGGATGAGATGGCGGCTTTGCCAAGGCCTTCCTATAAAGAAGTAGTTGATCATATCGATCATGCCGTGAAAGTGGCCGGAATAGACAGTGTCGGCATCGGTACGGACTTCGATGGCATAGAGGTTACACCTGCCGGACTGGAAAACATCTCAAAAATCAGAGTGATCTTTGACGAGATGTCTCGCCGTGGTTACACCGATGACCAGATAGAGAAGGTTGCAGGCAAGAACTTCCTTCGGGTGTTCGATGACGTGACCTCTTTGGCTGCCAAATAGCCTGCTAAAAGCCATAATAATAGCGGTAACAAAAATGTTTACACAATAAACAAATTTGTTACCGCTATTTATTTTTAATTAGTTGCGATCGTGTAGTATAAATAGCCTGAGTTCATCGATAGCCGCGGCCGCAAATCTCTCAATGTTCCTTTTACGGTCATTTTTATAGATTTTTCTGACGGTTTTCGTGCCGTTCGGTCCAGCGATTCCGATCCATACTGTGCCTACAGGGTTGCGTTCATCACCTCCTGGACCTGCCAATCCCGTTGTCGAGACCGCATACGTACTGCCTGTCAAATTCCTCACTCCTTCGGCCATGGCGGCGGCTACTTCTGAACTCACGACTCCATATTCATTGATTGTAACCTCTGGCACTCCAAGGACTTTTTCCTTGACAGGGATTGCATAGGAGGTGACGGAGCCGAGGTAATATTCAGAAGCTCCTGGAACAGAGGTGATCAAGGAGGAAATTTTGCCACCAGTGCATGATTCCGCCGCGCTGAGGGTCATTCCTGTACCGCGCAGCAAAGCTCCAATGGCATTTTCAAGCATGTCATCCTTATAGGAATATATCTTGTTACCCAAAATCGGCCTCAGGTGTGCGAACTCCTCATCTATGCGTCTCTCCTCTTCCGCTTTGTCTCCACCGTAAATTGAAAGCCTTAGACGGACACCCGTCAATGGATTAGGCAGGTAGGCAAGGTGCATATCCTCCGGCAGACTGTCTTCCCAAGACTCTATTTCCTTTGAAAGAGCGGATTCCGCCAGCCCGAACACCATCACGCACTTATGGAATATGTCTGTAAGTGCATTGTGTTCTTTTACGTCCTTGATCACGTCTGGAATAGCTCCGACAGCCTCAAACGGAACGCCGGGCAGGGCATAGAGGGTGGCCGGATGACCGAATCTTTCTTCCGGGAAGCGGAACACCATAATCGGAGCGGTGCCAAGGTGGTTGACAATCACTTCGCAAGTGTCCGGAACGAGAGCCTGAGCCTTGTTGATGTCCAGAACATCAAGTCCTCGCGCATGAAGGATCTCGTGGACCATTTTGAGCTGCCCGTCATTCATCACATAACCCTTGCTTCCGGAAATCTCCGCAAGAGCAGCTTTCGTGATGTCGTCCTTTGTTGGACCAAGGCCTCCGGTCGTGATGACTATCTCGTTGAGAGTGAGTTCGTTTGTTAAATTGCTCACTATCTCGTCATGGTCATCCCCGAATGAGGTCATTCTGGTGACTTTAACCCCAATCTCCTCAAGGGCTCTGGAAATATTTGAGGAATTGGTGTCCACTATCTGGCCGATCAGAATCTCGTCGCCGATAGTGCAGATCGATGCGTTTGCCATATTCGGATTCTATTTAGTCAATTTATTGGTTTCAAGATATTTGTTGATGTTCTTGACTATCGATGGTCCTTCATAGATGAATCCGGTATAGATCTCAATCAGACTTGCACCGGCATCCAGCATTTCCTTCGCTTGCTCCGGTGACATTATGCCACCAACTCCGACCACAGGCAGCCTCCCGGACGTGAACTGATGAATATGCTTGACCATAGCCAGGCTTTTTTCGTATAAAGGTGCGCCTGAGAGACCTCCATTACCGATTTTCTCGATTCTGTCCTTGTCAGTCTTGAGTCTCTCGCGAGATCTGGTCGTGTTCCCGGCCACGATTCCGTCGATTCCTGATTGCATGCAGTATTTGAGGATCTCGTCCAGTTCCTCCGTAGGAATGTCAGGGGAGACCTTGACAAGGATCGGCTTATAGACATCGTAGCATATTCTTAAATCCAAGAGAGGATCCAGAATGTCTGACAGGTACGACACGTCCTGAAGATTCTGAAGGCCGTGGACATTTGGGCAAGAGACATTAATCGTGAACATGTCCACGAAGTCGTACATATACGAGAACGCCTTCTTATAGTCGGCGATGGTGTCCTCATCGGATGCGCTGGCGCTGTTCTTCGCTATGCTTGCCGCAATAATCGTCTTAGGCGGATCTTTTTGAATATGCCTGATAGCGTTCTGGATACCTTTATTGTTGATTCCCATCCTGTTGATGATCGCGTTGTCTTGCGGGAGCCTGAACAGACGAGGTTTAGGGTTGCCCGGCTGGGCCTCAGGTGTCAGCGAGCCGATCTCGATGAAAGAGAATCCAAACCAAGACAGTTCATTGTAGAACTCTCCGTTCTTGTCCAAACCGGCGGCAAGACCGACAGGAGACGGGAAATCGATCCCGAACACGTTTCTTGTCAAGGACGGAGTCTTGTGTCTGTAAATCAACTTCATCAGTTTTCCGGCGAAGGGGATGCGCCGTAGAAGTCCGAGTCCTTTGAAGGTGAGATTGTGTGCCGTTTCCGGTGGGAATTTAAACAAAATTGGCCTGATGAGCTGTCTGTACATATCATTGAATTTATTCTGACGCAAACCTTAATTTTCCGCACAAAGGTTTGTGACAACAAATTTAGACAAAATCAGCAGAACACAGAAGGGTTTTCCGCTCAAACATTCCGTCAATTGATCTCTTTGAACGTCCCGTTATCGTAGAAAACCAGAATCTTTGTGATCTTTGGTCTGTCTGGTTGGGATTCGACAGGGGAGACTGGCTCTATTTCCGGCTTATTATCAACGGTTTCCGCTTCATCAGGGAATAAATCTGGCTCTTGAGAATCGAATAATCGACTATTGTCCTTGCCCTGTGTGGACAATTTTGATTCCTCAGAGGCTTGTGAGGTTTGAGCGACATTCTGACTCTTGTACATTTTGCCTTTCCCGGCAATCAGCCAATCCAGATTCAGATCCGGGTAGTTTTGAGCCATACTTTGTATGAAATCAAAGCCTGGTTTGTTCCTTCCTGCAAGAATATGTGAGATGCTGGCTTTGGCCACCCCCAGTTTTTCCGCCAGTTGTGACTGTGTGATGTTCTCGGCATCCAAAAATCTCTGCAATCTGTTGTTCATTACAAATGTGATTTGTTTACAAAAATAGCGTAATTAGTTGTAAAAATCAACTTAAAAATACGTGTTACAAAAGTAAATCTGATACGATGCGGACGTAACTTGGTTATAATTAGTTTTCGATAATCGAATATAATCAATTGATAAATAATATGTTTATCCCTATTATTGTATAGCGAATATCTGTAAATCTGCAACTAAGCCCAACATTTACACTCTTAACCTTTATGTAAAATTTATTAAAATTATGTAAATCTATTGATAATTAATATATTACAAGAATATAAAATAGATGATTAAAATTCCTTATCATACAAAAGTGATTTGTTTCGTCCATAGTCTTTGTATTTACGAATATAAACGATATTTTAATAATTGTAAACTATCTTGAGCGACTAAAGTGTTTAGAAAGGAGACTTTTATGAGAATTTGATATTTCTTATACTTAGGTTAACTTTGCATGGAATTTTAAAATCTCAACGAGATGATACCTTCGATAAAAATTGAGGACTACAACTATCCTCTTCCTGATGAGCGGATCGCAAAATATCCGCTCGCGGAACGGGATGCCTCAAAACTTCTTCGATATGAGAATGGCAATGTCAGCGAGTATATATTCAAAGATATTCCCTCTCTCTTGCCATCTGGCTCTCTTATGATATTCAATGACACTAAGGTTGTACCCGCCAGACTTCATTTTCAACGGGAAACCGGCGCGCACATCGAGATTTTCTGCCTTGAGCCTGTCAATCCTCCTGAATATAATACCGCTTTCTCCGCCACTGAACGTTGTCGCTGGAAGTGTGTGATCGGCAATGCTAAACGATGGAAGAACGACGTTCTTTCCTTGTATAATCCTGAAAATAATGACTTTATCTCCGCTATGGGGTTGAAAGCCAGTCTTGTGGGACGTGACGGCGAGACCGGGATTGTGGAATTCTCATGGCAGGACGGCAATCCTTTCTCACGTGTTTTGGAATTGTGCGGCACGGTTCCTATCCCTCCGTACCTGAATCGTGAGACGGAATCGATTGACACGGAACGCTACCAGACTCTGTACGCGCATATACGTGGCTCTGTGGCCGCACCGACGGCCGGATTGCATTTCACGCAGGCTGTTCTGGATGGCATCGCCGCCAAAGGTATAGATTGTGAGAATGTCTGTCTTCATGTCGGAGCCGGCACTTTCCTTCCGGTCAAAAGTTCTGACGTGGCTGATCATCCTATGCACAGGGAGCCGTTCGTGGTCACTCTTCCGCTTCTTAAACGAATTCGTGCAAACAGAGGCAAGCTTATCGCTGTTGGAACGACATCTGTCCGCACCCTTGAGTCTTTGTACTATGTAGGTGTGAGCTGCATAGAGAAAGGCAAGCCGGAGGATGTCGCGCAGTGGGCTCCATACGAGCGTGAATATTCATATTCATTGGAAGAGTCGTTGGACGCGATCATCTCATATTTGGAGAACAACGGCCTGAATGAACTCAAGGTTGGCACGAGGATAATCATTGTGCCAGGCTTCCGTTTCAGGTTGGTCGACCTTTTGATAACAAATTTCCACCAACCGGAAAGTACTCTGATTCTGCTGGTTTCCGCATTTGTCGGCGGTGACTGGAGGGCAATCTACAACTATGCCCTTGGACACGGCTTCAGGTTTCTCAGCTACGGCGACAGTTCGCTTCTTTTCCGACGGGACTCCTAAGTCGTTTGTGGATTGGAAATTACAACCCTTTGCGAATGTTAGGTAAATTGCTTACATTTGCAAAGATTACAAAATGATGATTAATTATGGCTGATTCATCTGAATTCGAAAGCATCTGTCCTTACAACGATGCCGAGGCGGTCGAGGCCCTTAACAAGGTCGCGAATCATCCCGCTGTGCTAGCTATCTCTGAATATCTTTTTCCAGACGAGCCGATCACGTTCCTTAGGAACGCGCTGAAAAGCGTGCATAATATAGATGAGTTCCAGGAGATTGTGATGAACAAGGCTGTGTCTTGGGTAATGGACAACACAATCCACAATTTCTCATACGATGGCATAAGCTACATCAAAGAACTCAAAGGGAAATTCCTTGCTATGTCCAACCACAGGGACATCATCCTTGATCCTGCAATCACTCAGCAAGTCCTTTTCAGGAACGGCATTCCATTGACCGAAATCTGCGTGGGAGACAATCTCATCAAGCAGAGCAAAACCGTTGAGTACCTACTTCGTTCCAACAGGATGATCAGGGTGATCCGTGGCATCTCGGCGAGGGAGCTATATCTGTCCTCGCAGATCCTGTCCAAATACATCAGGCACACCATCACTTCAGGTAAGTCTTCTATTTGGTTGGCACAGAGACAGGGACGAACCAAGGATGGCATTGACACGACAGAGCAGGGCTTGCTGAAGATGCTGGATATGAGCGGAACGAAGTCTTTCCGGGAGAATTTCTCTGAATTAAACATCATTCCTCTCAGCATCTCTTATGAATATGAGCCTTGTGATGTCCGCAAGGCGCGGGAGATTCTTATCTCCAGGACTCAGAAATATGTTAAGACGCGCACCGAGGATATGCATAGCATTGTTATGGGTATCCGCCAGCAGAAAGGTGATGTGCATCTCAACTTCGGTCTGCCGATAACTCCTGACGAGATAGAGCTGGCGTCACATTGTGACAAGAATGACCGTTATCAGGCTATCAGGCACGCTGTTGACAAGAGGATCATAGCCGGCTATCAGCTCTGGAAGACGAATTACATCGCTTATGACCTTGTAAACCACAGTTATAAGTATGCGGAGCTTTATACTCCTGAGGATGTAGAGAAGTTCACTGAATATACCGAGCATAGGTTGGACAAGGTTGAGCGTCGTCTGAACCGTGCGGAACTCCGCGACATTTTCCTTCGCATCTACTCCAATCCGGTCGAGTCAAAGGAGCGTCTTGTTTCCGGTGAGCCGCTTCGTCAGGAATAGCCCTTGGCCGCTGATCCCATGTGGTTGCTGAGCTTGCCGAAAGCATCGAAGCGACATTTGATACGATTAATGCCTTCTGCGAAATGAGAAAGGCGTTCAAAAATAGAAAATTCCCAAATTTTGCACGTTACCAAAATTTGGGAATTTTTATTTTCTGAAGGCTGTGCGTTTTTTTGCTTATAACGTCGTCAATGTTTTTATATGCTTGCTTTATAGATATAAAAACGAATTAGTTATCCTTGTGAACATTTTTGTTATATGGCTTTTTCTGTCCAATTATCACATTCAAGCAGCAGAAAAACTGAATTCCAAATTTTGCACGTTACCAAAATTTGGAATTCAGTTTTTTGCTGCCTCAAACGGGGCTGAATATGTCATAATTTAAAACAACCGATCCACGCTGGCAATGACCTCCTCGGCGGAGAGTTCGGTGCTGAGAATCAGATCCGGTTTCTTCATTTCGAAGCCTTTGCTGGTGGCGTTAAGCATTCCGGCTCCGGTGATATTCAGCATAACCGTCTCATCTTTCTTGACAGTTCCCTCATCGAGAGCCTTCTTCAAGGCCGCCACCGCTGAGGCAGCCGCCGGGAAAATGTCATATCCTTCCTTGTTGAAGAACTGGAGCATCCAATAGACGATGTCATCGTTTGTCACCTTGAAGAAGTCGCCGTTGGATTCCT
This sequence comes from uncultured bacterium, assembly GCA_963657715.1. Classification (GTDB taxonomy): domain Bacteria; phylum Bacteroidota; class Bacteroidia; order Bacteroidales; family UBA932; genus Cryptobacteroides. The sequence continues at coordinate 47,445 of CAVKML010000014.1, read as the reverse complement.
TGAGGGTGTCGAAAAGGCCTCCGGCAAGGCTGTACGGCGGTTTTCTGTTGGAAAGAACCTTGGCGAGGATCACCTCGGCGCTCTTTCTGGACTCTTCCGGAGTGATCGGCACAAGGTCTTTTGAACCGGCTTTCCATGAATCGTACATAAGTGTGAACGGAGCGTTCTGCGCACAGTAAACCCTCATCTTGTTTTCGCCGAAGCTACCGTCTTTAGCGAGTCTGCAAGCGTTTTCCCAAGCGGCGATTGCCCCGGTTCCGCTGCCTACAGCCTGGAAATATGCATCCGGAATACGTCCGATAACCTCCACGGCACTCAGCAGTGTAGTACCCATCCCGTCCCTTCTGGCGACATTCTTCGCGCCTCCTTCAGCCAGATAGCGTGAATCTTTGCAGAGTTTCTCTCCAAGCGCTATGGCATCGTAATAGTCTGTGCCGTTAGGCGTAGCGATCACCTTTACACATGACTTGAGCTTTTTCAGGAACCAAAGGTCACTGATGTTGTCGTTAGGAATGCAGATGACTATCGGAATATCGTTGTCAGAGCAGACGCGGGCGAATGCTCTGGCCGTGTTGCCGGCGGACTGGACTACAAGGATGCGCTTGTCGTTCTTTGGAAGCCTTGCGCAGACGGAGAACGCCTCTGTCTCCTTGAACGAGCAGGTCTCCATCTTCGCACCACGTTTAGGTACGTAGCCTGACAAGGTTATGTACAGGTTCTCCATTCCTAGAAGCTCGGCGAGACCTTTGCTCTTGTAGGTCACAGGGGCATGCGAATTCTTCAGTGTCCTGTTGATCGGAAGCCATTCAGCATATCTGTAAAGCCCTTTGAGATCGTCACGAGGGGTGAATTTCTCATTCTCATACACAGCCCTGACCAATGATGGCTCGGAACCTTCCGGATCAGCCAATGACCAACCGGTGTCAGGGAATATCCTGCCAGTACCGACATTCATCAACTGATAGTTTGTTGCTTTGAATTTCATACGTATTAGTGCTTTAATATATTCATTTACAGATTTATCAGCAACCATGCCATGTAACCTGTGAAGCAAGTGAGCAGGATGATTCCATCAGCTCTGTCCAGCTTTCGGCCTTTGCCAGTGAACGCGCTGACCCAAAGAAGAAACGCGCCGAGCAGTAATATTCCGAAATCAATGAAAGTCATTCCTGAGAAAGACAGGCCGGAAGGAGAACCAGGGAAAGGTTTGTACGCGGCAGCGGAAACTCCAAGAATCAATAATATATTGCTGATGTTGGATCCAAGAATATTTCCGAGCGCCAATTGTCCTTTTTTCTTGGCGGCGGCCACCACGCAGGTGACGAATTCAGGCATCGATGTGCCCCCGGCAAGGATCGTGACAGCGATGAACTTGTCGCTGATATTCAGTTTTCTGGCTATTGCGGTCGCACTGTCCACGAACTTGTCGCCCCCGAAGATCAAGGCCGCCAACCCGCCCAGAACCATCAGGACTGCCACCCATGATTTTCTGCTTTCAGGTTCAACCACGTCACTTTCATCCGCTTTTCCGGACTTGAAGGACCAATACATGTAAGCGGCGAAAAGAATAAGGAATATAATGCCATCCAATCTTGTCAGAGTGTCATCGTTGCCTATCCCGAACAAGGTGAAGTGCATTCCGAAGACAATCAAAAGGACAGTGGCGATAATATTAAGCGGAATGTCCACCTTGACGTTGTCCTTTGTCATCGCGATCGGTCTGATCAATGCCGTGCAACCAAGTATGAAAAGCGCGTTGAATATGTTTGAGCCGACTATGTTGCCGATCGCTATGTCAGCGTTGCCTTTCAAGGCGCCTGTCAGACTTACAACCAATTCCGGCATCGACGTTCCTATTCCAACAATCGTCAGGCCGATTACAAATTCACTCAATCCGGCTTTCCTCGCTATAGTGGACGAGCCTTCCACAAGCCAGTCAGCCCCAAGCACGACCAGAGCAAGCCCGGTGAGCAGAATAAGGATGTCAATAACCATTCTTTATGAATTTAATAAAGCACAAATTTAATGAAAAAATAGTAAACTATATTACTTTTTTGAGTAGTACTTTGGCCAGCAAGCCTCAAGGTAAGCTTTCAGCCTGTCTTCCTGCGGGTTTGGTGCTGGTTCGTAGAAGACCGTGCCTTCCAGTCCGGAGGGCATAAACTCCAAGTCGGCGAAATGGCCAGGATAGTCGTGGGCATACTTGTAGCCGTCAGCGTAGCCCAATTCTTCCATCAGTTTTGTAGGAGCGTTTCTGAGGTAAAGAGGCACCGGTGCCGTCTTATCCCTGTTTGCCGCTTCAATAGCTTTGTTTATCGCAAGATATGCGGCGTTACTTTTAGGAGAGCTTGCAAGGTAGATGGTGGTTTCCGACAGCGGAATCCTGGCTTCCGGCATACCGATCTGATGGACTATCTGGAAGCATGAGTTCGCAAGCAGCAAGGCGTTTGGATTTGCCAGACCGACATCCTCAGCGGCCGATATGCAGAGTCTCCTTGCGATGAACAACGGATCTTCTCCACCGTCCAGCATTCTGGCAAGATAATAGACCGCGGCGTTCGGATCAGAGCCACGAATTGATTTGATGAAGGCTGAGATTATGTCGTAATGCATCTCACCGTCCTTGTCGTAAATCGCCAGATTCTCCTGGATGCAACCGGTAACAGTCTCGTTGTCAATGACTATGCGAGACTCTTTCCCTGCGAATGAGTCAATGACAATCTCAAGCACGTTAAGCAGTTTCCTGCCGTCACCGCCACTGTAACGGAACAGAGCCTCAGTTTCCTTGACTTCAATATCCTTTTCTTTCAGCAGTACGTCATTTTTCAAAGCTCTGTCCAAAAGCCTCTGAAGATCGTTGACTTCCAATGATTTCAGGACAAAAACTTGACATCTGGACAGAAGCGGGGTGATCACTTCGAACGATGGATTCTCGGTCGTGGCTCCAATCAGGACAATCGTTCCGTTCTCGACAGCTCCGAGCAATGCGTCCTGCTGGGCCTTGTTGAAGCGGTGGATCTCATCAATGAACAGGATCGGCGCGCCGCCCTTGGAGAACACCGACGCGCTTTGGGCCTTGTCGATCACGTCACGCACATCCTTGACCCCTGCGCTGACCGCGGATAATGTGTAGAAGTCACGCGCCAAAGTCTGGGCGATTATTCCAGCTAAAGTGGTTTTCCCGACACCTGGAGGTCCCCAAAGAATGAACGAGGACAGATTTCCGTTTTCGATCATCTTCCTCAGAATGCATCCTTCGCCCACAAGATGTCTCTGTCCGACATATTCAGACAAGTTTTTTGGTCTCATCCGCTCTGGAAGAGGGGGGAGCATCGTACTTTGTCCAGTTCTTTGATAAATATCCGACATATTTCGTTAAATATCGCCTGATTAATGCCAAAAACAATAATGTTTATTGCGCTAACATTTATGTTAATGCTACTTTGTCGCTATTTTTCGGCTTAACCAGACGCAAATTTAAGAAAAAGCGGAATAAGTTTCGTAAATTTGTCTATTACTTCTGAGCAGCAGAATAGACAGGCTCGGAACAGAATATTTTTGAACACGATGAGACTATCTGAAAGAATCCGTTTTGTTGGCGTCAACGACCGACAGACCAAACTCTTCGAGCGGCAGTGGCCGCTTCCTTTTGGTGTCAGCTATAATTCCTATCTGGTTGTGGATGAGAAAATTGCCTTGATCGACACGGCGGCCGTGGCTTTTAAGGACGAGTTCCTTGCCAACATCAAGGCCGAGATAGGGGACAGGAAGATTGACTATCTTGTTGTAAACCATATGGAGCCAGACCACAGTGCGCTCCAAAGCGTGATAAGAAATGAATATCCTGATTGTACGATAGTTACAAACGCCAAAGCTGTGCCGATGATAGAAGGTTACCAAGGCCTGACGGATAATATTAAAGTGATAAAAGAAGGGGAGACTCTTAGCTTGGGAGGTGCAAGCCTTCAGTTCTTTATGGTTCCTATGGTTCACTGGCCGGAGACGATGGTGACTTGGTGTCCTGAGGAGAAAACCTTGTTCTCAGGAGACGCCTTCGGCACGTTCAAAACATTTCCTGAAAGCGTAACAGATTCAGAACCAAAACTATTCAATGAATATAAAGACGAGATGACGCGGTATTACTCGAATATTGTCGGGAAATATGCCGCTCCTGTCCAGACTGCGCTCAAGAAGCTTTCCGGTTTGGAAATATGCCGAATTTGCAGCACTCACGGTCCGGTTTGGGAGAAGCATATTCCTGAAGTTGTCTCATTGTACGATAAGTTCAGTCGTTATGAGCCACTTGAACATGGAGTCTGTCTGGCATACGGCTCGATGTACGGTAACACCGAGAAAGCCGCGCTGGCCTTGGCCGAGTCCATGAAAAATAGTGGCATACCGTTCACGCTGCATAATCTGAATGAGGAAAGTTACTCGTTTGCCCTGCGTGACGTGTTCAAGTACGACACTGTGATCCTCGGCTCGCCGACTTATAATAATGGAATATTGCCTCCTGTACGTCAGTTGATGGAGGCGATATGCGACCGGCTGGTCAAGAACAGACGTTTCTTCGCCTTTGGTTCGTTCACTTGGGCTGCCGCAAGCGTGAGATTGCTCACCGAGATGGCATCGGCTGCCGGATTTGAGATTCTCGGTGACGGTGTGACATTCAAACAAGGATATTCTCCGGACAAATTCGATTCAGAATCAATAGTTTCCCTTGTATAGCGGCGCTCGCCTATTTTACACAATTTGGATTATGTTAAGTTGGATATTCGTAAGCTCTACCCTTTGATATGATTTTACAATTATTGACCCTTTTGGGTGCTTTAGCGCTCTTTGTCTTCGGACTTGAGATGCTGAGTGCAGGAATCCAGAAATCGTGCGGTGACAGACTCAGGCGCTTTGAGAAATGGATGACTTCTGGCACGCCGTTCAAACAGATCCTTTCCGGCGCCGGAATCACAGCTCTCGTCCAGTCATCAAGTGCTACGACTATCTTGGTGGCCAGCCTTGTGAGTGTCTCTACCCTATCGCTCAAGCAAGGCATCTGTGTGATTATGGGAGCCAACATCGGAACGACAATAACCGCTTGGATAATAGCGGCTTCGGGTTTCTGGCTTGATGTGACGGTTCTTGCTTTTGTGCTGCTCGGAGCCGGCTTTGTCATGACTCTCATGAAGAAATCCATGGTCAAAAACATCGGGCAGGCTGTTTTGGGCCTTTCATTTGTTTTTGTCGGACTGATCTACATAAAGTCTTCGATACCAGCGATTGACACCGTTCCGCAGGTAGCGGCGCACATCTCCGGCCTAGCTTCCCACGGAATCGGTTCTGTGTTGATATTCATGCTTATCGGCATTGTCATCACATTCATCCTCCAGTCCTCAAGTGTGACGGTTGTCCTGACGATGGTACTCGCCTATCTCGGCTGGTTGCCGTTCCCTATGGCCGCAGCCATGGTTCTTGGAGAGAACATCGGAACCACAATCGGTGCCAATATCGCCGCAAGCGGAGCAGGTGTACAGGCTCGCAGGGCCGCTCTCGCACACACCGTCTTCAATGTGGCCGGAGCTGTCTTTGTCTTGATATTCTTTAACATATTCATAAAGATCAATCTTGGACTTGTCTCTCTTATGGGACTTGATTCGCAGATGACAGCTGTCTTTGGTGTCGCTTGCGTTCACACTCTGTTCAACGCCATCTCGACTTTGGCTTTGGTTTGGTTCCGTAAGCCATTCACCAATCTGCTGACAATGTGGATCAAAGAGCCGGGACCTGAAAAGGGAGACTTCCATCTGAAATTCATAGGAAGGGGCCGACTTTTCGGTACTCCTTCAATTTCAATAGAACAAGCCTACAAAGAGGCTGTGAATTTCGCGATGACAGCGCAGGATGGCTTCCAATATGTCAAACTGGCTCTCAATGAGAAAGATCCTGACAAGTTTGAGGAATACCGACAGAAACTGGTCAAGTGCGAGGAGGTGACGGACAAGTTCGAATATGAGATCGCGGCTTTCCTGAACAGTCTCTCGTCTGAATCTTTTAACGATCATGAGGCTCGTGAGGTCAAGGTTATCTATCGCGTGATAAGTGAATTGGAGAGTCTTGGGGATAGTTGCGAGAACATCAGCCGGCTGCTTATGCGTCTGCGCGTGCACAAGCTAGATTTTGACGAGGAAACTATAAGCAAGCTTAACTTGTTGATCGGCAAGGTCAACCAGGCTTTCGCCGTGATGGTCGCAAACATGAGATTGGCCGTGGATGGCGAGCTTAAGGACATAACCAATGCCTATAACGCCGAGGACAAGATAAACGAGACAAGGGACACTCTCCGTGACGAAGGTATCGTTCAGATAGAGAAAGGAGCGGACAAGTTTTTGTCAATCAACTATTACCTTGATATGTTGGCTGAACTTGAGGCTATGGGGGACTTCATGATCAACATCTCCCAGTCCTTGTTCCATGAATTTGATAATTAATTAATGCCGGTTGCGGCTGAGTGGGAATATTTATGGGAAGAAAAAGAGTTGATCTCCTGTTGGAGAACATTACTATCGAGGCCTGTGCCGCCGAGGGCAAGGCACTTACACACTGGAATGGAGTTGTGGTTTTCGTGCCGTTCGCTGTTCCTGGGGATGTGGTTGACATCCGTGTCACCAAAAAGAGCAAGAATTATTACGAAGGCTTTGTCGAGAGGATTGTCACTCCGTCAAAGGATAGACTTGAGCCTTTCTGCGAGCATTTCGGGGTATGTGGCGGCTGTAAGTGGCAGCCTCTCCCCTATTCGTTACAGCTGGAGGCTAAGCGTCAGCAGGTATATGACCAGTTAGTACGCATTGGCCATCTTGATGTGCCGGAAATCCGTCCGACCATTCCGTCCGACAAGATCCAGTACTATCGTAACAAGCTGGAATTCACGTTCTCTTCGAAAAGATGGCTGCTGAAGGGTGAGGACATCGACAACGTTCCGAAGGATGACCGGATGGGGCTTGGATTCCACGTCGGCAAGTTCTTCGACAAGGTGTTGGATATCAAGCATTGCTACCTTCAAAAGGATCCATCCAATGACATCCGGCTTTTCATAAAGAAATATGCTGTTGAGAACGGTCTGGACTTTTTTGACATCCGTCAGAATGTTGGCTATGTCAGGAATATGTTCATCCGCACCACAGACACCGGCGACTTGATGGTGATCATGTGTTTCTTCTACGAGAATCGTGAAGATCGTGAGAAAATGCTTGATGCTATAGCTGAAGCGTTCCCTCAGATCACTTCGCTTTACTACATCATAAATAATAAATTGAATGATTCAATTGGCGATCAGGAATGCATCCTCTACAAGGGCGAGCCTACCATCCGAGAGACAATGGAGGGGCTGACTTTCCGCATCGGCCCGAAGTCGTTCTACCAGACGAATTCCGAGCAGGCGTACAAGCTTTACTCTGTCGCAAGGGATTTCGCCGAGCTGACCGGTCACGAGATTGTCTATGACCTTTACACCGGAACTGGTACTATCGCGCAGTTTGTCTCTGGAAAGGCCGCGAAAGTGATTGGTATTGAATATGTTCCTGAGGCAATTGAAGATGCGAAGGTGAACGCTGCCGGTAACGGCATCACGAATTGCGAGTTCTTTGCCGGTGACATGAAGGATGTCCTGAGCCGTGATTTCATCAAGGAGCACGGTCAGCCGGATGTTATCATTTTGGATCCACCAAGAGCTGGCATTCACCCAGATGTGGCGAAGGTAATCCTTGAGGCCTCCCCTGCCCGTATGGTATATGTCAGCTGCAACCCGGCCTCGCAGGCCCGTGATCTGGCTCTCTTCGCCGAGAAGTACGAAATAACCGCCGTCCAGCCGGTTGACATGTTCCCTCACACCCAGCACGTCGAGAACGTCTGCACCTTGAAGTTACAATAACATCGGTCGCTTAGTTATAGTTGGTGGCGGTGTTGTAAATATCGCCACCAAATTCGATAACAAGCAAATTATGATGTTATAATAATCTGATTACTTTGACCATAGATTCTTTATCATTTGTTTTATAATGGCGTTATCTAATTTCAGAGCAAGCGATTTTGCCGTATTATTATCAATTGAATGTAGCGGATGATTATAAACTATCCCTAATAAGAAATATGTCTCTGGTATTGTTATACCCATACTTTTAGCATACTGAAGTTTTTCTTTCGTGCTATGTGTGGCAATAAACTCACTCTTGTGCTCATCTTTTTGTAGTTGATTATATACTTTCTCTTCTATACGAATACATACAGAAAAGCATACGGATAATGGATCATATTCTAATGAATCCTCGTACCAATAACGTCTGCTTTCTCGTTCAATTTTCTTCTTAAACGAAGTTGGTTTACTCCAATCGCTATTTAAAGATAAATTCTTAAAAGCTTCTGTCAAGTTAACATTATCTAAATATGGATAAAAGTGAAAGTAATATTTATCTACATCATCTTTAATAGATTCGTCATCCCTTTTATTAACCAAATCTGACAGACATTTTCCAACTTTGGCTTTTGAGTCTTTCAAATAGCAAATATTAAGTTTTTTATCATCAAAACAAAAGTGTTTTAGATAGTTAGGATCAAGATGTGTAAGTAATATCGGGAATATTATTCTCTTGTCTTTTTTGTAACTATCAATTAATGTGGAAATATAATATTGAAATACTACGAGATTAGCATCGTCCTAATAATCGAAAAACTCATCTATAATAAGAATACAATTTTTGGATTCCTTAAACTTGCATTCTAACAATTTTGAAATAAATACTAGAGTATCTCTTTGTCCATTAGATATTTGATGAGCTTTGGGCCAGTTAATAATCAAAGACCTATCCTTTTCACAAGATTTGAAATCAAATCTATCCCTTACTGGATTTAGTTCGTTTAACGTTTCGTCCAATAGTTGTTTCTTTTTGATATACCGAAGATAAGCCAAGGCTTTCCTAAACTTGGTTCCAAGTTCTTTCCTCGTAACCAGATACTGCCAAGTTGTCAAGAATCCATCACAATCATTATCAATTGACAATTCAGACTCAATATTATTCATTAGGGTTGTAAATTCAGGACAGATGTCTCTAAAATTCATACTTTCACTCATTGAGGTTTTAATCTCAATCGCAGTTGTTTTTGAATCGAATAAATTGAAGGTATCAATGATATTTTGGGCTTTAGTTCGGTATGGTTTTAATTCAAATATATGGAAATCAACGCAATTCTCTATTTTAGTTATGACCGCCTCATTTTCATATAATCGTGAAATGTCAGTTAAGACTTTCCCATTATTGCCAAATTTTCGTTTCATTTTAATAAGAGAATACCCAAATAATTCTCTTTGAGGGATTGTCTTAATTATAACTGTCGGTTCAATATCTAACGATGCTTTAGCAGTCGTTATCTTTCCAAAATGCTTTGCCTTGGCTGTAGGAATCAGTGCATTATTAGCTACATGTATTGAGTAATTGGAAGATATCGTATCGGAATATTCATCAGCGGATAAAACGGAGCCATCATTTATTGAAATCTTAATACTGGGATGGTTAGATGTTATTTCTTGATAGAAATGTTCTGGTTTAAGAGATAAACGGCCACTGTTTAACGACCTAAAGGCAATAGCAATAGAACTTTTTCCAAAACCATTGGGTGCTACTAGAATATTGGGGCGATTAGGATATATAGGTTGCTTTATTAACAAATGCTGAATTCCCTTTACATTCTCTATTTCTATACTTGAAATAATCATAATGGTAAATAGGTTTAATGAAGTTAAAATTTATATGTTACACTATTCGGGAAAAGTAGTCCGGCGGCGTTTTTCTTTATCTTGAAACTGACAGCATCACCGCCTTTTTTGGGCTTTCCGGTTATCGTATCTACTTTTGGGCGACCGAGAAGCAGGTCAACAGTAATCATACTTTGCTCCAAGAGAATATCAAACTGGGAGACTATCGGATTTCTGGTATGCTCAATTTTATTGAACATAAACTGTTCTTGGCCAGACTCTCCCATACGGGTATCAACCTCTATCCAGAATGTCTCGTGATGTTTTGTCAGAAGGCAATGGTGTAATGTCTGAAGTCTCCATACGGCCACATCCGCGACTTTCTTGAATAGAGCGTTCTCCTGAATCTCATCTTCTTCAATCTCAAGAAGATTATTAGGATAGTTCATATTCAATCTCAAGTTCTGGGTGTTAGGGGCTCCGCATCTTAAAGTATTCCTATATGACTTGATTCCGCCTGACAAGTAACCATATTTATCAACAATCTCCGCCCCGCTTTTCAGATGGCTTATATCCCAATCAGGAACCTTACAAAACAGATTTTTGCGGATGCTTGGACGCTGGCTTCTAAAACTTTTCAGCTCTATTCCTTTGTAATCAGGAAGCGGTGAATCGTTCATATCAATGCCCAATAGAGCTTCAACTTGACGCCCGATTGCAGTGTCTGCATTCAAGTCTGTATCAATCCATTGATTCTGATATTCCATTAAAAGGGCGAGCAGTTCTTCCGACACTTGATCAGCACTATCCGAAAGAGTGTGAACCAAATCCCGGATAGGATTCTCTATAGATGTCTCGCAGCACTTGACAATATCAACTTTTGTGATATTTATAACATACAAATCATTAGGATTCATTGCTATAATCACGTGGATATCATCTGCTTCTGTTGACTCTTTCAACTTGTAAATCCATAATCGCGGATCCCCGTCTTTGGTCTCCGGACGATAAAAAGATGTTTGAGTGGCAATGCTTCCGAATGAGGTCAGAATATGTGTCGATATGGTGACCTTATGCTCCTGTCCTTTAGACTGAAGTTCATAATCGTGCACATTATTCTCTTTGAGATATGTCCTCATCGGAGTCGTGGCATCAAGGATGGATTTCTTCAACCCTGTCGCTGTAATCTGTACCTGAGTGAATTTCACATTATGATTCACCAGATATTCCATATTCCGCTTCTCAAACGGAGTAAAAGAGCGCATATGTATCATAGGCCTACTTTATAACTTTTAGAATTGCGTTGCCGATTGCTCTTGCCATAAGCGGAGGAACGGCATTTCCCACAAGGGTATATTGAGGTATCTCCGACTTTCTCTTGTCCCCTCCGGTCTGTCTTTTTCCTTGGAATACAAAAGAATCATCAAAAGATTGAAGCCTTGCCATTTCTCGGACAGTCATAGCCCGGAATCTTGAGTAATGTATAAAATCATCCGGCATTGTCACGACGGTAGGACTTTGTCCTTTTGGATTGAGTACGGTATAATTACGCTTGTTGGATTCCAGATTTTTCTTCTTCAACTCAATCTTGCACGCATCATCGTAATCTCCGTGCTTAGCTATGATTTCTAGACGCTTTTTGACATCTGGGCTCTGCGAACTTGTTTGGTGATTAAATAATTCCTGTTCAATGTGGAGCATAGGATTTCCAAGTTCTTCCGATGTCTTGACATAAAAAGGCTTACACTCAAAAACAAACCGATGTTGCAAGCGCCCAATCCGTGACCACTCAGCAAAAGTGTGACGTTCTGATTCCGTGTCGGTTGGGCCGTCAATGGCTCTGCTGCGAATTAATGGATCTAGTTCTTTATTCCTCTTTGCTTTGCCATATTCAGTTTTTGTCTCACCGTTGTCGATGAAGTCAAGATCTGAAATAGCTTCATATATAGTTACTTTCTCATCAGTTGCAACTGTAGCCGGGATTTCCGTAATTAGTTTCTGATCATTGCGACATCCTATGAACAAAACACGTTCTCTATTTTGCGGAACACCATAGTCTGATGACAGTACGACTATAGGCTTTTCTATCCTATACAAGCGAATACCATCAAGTATCTTTTCAAAGTCACTCTCTGAGTCATCCTTTTTAGCATAATTTCTCAAGGTGTCAAAGCATTCGTCTAGTGTCATCGCATACAAGCCGATCATAGACTTGAATGACTCCACCTTGTCACGAAAGGCACCGAACTCCTTTACATTATCTACAGAGAGCAGAATTTTTCCAATGATGGTATCATCTTCCAAAGACTCAATGAAATCGTTCATCGAATGAACGAAGGCATCGTTGTCTATATTACAAAAAGCCTTCTCTTGTATAATCGCACCTTGGATCTTCTGGCGTTCACGATTGCGTTTGAGCAAGTTCAGACCGTGACGTATTGTGCTAATTTGCGAGTCTGACTTGCTTATACGATAGTCGATATTTCTTGTAAGCTCCTTAAATCGATCTTCTAGAATTGAAAAATATTCTTCAATCAGCGACTCTGTTTGGAAATCATCTTCTATCTCCAAACGAGTTTTAATCATAAAGCAGTTCTTCTCAAAGGATGACGCAGTTCGTCCTAGCATCTCATTAAGATAGCAATATAATGAGGAGACTTGCTTGGGATCTATGATTGAACGGATTCTTCGCATAATCTCGTCCTTGAATCGACCTTTATCCTTTGTCAATATTCCTTTGACATTCTCCATTACAAAATACTTCGGACGAAGTTCCGAAATCACTTTCAGGTAATGTTCAAACAAGTTGTCCCTTTTGTCATATTTACGACGACGGCCAGAAAGAGAGAATGACTGACAACTCGGGCCTCCTGTCACGACATCAATAGAGGTTCGGCCTATCTTCTTTTTCAAGTCTGAAAGGAATGTCTCAGACATGATGTCTTCTGTAAGGAATTTGGTTTTAAGGCCAAGTTCCTCGTTATATCTGACACGATGCGTCAGCTCGCAGTTTTCATTTATATCGCTCGCCAATATGAAATCATAGTACTTGTCATTAGTGTAGGCTTGCATAAATCCCTCGCTTATGCCACCTGCACCAGCAAACAAGTCCAAAAAAGTAACGGCTTTCCGCCCTTCCAGAAATTCTTTCTTTTCTGCCATATAACAATATAATGAAGTCTTTGTTCTCCATTATACAAAGTTAACAATTATCTGTGTACTAACATTTATGACTTTGATTTTTTTTCAAAGCCTTTATCGTCAATGTTATATATGGCAAATAATCAAATAAGACTTTCGCCCGTCACCGCACATCAGAACGGGTACCCGACACCGAAGTGGATGGAGTAGCCGTCTTTTTGAAGCCATTGGGACGGGGCGCGCCAGCGGGCGGAGTCTTGGGACGGGTCATAGACTTTCATACCCATGTCGAGACGAAGAATCAAGAAATTAAGGTCAACACGAAGACCGAAGCCCCAGTTGGCGGCCAGACTTGTGGCTAGGTTCTTTAGGGCGAAATGAGTGTGGTTATCGTCATCTCCGTCGGTTTCTTTCAGAGTCCAGATGTTGCCTACATCCGTGAAAACCGCGCCGCACAGTTTCCAGAACATCGGGAAGCGGTACTCCAGATTGGCTTCCAGTTTCACGTCACCGGTCTGGCTCGGAATCACGAATGTCGTGTCTGCCTTTGAGTTGCCGGGACCAAGAGCGCGGGCCTGCCAGCCACGCATGCTGTTCGCGCCGCCACTGTAGAACTGTTTCTCGAACGGAAGTGTGGATGAGTTGCCGTAGGCGTAGCCGACACCGCCGAGAAGACGCATCGCCAATGCCTGTCCTCCATTCTTGCCGAAGACGAAGGTCTTGCCGAGGGTGAGTTCCGTGCGGATGTACTGGGAATATGGCGTGTTCCAGATAAGTCTGGAGCCATATTCATCCTTCCTCATTGTTCCATTGAACAGGCTCAGGACATTGCCGGAGGCATCGAGCAGAAGACGGGCATATTCGTATGTCTCCTTCGGAACCAAGGCTGTGCTGGTTGTGTAGTAGGCCACTATACCGGCACCGACATCGAAGTGGTTCTGGTAAGCGTCCCTCATAAAAGGATTGCCGGACAGCGTGGTGTAGAAGTTCGGGTCGAGGTTTGTCAGCCGGACAATCTTCGCCTGGATCGGATAGAACTGATAGAAAAACTTTCCGCCACGAAGAGATCCCGAGTAACCGAAAGATGTCGAGATCATATTCCTCGTGTATTCAGGACGGTTCTGGTAGTTGTATGAAGCGTTGATTTCGGTGCGAGGAACGGACGGCCCCTTGAACATGGAATTCGGCAGACCGAGGAATTCAGGGAAACTTAAACCTGCGGAGACTCCGAACTCATTGGATTTCACGTTTCTATCGTTGTATTTGAACTGGAAATTTCCGAGGAAGCCAAGGTTCAGCCACTGACCTCCGTGGAAGATGTTCTTATGGTAATAACTCAGTTGCGGAGAGATTCCGATCAAACCTGTGGAGTTGGACGACCCCTCAAGGTTAACCTTGAATCCCTGCATTCTGGAGCGTGTCAGATTTATGTCACAATCCACTATGCCGGAATCACGTGGGGTAAGAGAAACGTTGACCCCGCTGAACATCCTCAAGGCGGAAAAGCGTGAATATGTCGTGTTCACCTCTTGCTCATCGTACCGGTCACCAGGATGGAGCGTACAAATGTTCCTGAGGACCTTATCGTTGATTCTCAAGTCTTTGTCATACGAGATTGTGACTTCTCCCAAGGAATATTTCCGGTGCGGACGGGCATATTCAGGAGTCTGGTTTCTGGTATATTCCTTGACCATCATCAGCAGTCCGGCGTTCTCTGAAGAATTGAGAGTGTCCGCCTCGAACGAGAAATAGTTTTTCGTGAATCCGAAGTAGCCTTTGCGACGCATGGCGGAAGCCCGGAGTTCGGTCTCCTTTTCCAGCGCGTCTTCGGAGATATAGTCTCCCGGTTTCAGGGATACTTCAGAAGTGTCGGCTAGGAAGTCTTTCTTGAATTCACCATCCGGCAATGAATATGTTATCTCCCCTATCCTGAATCGCTTGCCAAGCGTCACTGAATATGTTACATTAACCTTTCGGCCCTTGACATCAATGTCACTGCGTACGTCTGAACCATAGTAACCGAGGTATTCAAGATGTCTTTTGATGTTGTCTATCGAGGCTTCGACAAGTGACGGCTGATAGACGACAGGAGCCGTACCGATGCTCCTGATGAACTTGTTGACGACCTTGTCTGGTTTTTTGCCTGACCAGTTGTAGATGTTCAGGAAAGGGTTCAACCCGAAGATAATGTATGAATTCGGCTTCTGCTTGATGTAGGATTCGACTTTCTTTGTGTTGAACTTGCCGTCATTGACGACATGGACCTTGTTCGATGCAAGGCGGTATTGACCATCCTCCAGAACACGCGTCGTGCTGCAGGAGAAACTCAGCGCGGCGACGATGGCCAAGACGGCCAGCAAGAGGTAAGACGAGGATTTTGCCATCATATTCTACAAAAATAGCAACCGTTTCTGATTTTTCTTCAAATTTGGGTCAAAATATTAATTTTCGTACCTATATTTGCACGCCGAAGCCGTAAGTGGCATCATCGGCGGTCCATTTTTATGTCGAACATTAATAGGTTTACAGTTTTTTTAGGATGAAGAACAAGTACATCGATCTTGTGGATCAGACATTTGACTTTCCGCAGGACGAATTCAGGGTTGAAGACGGCAATCTTTTCGTCAATGACATTGACATGATGGGAATCATCAAGGAATATGGTACTCCGTTGAAACTCACCTATCTCCCGAAGATCACGTCACAGATTCAGAGGGCCAAGAGAATGTTCCGCAACGCAATGTCAAAGGTCAGCTATGAGGGCGACCATCATTATTGCTACTGCACGAAGAGCTCTCAGTTCAAGTTTGTCATCGAGCAGGCGCTCAAAAGCGATGTCCATCTGGAGACATCCTCTGCCTACGATCTGGATCTCATCCGCAAGCTGGAGACTGATAAACTCGTGGACAAGAACCTGATAATCATCTGCAACGGCTTTAAGAGGCCTCAGTACATCAAGAACATCGCCACAATGCTCAACGAGGGATGGCACAACATCATCCCTGTGCTCGACAACAAGAACGAGCTGGAGGATCTGGACGACCTGATCGAGGTCCCGACGCAGCTTGGAATCCGCATCGCTTCCGAGGAGGAGCCTTCGTTCGATTTCTACACTTCCCGTCTGGGAATCAGGTACTCGGACATCATTCCGTTCTACCGCAACGGCATCAGCAAGAACCCTAAGTTCAAGCTGAAGATGCTCCACTTCTTCATCAACACCGGCATAAGGGACACCTCATATTACTGGAACGAGTTGGCACGCTGCCTGAACCTTTACTGCGACCTAAAGCAGATCTGTCCGGACCTCGATTCTTTGAATATCGGAGGCGGACTTCCAATAAAGACTTCTCTGGCAGTCGATTACGACTACAAATATATGATAGAGGAGATCGTCTATCAGATCAAGTCAGTCTGCGACTCACACGGGGTGCAGGTTCCTGACATCTACACGGAATTCGGCAACTTCACCGTAGGCGAGAGCGGCGCGACCATATTCAAAGTGCTGGATGTCAAGCAGCAAAACGACCGCGAATGCTGGTATATGATCGACAACTCCTTTATGACGAGCCTTCCGGACACCTGGGGACTGCACCAAAGGTTCATCCTCTTCCCTATCAACAAGTGGAATGAGGAATACCACAGGGTGTTCATCGGTGGACTTACATGCGACAGCAAGGACTTCTACAACTCCGAGGCGCACTCCAATGCGATATTCCTTCCGGTGATGAAGAACAGAAGGGATCCGCTTTACATCGGATTCTTCCACACGGGAGCCTATCAGGAGGCCATTTCTGGTTACGGTGGAGTCAAGCATTGCCTCCAGCCATCCCCTAAGCACATCCTGATCGACAAGGACAAGGACGGCAAGATCACGACAAGGGTCTTCGCTCCGGAGCAGAGTTCGGATTCAATGCTGAAGATTCTCGGATTCTAGGCTATGCCTTCATCTGTGTCACATAACGAGATAAAGTTCGTCAAGTCTCTTGAACATAAGAAGTTCAGAGATGAAAACGGACTTTTCGTCGTTGAAGGGGAGAAGATGGTCTCCGAGGCCTTGGCATCTACTTTCGGGGTCGAGAAGGTCTATCGGGCTGACGAAACCGGCAGTGCGACAATGGCACGGCTGAGTCTCCTGTCCTCCCCTTCTCCGGCGTTGGCTATTGTAAGAAAACCGGCCGACATTGACATCGGAAATATTCATAGTGTGCCTTGCAAGGGATTGTTTTTGGCCTTGGACGGAATCAGGGATCCGGGCAATCTTGGCACGATCATCCGCACGGCGGATTGGTTCGGGATCGACGCTGTGTTCGCCTCAAAGGACACTGTTGACATATTCAATCCAAAGGTTGTGCAGTCAACTATGGGAGCCATATTCAGGGTGAAATTCCACTATTGTGATGTCAGTGATCTTTGCAAGGCAGCCGTCGCAGCAGGGGGCAACGTGTACGGGACATTCCTTGATGGTGAGGACATGTACGCCAAGGATTTGGCGACCGGAAAGACTTCCCCTTCCGTCATCGTGATCGGCAACGAATCCAAAGGCATTTCTCCTGAGGTCGGTAAACTTGTGACAGACAGGCTGTTCATTCCATCATGGCCTCGGGATGATAGAGGCTCGGAGTCTCTTAACGCAGCTGTGGCCACTGCGATCACAATCGCTGAGTTCCGTCGCAGGGCGTAAAATCTGTACCTTCTTTCCAAGAATATTCCATAGATTTTTCGTAATTTGCGGCTCGCTAGCAAAAACGGTCGCAAATGAACGAAGAATCCTTGATGCGCGCCAGGATCCGGAAGATCCTGATGATATGCAGCAACTACGACGCTTTCGCCCTTGAGGAGGACGGACGCATTGAGAATCAGGTGAAAAACGAGTATCGGGAACTCAACCTGAGTAATCCACCGAAATTCATCTGGGCAAATTCTTCCGCACAGGCCCGGGAAATAATCGGCTCCGATGAGGAAATCGACATGGTCATCTGTATGTACAACGAGCAGGACAAGGAAATATTCCCGTTCGCGTCTCGGTTAAAGGATGAAGGTCGTGGAATTCCGTTCATCCTTTTGATCCATTATTCCAAAGCTGTAAGGCAGAGGGTGTTGGAGTCTCCGCATCCTGGAGTTGACTTTGTGTTCAGCTGGCATGGGAACGCGGATCTTATCCTGGCCATAGTTAAATTGCTGGAGGATGCCGCCAATGCTGAGAACGATGTCTTTGAGGTTGGGGTAAAAGGCATCCTGCTTGTGGAGGATTCAATCCGTTACTACTCAAATTATCTTCCTGAACTTTACAAGATTGTGCTCACTCAGAGCCGTGAGTTCTTGACGGAATCCCTGAATGATGACCAGAAAAAGTACCGTAAAAGGTCCAGGCCGAAGATATTTCTTGCCACATGCCTTGAGGAAGCGATTGAATATTTTGAGAAATACAGACGGAACCTGCTTGGCGTGATCTCGGATGTCGGAATGGTCTTCCACAAGGGAGATGATCCTAAGACAGAGAAACTTGACGCAGGAATAGAACTTGTCAAAATTATCCGGGAATATGATCCTCTGATGCCGGTTCTGCTGCAATCCTCACAGGGCAGCATGGCGGAAACAGCCGCCAAACTGGGTGTCGGTTTCCTGAAGAAATATTCCAGCACCTTGTTCCTCCAGCTCGGAGATTATATGAAGGAAGAATTCGGATTCGGTGATTTTGTGTTCCGGGATTCCACGGGTGCGGAGTGCGGAAGAGCGGCCAGCCTTTCGCAGCTGGAGAAAATCATCGATGACATCCCGGATGCAGTGCTGATGAGTAACACTTCCCGAAATATGTTCTCGAAGTGGTTGTATGCCAGAGGATTGTTCAATCTGGCGGAGACATTCAGAGCTGAGCATCACACGAATGCCGGAGAGTTCCGGGATTTCCTTTTGGACAACATCAGACGTTACCACAGGAGCATAGGTCAGGGTATCATTACGGAATTTCATAAGGACTCGTATGAGGACTATTACTGGTTCTCACGAGTCGGAGAAGGCTCCTTGGGTGGAAAGGCCAGAGGTTTGGCGTTCCTCAATCATCTTGTACGGAAATATTCATTGTCAGAGAGATACGACGGCTTGAGGGTTTCCATTCCTCGCACAATCGTGCTGACCACTGATTGGTTCGACAAGTTCATAATTGACAATGGCCTACAGTATGTGATAGATGCGGAACTATCTGATGATGAAATCCTTTCGGAATTCGTGGCATCCACTCTTCCTGAGGATCTGACTCTGGACCTCAAGACGTTTTTGGCCACGGTGGATTGCCCTCTCGCAGTACGTTCAAGCTCCAAACTGGAGGACAGCAACTATCAGCCGTTCGCCGGGGTGTACGCGACTTATATGTGTCCACCGGTTGAGAATAAGGACAGGATGCTGCGTGAGCTCGGAAAGGCGATAAAGAGCGTTTACGCCTCGACATTCTTCAAGGGCAGCCGGAACTACATTCAGGCTAGCGGGAACCTGCTTGGCGAAGAGAAAATGGCCGTGATTGTCCAGACAATCTGCGGGACTGTCCACGGTCACGATTTCTACCCGATGATGTCAGGGGTTGGACGTTCTTTGAACTCCTACCCTATCGGGGCCGAAAAAGCCACTGACGGTGTCCTGAATGTAGCTTTCGGCTTGGGTAAGACCGTTGTGGACGGCGGACGTACCTTGCGTGTGGATCCTTTGCATCCCAAGAAGATTCTCCAATTGTCCAATCCTAAGTTGGCGCAGAGAGACACTCAGAACGAGATCTTTGTCCTTGATCTGCGACCTTCGGCCTTTAAGATTTCCAAAAATGATGGAGTCAACCTAAGGCGGGTTCCTGTGGCTGACGCGCTTACTGAATATGACCATCCGGAACTTGTGGCGTCCACCTATAACGCGTTGGATGACAGGATGGCACCAGGAATCGATATAAGAGGAGCAAGAGTGGTTTCCTTTGACGGAATATTCCAGTACGACAGATTCCCGCTAGCCAAGGCTCTTTCTGAGATTATGTCAATATGCCGTGACGAATTGATGAGCGAGGTCGAGATTGAGTTTGCGGTGGACCCTATCAAGTCTTCGGGAGGGAAGACGGCTGATCTGAAACTCCTTCAGGTCCGTCCGGTTTCCAGCGGAATCGGTTCACAGACATCTTCGATCGAGGATGCCGAGGCGATTGTCTCCAACAAATTGATCCGCAGCGACAACGCTTTGGGCAACGGGTACTTTACCGAGTCTTCTCACATTGTCATTATTCGTCCGGAGTCGTTCGACAAAATGAGGACTTCCTTGATGGCGGATGAGATTTCAGAGATTAACGCCCGGTTTGCCGCTAATGGAGAGACATATTTTCTGGTTGGCCCTGGCAGATGGGGGGCGTCGATTCCGACTCTCGGTGTACCAGTTGCGTGGACGGACATATCCGCCGCGAGAATGGTCGTTGAATATGGTATCGATGGATTCAGGATCGATCCGAGCCAAGGCACGCATTTCTTTCAGAACATCACCTCGCTTGGTGTCGGCTATCTTTCCGTTGATCAATACGCCGGCTCTGGAATGATTGATTTTGACGCTATTGGCCGGTTGGAATGCGTTTATGAGGGCAAGTTCGCGAAAGTATTGAAGGTCGATGGCCTGACCGGATTCATCGACAGGAATAAAGGCAAGGCTTTGATCGGGTTTTAGATATGGGTAAATTGATCATCTATCAGGTTCTCACTCGGTTGTGGGGAAAGGGAAAGTTCTCGGAGTTCGATCCGGAGACTATGACATATTTCAAATCATTGGGAGTCAGCCACGTTTGGTACACCGGGGTGATCAGACATGCAACGACGACCTCTGCCGAAGGTTGCCCGGCTTCTGACAGGCAGATTGTCAAAGGTGCGGCCGGGTCACCGTATGCGATCACGGACTATTATGACATCAATCCATATCTCGCTGACAATCCGTGTGAAAGAATGGATGAGTTTGAGGCCTTGTTGAAGAGGAGTCACGATGCCGGACTCAAGGTCATCATTGACTTTGTTCCAAATCACGTGTCACGGGATTACGGTAAAGTCGGATTGGCTCATCCAGAGATCAAGCCTTTGGGTTCAGACGATGATCCGACCGTCCATTGGCGGCCTGAGAACGATTTCTATTACTATCCCGGACAGCCACTGGAATTGCCTTTTGATCATCAGACCTATTACGAGAATCCGGCCAAGGCTTCCGGCAACTGCTTCTCGCCCTCCCCTTCCGTGAATGATTGGTATGAAACCATAAGGCTGAACTACTGC
Source organism: uncultured bacterium (assembly GCA_963657715.1). Lineage (GTDB taxonomy): Bacteria > Bacteroidota > Bacteroidia > Bacteroidales > UBA932 > Cryptobacteroides. Next base: position 26,289 of record CAVKML010000014.1, on the reverse strand, counting down.
GACTTTCACACTCTGACTTGGGACAAGATGTACGACATTGTCCGCTATTGGTGTGGCAAAGGTGTGGACGGTTTCCGTTGCGATATGGCAGAGATGGTTCCTTGGCAATTCTTCCAGTGGCTTATCCAAAGGATCCGGAAGGAATTCCCGAATATCATATTCATCGCCGAGGTCTATCAGAAGGAGTTGTATGCCAGATATATAAACGAAGTAGGCTTCGATTTCCTTTATGACAAATCTGGCCTTTATGATTCCGTCAGGTCAGTTGTGGAAGGACACGGAACGGCCAGAAGCCTGACATGGAACTGGCAGTTTCTGGCTGACTTGCAGCCGAAGATGTTGAACTTCCTTGAAAATCACGACGAGCAGCGTTTCGCATCAGACTTCTTCGGTCTGGATGCCAGGAGGACTTTCGCGGCGTTGGGTGCGGGAATATTCCTTAACACAGCACCTTACATGATCTATTTCGGGGAAGAGATCGGTGAGCGTGGAATGGATGCCGAAGGGTTCAGTGGCCGGGATGGAAGAACGACTATATTCGATTGGTGGAAAATTCCGTCAATCGGAAGGCTGATTGAATATATTCATAAAAATAAGGGGCTTACACCAGAGGAGGCTGCGTTGCTTGAAAAGTGGCGTAGGTTCTTGAATATGGCCGCTTCTGTTCCGGCGATAGCCTCAGGCAAGACGTTTGATCTTTGCTACTGCAATTACGACTCGCCGGGATTTGATCCGGACTGGCATTTCGCTTTTCTTCGTGGCGACGGCACCGAGACTTGGTTGTTTGTATGCAATTTCTCAGATATTACTAATAATATTTCCATCCGCATACCTAAGGAGGCCATCGATTATCTGTCCATAAAAAAACTCGACCCGGAAACCCGGATCGAGGTCGAAGTGTCATCTGGCGACTGTGCGATAGTGAAGCTCAATTAACTGAACCTCACATATTCATCACTTACCAGTTAAGGATCTTCTTGAAGTCGTACTCCTCAGGATTCGCGACGTAAGCCTTGGCGGCCTCGTAGTCGGCAGGAGTGATGTAGTGGCAGATGTGTCCGTAGTAGTTGCGGGCTATTCCGCCTTCGATGTCCACGCGGCGAGGAGGAATCTTGCCCTCGGCGTTCTGAAGATCCTTCAAGTAAAGAGGCTGCGCGTTGCCGTTCTCATCCACATAGACCATGCATCCGGTCTCGCCCTTTGAGAAGAGTTCGTAAACTCCGAGAGCAAGCTCTGTGCAGTATGACAGGTCGTATGCAACCGGATCCTGGCAACGGACATCGTAACCGATTTCGACAGGACGGGTCTTGACCTTCATTCCGATCTTCTTGAACTCCTTCTCAAGGATGTCGTTGAAGAGGACGGCCTTGGAGATCTTGCCAAGCTCAGGGTGTCCGTGTTCGTCGTAGGTCATGTGCACGCCTGTGGCCTTGATGTCCTCAGGCTCAAGGTCATGGAACACACCTTCCGCGACAACTACGGTTCCGTAAGGGATGCCGAGAAGTTTTCTCTTGATGATTGCGGAGAGAGTCAGTTTGATGATCTTGTCCACGGTGATCGTGGTGTTGTTGAACATCTCAGGGATAATGGTCATAGGGCAGTGTGTGGCCTCGCCGATTCCAAGGGCAAGGTGGCCTGCGCTGCGGCCCATGGCAGAGATGAGCAGCCAGTTTCCGGATGTGCGGGCATCCTCGTAAACGGTGCGCGCGATGTGCGCTCCCTCATCCTTGGCGGAGTTGAATCCGAAGGTCGGTGCATTGTGAGGCAGAGGAAGGTCGTCATCGATCGTCTTAGGAACGTGGATGTTGTGGATCGGATAATTCTTGGCCTCAAGGAACTTGGCGATTCTGTTGGCTGTGGACGCGGTGTCGTCGCCACCCACGGTAACGAGAAGCTTCACGTTGTTGTCCTGGAAGAGGGCAAGGTTGAAATTCTGCTCGAAATCCTCGTTGGTCGGCTTGAAACGGCTCATCTGGAGGTAGGAGCCACCTCTGTTGAAGTAAGCGTCAGCCTTGAAGAAATCGATGTCTTCGGTGCGGGCCTCCTTGCGGAAGAGTCCGGTGTAGCCTTCATGGAGTCCGATGACCCTGTAACCGTTGGAAAGGAAAGTCTTGGCGACTGAGAACACGACGGTGTTCATTCCAGGTGCAGGGCCGCCGCCGCACAGAATGATGATTGAATCTTTCATATACGAATGATTTAGAAATTTGTATGTTCGTAAAATCGGCCACAAATTTAAGAAACTGTTTTAACTTTTCAAAAAGTAGTTATAAGGTCTGACTAGTCTAATCTTCTTGATGATTTTGAACGGAATGCCGACATTTTTCATTAAATTTGTATTCTTTAGCGGTTGTCGAAAAACATGTCGCTGAAGATTTGACAAAGAACTTTGCGGATATGGATCAAGAGCAGGCCAAAATACGTGTCGAGGAACTCCGGAAGACCCTCAGGGAGAACAGCAGGCGGTACTATGTCGACAACGCTCCGACGATGAGCGATTTTGAATATGACCACCTGATGCGCGAGCTTGAGGATCTGGAGAAGGAATATCCTGACCTCCTTACCTCCGACTCCCCTACCCAGAGGGTCGGCAGTGATTTGGATCAAAGCATGGGGGCCAATGCCGAGCCTGCGGTGCGTAAGGAATTCGCCCAGTATCCGCATAAGTACCCTATGCTATCACTTGCGAACACCTACAACATCGGCGAGATCGAGGATTTCGTGCGTAGGGCTGAAAAGGATCTCGGTGAGGTAAAGTTCACATATTCATGCGAGTTGAAGTTTGATGGGACTGCCATCTGCCTTACCTACAGGAACGGGAAACTGTTCAGGGCCTTGACCAGAGGTGACGGTGTGGTCGGGGATGACGTGACTGCCAATGCTTTGAAGATAAGTAATATTCCTGAAAAGCTTAAAGGCACAGGCTGGCCGGAGGAGTTTGAGATCAGGGGGGAAATCCTTATGCCTTACGAGTCGTTCGACCGGCTCAACAAGGAGCGTGAGGACAACGAGGACCAGCCGTTCGCAAATCCGAGGAACGCCGCTTCAGGCTCGCTGAAATTGCTTGATCCGTCAGAGGTTGCGAGAAGAGGGCTGATGTGCACACTCTATCATATTCCGAGCCAGAGTGTATCTTTCCAGACTCACGATGACGCATTGAACGCCGCCGCTTCTTGGGGGCTGCCTATATCTGACAAAAGAAAGATCGTCCATGGAATAGATGAGATCGAGGAATATATTCACTATTGGGACACGGAAAGGAAGTTCCTGCCGTACGCCACAGACGGAATCGTGATAAAGATCAACGAGTTGGCCTATCAGAGTTCGCTTGGCTACACCGCCAAGTCACCTCGTTGGGCGGTAGCGTTCAAGTTCCAGGCGGAGGAAGCGCACACCAAGTTGATTTCCATTACCTATCAGGTGGGACGCACAGGGGCTGTCACTCCTGTCGCCAATCTGGCTCCTGTACAGCTTGCCGGTACGCTCGTGAAAAGGGCAACCCTTAACAATCAGGACTTTATCTCACAGATGGACATCCGTGTGGGTGACACCGTCACTGTCATCAAGGGCGGTGAGATCATCCCTAAGATCATTGATGTCGATCTCTCGCTCAGGCCGTCGGGCGCTGTTAGACCAGTGTTCCCTGATGTCTGTCCGGACTGCGGAACGGCGTTGGTAAAGGAGGAGGGCGAAGCAAAGTGGTTCTGTCCCAACATAGACGGCTGCCCTACCCAGATCAAGGGTAAGCTGGTGCATTTCCTCAGCCGCAAGGCTATGAACGTGCTGGCCGGGGACGCGACGATCGAGCAGATGTACAATCTCGGCCTTGTCAGAACCCCTGCTGACTTCTATTCTTTGACCAAAGGCCAGCTACTGCTGCTTGATGGTTGGAAGGAACGCTCGGCACAGAGATTTTTGGACAGTCTGGAGGCTTCGAAAAAGGTGACATTCGACCACGTGCTGTTCGCGCTTGGAATTCGCTATGTGGGTGAGACAACAGCAAAGGAGATAGCGCGGCATTTCGGTAATATTGATGCCATAGCGACTGCCATAAAGGAGCAACTACTTGAGGTTCAAGATGTCGGCGATGTGATAGCGGACAGCGTATTTGAATATTTCCGTAATTTCAAGCATCTTGCCGACATTGACAGGCTCAAGGCGGCAGGAATACGGTTTTCCATGGAGGCCAAGGCCGCAGCGTCTGACGCTCTCGCCGGAAAGACGATTGTGATTTCAGGCAATTTCAGCGTCTCAAGAGATGAGATCAAGCGGCTGATCGAGGCCAACGGAGGCAAGAACAGTTCGTCCGTAAGCGGAAAGACATCTTACCTTCTGGCCGGAAGCAAGCCGGGGCCGGAGAAGATCAAAAAGGCCGGAGACCTTGGTGTCCGCATCATCAGCGAGGAAGAATTCAGGAATATGCTTCCTCAGCCTGTCGGTGGCACTTCCGCCAATGAACAGAAAGTCGAACCGGATTTGTTTTCGGGGATGTTTTAAGGATCAGGAGGATGAAAGGGTTCAGGAAAGTGATATTCAAATGCAGGCTTTGGTTCCGTTGGGCTAAGAAGTTCTTCGGACAGGATGTCTGGACCCTTGACGAGAATGATCTGTCAAAGGCCAAGGCCCGCCTTGTCAAGGATGTCAGGGTCGTGACGGTAGCTTTCCAGACATTCGCCGAGCAGAAGATCGGTTTTCAGGCTGTAGCCTTAAGCTATTTCTGCACAATGGCTTTCGTGCCTTTTATCGCTGTGGCGTTCGCTGTGACCAATGGTTTCGGCCTCGCTGACAAACTCAAGGAACTTCTGTTCTCATGGGACATCAGCCAGAGCATAATGGACATCATCCTTAACGCCGCCGACAAGATCCTTGATTCGGCCACGAACGGTGTTTTCGGACTTATAAGCGCCCTGACGTTCGTCTGGCTCATCATCTGGATGATGATGAGGGTGGAGACTGTCTTCAACAACGTCTGGAAGGTACGAAAGCTGCAAAGGGCCTTCTTCAAGCGCATCGGAATCGATGTGATCATCCTTGTGCTGGCACCGTTTGTGGTGTTGCTGTTATATTCAGGCACAATTGTATATTCACACGTGCTGGATCTCATTCCTAACTGGATAGGAGCGACGGACACCATCAAATCATTCCTTGGTTGGGTTGTGGCATGGGCTGTCACGGTGCTTATCTTCTCGGCGATGTACAAGTTCATCCCGGCGGTGGACGTGAAGTACCGTTATGCATTGAAGGCGGCGGTGATCGCAGGCGTGGCTTTCTCTGTGCTTCAGTACCTTTACCTTGAGACACAGGTGTTTGTGATGCGTCTGAACACCGTTTACGGAACGATCGCGGCTATTCCTCTCTTCATGGTGTGGATGAGGTTCGGCTGGCAGATAATCCTTTACGGGGCACAGTTCTCCTATTCATTCCAGACAGTAAACGAGGGTGGATTCGTCAGAGGGCTGCCGGGAGTGTCGGAGGCGATTATGAAAAGAGATAAAGATTTGGTTGAAATATGAGTTTCTCACAATTCACAGAACAAGACTACGAGCTGATCCGTCAGAGTTATGCCCAGTTGAAGGCCGCGGCGGAGAAGCGGTGCGCCAACCAGCAGGAGCTTGACGTGGTCCAGAAGGCGTTCGATTTCGCGAATGAGGCCCATAAGAATGTCCGCCGGCGCTCCGGAGGACCGTATATCATACATCCGATCGAGGTGGCCAAGATTGTGGTCAGCGACATCGGACTAGGCTACAAATCGATAGCGGCCGCCTTGCTCCATGATGTAGTGGAGGACACGGACTACACCGTGGACGACATCCGGAATCTCTTCGGTGACAAGATAGCAAGTCTTGTGGACGGCTTGACCAAGATCAAGAACGTGCTTGACAACGAGGATCGCAGCAAGAAACTTAATGACGCCAACTCCAAGAGCATTCAGGCGGAGAACTTCAAACGGATCCTGCTGACGTTGAACGATGATGTGAGAGTCGTGCTGATCAAGCTGGCAGACCGTCTGCACAATTGCAGGACTATAGAGTACATGCCTGAGTACAAGCGGGATAAGATTCTCAGCGAGACCATGTTCATATTCATTCCTCTCGCTCATCGTCTCGGACTTTACGAGATAAAATCGGAGATGGAGAACATCTGGCTCAAGTACAAGGAGCCTGACGCCTATAAGGAAATCAGCGGTTTGATCAACAGCAACCTGAATGGCAGGGAAAAACAGATTGATGATTTTATCAGACCTATTGACGAGGCGTTGAGAAAGTCCGGGTTCAATTTCGAGATACGCAAGAGAGTGAAGACACCATATTCAGTATGGCATAAGATGCAGACAAAGAACATCACGTTCGATCAGGTCTATGATCTTTATGCCCTTAGGATTGTCTTCACACCGCCGGCTGACGCGAATGAAAGCGAGCGCGACCAGTGCTACCACATATTCTCGATCGTCACAGGAATATACCGCTACAAGCCTGACCGTGTGCGAGACTGGGTGAAGCATCCGAAAAGCAATGGTTATGAGGCACTTCACTGCACACTGATGAGTGACACCGGAATCTGGATCGAGGTTCAGATCCGTTCAAAGAGAATGGACGACATCGCCGAAAAAGGCATAGCCGCCCATTGGACCTACAAACAGGAAGGCTACATCAGCGAGAATGACAGCGAGATGGACAAATGGCTGGCCAAGGTCAAGGAGATTCTGGTCAATCCGGATGTGAACGCGCTGGAGCTGCTGGACATCATTCACAATGACTTGACCAGCAGTGAGATCACCGTGTTCACACCGAAGGGAGAACAAAAATCTATCTTGAAAGGGGCCACCGCTTTGGATTTCGCCTACAGCATCCACACAGAGATCGGGAACAAGGCTATAGCCGCGAAAGTGAATCTCAAGCTGGTACCTCTATCTCATGTGCTGAAAAGCGGGGATCAGGTCGAGATCATCACCGCCGAGGTCGAGCAGCCTAAGCGTGAGTGGCTTCAGTTCCTTGTCACAAGGCATGCCAGAAACATTGTGATAGATTATTTCAAGGGCCGCAAGAAGGAGATCGCCGAACTTGGCCGGAAGGTGCTTTCCGAGCAGTTGGAATCTCTTGGCTACAGAATGAACAATGACTCGATCGAAATCCTTCTTGAGCATTTCGCCATACCGGGTGGCAATTCCGAGGAAATGTTTTTCCGCATCGGGATAGGAGTCATAAAACTCGGAGATCTTTCCGAGGTCCTGGCGTCCGGTAAGGCCGACAAGGGACATTCATGGTTCCAATGGTGGTTCAACAGGAAAAAGGAAGCTCCTAAGAAAGGGAAAAATGACTATGTAATCGCCTCTTGCTGCCGTCCGATACCAGGAGATCCTGTCATCGGAATCAAATCTCCGGACGGGACCGTGACCGTACACAAGAAATCATGTCCTGTCGCCGACAGTATCGCCTCCAAGCATGGAGACTGGGTTGTTGTTCCTAAGTGGGACGATGACGAGGCGCAGGCATTTCCTGTCCGTTTGTCCATAAAAGGCTTGGACAGGGTCGGTTTGCTTAACGAAATCTCCCGCTACATTTCCCTTGTCATGGGCGTGAATATGCGCAAGGTCTATCTCAGCACCGACGGCGGCATCTTCTCCGGTTACATTGATCTATATGTTCATGACAGAGAGGCTTTGGAAAGGATGATCCGTAGGCTGAATTCAATAGATGGTATTAAAAGTGTTGTCAGGACTGACGTATAAGCCTGATTTTTGAATATATTCGATCCGCGATGAAAAACATTATATCAAGATATCTCCCTTTGGTCCCGGCTTTGGCGCTGTTGGTTCTTTCAGTGTTCCAGCCTTCATGCGCCAACACTACCCAGGCTCCCACAGGCGGCCTTAAGGACACAATCCCTCCTGTGATAAGAAGGATTGTCCCGCAACCAGGTGCGGTTTCCGTTCCTGTTCACGGAACAAAGATCGCGTTCACTTTCAATGAATATGTCACAGTGAAGGATCCACAAGGGATCTTTCTCTCCCCTCCTCAGAATAAAAAGCCTAAATACAAAATGAGAGGCAAGACCGTGATCGTCTATTTCGAGGAAGACCTTCTTCCCAACACGACGTACACACTTGACCTTACGGGAGCCATAGCGGACAATAACGAGGGAAACATGTTCTCAGGATTCACCACGGTCTTTTCTACAGGTGAGGTGATTGATTCAATGTATGTCACAGGACTCGTCCAGGACTGCAACACATTGAAGCCACTCAAAGGCGCGACTGTGATGCTGTATAAGGATCAGAGGGACTCGGCCGTCTTTCTGGACCGTCCTGTCGCGGCCGTGAAAACCGATGACTGGGGATACTTCGCGCTACAGTATATTCAGGACACGGTTTATCGGGTCTATGCCGTTGTGGATGGCAACGGGAACAACATCTATGATCCCGATGAGGACAGAATCGCTTTTCTGGACACATTGTTCAGGCCGGTGAACGTAGTGAACGACACCGTGGCGGAATTGAAAAAGTATGACATGAAGGACACACTGTCCTGTCTGTCCAGAAAAACGGAACTTAAGCTTAGTGTTTTCCGTGAAAAGCCATCGAAGCAGTACCTGATGAACAATAAAAGAACCGGAGACCGGTCGGCGTACATCACGTTCATGGCTCCGGACGCCAGAATTGATTCCCTGTGGTTTCAAGGATTTCCTGCCAGAGATGTCATCACCGAATTCAACATTGAGAAAGACAGTCTTCTTTTATGGCTGAACAATCAAAAGCCTATGCCGGATTCGCTTCATCTTTGGGTGAAGTATTGGAAGACGGACACTCTTGGGGTTCTGAACCCTGTGACTGAAAAGGTCAGCCTTGTGGATGAGAACAAGCCAAAATCCAGGACTGCAAGAAAGAAAATCGAGCACAAGGACACGATCTGCGGCCTGAGCCTGAAAGCGGAACCGGAGACTTTTGAACAAAACGGAATATCATTGGAATTTGATTATCCGCCGATTCTGGGCGCTTTCGACTCATTGGTCTTCAAATCAATAAACCCAAGACAGAAAGAACAGATAGAAAAATTCAAAATTGAGCGCGACTCATTGAACTTGAGAAAATACACCATAACTCCTCAGATAAGGATACAGGCTGGTTATGAATATTTCTTCAAGGTTCCGCAGAGGTCATTCAAGGACATCAATGGACACTGGAATGACAGCACGGAAGTCAAGGTATCGCTTCCTAACGATGACAACCTGAGTCTCTTCAAGCTGACACTTACAGGCGTGAACGGCAACAAGTACATAATTGACCTTCTTGATGAGAGAAAATCCAACATCCTGCGCAATTATGTGATTGAGACAGACTCTGTTCTGGAGTTCCCCTACTTGAAGAAAGGAAAATATTCACTCCGGATCACCGAGGATAAAAACCGTAACGGTATTGTCGATTCAGGAAATCTTCTCGCCCATAGGCAGCCGGAGAAAGTTAAGTTCCTGATGATGAAGGACAGTGATTTGTTTGAGATTCCGGAGAGGAGCGAGATAGAGCAGGAACTTGATTTGGCTGCATTCTTCAAAAAATGACATTTCCAATGAGGATGATTAAATATATTCATATAGTAATAGCGGCATTGGTCTGCTTCACGGCCATGGGGCAGAATCCGACAGATACTCTAAAGTCCAGTCCGGCTTCATTGGACAGTCTGAAGGCACCGGAATATTCAGACATCTATCTGGACACGGTCAAGATCAACAGGGTGTTCGAAGTGAATGACTATTCTTTGATAGGAGTCGAGTACGGAGTCTCGTTCAATAGGATGTCGTTCAATCCCTCATATACGCAATCCACCCTGTTCGTGCCTAATACTTTCGGAATATTCTACACCCGCTACGGCAAGATGTTCGGTTACATGCCTTACTTTGGGTTCAAGGTCGGACTGCGTTACAGCCATGAAGGTTACAAGTTCAAGGAAAACAAGGATTCGAAGGAGACATCAAGCATAGAGGGGGCAACGCAGGCGATAATGGATCTTGTCGAGATTCCGTTCATGGCTCATCTTCACATGGATGGGCTTCACTACAAGGTCATGGCGGATTTTGGAATCTATGGGGGATACAGACTGAATATAAGCAGGACCGGAGAGGGAGTAAGCGAATCTTTAGTCAACTCGTTCAAGGACACAGACAGGCGGTTTGACTACGGACTCTGTGGAGGTTTGGGTTTCGGATTGGTTTTCGATCCTGTTGAGTTTCACGTGAATGTGAACGTAAGATATTCCTGGGGGACAATCTATGATCCTGACTATGTCAGCAAGGATTATTACCGCTTCGCATATCCTTTTGACATAATGGCCACAGCGGGAGTATATTTCCAGCTCACAAGGAGAACTGGCCGTGGCAAGGCACAGCTTAGGCGCGAGGCATATCAACAAGTTTATTATCCAAAACAGAATGAGAATATTGACGGCGAAGGCAGGTGATGTCCAGATTGGCGGAGACAATCCGATTGTTGTCCAGACGATGTGTAACACCCACACCACAGACGTGGATGCGACTGTGGCACAATGTATAAGGCTATACCGCGCCGGTTCTGAAATAATACGTATCACCGTACCGGGACCTGCGGATGTGGAGTGCGTAAAGTTAATCAAAGCCAGGTTGCGTGAGCAAGGAGTAAACGTCCCGATAGTGGCAGACATTCACTTTTCCTCACAGACGGCTATAATGGTAGCTCCGTTTGTGGAGAAAGTCAGAATCAATCCGGGAAACTTTCACAGAGATCACGATGAGGCGCGCAGACAGTTCGCAAAACTTATCGAGGTCTGTCGAGAGAACGGCACCGCTATTAGAATCGGTGTCAATCACGGTTCTCTTGGTGATTATATTACCAATCTATATGGCAACACGCCAGATGCGATGGCCAAGGCCGCGTTGGAATGGTTGTCTATGTGTGAAGATTCTGATTTCCATAACGTTGTGGTTTCTCTAAAATCCAGTAACACAATTGTTATGGTAGAAGCGTACCGCAAACTCATGGCCGAAATGAAGAAAAACGGAGTCATTTACCCTCTTCATGTAGGTGTCACTGAAGCCGGCAACGGGGACAGCGGAAGGATCAAGTCATGTGTGGGTATATCAGCCCTTTTGTCAGAAGGGATCGGAAACACTGTCAGAGTCTCACTGACCGAGGATCCCGAAGCGGAGATTCCTGTTGCCCAATACCTTGCCGCAAGGTATGGACGTAAGATTGTCTCCTCTATGACCTCTGTTTCCGTAAATGGAAGGAAAGCAGTGGCCAATTATGACTCTCCTTCTCGTGAAACATTATTGTTAGACGTTTCTTGTGATTTCGGCAAACGCTTCTTAGACAAAGATTTGGATGAATTGGAACTAACTGGGTCATATTTGGATGATTCCGGGAAGAGAATATCCATTCAAGATTCAGGAATCGGTGCGTACCTTGTCGATGAGCTGATGCAGGCGGCGAGAAGACGTTTCTATAAGCCGGAATATGTCGCCTGCCCAGGCTGCGGACGCACCATGTACGATCTTCAGAAAGCATTTGAGGAAGTGAAGGCAAGGACCTCACATCTTAAGAACACGGTCATCGCAGTGATGGGCTGCATAGTCAATGGCCCCGGCGAGATGGCAGACGCTGACTGGGGATATGTCGGCGAAGGCAACCATAAGGTGACCATCTATAAAGGAAAAACTCCCGTGCTGAAGCATATTCAGGACACGGAAGCCGTGGATCGTCTTGTCGAACTGATCGAGAAAGACCAGACGCAAGTTATTTAAGCTCAGCGATAACCGTCTCGCAGGCACGGGTGAAATCTCCTTCCTTGACTTTGATCTCAGCGTCAAGTGGAAGGAATATGTCGATTCGTGAGCCGAACTTGATGATTCCGCACTGCTTTCCCCTCTCGACATTGTCCCCCTCTTTTGAGTAGCAGACAATCCTTCTGGCGAACGTGCCGGCTATCTGTCTGAACAATATCTCACCGTGTTCATTGCGGATTGTCGTGGATGAATGCTCATTCTTCTCCGAGGCCTTCGGCAGGAATGCAAGCAGATACTTTCCCGGGTGATATTTATAGTAGGAAATCTCGCCGTCCATCGGCCAGAAATTAGTGTGGACATCGAAGAAATCCATATACACGGACACCTGGATGCGGTCGTCCTTGAAATATTCCTTTTCATAGACCCGGTCAACAATCACAACCTTGCCATCGGCGACAGAAGTTATGGTTTTGCTGTCCCCTTCAGGTATCTCCCTGTCCGGAACCCTATGGAACCAGAACACAAAGAAAGCGAAAGCAAGCAGAACCACTATGACAGGAATCAGAATATAAAGGTTATGAATATAATACGCTGAAATTCCTATCATGATGGCGATGGCCGCCCAATTGATCGCTATCGTTCCGTGTGAGTCCTTGTCAACTATGATCTTCTTCATATCGATTGTATATTCATTTATTGATTATCAGATTATTATTAATTAGAGCAGGTCGAAGATTGTCAGATAGATAGATCCAAATGGCATAGCCATCAATGTGCTGTCGAACCTGTCCAGAAAGCCCCCGTGTCCGGGAATTATCTTGCCGGAATCCTTTACTCCATAGACTCTTTTCCATTGGGATTCATATAGATCTCCATAAACTCCTGTGATTGACATAATAAGCGACAGAATCAAGCAGTGTATGAGAGGGAACTTTAATATTCCGAACTCATAAAGAGCGAACGCTGCCAGAACCGAACTGACAAGTCCGCCGACAAATCCTATCCATGTCTTCTTGGGCGATACGGAAGGAAAAAGTTTTTGAGGAAATATCTTTCCGAGTGAAATGCCGAAGGCGAAGGCTCCGACATCCGAACACCATATTATTATGAAAAAACAAAGGAGCAGATTTCCGCTGAAGTTCCCAGCCTTGTCAAAGGCTATCAGGTTCGAAAGAGCGATCGGCACGGCGATGTACAACAAGCCGGTGTAGATGTTGGAGAATTTTCCGTATTCTTCTTTGTCCTTGACGTACAGTGAATTGATCATCACGATGAAAAGCGGCACCATCGCGAATGCCACGAATCTGATCGGAACGTGGTACGAGGCGACGGCGAACAATATTCCGAATAGGATGACCGCCGCTATGATCGCCAACACTTTCGAGAAGGTGTAGCTGTTCCCCATCGTGATGTGATAAAATTCCAGAAGCATCACGGACATTATGAATATGATCAGCCCGGCGAACAGGAACTTATTGAACATCAGGCAGGCCAACATCGCAAGGATGAAGACCACGCCTGAAATCGATCTGACCGCTACGTTATTCATTTTCAGTCACGGTTTTCTCAATGTCACTTTCCGTCTGGACTACAGTTTGATCTTCTTCAGCCGGCTTCACTTTCGGACCGAAGATCTTCTCAATGTCCTCTGCGAAGATCACCTCCTTTTCCAAAAGGATCTGAGCCATCCGGACAAAACCATCCTTGTGTTCTGTCAGAATCCGGTAGGTTCTGTCGTGAACCTCCTTTACAAGATCCTTGACCTCCTGATCGATAAGCTCGGCGGTCTTTTCGCTGTAAGGCTTGGTGAGATCATAGCCTCTCGATCCTGTCGAATCATAGAAAGAGACCTCGCCTACTTTCTCACTCATTCCGTAGTACTGAACCATGTTGTATGCCATGCGGGTCAGCCTTTCCAAATCATTGAGAGCCCCGGTGGCCGGTTCGCCATTGATGATCTCCTCAGCCACACGGCCGCCTATCAAGGCGCACATCTTGTCCATCAGATATGACTTGGACAGGATCTTCCTCTCGTCCGGAAGGTACCATGTCAGGCCAAGAGCCTCCCCTCTTGGTATGAGGCTCACCTTGAACACAGGATCTGAATACGGAAGCAGCCAACCAACAGCGGCATGTCCTGCCTCATGGTAAGCGGTTGTCCTCTTCTCCGCCGGAGTCATTATCGCCCCCTTGCGCTCAAGTCCGCCGACAATCCTGTCAACAGCGTCAAGAAAATCCTGACGGTCAATCTCACCCTTGTTTCTTCTGGCCGCGGTGAGCGCCGCCTCATTGCAGACATTAGCTATGTCCGCTCCGGAGAAACCAGGAGTGTGCTGAGCCATGAATCCAATGTCAAAGTCCTGAGCCATTTTAAGATTTCTGGTGTGAACCTTGAATATTTCCTCCCTCTCTTTAAGCTCAGGAAGATCAGCATGGATCTGGCGGTCGAAACGTCCGGCCCTGAGCAGCGCCTTGTCGAGAATGTCAGCCCTGTTTGTCGCCGCCAGAATGATCACACCAGAGTTTGTGTCAAAACCATCCATCTCTGTAAGAAGTTGGTTAAGAGTGTTCTCACGCTCGTCATTTGAAGAGAATCCCACATTCTTGCCTCTGGCTCTTCCGACAGCGTCGATCTCGTCGATGAACACGATGCATGGAGCCTTCTCTTTGGCCTGGCGGAACAGGTCACGAACCCTGGAGGCACCTACTCCCACGAACATCTCGACGAAGTCAGATCCGGAAATAGAGAAGAACGGAACGTTCGCCTCTCCTGCGACAGCCTTGGCCAGCAAGGTCTTGCCTGTACCCGGAGGGCCTACAAGGAGCGCGCCTTTAGGGATCTTACCTCCGAGCGCAGTATATTTCTTAGGATTCTTGAGAAAGTCCACGATCTCCATCACCTCTTCCTTGGCTCCGTACAGACCAGCGACATCCTTGAATGTTACGTTAACCTTCTCCTTGTCCGCCAGTTTCCCTGTGGATTTTCCGACATTGAAAACACCTCCGGGACCGCCATTGCCTCCGCCCATATTCTTGCTGAAGCCTCGGAACATCCAGATCCACATTATTATAAGCAGAACCGGGAATATTATCCATTCCAGAATGCCTGACCACATCCTGCTGTCGTTCTCCATCACGATCTTGACCTGGCTTTCGTCCGGTGTGAGCCTGGCATTCAGTTCCCCGAACTCTTTTTCGGCGTCGAACTTGTCAGAGACAAGAAAAATGAAATGCGGCGAACTGGTCGGAATCTTTCCGCCGAACTTGTCTGCATACTTGTTAAGCCTGTCAGGGCGCACGGTTATGTTACCCTTGAAGTCGTTCCGCACGAAATCAATTTCCTTGATGTCGCCCTTGAGGAACATCTCCTGTACCTCGGCCCATTCTATCTTTTGAGGGTTGGCCCCGCTGTTGTTGAGAAGAAGCCATCCTATGCCAAGAATAAGAATAATGTAAAGCCACGAAAAATTGAATCTCACGCGGATCACCTTCCTTCTTGGATCATTGCCTTGCGGCGAATTCGCGTTATTCGGCATCTGTCTCTGTCTTTTTGGTTTTAGGGACACGTCTTTCCTTATATTCCTTATGAGGAGCGTCGGCCCAAAGTTCTTCGAGTCTGTAGAACTGACGGTATTCAGTCAGGAAAATGTGGGCTACAATGTCGCCGTAGTCCAGAATGATCCAGAAATTATTCTCCATACCTTGCGTGCGAAGCGGTTTCCTGCCCTCCTCGCGCATTTTGTCGATGACATTGTCCGCTATGGCGTTGACGTTGGTTGTGGAATCAGCGTTGCAGATCATGAAATGGTCGGTGATTGCGGTACCCAGTGGCCTGAGGTCTATGTCAATGACGTTTTGAGCTTTCTTGTCGAGCATAGCGTCAGCCATAACCCGCAGATCGTGTGTAATCATATCAAGAATGTTTTATATTTTTGCATTTCCAATCAAATATACAAATATACGACAAATTCTGAACCAATGAAAGAGGAAGTTGACATACAATGGATGGAAGAGGTGGATTCTACTAATAATGAAGCGATAAGGAATATCACCGGACTTGACAATCTGTCAGTGATAGCCGCCGTCCACCAAACCGCCGGTCGCGGCCAGAGGGGAAACTCATGGTTGACCCAAGCCGGAGAGAACATGACATTCTCAATGGTCATGAAGTATGGTGATGATGCTTTCCCGCCTCTGGAAGCCTCCAGACAATTCATCCTGACACGTTGTGTGACATTGGCTGTGGCTGATTATCTGGAAGCCGAAGGGATAGACTGTTCGGTGAAATGGCCGAATGACATCTATGTCCGTAATAAAAAGATCTGCGGCATGCTCATCGAGAACACATTAAGAGGATCCTTCCTTGCCGCAAGCGTTATCGGAATAGGGCTGAACGTCAACCAGAGCGAGTTTCCGGCTCATCTTATGAATCCGGTGTCGATGAAGATGCTGACCGGCAAGGAATATGACCTTAAGGAGGAACTGCCCAAACTTTGCGGCTTTATTCTAAGCAGACTCCGCAACTACGACAATGCCGATGAATACGCTTCCAAACTCTATCGTTTCGGCACTACCAATGAATATGTCATCTGTTCGACCGGTAAGTCGATACGTGCGCGAATCGTTGGTGTCACCGATCGTGGAATGCTTTGTCTGGAAACAGAAAAAGGCGAACACTATGAGTTCGCCTTCAAGGAAGTAAGCTATGTCATCTAACGAAGTTCCGCAATAGCTTTCGCAGGGTCATCGGCCTTGAATACCGAGCTTCCTGCCACCAGCATGGTAGCTCCGGCCTCGGCCAGAATCCTTGCGTTGGCGGCTGACACACCTCCATCCACTTCGATGTCTTTCTCCACTCCCCTTCTGGACATCTCGGCTTTGAGGGTTTTGATCCTGCCGATGGAATCCTCAATGAATTTCTGACCCCCGAATCCGGCGAAGACAGACATGATCAGGAAGAAATCCACGTCTTCTATGTACGGGAACAGTCTCTCGACAGGAACATCCGGATTGATGGCCAGTCCAGCCTTGACTCCGCATGATTTTATCATGGCTATGATGTCCTTGGGATCCTTACCGGCCTGATCGGCAGCCTCCAGATGGAAACTTATAAGGTTCGCGCCACATTTGGCGAACCTTTCGATGTACTTGTCAGGATTGATTATCATCAGGTGTACATCCATCGGAACGGTCACTACTTTCGCGATCGCCTCCATGACCGGGAATCCGAACGAGATGTTAGGTACGAGACTTCCGTCCATCACATCGATGTGGATGAGATCCGCGTTTTCATTGACCATCCTTATGTCCGGCTCCAGATTCAGAAAATTGCCGGAAAGTATTGAAGGAGCTATTTTTACCATATTATTTAAAATTGGTGACAACATCGACAAGATGCTCGGTGAACTTGTCCAGAGAGGCAAGCTCAAGCTTCTCTCCAGGAGCGTGGACTCCCCTAAGCGTCGGGCCGAACGAAATCATATCAAGGTCTCCGAACTTCTCGCCGAAAAGTCCGCATTCAAGTCCCGCATGGATGGCCTTGACCTCTGGCTCGCATCCGAACAGTTTCTTGTATGAATCCACGCAGAGACGAAGAATGTGGGAATCAAGGTTTGGCTTCCAGCCGGGATATTCAGAAAGATGCTTGACCTCAGCACCCGCGAGCAGGAAGTTGGCCTCCACCTTGGCCGCCATCATCTTTCTTGCGGAACCTGTCGAACTGCGCTGGCTGGTAATGATTTCGATCGTTCCTTGCCTGTTCATTCTTACGGCGGCAAGATTGGTTGATGTCTCCACAAGCCCCGGAATGTCCTGACTCATAGTCTCGACTCCGTGCGGGCAAGCGAAGAGAGACGCTATCAACCTTCTTGTCACATCACTCTGGACCGGCTTCTCCGTGCATCTGTAAGCCTCTCCATTGAATGTCATGTCAGGATCTGTCTTGAAATATTCCTTTTTCACATCATCTCCGAACGCGATGAACCTCGCGATTGTCGCATCCGTGTCAGGGACTGTTATGATAGCCTCGCATTCACGCGCTATCGCGTTTGGTTTATTGCCGCCCCTAAGCATGACGAGCTGGAGTCCATAGGCCATTTCCGAATATAAGAACCGGGCCATCTGCTGCACAGTGTTGGCGCGGCCTTTGTTGATGTCATCGCCGCTGTGGCCGCCAAGCGCCCCGCCAATCTCCAGTCTGACAGGCTTGTAGCCTTCCTTGAAGTCTTCCTGGGCATAATTGAAGACGGCTGTCGTGTCAAGGCCGCCGGCGCAACCGATGAACATCTGGCCTTCGTCCTCGGAGTCTAGATTGATGAGGGTCCTGCCGGTGAAGAAGCCTGGTTCCATCCCGAATGCCCCGTCCATTCCAGTCTCTTCCGAGATGGTGAACACACACTCGATCTTTCCCATCGGAAGATCGCTGTCAAGAAGCGCGAGCATCGCCGCGACGCCGATGCCGTCATCAGCTCCAAGTGTGGTATCCTTGGCGATCATCCAGCCATCTTCAATGACGTATTCAATAGGATCCTTGAGAAAGTCGTGCTGAACGCCGCTTCTTTTCTCGCAGACCATGTCCTGATGTCCCTGCAGGACAAGTGTCGGCACATTTTCTTTCCCTTTGCTGGCTTCCTTGATGATGCAGACGTTGTTCGTCTTGTCGGTTTTACATTCAAGACGCCTTTCCTCGGCAAAACGCTGAAGAAAGGCGGTCATTGGCTCTTCGTGTCCGGACTCCCTTGGAATCCGGGTGATTTCCTTGAAGATTGAAAGTACTTTTTCTGAATTCATTTGGCACCTGTATTATCTTGCCACAGGCACAAGCATCTTCTCGATGTCGGTCACGTACTGTTTGAATGTCTTGTCAGTGGCCATGAGATCCGACACCGTGGTACAGGCGTGAAGCACTGTGGCGTGGTCTTTTCCTCCAAGTTCCATACCAATCGTTGACAGAGAGCAACCGTTAATATGGTTGCGGCTCATAAACATGGCTATCTGCCTGGCCTGCACTATCTGCCTTTTTCTTGATTTGGAAAGCAATGTCTCGCGGGTGATGTTGAAATATTCACAGACAACATCCTGGACCTTGTCGATGGAGATCTCGTTCTGATCCTCGCTTACGATGTTCCCGGTGACCTGTTCGGCTAGTTCCTTCGTGACCTCCTCGTGGCACAGGGTAGCATTGGCTATCAGTGAGATAAGCGCTCCTTCCAACTCCCTGAAATTAGAGCGGATCTTGTTGGCAAGAAGTTCGAGCACTTCTTCGCTTACAGAAACTCCCTCTCGGACGCACCTTGCCTTGAGCATCGCCAGCCTTGTGTCGTGGTCAGGTTTTGACAACTCAATGGAGAGTCCCCACTTGAAGCGTGAGAGAAGCCTTTCCTCGAAGTTCTTCAAATCCGCCGGTGACCGGTCGGAGGTGAAGACAAGCTGTTTGCCTGACTGATGGAGGTGATTGAATATGTTGAAGAAGGCATTCTGCGAGGCGGGTCCGTTAAGCTCCTGAATGTCATCCATGATAAGAACATCAATCCTCATGTAGAATGCCATGAAATCTGTCAGCTTGTTCTGGACGCTGACAGCGTTGACATATTGGGTTCTGAACTCGTTACCCGTGACGTAAAGTACAACAAGGTCTGGATAGGCCTCGTGGATGGCGATACCGATAGCCTGCGCGAGGTGAGTCTTGCCTAAGCCTGGGCCCCCAAATATGAATAATGGGTTGAACGGAGTCTTTCCTGGTTTGTCGGAAATGCTTATCCCGGCGTTGTATCCCATCTTGTTGCATTCACCCTTGATGAGATTGTCGAAACAATAGACCGGGTTCAGCCTCGGATTGATCTTGAGTTTCTGGATTCCTGGAAAAACGAATGGACTCGGATTTCCTGACGGCTGGAACGTGTTGACCGTCACCGGCTTGTTCTCCGGCACATTACCATGCGCTGCCGTGAAGACCATCGCCCGCTCTTTCTGGACCGGATGGATCTTGTAGAGCAGCTTTGCGTCCTGACCGATCACTCTCCTGAGTGTCATCTTTATTATAGGTAGGAAAGCGTCCTCAAGATAGCTTCTGAAGAAATCGGTCGGAACCTCGACCGTCAATGTAGAACCTTCAAGAGAAACGGGAACTATTGTCTTGAACCAAACGTCAAACTGTTTTGGTTCAACGTTCTGTTCAAATATCCTAAGACACTCATTCCAGACAGAGATATGTCTTTCCAGTTCAGCCATTTCTTTAAATGAATTAATTTGAGTTATAAGAGAATTGATCCCTCTTCGTTTTGCTTGTGCAAAATTGGGGGAAAATTAATTCATAAAAAATCTATTTTTGTATTGTTTTTGTTTTTTATTTTCCTTATGCGACCGAATGCATTAGAAGAATTAAATTATTTAATATTCTTATAATCAATATTTTACAAACATGATTTTCTACAACTTGCCGATAATTAGGAGGATTATATTTTAGAATTATTCAAAATAATTTTCTTGCCCGATTTAAGTCAGTGAAAATTAAGAAACAACACTTATCGCACAATTTCCGCCTTTTCGTTTTCTACTTTCACAAGGAAGGAATCTTTGAAATCTCGCCTTATCGTCTTGTTGTTTTCCTTTGCGGTCTCCAAGTCTGATGAAAGCCCAATAATATACTTGAAAAGTCTTCCGGCCTGAATCTTTTTGACTTCGTTTCCTTTGAAGAACGGGTCATTCTCAGGCATGGATTTGGACGAAACGAGGATTTGAGTACCATACAAGACCTTGGCATCCTTATGATCAAGTGATTCCAGCTTGTTATTTTCACCTTCGCTTCTTGTGCTTTGCGCGGGAGTGTACGACTTTCCCGCATTGGCCGATGGCTGCCCGACGGAGTCTGAACCATCATATTCTTTCTTATAGCCTTTGAATGCATTGTATAGGTCCGAGGCGATCCTCGCTCTCCCTTTTTCCGTGATGAGCGCCTCGCGGTCAGCGGTGTTTGACATGAATCCGCACTCAACGAGAACCGCTGGCATCGCTGTCCTCCAAAGCACATAGAACGGATCCTGGGATATTCCCCTGCTATTCTGGATCGCCCCGCATTTCATCTCTCGGTCAACCCTCTGCGCGAACTTGAAGCTTTGCTCCAGATAAGCGTTCTGCATCAGGTTCATGAATATGTAGGATTCCGGGTCGTTCGGATCGAAACCTTCGTACCTCGTCGTATAGTCGTCCTCAAGTTTGATGACGGAATTTTCCCTTCGCACCACGTCCATATTCCCGGCGTACAGATCCTTGTTCTTGCTGGTGTATTGGCCCAGGATGTGGACGGAGTAGCCGTTCGGTCCGTTCCGCTTGCCGACTATCGAGTTGACGTGGATGGATATGAACAAGTTGGCGTTGTTCCGGTTGGCGATGTCCGCGCGTCCTTGAAGCGTCACGAAGGTGTCGTCGCTTCTTGTTAGTATGACTTTTACATCTGGATAGCCGCCTTTGATCATGTCCGCCAGCCTACGGGCGATGTCAAGGACAATGGTCTTTTCCATTGTCTTGCCGCTCGGACTGATGCATCCCGCGTCCTTGCCCCCGTGGCCCGGGTCAATCACAACAGTGGACAGTTTGATGGCTGAGGAAGGATTCTGCGCTAAGGCAGGCGATCCACCCGTGAAAAGAGAAAAGGCCGTGAGTACGGCAAGAAAATTGCGATGTAAATCCAAAATATGTAGTATATTTGTCTTTTGCAAATTTATAAAATAATTGCAAATCAAGAAGCATACATATAATATTATCCTCGTGGCGGCGCTTGCCGCGCTGACAGGGCTGACGATGTTCGGTCAAGATGTGAGGAGGAACAGAAACTTGAAAAAGGTTGCTGCGTCTGAACTTGTGCCTGACACCACCAAACATCCCGCCGTGGCGCTGGCGCATGAGACTGACTCCATGCCGACCGCCGGGGATTCCCTTGCGCGCAGAAAGGACTCACTGAAGGTGGCGGATTCTACATCAAGGGCAGATTCGCTTTTTCTTCTGGACAAAAGTTCTCTTTCCAGACCCGCCTTCTCCGGGGCGAAGGATTCCATAAGACAGGATTTCTCCAACGGCCGGCGCAAGATGTATTATTGGGGGGAGGTGGAGGTCTCGTACGAGAACATCAAATTGAAGGCTGATTACATGGAGTATGACATGGCTACCGGTACTGTCTTTGCCAGAGGTACTTACGATAGTCTTGCACAAGAATGGAAAGGCCAGCCTGAGATGACGCAGGGCAACCAGACCTTTAACATGGAGGAGGTCCGGTACAATTTCAACACTCGTAAGGCCAGGATCACGAACATGATAACGAAGGAGGATGACGGCATCCTCCACGGGAAGAACATAAAGATGATGCCGGACAAGTCCATCAACATAACTAAAGGCAAATACACTGTCTGCGATCTGGAACATCCGCATTATTACCTCAAATTGTCTTCCGCCAAAGTTGTTACCAAACCATCCCAAAAGACGGTTTTCGGGCCGGCCCATCTTGTGGTGGAGGATGTGGATCTTCCGATAGGAATCCCCTTCGGATTCATTCCCAAGCGTCCGGACAGGGCCACAGGACTTCTCATGCCGTCTTTCGGAGAGGAGAACGCCCGTGGCTTCTATCTGAGGGACGCCGGCATGTACTTCGTTCTTGGAGACTATTTTGACATGTCTCTGACCGGTGACTACTACACTCTCGGCTCATGGGCCGCCAACCTTAACTCAAGGTACATGGTGAAGTACAAGTTCAGCGGAAACCTGGCGGTCAACTATTCGGTTGACCAGACCGGGGAGAAAGGAAGTTCTGACTTTTTCCAAAGCAAGAACTTCGGAGTCAGGTGGTCTCATTCCCAGGACTCCAAGGCGCATCCCGGAACTTCGTTTTCCGCATCGGTAAACTTTTCCAGCCCGTCGAACAGCCGTTACAACTCACATTCGGTTTCCGAGGCCCTTCAAAATCAGATCTCTTCATCTATCTCATACTCAAAAAATTGGAACGGGAAGTTCAACTTGTCGATCAACGCTCTGCACAGTCAGAACTCCAGAGACAGTTCATATTCATTCACGCTTCCTAACATCACGTTCTCTGTCTCCACGTTCTATCCGTTCAAGATAAAGAACAGGGTAGGAAAAGAACGTTTCTACGAGAAATTCGCCCTCGGTTACAACACGTCCATTCAGAACAAGGTTAACTTCAAGGCCTCGGAATTCGGCGAGCCTGGGTTCATAGACAAGTTCCAGAACGGAATGGCGCACAATTTTTCGATCAAGCTTCCGGATTTCACATTGTTTAAGTATGTGAATGTGGCTCCTAACGTCTCCTACGGGATGAACTGGTTCTTCCGGAAAAGCGAGGCGTACTTCGATCCCGAGACAAACAGCGTTAAGACCGAAATGGGAAAACAGTTCGGGACATTCGGCGCGACACATAATTATTCCGGATCAATCTCGATGAGTACGAGGGTCTATGGAATGTACAACTTCGGCAAATTCCATAAGATTCAAGCTCTCAGGCATGTGGTCTCCCCTAGTGTAAGCATGAGCTTCAGCCCTGAGAAAGGCAAGGCTTTCAACGGATGGCGCACATTCAATTATGTCGACACCCTTGGAGTGCAGAGGTCGTACGACTACAACATCTATCAGGGACAGATCAACTCTGCTCCGGGCAAGGGAAAGTCCGCGACCATGAGCCTTTCGATCGGCAACAATCTTGAGGCCAAGGTCCGTGACATGAGGGACACGACCGGCACCGGTTCCAAGAAAGTGAAGATTCTTGACCAGTTCAACATCTCCACAGGGTACAATTTTCTCGCTGACTCCTTGAAAATGAACAATGTCGGACTGTCAATGTCCACGTCGATATTCGGGAAGCTCGGACTGAACGGAAACATGAACTTCGATCCTTATGCCATAAATGAGAGAGGCCAGAGGGTGAACAAGTACAATATCATGGAGACCGGAGTGCCGCTCAGGCTTACCAATGTCAGCGCTTCACTGTCGTATTCATTGTCGGGCAAAGGCACTGTCAAAGGCAACGACGGATCCAAGTCCTCCGGCGATGGCGGATCAGGTAACCCGGCGGATTACTACAGAAGAATCTATTACCATCCTCTGACTGGTGAATATATTCCTGGAGGTTGGCTCTACTATACTAATCCGAATGTGCCTTGGAGTGTCAACTTCAACTATAGCTTCTCCATGAACCGGTCGTATAACTTTGCCAACAACCAGCTCAGCAAGAAGGATAACTACACCCAGACTCTCGGAGTTCAGGGAAATATTCAATTGACACCCAAAATGTCGGTTCAGGCTCAGTCTGGATGGGATTTCACAGCGATGAAGATGACCACAACGCAGTTCTCTTTCAGATATGACCTGCATTGCTTCAATATTTCCGTGTCGTGGGTCCCGTCGGGAATGTACCAGTCATATTCATTCCTCATCTCTGCGAATGCCGCGGCTTTGGCGGACTTGCTGAGGTTTAAGAAAAGTACGAGTTACTGGGACAAATAGTTGGATATTTACCATAAATATCTTATATTTGCACGCTGACATTTTCGGCGAAGGCCTATTGGCTATAATATCCACTATAACATTTCTGAAATCATATCTGGCATAGCGCCGGATTCATTTTAAGTTTATGCCTTATAATTTGTTTGAACTCACTCAGATGAGTAGAGAGCAGCTTGAAAAAGTGGCTCAGGAACATCAGATTAAAAACATCAAGAAATTGACAGACGAGAATTTGTCGTTTGCGATATTGGACGCGCAGGCTGCCGCGGCGTCTCTCCAGCCAATAGAAAAACCTAAGGCCAAGCGCGGAAGACCTCGCAAGAATCCGCTTCCGGAACAGGCTGACAATAAGGACAAACCGGTTGACAGCAAGAAAGATGAAAAGAAATCTGCCGGTCAGAAGGTTGAAAAAACCGAACAAAAAGATGAACAGGTGGCTTCTCCGGTAGCGGAAAGCAAGCCCGCTCCGAAAAAGAGAGGACGTAAACCTAAGTCCGCCTCCATGCCGACGGAACAACCTCAAGCGGTTGAAAATGTTCCTTCTGAGAACAAATCTGAAGACGCCGTTGTCACAACACCTGAGGATAGCTCTATGCCACAGCCTTCCGCCGAGGTTTCTTCTCAAGCTGACAAGCCTGTCAATGGCAAGGATTTCATTCATGCGCTTTTTGACGATCTTAAGGATGATCCGGCAGCTCATGCTGACGTGACACGTAGAAAGCAGAAGAACAAGTTTCAGGGACAGAACCCTAATCAGCAGAAGCCACAGCAGAATTTCCAGAACCCTAACCAAAGGCCGAAAGCTCCGGAAGTGGAGTTTGAGGGTACTGTGGAAGCGACAGGGGTTCTTGAGATAATGCCGGACGGTTACGGATTTCTTCGTTCCTCTGATTATAACTATCTTAACTCTCCGGACGATATCTATGTCAGCCAGAGTCAGATAAAGAACAATGCGTTAAAATCCGGCGACACCGTCACGGGTGAAATCCGTCCTCCAAAGGAAGGAGACAAGTACTTCCCTCTCGTAAGGATCAAGTACATCAACGGCCGCACTCCGGACTATATCCGGGACAGGGTTCCGTTCGATTTCCTCACCCCACTTTTCCCAGAAGAGAAATTCAATCTTCTTGGTCATGGACACCAGAGCGACCCATCGTGCCGTATCGTTGATATGTTCACCCCTATCGGAAAGGGACAGCGCGGTCTGATTGTTTCCCAGCCGAAGACCGGTAAGACAATGCTTCTTAAGTCAATTGCCAACGCCATCGCCGACAACCATCCTGAAGTTTACGAGATTGTGCTGCTCATCGATGAGCGTCCTGAAGAGGTCACCGACATGAGCCGCAGCGTAAAGGCTGAGGTTGTCGCATCGACATTCGACGAGCCGGCCGAGAGACATGTCAAGGTTGCAAACATGGTTCTGGAGAAAGCCCGCAGACTTGTTGAATGTGGACACGATGTTGTGATCCTGCTTGATTCCATCACCCGTCTGGCACGAGCATACAACACCGTTCAGCCCGCTTCCGGCAAGGTTCTGACAGGAGGTGTGGATGCCAACGCACTTCAGAAGCCTAAACGTTTCTTCGGAGCCGCCCGTAACATAGAGGGTGGCGGTTCCCTGACTATTCTCGCAACGGCGCTGACAGAGACCGGTTCCAAGATGGACGATGTGATCTTTGAGGAGTTCAAGGGTACTGGTAACATGGAACTTCAACTTGACAGAACCCTTGCCAACAGGCGAATCTTCCCGGCAGTCAATCTGGTTCTTTCCAGCACACGCCGCGATGACCTTCTGTACAGCCGTGAGGCGGCCAATAGAATCTGGATCCTGCGTAAGTTACTCGCCGACATGAATCCTACAGAGGCGATGAACTTCATGCTTCAGCTCATGGACGAGTACAAGACAAACGACCTTCTCCTTGAGAATATGAACAAAGTCACCCCTCGTGATGCCAAGTACTACGACACGTTCTAATGTAAGCCTCCGAAGAAAAGCATATTGTAGCCGGGAGAGATCCTGGCTACTTTTGC
>CAVKML010000013.1:0-72002 GCA_963657715.1 uncultured bacterium | reverse complement strand
AGCTGGTAGGCTGCGAAGTTGTCGAAGCCAAGCAGTTTGGCCTTCTCGGCGCGGAGTTTCAGAATCTCAAGGCAGAGAGCCTTGTTGTCATATTCATTGCCATTGTTTCCTCTTGAAGAATATGCCTTGAACATCTCCTCGCGGCGGCTTCTGTCCTCGCAGGAGGTCATTTCGGAGGTGTAAGATGAGGCAGGGACACCGAATTTCTCCTTGAAGGCGTTGTTCTCCGCGAGCAGGTTCGTGCCGAATTTCTGCTGGGCGGCGGCGATTTTCTGATTAATCTCCTTGAGCCTTGCCTGGGCGGTCTCGTCAAGGTCCACACCGTTGCGGGTAAAGCTTTGGTACAGTTTCTTGAGAACCATCTGCTGCTCCCTCGTAAATCCGCTCTGATCAGCGTCATAGACGGCCTTCACACGCTCGAAGAACGCCTTGTTCATCGAAATGTTGTCCTCGTGCTCGGTCATCAGCGCAGTGGCTTCCTCGACGACCTTGTTCATCTCGTCGCTGCCTTCGGTCTCCTGAAGATTGAAAAGCACGGCGGTTGTCTTTGTCAAGGTCTTACCTGACAGCTCGTAAGCCGCGATGGTGTTCTCAAACGTCGGAGCTTCCTGATTGTTCAGGATAGCCTCAAGTTCCTTGTTCTGCTCCTCAATCCCAGCCTTGACGGCAGGAATATAATCAGCAAGCTGAATCTTCTCGAACGGCGGAATGCCGTAAGGTGTGTTCCATTCCTCCAGGAACGGATTGCTCTTTGTCTGTGTGCAGGCTGCCATCATAGCGATCGCTCCTAATGCTAAGACTGTTTTTCTCATCTTAGTGTTAATTCTTTTTAATTAATATATTAATAATCACTACATTTCAACAATACCAATCCCACTGAAGGCAGATTATCCCACAATCCATTTCTCGACGGTGCGGGTTTGGGAGGAGATGTTGACGCCGACCTTGACAAGGTTCTTGCCTTCCTCCAGTTTGTAAGGGAGCATATAGCCTTTTTCGTCGATCTGTCTCAACGCGTCCTCGGCTGAGCCATCAACCTTGAACTCAAAGACATAGATGCAGTTATCGGTATAGCAGACGGCATCGGCACGGCCGATGGCGGACTTGACTTCTGTACGGATGTAGAACCCAAGCAACGAGAAAATCAGGTAGATGATTGTCTGATAGTGCTTCTCGGTCTTGTTCTCCAGATCGTTAGGGATACCGGCGAGATAAGCCTGAAGTTTCTCCATCGCAAGGTCGATGTCCTGAGAATCCATGGCAGCATAGAAGTGTGCCACGAATCCGGAGGCCGTTCCTGCCTTGCTTGGATATTCACCGAGAAGTCCGCGAGTGAAGCCTATCTTGACTTCTCTGTTCGGGTAGCCGAGGGTGTAGAGCTGCATCCGTTCGTCGTAGGACTTGATGGTCAGGTAGCCTGTCTGATAGAGCATCGGCAAGGAATTGTCAGAAAGTTCCGGGGACACGTCAAAATCCGATTGAGGAACAAGCGGGATGTTGTCCAAAGTGGTTTCGTCAATCGGATTACGTCTCAACCTTTCGACAAGGTAGGTCGGGGTGCCGGAATCGAACCAATAGCTGCCGAAACGACGGTCACTCAAGGCATTGAGCAAGCTGAAAGGATTGTAAATATCCTCAGACTCATCGCAGAAATGGTAGCCGTCATAGTTATATTTCAACAGTTTCAGAGCCTCTTCATATGAAATCTTCTGTCTGTCGGCAAGCGCTTGTACACCATACTGAATATTATTCTCCAACTCTTTCTGAGAAATACCGCAAATCGCCGAGTATTTAGTCTCCATTGAAATATTCTTCAGATTGTTCAACTCACTGAAAATGCTGAGCTGGGCGAACTTGTTGATTCCGGTGATGAACACAAACCGCAGATAAGGGTCAAGACTCTTTATCGGGCTGTAGAAATTCCTCATTATCTGCCTCAAGGACGGAAGCCTGACCTTGTCGTTCATCACGTCAAGCAGTGGGGCATCATATTCATCAATGATCAGAACCGCCTGCTCTCCGGTCTGGGCGAACGCCTCCTTCACCAACGATTCCAATCTTGCGTTGACATCGCGCTTGTCTATGCTTTGATTCTTGCCATAGACGGCCTCATATTCAGCAAGTTTATAGTCAAGTTGACGTAGCAACTGCTCCTCGTTCACGTGTTTGGCTGTGGACATATCGAAATGGAAAACCGGATGCCGCTTCCACTCCTTTTTCATTTTTCCTGCCTTGAGTCCCTCAAAAAGTTCTTTTCTTCCTTCGAAGTAGCAATGGAAAGTCGAAGACAACAATGATTTGCCGAACCGGCGCGGACGGCTCAGGAACACATACGTGTAAGTCTCAGCCAAATCGTGTACATACCCAGTCTTATCGACGTAGAGATACCCTCCCTCGACAACATTACTGAACGTCTGTATTCCGATAGGATATTTTATCGTTTTCCCCTCCATAGCCTTTAGCATTAATGTCCAATCCCAAAGTTAACGCTTTTTTCCCAAGGAACAAGGCCTTGAGTCTCACGAGGATTTGACATTCACTGAAAAAGCCTCCGTGCGGTAGTCTGCCGAACGGAGGCCTTCTATAGTCTCATCAGTATTATATTACCTTTTCAACTCCGTCAAGGTCAATCAGGGTGAACTGAGCCTTGCCCTGATAGATGGTGAGGATTCCTTTGACGTTAATCGGGGCTCCTCCGAGGATAGCCTCGTCGATCTGGGTGTCAGCGAAGCGGGAGTAGCCACTGGTGCGGATCTGCACGGACTGGCCACCCATATTGAAGTATTGGCTCACTGAATATGCCGAAGCGTTCTTCAGCAGGGTTGCCTTGAGTTCCGGATCCGAAATCTGCCTGGCATAATCAGCCGAATAGGCTTCGTCGAACTTCCCGGAATTGATGTAATCGATGAACCCTTGCTTGGACATCGCCCAAGTCGTGATGCCCCAAGTCGGATCAGCCACCGGAGCGTAGTTCTTACCTGTGCTTGAAAGGAATATCCTGTTAGAAGAGGCTTTCTTGTCCTTATAGGAATCAATGTACATCAGACAGAAAATCTCATTGCCGTAGGTCAGACCGTCAAGTTCGACATAGCAGCCAAGGTTCTCCTCTTTCAGAAGATCTGCGGCAGCGACCTTCTTAGGCTGGAGCGGAGTATCAAGTTCGCCTCTGAATATATGAGTGTCAATCAGATACTGAACCTCGATGTAAGAAGTCTCATATTCACCTGTCGGGTCAGCGTAACCCAACTGAATCATTCCGTTGTAAGCGCCGACGGTGAGGCCACTGCATTTGACATAGACCCACTGGCCGAGCTTGTAGTCATTGTAAAGGGCGTTCTTGCCGATCTTGACCTCGATTCCGCCGGTGGCGTCCTGAATGTAAAGACTTTTGTACACATTGCCGCTACGGTCCTCGGAAACAACCTGCCCGCCTATGACTATATCTTTCTCGATCTTGACCGGACCGGACTTGTACAAAGCCTTGAGCTCGGAGATGGTCGTGTTCGGAGTCATCGTCACAGGCTCATAAACATCAGCCTTGCCGTAGTCCCCGGTGAAAACCTGATCCCACTCCTCGCAAGAAGTGAGGGCGAATATGGCGGCGATCAGCGCGAAATATATTCTTTTCATACCTTAGAATCTGAAATAAATGTTCAACATGTAGTTGATTCCGCTCATGTAGAAGTACTTGGAATCAAACCTATAGAATCTCTCCTTGCTGACGGTGTTGTCCACAAGGCGGGTCTGCTCGTAGCCGCCGGTGCGTACGTCCTTGTTGTTCAGGAGGTTCTTCACCTGAAGCGAGAAGCCGAGCTGGTACTTTCTCTGAATATACCAGGACTTGCCGACACTGGCGTTGACAAGCATGAAGTTCTTGAACTTCTCCTGCGCGGCCATGTACTCAATCTCCTGAGGGGTGACCTGACCATCAGGGCCTGCGGTCGCCATATCAGTCCTATAGAGAGGATTCATGTCAAGGTAAGAGTTTCCGAAGAAATCCACGTCGGCGTCGATGAACCAGTAGTTCTTGTTCCACGCAAGGCCGAGGCTGGTCGCAAGCTGCGGAGTGCTTGGTACATAATGCTGAACAGTCTTGCCGTCGGCAGTCGGGTGGCTTTTCCAGTAAGGGATTGTGACACCGTAGGTTCCGGCGACATATTCAGCGCTGTTGTCGTAGGTCTGGTACATCGTCGGGTTCGAGGTGTAGATGTACTGGCCATAGGAAAGAACACCCTGAAGGGAAAGGTTCGGGACAGGGGTAGGCACCTTGAAGCCGAGCTCGACTCCGATGTGACGCTCGTCTATGCCTGACATCGCGAAGTTGGTGAAGGAGTTCTGCGAGTCATCGTAGAAGCTCATCACGTCGGTCTGGTCCTTAATGGTAGTGTAGAATCCGGTGATGCGGAGATCGTAACCAGAGTTGCGGTAGGCGTAGTTGATGTCAGCCGTCAAGGTCTTGACAGTCTTGAGGTCAGGCATGATCGTGTTCCTCGTCCTCGGGGAGATGAACGCCTGGTTGAATGTCGGAGCCTCGGTGATGTAGGCGGCGTCAGCGTAGATCCTGTGTCCTCCGCGGATGAAATAGCTGAGATTCAGCTTGCCGGAGCCTGTGAGGAAATCCTTCTTGTCAGACTCTCCCTTTGAGGTGATAGGGCGGCCATCGATCTGGTCGTATTTTGTGATGACATTTCCTTCGTAGGTGAACGGATTGCCGTTGTCGTCAAGTCCAGGGAAAAGACCCTTTCTCAAAAGACCTTCCCTCCAGAATTTTGAATATCCCAACCTACCGGCTACTGTAGCCTCCAGACCGCCGAACGTGAAGCGTCCGGAAGCCCAGGCCTCAGCGCGGCGGACGTGGGCATAGTAGTCATAGCCATACTTGTCACCTTCTTTGAGGGTCTGTGCGGTTCCGTTCTGGAGGAAGTAATCAAGGTCGTTCTGGATCATCGTCGGATAGGCGGCGAAATCCCTTTCGGCGAACTGGTCGATGTTGACGTAGTAGTCTCCTCCAAGGAGATCATCAAGAACCTTGTAGTACTCAGTGCGGTTCCATTTGTAGGAAAGTCCGCCGGTGACAGTCAGGAACTTGACCGGATTCCATTTGCCGTTGAGGGCAAAGTTGAGGTCGTTCTGGTCCACACGTCTCTCCTCTATCACATACTTGGAACGGTTACCCGCATCGGTGGCGTTCAGAGAGTTGACAGCATAGAGACGATCCCAGTTGATATGGGTCGTTGTTGAAAGATCCGACTCCCAAGCCTCCTTTGCCCAAGCGTATTTCGCGAAGTTCTGACGGTTGTAGTCAGTGTTCTCCATATAGAAATAGCTCGGAAGATTTCTGTAGTAGTCAGGGCGAGGATCCGGAGCGTCGTACCAGTCAAGAGCCGTGTAGCCGTTCTTTCCGAACCTGTAAAGTACTGTGGCCGAGGCGGCGAACTTCTGCGACTCCGGAGTGAAATCATATTTCAAGATAGCAATCGGCTCGTGGGTCCTGCGGACACGGGCGTTGCGGACCTTGCCGTTGTAGTAGCCCCAGTTAGAGTTGTACATATTGTCGCCCATCAAGTCATAGACCTCCTGGGTGGAACCGTTCTGAGCTCCACGCTCGCCAGGGGCGGCCATAAAGGTGAGTCCGAGTTTATGCTCCTCATTGAATTTCTTCTCGACTGCACCGTAGTAACCGAACGAACGATAGAAAACGCCTTTGATCCAGTCGTTTCCACCAAGCCTCGCGGATGCGCTGAAAGCGTAGGACCAGCCGTTGTCAAGCTGTCCGGAGGCATAAGTCAGCATCAGCCGGAGTCTGTACAAGGCGCTGTTGGTCAGCACGCTACCCCTCCAGCCAGTGCGGATGGAAGAAGCCATCGGCATGATGTTCGTGAGACCGTTGTAGCCACCGAATCCGAAATCGGAAATCTCGGCTCCGTTCACGGACTCCTTGCTTCTAGTCGCCTCGTTAAGACCGCTCCAGAGGGAGTACGGGGTGTAGCCCGTGATGGCGTCGTTCATCCTAACGCCGGCGAGGTAAACATCCTGTGACTCACTGGAATATCCACGGACACGGAACCGCACGGAACTAAAGTTGTAACCGGCCATGTTGTTGAACACGTCGTTTTGGCCGAAGAGGATGGTAGGGCTGTCCTGATAGCCGGAGTCATCCATATCGAACTCGGAGAAGCTGGCGTCATCCACCTCGGCGACCTTCGCCACCGGGGTCAGGGAGAGTTTGAACATATTCTTGACATAGCCGTCGTTGACGGTCACGTTCACTCTGGACTGGAGGTAGTCCGAGCTTTCGATAACAAGGTCGTACATTCCGTCTTTCAAGTTTCCGATCTGGAATGTACCGTCCTGTCCGGCTTTCACACGGGCGACTTCCTTTCCTTCTGAATATAGGATCAGGTCCGCTCCGTCAATGGTCGCCTTGCTCAATCGGCTGACGACCGTACCTTTCACGCCACCGGTGTAGTTCTGCGCCGACAGAGTCAGAGTCAGAAACAGAGCCGAGGCGGCAAGGAATATTCTTTTGTTCATAAATATTGAATATTAATTATTTATCTATGCTGGCAGGTCGCTTCGACAGGCTCAGCGACCGAGCCTCTGTGGTCGCTGAGCCTGTCGAAGCGACTGAAATGATCATTTGTTACTAATGACAATATAAGTCGGATAGTGGTCGCTGTAACCACCGACGTAAGAGCCGGATGAATATGTACGGAACGGAGTTCCTTTGTACTGTCCGGTCTGCTGGACCATGAACGGTTGGCTGAAAACACGCCCGTAATATTTCCCTTTGACAATCGGGACGATGCGCAGAGATCCTTTCGGAGCGTTCACAAGCGACTCATTGGCGAGTATGATGTCGTAAATATTCCACTCCCCTCTGTAAGCAAGAGAACCGTAGCCGGCTTTCAGCATCGATGTGAACGGAGAGAAAAAGTCCATCTTCCCGACCTCAGTGACATTCTCCTTACCGTGCATATAAACGGCCATACTCTCGTCCGTCGGATTGTCGTTCATATCACCCATCACCACGATCTTTATCCCGGGATATTCATTCATCAGCTTGACGGAGTTCTCGTAGATGATCTCCGCACCGCGGCTTCTGAGGTCGCCCCCCTTGCCTCCAAGCCTTGAAGGAAGGTGCGCCACGAAGAACGCGAACATCTCACCCTTGATCTCGCCGCGGGCCATCAGGATGTCACGGGTGCGAAAGTGCCTTTGGGATTCCTTATCCATGTCGAACTTGATGTCCTTGCTGTTGAAATCGAACGGAATGGATTTGCTTTCAATCAGTTTGAACTGCTCCGGTCTGTAGAGCAGAGCCACGTCTACGCCTCGTCTGTCGGGGCCGTCGTAATGCACGATCTGGTAGTTGGCGTCGGCGATCTCCGGCTGGCTGACCAGATCCTCAAGCACGTGGCGGTTCTCGACCTCGCTCACGCCAAGGATCGTGTGGAATGCCTTATTCTCCTCGGCCATCGCCTTGATCACGGTAGCAAGGTTGTGGAGTTTGCGGTTGTAACGCGCGTCAGTCCATCGGTTCGCCCCGTCGGGGAGATATTCATAGTCGTTCTTGCCCTCGTCGTGGTAGGTGTCGAAGAGGTTCTCGACATTGTAGAAGCCGATGACGTAGCCTCTCGCGCCCTTGTCACCTTTGGCGCACGCCGTGACGGTGACGACAAGAAGCAGGAGCGCCGAGTAAAGTAATTTTCTCAAATGCATATCAGTTTTGTATTATATTCATTTAAAGTGGTTTCTACCACCACCAAGACACTTTGGCTGGATCCTCGGCCTCGATCTTGGCGGCAACGTCTTCCCCGACCTTCGCCGGAAGGTTGACAAAGAAGTCAATGCCTGTCTTCTTCTCAAGGTCGTCCACGGACATTGAATATGAAGAGTTTATGGTACTGCTGCTGTAAACCTTATGGTCAAGCCAGACGGCGCAGGCAGAATAGCCGGAGTATCCTATCGTGGAACTTTTCATATAACGAAGAACGACTTTGTAATAGGCCGTCGGAACCGTGACTTTCTTGCCGTAATTGTCAAGAGCGTACTTGACAGTCTCGCCGTCCTTGTAGTCTATCACGCAGCCGGTCACGACATAGAGGGTGTCGGAGCTGTTGGCCCAGGAACGAACCTTGCCCTCAAGGGTAGCCCAGATGTCCTCATTAAATCCACTATGGATCTGAGGAGTCATGTTCGTGCCGTAGAATGTCATTGAATTTGACTCAGACGATGTCAATCTATCTGCCGATGGAATTTGATGTCCCCTCACATAGCCAGAAGGATTATTCTTCTCATTATATTTATTATCTCCGCCATAACTAAAACTCAACATAGGTTGCTTACTTTCAGGCAGCAGCGGATCAATCCCCCACGCATTGGTTCTCTTGACATTACTGCCTATGTTCCATTTGCATAGCGGATAAGCCACCCACGGAGCCACCAGATTGTCGTAATCCCAGACGAAGGAATAGTTCCTGGTCTTTGTCGAGCCGATGGTCATCGAATGTGTGAACGCATCCGTCCCTTCTGAAATAGCAGGAAGTTCCAGCCAATCGGTCTTCGGGGAAAGGTTTCCGCCATTCGGTTTCGGATCAGGTGTAGGATCGACAGAAGCTTTCCCTTTTTGCGTCAATGTGACCGAAGCCTCGCCAGCCTTGGATTTCACCGTGATGACCGCCGAACGCTCCTCATCCGATCCATTGGCGGCGACAGAAAGAGACACTGTCTTGTTGCCTTCTCCCGACACCGGATCCATGACTATCCAGTCCGCATCATTTCCAGAGCCTTCCAAAGCGTTCAGAGCCCAAGAGCCAGAGGCCTTGACATACATGAACTGCTGATGTCCCTCCGCTTCCACCGCAATTGTCTTAACCTCAATGCTTGGAGGCAAAGAATCGCCATCACTACCTGCTCCACACGCCGACAGCGTCCAGGCGATCACGCCTAAGCACAACGCAGGAATATTCCCAAAAACTATCTTCACGTATTCTTTCTTTAGAGAGCAAAAGGGCTGCCCGTGTCTCCGGGCATCCCTTTGCTTATTGATAATAAATTTATTATTCAGCTTTAATACCGAACAGAATCACTCGAACAGCCTCGGTTGTGGTAATGTCAACTTTGATTTCAGAAGACTGGGCCGGCAAACTGAATGAATAGTGATCAGAATCCGTCACGGTAAGAGTGTACTCAGGATTGCCGGTAGCTCCCGCATTGCCGGAAATGTTCTGAGTCGCCACTACAGTTCCCGCCAAAGAGGCACTCAAAGTGGCGGTCTTTCCGTTCCAAGCTACTGCATAGAATGAAACCTTTGTTGTATTTGCCGGAATCGTCAATGTAGCTGTACCCGCTTTTGAGGACGTACCTAATTTGAGAATATTCGAAACAGCAACACCGTTAACCTTAGCCGACTGCTGTGAGTTGCCTGAAGAAGTGTTGTCATATGCGTTGGCACCCAACGTCCAAGACACATTGCTCGCAAAGGACCCCTCATCCGGTGTTTCTCCTCCTCCAGGGTTGTCTCCGCCACCTTCACCTTTTTCCAAAACCTTGACCTCAGTGACGATGACATTCAATAGATTCGAGCTTGTGTTGATCGTATTGAAGAAACCTGTCACCTGAACCTTATCGCCCTCAGCGAATCCTGAATAGACAGAAGATGGAGCGCTTGATAAGGCTCCCTGTAGCTTGAACGCACCTTCAACCTTGAAATTGGTGTAGTTGCCATTCTTTACAACGATGGCTTTATATGTCACATACTCAGCCACATCCGCACTATAGGAATCAAATGTCGATGTAATGTCCTTGGCGGCAGGATATTTCACATCATTGCCAGAAGACACAACTGTCGTTTTTGGACCGGTGATCTCCGGAAGGCCATAATAGGTTGTTTTTGTCCCTGTGAATTTGATCTTGTCTCCTACCTTTGCGGAAGGTGTGGAGTTCTGGAACACATAAACGCTTGACGTTCCGTCCGTCACAACATAGCCTTTTGTGGTGATTGCGCCAACGATTACCTCTTCTGACTCGACAGCGGTGCCATCCTCCGCCGTAAGTATCTGGGCTAAAGTCATTTTCGTTCCTGGGACATCAGGGGTGTCATCACCATCCGAATATGAAATCACGTGGGCGTTTACCACCTCGTCTTGAGTCGTACCATCATTCTTGGAGTACAACTTGTACAGACCGGCGAGCTCCACTGTGCCGCCATCCTTGATCTTGCTTGAATAAGCGGTCTTGGTCTCGTCATCAACGCTATAGACATAAATTGAACCGGTCTCGTCAGTGAGGTCGAAACTGCAATACTGCGAATTGAACCTTGAAACTTTACCCTTAAGCTTGAAGTAAGTGGATGTGTTAGCCGCGGCGATGAAATCCTTAACTGTTTTGGATTCCGCCTTGTCGTAGTCAGAACCAGAAGTGTCTCCACCACCGATACCGAGATCCACACCCTTAGAGAAGTCGATGACTGTTCCAGCAGTCGCGGACACAGAAAGGCAAAGGTCGTCAAGACGATATGAGCTTGCCGCGTCAGCCTTTACATAGATGCCAAGGGTAGCGGTTCCGGAAGGTACGGTAAAGTTAGAGGTGGCAAGATCCCAACGGCCCTCTTTGTCTCCGTTAGGGAATGAATATTCAACCTCAACCCACTTCTTGCCGTCATTGCTGACATAGACGTGAAACTCGTCGTGCTTGAAGAGGCTGCCATTGTCCTGATTGTACTTCTCGGTTCCGAATGTCAGAGAGTAATCAACACCAGACTGGAGCTTGATTCCAGTCACCGCAAAATAGGCAGAGGAACCAAAGAACAAGTTATTGCTTCCGGAACCTTCATAGTCAGAATAGTTGCCGCTGGAAGTGGAATTTGCCCTTACGGACATCGCCTTGAAAGAATATTCCTCACTTCCCGCACCGGTTCCTGTAGCGTTCTTCCAACCGTCAAACTGGTCAAGGAATGGCCAGCTTGTCCCGGTTCCGAAAGTCTTGGTGGCTTCCGTTTTGTCAAAATTGTTCTTATAGACAATCAACTCCTCGGCAGAGCCAGTACCTTTCTGTTTAACAGTCAAGGTTTTGGTGTCGAATCCAATGTCGAACTTGACTGATCCTTCACGATCAACGCCAGCGTTTTCCAACACTTTGATCTCAACAGTAATTGCCTTTGAGGAGGCTTCGCCCTCCCTTGGATCAATGGAGATCCAGTCCTGCTCGGTCGTGGCTTTCCAGTCCCTGGTAGCTGTAAGCTGCACAGTCACGTCACCGCCGGCCTGCTCAAATGAGATATCGGACTTGTCAAGCTCCACAGATGGTGCTCCAAGGTCCTCTTTCTTGTCCTCACATGCTGTCGTCACGAACGAAAGCGCCGCGATGGACAGAATGAAACTCAAAAATCTATTTGCTTTCATATTCAATTGTATTTAACAACAAATTTCCAAAACATACTTTCCACTTGAAGACTCAGCCCCGGTCACTTCGACAAGCTCGGTGACCGGATGGTATAGATTTAGCGATCAGATCTTCTCCCCGCAAAATCTTTGCCTGTCAAGCAGTCTGCTAAGTTACGACTAAATATTCAATTAAAAAACACATTGGCAGAGAGACCATCTGTCCGATTCTATGGGGAAGAATATATTCATGAGTGAAATCGCCCTCTTCACGCACGAGAGGCCAAGAACAACGACTTCGTGCGTAAGAACGCATCATTTACGCACTAACTCAATTATTCTTCAGACATCAGCGAAACCACCTCTTCCCTCAACTGCGGAAGATCATTGATGACAATCTTCCACATAATGTCATCGGTGACAGCGTCATAAGCGTGAATGACGCGATTACGTGTCGCTATTATAGCCCGTGCGTTGGAGATTTGAATGTCAGGACATTCCTTGACCACACGATTAACGGCTTCTCCGATGATGGAGACATTCCGTTCAATGGCGCGGCGCAGCATTAAATTACGTCCATATTCCTCAAATCGCTTGGGAACATTCTCAAAGAATGAATATATTTCATCAATTGCTGTCTGAATGTCAAACAGATAAGCCTTAAGATGTCTGTCCATAAATCATTCGCTTTGTCTCGTCAAGCTCTTCCTTGAAATACGGATTCTTGACAGCATTATATTCAATCAGATCAACATCTCTATGCAGAAGATCCTCCAATGCGAATTTGAAGTCAAAATAGTTGTCGCCATATTCAAACAGAGACAGAGAGTTCCGGTCAAAAATAACGGAAAAGTCCACGTCGCTGTCCTTGTTGAACTTGTCGGTCAACGCTGAACCAAAAACATACAGCGCCACCACCTTGTGCTTCTCACACAAGGCGACAATCTGAGCCATATTCCGTTCAATCAATTTCATACTGTACAAAGAAACTAAATCCTTATGAATAAAGCAAATTCTTTGCCTGTCAAGTAGTCAAATAAATCCAACAACACAATATAAAGAGTCTTATGGTTATTCATAAAGAGATTACAGATTTAATGATTGCAATTCAGGAGCGTGGTTAGTATCTTTGCAGTCCACAAAAACGAATGACCTGATGACCGACAAGCTTGCACATGACATCGAAGGGTTCCTCTCGGAGTTGTCCGAGGAGGCTTGGGCGTATTATTTTCCCGGAACGGACAAGAGGATTTCCACTGCCGAGGATGGCGCATTCCTGCGACCTGAGGAAAAGTTCCAAGGATACAAATGCCAGATGCCAAGCCATGATGGAATGTTCGACCTGTCAGAGCAAGAGCCGTTTGAGGATGTGCTGCCCGACGGGGATGTTTATGAATATATCCCCAGAAGGAGGTACAGCGTCCCCAAAAAGCGGATGGAGCGGCTGGGCACCGGTGGGCTATTTTCATTTATAATTCCCAAACAGGAAGTCCAAGAGACAGAACCGCCTGTCGCAGACCTGGAGCTTGACGAACGTGCAAAGGCGTTCATGAAAGAGTTCAACGCATTGATGAGCAAGCATGAAGTGACTGTCGAGGAAGTGGAGATCATCCTGAAACGCTTAGTGAAACTTAGTCGCCTGCGCATCACTTCAAAGAATGAGATTCTGCTTGAGGATTTTGACAAGAAAGAGGTGAAGATGGACACGTTGACCAAGGCGGTGTTTCTCCTCTACCTCAACCATCCGGAGGGAATCCGCTACAAGGAACTGTCTGACCATCAGCAGGAACTGGAGCAGATATATTCATCCATCACCGGCCGGGATGATCTTGACAGCATCCGGAAGAGCGTGGCGGATTTGTGCGACCCGCTGAACAACTCCATCAACGAAAAGGTCTCAAGAGTGAAGAAGGCGTTCCGCGATGTGGTGAACGACCATGTGGCAAGGTTCTATTACATTGACGGTGAGAAAGGAACGGCCAAGAGGATAGCCCTTAGCCGCTCCTACGTAATCTACGGATGATCGGGCCTAAACGGTCGTCTCCCCATCGTGTCCTTCAGAGAAAAAGTCCGCGACATCCTCCACCACAGACCGGCAAAAGTGCATTCTCTTGGCGAAAGCGCCTTGCGCCCTGCTGAACTTCATTGACATGCAGAGCATGCCCTCAGGAGTAGCGTCGTAGTTCATGGCATTCTGAATATTCAGATCCCTCGCCACCTCGACGGCATCCTGATTGGCTCCGATGTAGGCGAATGTCCACCCCTTTTTTCTCTGCATGGCGACAAGATCCTTGACGGCCCTTCCGGAATATTCTTGGGAGGAATTCTCCATTCCATCCGTGATGATGGTCACCAGCACACCGTCACCGGCCTCCACCTCACGGTCAAGTTCCGAGATGGCCTTGCCCATCGCATCGTAGAGCGGGGTGCATCCGCCGGGTTGGTAATCCTTATTCGTAAGATCCGACACCTCAGCCACCGGCACACAGTTCCTGCGGGTCTTAACCCCGTCCATTCCATTTCCCTCGAATGTCACTATCGACACAAAATGCCGCTGCTCCGGATACTTCTCCTGACTCTGCCTGATGCTATTGATAGTTTCGTTGATTCCGCTGAGCGCCTGATTGTAAATAGAACTCATCGAACCGCTCTCATCCAGAATGATGAGGTTGTAAATCTTAACTGTCTTGTTCTCTTCCATTGTGTTTATCTTTATTAGGTGAATTGTGTTCAACCTTGTTTCTGACGCAAAGGTAATCCGGCCTAACCACATCACCACAACGCCTGCAAGGCTTGCAGAATCCAGCCGTTGGACGCAATCAATTATCAATGAATATTTTATTTTGGCAATCCTCTTTGGGTGGTCAGTGCCATAGGCGAACAGCCAAATTATTGAATATCAAAGCATCGGTCTCCACCGCCACATTCTTTCAGCGAAAAGGGCTATATTTACGTCAAAATATTCATAGATAATGGCAAAGAATTATCTCAAGAGAGATACGGTCTCGGGCCTGAGGACACGGACAACGCGCCGATGTTTCCTTTCGTCTGGGAAAAGATCAAGAATATCCTCGGGCGGCTGATGGGTGATGAGAACGTCTGTGGCTGGCGGAAACTGTGTTTGGCCGGAGAAAAACAAGCGCAAGATGCAAGGTTTTAACAATTCGCGATTTAGAAATACGGAAAATAAGTTGCCACAGATTAAGAGAATATTTTCGAGGCCGGGAACAGAGACACAATGGAGATAAATTAACCTAGTTATATGGAAACAATTCACAAATCATTGTTGGTACTGATCGGGCTGCTGACCTTTTGGTCAGTGGGATCAGCACAGGAGACTGGACAATTCAAGACACACGAGGTCAGTGTCGGAGTCGCGCCACTGCCTTTTTGGGCCACCTTCACGGGCTGTGACTTTAGCGGGCCCGACGGCATTCTGGAAGAGATCTATGGAAAGAGAGACGGAAAGACACGCTATGTTCCTCTCTTTTCAATCGCCTATAACCACTATTACAAGAAATGGTTCTCCCTTAACACAAGGGTCTCCCTAATGAACCAGTACAACTATGTATATTCAGGGGCGGACTCGCACGTCGATCATCTTGAGGTGTTTCCTGGACTGAATATTATGGAGATGGCACAGTTCACGTATCTCAACAAGGAAAGCGTGCGGCTATATTCAGCGGCAGGTCTCGGCTTGACTCTGTTCAGCGGAACAATAATACCAGCGGGACAATTCACCTTCTTCGGAGTATCCTTCGGCAAGAAGATTTTCGGCTTCGCTGAACTTGGAAGCGGAACCGAGTACCTGCTGGTTCACGGAGGAATAGGTTACAGATTTTAAACAGAACAATTATGAAAAAATATTCTCTTGCGGCTCTTTTTATATTACTGATTATCAACGGGTGCAGAAAAGACACCGACTGGCCCACGGCACAGGAAAGGCTAGAGATCGGAGCCAAAGAAATCTTCAGGACAACAGCCATGAAGGCTACCGAAGCCGTGCAGTTCTGCGAGCTGTTTCAAGAATATCTTGACG
This sequence comes from uncultured bacterium, assembly GCA_963657715.1. Lineage (GTDB taxonomy): Bacteria > Bacteroidota > Bacteroidia > Bacteroidales > UBA932 > Cryptobacteroides. The sequence continues at coordinate 56,579 of CAVKML010000013.1, read as the reverse complement.
CTCCCGGAGATGACAAGATCCTCGATAAATACAAAGAGATAAGGCAGAATGTCTCAAAAACAGACGACAACACGTACAACCTGCGCTACTACGGTTCCCTCTACGGGAAGTTCACCACGAGTGAAACATCCATCAATGACAAGGGAGGAGCCATAATATTTGATGAACTCGGAATGACTGTCAGCTGCACCGATGAGAAAGAATGGATAATCAAGGTGTCTAACGGACACTGGCACTGGTCCGACAAGATCAACTTCACCGCCACCTACAAAAAATCCGAAGACACCGGACGCATAGCCGACATAACCATTGACGGAACATTGATCAGCGAAAGTCGTGACACAGAGGGTTACAAAGCCGAATTCAAATCAGACGGAGACATCCACCACATCGGAAAGAATGTCTATTCCGGAATATTCAAAATGGCGTCCTTCGACGACAAAGGGAGCAGACTTGATGAATATGCCCTAAGGCTCGGGAATATGAACTGATGTCATCGCCACACCGTTCGCACCCAAAGACTTTCAGGTTGAGACTACTATCACTTGACATAGTAGCCAGACTGAATCTCCAAAGTCTCACCCCTTTTGATGACGATGTTCTTCCCGGTGTATGAAGTCCCTTCAAGCCTGTACTGGACAAGATATGTGCCTTCAGGAAGGCTTGTCACGTAGCACTCCTGGTAGGAATAGACACTGCCTGAGGGATCGAAATGATAACTTTTAGGATCACTTGGACTCTTGGAGTCAATAAAGACAATGTCCGTCATAAACTTTCCTTTCTCGCTGTTGACGAGCTTGACATTGCCGCAAGGGATTCTGTTAGGCACAGGCAAATCGATGAAAAACTCTTGAGACTTGATAGGCCAGTCTTTGACGCCAGGCAATTTGCCAGGAACATCAGAGAATATGCTCTTATAGCTCATGTCGCTCAAAGTCACCCTCATCCGATAACGGGTGGCGACATCGGACTCCGCGGTGTTCTCAACGCTCCAGACCCAACCGCAATGGAAATCAAAAGTGGATCTGGAGATTGCCGGAGGTTGTGTGTTGATGAGTTGTGGAAGATTCTTTATGTCCAACTTATAGTGTATGCCACCGTCACTTGAGTTGTCAATGATGGACAGATCTCTGATCTCACGAGTTCTGGAACTGCTGAAGTTGCAGCCCGAACTCAGGGAAAGACCGGCACCGGCGGCACCTCCCGACAAGCCAGCCTCGAACGACCACGTCACTCCGGATGTGTATGTCTGAGAGTTAATTGTGGTCGAAGGGGAAGGAACCTGATTGAAGCGGACCGGAACAGCATCGCCTTTGTCATCGACCAGCGAGATGTCAACACGATACCCTGTCAGGAAATAGCCCATGAAATCACCAATCCAATCAGGTGGTATCGTCTTCCTGAACATACCTAGATACATCCCGGCAGAAGCGACCGAGAATGTGGCGTCAACGATGTAGAAATCCCCGATGTAATTGCTCTTGTCCGACTTGAATGCATAGAGCGGGATGATTGAATAGTACTGTTCAAAGCATCCGCTGCCCGTCAATCTGAGTTCGTTCTTTTTGTACTTATAGATCAGACCTTTGTCAATCTTATAGTTATGGGACGAGAACAGATGGATGGACTGAAGCAAATCCTCGCCTTTCGTGTCCGCGGAATTCGCATCCCCGACCCACGACACAAGTCCGTTAAGGTTTGTCGGCGGGAAATCGTCCATCGTGAAGACCTTCCCGCTCCTGTGGAACGCAGCGAAAAGGCAGTCTTCAAGTGTCTCTGCGGACAAGAATCCGATGTTCCTCTGAGACAACGCCTCCAGCAAAGTCGAGGTCGGAGAGACCACAACCACCGCCGCTCCCCGCTGATATGCGTTCCAGATCTCGTCAGCCTTGATATCCTTCTCGCTGACAAACACCACTTTCGCCTCCTCGCAGGAAACTTTATTTCCTGTGAATCTTGAATATATCAACTCAAGAACGTCATCATCAAGCTCGGACCAGACACAGTATGGCAGATCCGAGGTGCGGTTCTCCTCGATGACCTCCGGTTCCGGATCAGGATCCAGACCTGCCTTTCCACCGCAGGATGCCGACAGACAGAAAGCCACGCAAAGCGCAAGTATATTCAATAAATCTAATATTCGTCTCATATTCATTGATTTCATTCAGGTCGTTGATGAATATATTCATGGGTTATTTGAATCCGTAGCCGGTTGAGAGTTTCACAGCGCCTCCTGTCGTCACTCTGACGAGGCCGGAATAATTGCGTGTCCTGGTCTTGCCGTTCGTTCCCTTGATGTCGCATTGGAGATCATAGTCTCCGGCCACCAGGAACAAGGAGCAGGTGTTGCCATAGCCGTAAACACTTTCGTCTTTGTAACTTCCGGTCTCAGGGTAGCTCTTGTTGTACAATCTGACATTGGTCATAAATGTTCCATCCTCGGTGTTTGTAAGGTTGAATTTTCCGGTCGGAGCCCTGTTCGGCATCGGCAGGTCCTTGGTGACGGAATAATTCTTCCGAACAAATTCAAGATCGTGATAATCAACGCTTCCCGTATAGAAATAAGAAGCGCCATAGACAAGATTGCAAAGATCAATCATAACCCTGTACTTGGTCTTCACATCATAGTCTCCCACGGGAACAGCCCACACCCATTGGCTGTAGAAGCTGATGGTCGAAGTCGAGACAAGAGGCGGGTCCGTGATTTTATTGGATTTGAGACGAGGAAGATTGTTGATCACGTAGTCATAGCCTACAGTGGAACCCTCATGTCTGCTCAGCACATCACAGTCGCTGATCGTACGGGAAGAGCTTGATGAGATGGAGAATCCTGTGGACGATGAGATCATAGGGGCGGTTCCGCCTGTGATGCCTCCGCCGATGGAGAAGTTCCATCCGGTCGTGTAGCTGGTCGAGCCGACAACTGTCTCAGGAGTCGGAACCTGGACAAAACGGCCGACAGGAGCTCCGGATGTGTTTAATATGTAGATGTTAGAACTGAGAGACTTGAGATAGAAACCGCAGATTCTTGCGTTGACTCCTCCGTGCTTCTTCGAGAAATTTCCCGTGTACATCTTCCCGGACGCGACCGAAACCGTGGAGGTCATGAGGTAATAGTCCATGGCTTCCGATTCGCTGCTCTTGAACCCATGCATCGGAGTGACCTTCAACTGGACATCGACAGCGAATTCACCCTCAAGGTAATCGTGTTTGGAAGCCTTCACCTTGGTGATTTCCTCTCTGACATTATCAGTGTAGGTCGTGTAAAGGCTTGACTCTTCCCAAAATGAGGACGGATCGAAATTGCCGGCCGTGTTCTGGAGCGTGTTGTTGACCCATGCCACAAGGCCGTTGAGGCATTCGTCCACTTCAAGACCTTCCGCCGGAGCCGACACCACACAATTGCCGGACCGGCCTTGCCGGAATGCGACACAGAGGATGTCCTCCGGCTCCTCGCCCAGTTGTTCGAGCAGGGACTTTGATGGCTTGTACACAATCACGATGCAATCCTCGCGCACATCCAGTCCGGAATAACCAGCCATATCCGTGACAATCACGCGCGCGTTGTCAAATGAAGGCGCAGCCTCTTTCAGGCGGCCTTTGACAGCGTCGGAGAAGTCCCTCGCAAGACCTTCCGAAACCCAAGCCGAAAACAAGATTCTCTCACCATCGGCGATTGAGGTTGGTTCACGGTAATCGCCTTCGATGACGACCTCATCTCCGTAGCCCGGACTGTCTTTCGAGCAGGAAACGGGTAGAAGAACGAGTGTCAGCAAACACGCTGACAGAATCAGATCAATTGACAGAGAGTATTTCATATCGCTAAAGGTTGTAAGGCAGTCTGTGTTTGTAATCCTTGTCCACACAGATAGTCGCCGTCTTCTTGGTAAGATTGTAAACGACAGACCATTGCGTGTTGCTTGTGATGTCTCCACCCTCGGATTGAAGATCCGTGTGTACGGCATCGAGCAGAGACATGCATTCCTCCTCCGTCATCACACAGTTCTTGCTTTCCAACGTCTCGTGGAGCTTATCGTAACGCTCCTTCCCTCCACCGACATTCCGCCAGCCCTCGGACAGATAGAAATTGGTGACATGATCGGTGTCCAGAAGATTCATCGACCAATCCTTTGCCGACGGATCACTCAACGGAGGCACTTCTCCCGGGCGGTAATATTCAACGACGACACTCTTCCCGCTTGCATCGGCTATCAGGAAATGATAGTTTGAATCCGAGTTCTCACCATCCGCGAAAAAATTGTGTGTCCTGAAAATGTCAACGGCCTCATCAACGCTTGAGCACCTGTCCAGAGCCAACCGGATGGCCAGGGTAGGGATGATGTCACTCTTCTGCGTGTCATGCTGCACCGCCCCGCCAGTTCCGCGAAGTGACAGCACTCCAAGGAACAATCCCGCGTCATTCATCCCGTCCAGACAACAGTAGATGGATGCGGTCAACGGCACTGACAGATCCGTCTTCCCGTCCGACAAAGCCCCGGTCACATAAACATCCTTGTCCAAAAACGGCAGTGCCGAGATACAGATGGATTCTCGCACACCTTTTGTGACATTGTGTACAAGCACATTGGAAGACGACACGAATCTGTAATCGAAATTGCGACCCACCAGGACATCTCCCTCAGGGGATTTTACACAGAATGCGCTGCATCCGAAATCCAGACCGCCACCGGCCTTGCTCAGCGGAGCTGTTGTCAGACGAGGGATGACTTTACCTAAAAGTTGAGCGCTGGAACTGGCTCCACCGCTCTCCATAATCTCACCGATGCAATAATTCGCGTCATATTTCACGGAATACATATGCCCGTCCGCAATATTTTTCAATGTGGACATCATAGCCTTCTGATCTTCATTCTTCAGATAGCAGGCAGGGTTGGCAGGAGTTGCGCTTTCACCTTTACAACAAGACGACAGTAAGCAGACCGATGTTGAAAGACAAAAGACAAGATGGATAAGACACCTCATAGTTTGATATTATTTGAAACAAACCTTGCCCCTCAGAGTGGCTCAACACCCAGAGGAAGTGAAGACAAAAATACTAAAGAAAGCGCCTGAAGAAAAGGAGGTTCCGGCGAATTTGCCGAGCCGTCAAGAAATTGTCGCAAAGGCAGTACTATTTTGCCAAATCAGCATTTTTTTGCCGAACCGACAACTTGCTTATTTTCCATTTTGCGGGAGTCATGCCTTCTTTCTCCTTGAAAGAAGAATTGAAATTGCTCAAAGAAAGGAACCCGGATTCCCTGGCGATTTCAGCGATGGTCAGATCAGGATGTTCCAGCAATCCACGTTTCGCGTAATCAATTCTCAATCCGCAAATCCATTCCCGGAAAGTCTTCTGGTATGTCTGATTGATGAAAGAAGAAAGGTATGTCCTGTTTGTGTACAATGTTTTGGACAGATCCGAGATCGTAAGCCCTGGTTTCAGGTAGCCATCTGTCTCCAACCATTCCTGCACAAGGCGCCGGATTTCCGAATTACAGGACACTGCCTCCGCAGTAGGGACTTCAGGCTCCTGGTCGCTTTCGATAGCATTTTCGACAGCTTCATAAAAAAGCAGGTAATTCTGGTAACTTACATACAGGTAACCATAGAAAGGAACGGAAGATAACACCCACAGATAGACCAGATTGTCAGGAAGGAAGGTCAAAGCCGAACAACTGATGCCGAAAATCAGCATCCAGTATGTCAGGACCGACATCCATCTTACATAGGTCGAGATATTGTCAGAATGCGTGTTGTCCATCATTTTGACCGCTCTATGATATGCCCTGAGAAGGTGGGAGGCCAAGATGAATCCATACGCGGCAAGCATCAAGCCTAACAGATATATCATACCTATCTTAAACGAACCATCTTTTGCGAAGACAAGTATTGAAATGGACAGGATGGCATATAAGAGCCATAAAAGGCAATGCCTTGCGACTATCCTCCGGCTTATGAAGGAGCGGTTCAGAAGCGTGTGCAGAGCCGCGACGAACAAGCCATAACTGAAGAAGTACGTGGAAAGATTCATCACAATGGCGGCATTGACATTAATATGTCTTAAGTCAATGCACAGATGGACGGCATAATTTGCCGCCAACACCAATAGCGCCGCTCCCATTAAATGCCTTGAACGCAGATAATTGTCGAATATCACCTTGTCCGGGACCTTCCCGAAGAAGAACCTGTAGGCAAAGAAAACCATCAGGGTCAAAGCAATACATAAAGAGTATCTGTATAGATCAATGTCCATAGTAGTGTCTATCTGTTCATTATTCCATCACTGAAAGCATGCGGCTGATATTTTCTTTCTAAATTTAGACAAAATTCCATAAAAGCAGAAAATTTTTGTATCTTGTAAATCATTAACATTGACCAAGACATGAACAACCAAGGTGAAATCGTACTTTACCAACCAGACAATGAGGTAAAATTGGAGGTGCATTTGGAAGACGAAACAGTATGGCTTACTCAAATGCAGATGGCACAACTTTTCCAAACGACTAAGCAAAACATTAGTTTACATACTAACAACATATTCAAAGAACGCGAATTAGATAAAAATTCAGTTGTCAAGGATTACTTGACAACTATCTTGATAACAATGTTTTACACCACCAATACAGATACTGGGCAATCTGCGTACAAAGGAAATCTTGATATATAAAAAACCGAGGGGTGAAGCGGAGAGCCTTACGGCTCAGAGTGATGACTGACTACAGAAATCACCCTAATAACGTCTGTAGTGGCTGCGCACTCTCTCAACCTTGCCGAAACGTACCCGCCTGTAGGAGCGCACCCGGACAAGTCTGATAATCTCCACCTCAATGGCGACTATCACAAGATGTTGGCTTGTTCTCATGGTTATAAACTATATGAAAGAAGATGAGAGAACAACCGTCCTTGTTTGTAGTACCCCCTCGGTAGATGACAATAAAAACAAAAAAAGCAAGCATCCCTTTTAGGGAAAAGATGCTTACTTTTACTTTCTTCTTTCAATAATTTATTACCGCTACAAATGTAAGGAAATTTTTCGGATTGTCAAGTATAATCTTTCATTATTGATTATTATTAATCGTAGCGACGCTATGTAATTCAACGAGAGCATTTTTGCATAACAATGCTCCCGTCGGTGACTGAAATAACCGCTACGGGAGCAATATTGCATTAAAATGACACCGTGAGTTTACTCGATGCAGCTGGTGAGGCAGGTCATCGCAGTGGCGGGACGGAACTCGATGGCGGTGGCGGTGGCGGGGATGAGGACGGTCTCGCCTTGACGGAGGGAGACGACGTGTTCCTGACCATCATTCTCACGGTCAACGAGACTACCTTTTCCGGCGACGCACATCACGACGACAAAAGAATCCAGTTTTGAAAGATCTTTGGAGCAAGGCTTGTCGAGGTCGAAGAGCGAGGTGGTGAAATACTTGCAGCTCACCAGTTCGGTCTCCACATCCTTCACACGGGTATATTCGGTCCTGTAGTCCGGATAGACATCGTAGTCGATGGCTTCCTTGGCCTGCTCGATGTGGAGCTCGCGAGGCTTGCCGTCAAGACCCAGGCGGCCATAATCGTAAATCCTGTAGGTCAGGTCAGAGGTCTGCTGGATCTCGGCGACGAAGGCTCCGGCGCCGATGGCGTGGATGCGGCCGGCAGGGAGGAAGAACACGTCACCGGGCTTGATACTGTAACTGGCAAGCACGTCAGTGATGGTGTGCTCGTTGACACGCTCCTCATATTCATCAGGAGTGATCCACTCGGTGAGGCCGCTCAGCAGGTGGGCTCCCTCGTCCGCTCCAACGACATACCACATTTCGGTCTTGCCTTTCATCCCAGGATGAGTCTTCTCGGCAAGCTCGTCGTTCGGGTGCACCTGGATCGACAGGTCGCTCTTTGCGTCGATGAACTTGATCAGGAGCGGGAACTCCGTGCCGGTCTTGGCGAAGACCTTCTTGCCGACGAGTTCGGGACCATATTCATTCATCACATCGGTCAGGCTCTTGCCGGCGAGAGGGCCGTTGGCGATGGTTGAGACATGACCTGGCACTGCCGAAATCTCCCAGCTTTCGCCGATCTTGTGCTGTTTTGTCTTTATGCCCTTGAACGGGGCGATCTTTTCTCCGCCCCACACCATCTCACGGAGATAGGGCTCAAATTTCAGAGGGTACATATTCGTTAAGTCCTTTATAACTATTTCTTATCCAACTCCGTAAGGGCGAACGCGTAGGCACCGAGCGAGATTGCTTTGCTGGCGCCGATCTTCGAACGCATCACGCCGACACGCTTCTGCGGATCGTAAATCACCTCACGGTCGCTGCCATAGACTTTCAAGGAACGTGCCTCGCCACGGGCGAACTGATCGAACTCGGCCGGGTCATCGAGATTATAGACCTTCATCTGAACACGGTTGAGCTCCTCACCGGTGAGTTGGTGCATTTTGCCGCGCATGGTGCGTAATATTCCAGGCATCAGGTACTTGTAGTTATTCATCACACCGCCTCCGATCACGATCAGGCCATCGATCAGGGTGACGGCTGTCGCCATCGCATCTCCGGCGACCTCGCCCATCTTGTCGAAGGCCTTGATAGCCGCCTCACGGTCGCCTGGCCTCTTGCCCTCACAGATCTCGGCGATGTCCTTCGGTTCAAGTCCATGATCCGGATTGCCGGTCAGCTCGCCGTAAACTCTTTTCACGGCGCGGATCGACGCTCCGTCCTCAACGATGATGTCCGGCATGTCAGGATGCTTGAGGCAGAAAGTTTCGACGCAGGAGTTGTCGCCACGGTTGAGCTCACCGTTGATGACCGTGCCTATTCCAAGACCTGTGCCGAAAGTGTAGCCGATGAGGTTGTGGTAACGCTTGGCGCTGCCGGCATTGGCAAGTCTTTCGTTGACCTCCGGGAGCGCACCCCCAAGGGCCTCTCCGTAGGCGTAAAGGTCACCGTCGTTGTTGATGAAGACCGGAATCCCGAATGTGTCCTCAAGGAACGGTCCGAGAGCGACGCCGTCCCTGAAAGACGGGAAGTTAGGGAGGTAGCCTCCGATGATTCCGTCCGGATAGTCGGCCGGGCCGGGGAAACAGAAGCTGATCGCCACCGGTTTCTCCTCACCAAGTTCCTCTTTGATCTTGGTGAAACCCTTGACCATCGTGCCGAGACAGCGGTCGAGATTGTCAGCGTTGGACGGAAGTGTGATTGGTTCGCAGCAGAACTCACCACCTTTCATAGCGCCGAAGACCATGTTGGTGCCTCCGGCGTCGAGGGTCATGACGATCCTGCTGTCGTTTCTTATGTCAGACATATTCGTGTGTTTTTAATTATTGTCGCGCCAGCCTTGAATATTCAAAAAATCAAGGCTTTTCGTTGCAAAGATAATCATTATCTGCCTTTAAGGCTCACCGTTTGCAAGGAAAATTCGTACCTTTGTGAGATACTTTATTCTTCACCACATGTGGTGAAGGCAAGTCCCTCCCCCGAGGGGAGGGATTTAGGGTAGGGGGTAACGTGATTTGATGTGGGTGGGCAATCACCTTCGAACGTGAGACAAGGTTGTTTACAGCGGGTAGTTGCCTACTTGCGAGAGTTGAAGTAATTTATGCAGAAAAGAAGAAATCGCCAAGGTGGCGAGAAGGGCGGCAGGAAGAGCCGCGACAGGAAATTCGGTTCCAGACAGAAGACGAAAAGAGTGCTGGAGGAGGTTACCGGAAAGGTTCAAATGACAAGGGACGGCTATGTCTTCGTAATCGTTGAGGGCGAGCCGGATAACGATGTGTTCGTCAAGGCGTCCAAGACACGTGGCGCGCTGAACGGGGACATCGTGAGATGCGCGGTGACCAGTGAGAAAAAGGAGGCTTCCTCCGACGCGGGCAAAGGTGGACGCGGACGCAGGGATGCAGCCCGACGCCGTGAGGGAGAGATCATAGAGATTGTGGAACGCAGCCACAAACCGTTCGTCGGCGTGCTACACATTGTCGGAAGGCAGGCTTGGGTGCTGATGCAGTCCAGGAATATGCCGTACGACATCAGCATAGATTTCGACACCCTTCCAGAGGGTGCGAAAAGAGGCATGAAAGTGGCGGCTCTGGTCGACGGATGGGACAAGGGCGAGCCTACACCTAAAGGCCACATCGTGGATGTGCTTGGAATGCCGGGCGAGAACGACACGGAGATGCACGCCATCCTCGCTGAATATGCCCTGCCATACAGGTTCGAGCCGGAGGTCGAGAACGCAGCGGATCAGATTTCAGACAAGATCACCGAGAAAGATCTGAAGGGACGCCGGGACTTCAGGGACACCTTGACATTCACGATAGACCCAACAGACGCGAAGGATTTCGATGACGCGCTGTCTTTCAAGAAATTGCAAAACGGCAACTATGAGATAGGAGTTCACATAGCAGATGTTTCCTACTATGTGACACCTGGCACGATTGTGGACAAGGAGGCTCAGGAACGCGGTACGTCAGTCTATCTGGTTGACAGGACCGTCCCAATGCTCCCGGAGAAACTTTGCAACAAACTCTGCTCTCTCCGTCCGCACGAAGAGAAACTGACGTTCTCGGTTGTCGTGGAGATGACACCGCGAGGAAAGATCGAGAACCGTTGGTTCGGCCGCACGGCCATTTGCTCCGACTACCGTTTCGACTACGACGGAGCGCAACAGATCATAGAGAGCAACGGCAAGGAGCCTTCGGATCCGGCAATCGGTCAGGACATCAGAGAGGCCATCGTGACTCTCAACAAGTTGGCGGCCATCCTGCGCAAGCGTCGTTTCGCCGCTGGAGCCATCAGTTTCGAGCGGCCGGAGATGAAAGTCGAGGTCGATGCGACAGGCAAGCCGATAAGGGTTTACGAGAAGATCACCAAGGAGGCGAACTGGCTGATCGAGGAGTTCATGCTTCTCGCCAATCGTTCCGTGGCAGAGTTCATCGCCACTTCCGGCAAGATGGACGGCAAGGCCGACAAGAAGGCCAAGACGTTCATCTATCGTGTGCACGGCGAGCCGAACACCGAGAAGATCGCAAGCCTCGGGCAGTTCGTCAGCAACTTCGGATTCCAGTTCGGGCCGAGCGGCAACGGACGCGAGATCGCCAAGTCGATCAACACTCTCTTGTCCGAAGCGAAGGGCACACCGGAGTGCGACGCGTTCCAGATGATCGCCCTGCGTTCCATGGCCAAGGCGGTTTACACAACCGAAAACATCGGTCACTACGGTCTCGCCTTCAAGTTCTACACGCACTTCACTTCCCCTATCCGCCGTTACCCTGACACAATGGTACACAGGCTGTTGGCCCTCTACCTCGACAATGCGGAGAGCCAGAACAAGGAATATTACGAAGCCCAGTGCCAGCACGCCTCCGAGCGCGAGCAGATCGCGGCAAACGCCGAGCGCGACAGCATCAAGTACAAGCTCATCGAGTTCATGCAGGACAAGATAGGCAATGAATATGAAGGTAATATCTCCGGCCTGACCGAATGGGGAATGTACGTGGAGATCAAGCCGACGATGATCGAGGGAATGGTCGCCCTTCGCGACGTGAAGTCCGACTTCTTCGAGTTCGACGAGCAGAACTACCTCATCCGCGGCCGCCGCACCGGCAAGGTTTTCCGTCTCGGAGATCCGGTCAAGATCCGTGTCAAGGCCGCCAATCTGGAGCAGAGGCTTCTGGACTACGAGTTGATCGATGCCAGCATTGATAATGGCTCATCCAATGACGGTTTCGGCAATGGTTCCGCTGACGGCAAGGCCAAGAAAAAGCCTTTCTACGCCGCCGTGGCGCACACCGACAACCAGTCGCAGCGCAAATCCTCCAAAGACAAAGGCCGTCCCCGCAAGAAGTTCGGTCCGAAATCCTCCAGGGGCGAAAAGAAGAAAGCCAGATAATTCTTTGGTTGGTTTAGTACATAGCAATCTCAAAAAGGTGGCCGCACATGATGGCCACTTTTTTTGTCCGAAGAAAGCCCTGTTGGCCGGACGAAATGCAGAAATCATCTACTTTGTCCGGCCAAATCGCAATCCACCGGACGAACAGCACTAAGGAAGCAGGTGACGGTAAGAATCTTACAAAAGGCTTTCAGCCCTATATCGAGCCTGCACCGACAGAAGCCAGATCTACCTGAAAAACTCAAAGACAATTGTGCAAGATTTTCACGGGAATATGCTTTCCAAGCAATCCTGTCGGACTTTGAGATGAAGGCGTTTCGTAAATTCTCAGCGACATCGGTAAAGGGAGCATCCACACCCTCGGAGCGAAGCGACGCAAGGGGTTTGGGGAGACCGCTCCCAATGCCCCTCCAGGGCTGTCACGCAGTGACCGGGGGTTGGATTTGGACCACAAAGAGAAGAGACGCAAAATTTGCGTCTCTTCTCTTTGTGGTCCCAGTAGGGCATGATCCTACGACCCCCTGATTATGAGTCAGATGCTCTAACCAACTGAGCTATGGGACCAGTTCCCGACCTTGACGGCCGGGCATATTACTTGAACGGACGCGACCTCTGAGGCCGCTCCGTCCTCAATCTGAATTATCAGACTTTGATCTCAACCTCAACGCCGGAAGGAAGTTCAAGCTTCATCAGGGCGTCAACAGTCTTTGCATTGCTGTCGTCGATGTCAAGAAGCCTGCTGTAGGCGCTAAGCTCAAACTGCTCGCGGGACTTCTTGTTGACGAAGGTCGAGCGATTGACAGTGAAGATCTTCTTGTTGGTAGGGAGCGGAATAGGACCGTTCACCTTAGCACCAGTAGCCTTCACGGTGTCCACGATCTTAGCGGCTGACTTGTCAACCAGCATGTGATCGAATGATTTGAGTTTTATTCTGATTTTTTGACTCATATCAAAATACTTAATTACGATTTAACACTTACTCGTCGTCATCAGAGAGCTTGTAACCGCTCTTCTCGATAACGTCCTTGGCCAAGTTGGCAGGAACCTCAGCATAGTGGTCGAAAGTCATCGTGCTGGTCGCGCGTCCGGATGAGAGGGTTCTAAGAACCGTCACATAACCGAACTGCTCGGCGAGCGGAACGAAAGCCCTTACGATTCTCGCGCCGTTCGCGGTGGAATCCATAGCCTGGATCTGGCCGCGGCGACGGTTGAGGTCACCCACGATGTCACCCATGTAGTCCTCTGGGGTAACAACCTCAAGGGACATGATAGGCTCAAGGAGAACAGGCTTTGCCTTCGGGCAGGCGTGGCGGAATGCCAGACGGCCGGCCATTTCGAATGAAAGCTGGTCTGAATCGACTGGGTGGTAAGAACCATCGAGTACTGTAACCTTCATAGACTGAACCTCGTAACCAGCGAGAACGCCGTTGGCCATAGCTGACTTGAAGCCTTTCTCGATGCAAGGGATGAATTCCTTAGGAATATTACCACCCTTGACCTGGTTGTCGAACTGAAGACCTGTAACGCCCTCGTCGGCTGGACCGATCTCAACGATGATGTCGGCGAACTTACCACGACCACCGGTCTGTTTCTTGAAGACCTCACGGTGCTGCACTGTAGCGGTGATAGCCTCTTTGTAGTTAACCTGTGGCGCACCCTGATTGATCTCGACACCGAACTCACGACGGAGACGGTCCACGATGATGTCAAGGTGAAGCTCACCCATTCCGCTGATGACTGTCTGGCCGGTCTCGTGGTCAGACCTTACGGTGAATGTAGGGTCCTCCTCGGCGAGCTTGCCAAGAGCGATGCCAAGCTTGTCCAGGTCGCCCTGGGTCTTAGGCTCGACAGCGATACCGATAACAGGATCAGGGAATTCCATTGATTCGAGCACGATCTGATGATCCTCGTTGCAGATGGTGTCTCCGGTACGGAGATCCTTGAATCCGACGGCGGCGCAGATGTCTCCGGCCTCCACGAAATCAATAGGATTCTGGTGGTTGGAGTGCATCTGGTACAGACGCGCGATTCTTTCCTTCTTTCCGGTGCGGACGTTGTAAACGTATGAACCGGCGTCAACTCGTCCTGAATATACCCTCATGAAGGCGAGACGGCCGACGAACGGATCCGTGGCGATCTTGAACACGAGAGCGCAGAACGGCTGGGATGCGTCAGGGAGAAGATCCTCTTCCTCATTGGTCTTAGGATCGGTACCCTTCACAACACCCTTGTCAAGAGGAGAAGGAAGGTAACGCATCACAGCGTCAAGGAGGAACTGAACACCCTTGTTCTTGAATGAGGAACCGCAGCAGGCAGGAACGATCTGCATAGAAATCGTACCCTTGCGGAGAGCCGCGATGATCTCATCCTCGGTAAGGGAGTCTGGATTCTCGAAATACTTCTCCATGAGAGCCTCGTCGCATTCGGCGGCCGCCTCAACGAGCTTGTCTCTCCATTTCTCGACATCTCCGGCCATATCCTCCGGAACGTCCTTTATTTCATAGTTGACCAATTCTTCTCCTGAGTCATAGTAATATGCCTTTCTGGAGATAAGGTCGATGATGCCTTTAAACTTGTCCTCGGCCCCGATAGGGAGACAGAGAGGAACAGCCTTGGCACCGAGCTTAGTGTAGATTTCCTCAACGCATGCGAGGAAGTCAGCGCCGACACGGTCCATCTTGTTCACGTATGCGATCTTCGGGACTCCGTACTTGTCGGCCTGACGCCAAACAGTCTCAGACTGAGGCTGTACGCGTCCTACGGCGCAGAAAGTAGCGACAGTTCCGTCAAGCACACGAAGCGAACGTTCCACCTCAACGGTGAAGTCAACGTGGCCCGGAGTGTCGATCAGGTTGATCTGGTAAACATGACCGTTGTAATGCCAGAACGCTGTGGTGGCGGCGGAAGTGATGGTGATACCTCTCTCCTGCTCCTGAACCATCCAGTCCATTGTGGCAGCCCCTTCATGTACCTCACCGATCTTGTGAGTCTTTCCGGTGTAGTACAGAATACGCTCGGATGTAGTCGTCTTTCCGGCATCGATGTGGGCCATGATGCCGATGTTTCTTGTGTAAGTAAGATCTCTTTTAGCAGCCATCTGCGAATAAAATTAGAAACGGAAGTGGGCGAACGCCTTGTTGGCCTCCGCCATCTTGTGCATATCCTCTTTTCTCTTGAATGCACCACCTTCGTTATTGTAGGCGGCAACGATCTCTGCACAAAGTTTTTCTGCCATTGAGTGGCCGGAACGCTTGCGGGCGAAGTTGATCATGTTCTTCATTGAGAGCGAGACTTTCCTTTCCGGACGCAACTCAGTAGGCACCTGGAAGTTTGCACCTCCTACACGACGTGACTTGACCTCGATCTGAGGGGTAACGTTTTCGAGTGCCTTCCTCCAGATATCTAGAGGAGCCTTGTCAGAATCCTTCATCTTCTCGCCTACCATGTCAATGGCATCGTAAAAAATAGAATACGCGATACTCTTCTTCCCCTGCAACATAAGATTGTTCACGAAGCGGGTCACCTCGACATCATGAAACTTAGGATCAGGAAGTAGAATCCTCTTTTTAGGCTTCGATTTTCTCATTGTGAGTAAAAATTAAAGGTGATAAAGATAATGAAACGGACTACTTCTTAGATTTCTTTGGTCTCTTTGCTCCGTAGAGGGAACGGGACTGAGTCCTTCCATCCACGCCAGCGGTGTCCAAAGCTCCTCTAAGGATGTGGTAACGCACACCAGGGAGGTCCTTCACACGACCACCACGAACCAGCACGATGCTGTGTTCCTGAAGGTTGTGGCCCTCGCCCGGAATGTAGGCATTGACCTCTTTGGAGTTGGTAAGGCGCACCCTGGCAACCTTTCTCATCGCTGAGTTAGGTTTCTTAGGGGTCGTCGTGTAAACACGAAGACATACGCCCCTCTTCTGAGGACAAGCGTCCAGCGCGCGTGACTTGCTCTGAGCGACAATGCTCACGCGTCCTTTGCGAACTAATTGTTGAATTGTAGGCATAAATGATTGTAAATCTAATATTTATGTTTCTCCCAAACATTTTGGGGCTGCAAATTTACGGATAATTCTTCAATTAACAAAGCATCAAGCGAATAGATTCGTTCAGATTCCTCCGACAAAACGTTGCAATTGTCAAAAAATCGCTATCTTTACCATAAAATATTCAAGAATATTCATGAAGAAGAATTTCGCACTTGCCTGCGCGGCGCTGCTTCTTTGCGCGTCGGGATTCGCGCAGACGCAGAAGGCTAATTACGCTCTTGCCGAGAGGTTTTCGGCAAAAAAGGTGAACCAGATGGTGTTCTCCACGCAGATCACACCTAACTGGTTCAAGGACAGCGACAAGTTCTGGTATAGCTGGAGAACTCCGCAAGGAACGCATTACTACATTGTAGATCCGGCCAAGGGGACCAAGACCGAGGTGTTCGACATGGACAGGCTCGCGATGCAAATCACCGAGATTGTCCGTTACCCGTTCGAGGCCAAGCATATTCCTATAAGGGATTTGGAGTTGAAAGATGACAAGGCTTTCACTTTCAACATCATCTCCGGGCTTCAGAACGACAGGGACACGACATATTTCCGCTACGAGATCGCGACGGCAAAGCTTGACACCGTGGCAAAAGAAAAGGACAAGTACCCGCGTTGGGCTTCAATCGCGCCAAACGGAGAGTTCGGAGTCTATGCCAAGGGCTCCAATCTTTGGGTGATGGATTCGACCAGCCTCCGCAAGGCAGCCAAGGACGAGAAGGACAGCACGATCGTCGAGCATCGCCTGACCACTGACGGCATCCGCCAGTTCGGCTACGGGTACGGCAACTATGCCGGCGACACCGAGGCGGACTCCACCAAGAGGCACTACCCGGGAGAGCTTGTCTGGTCACCGGACGCGAAGCGCTTCGCCACGATGAAATGGGATGTGAGAAAGCTGGATGATCTGTGGGTAATCAATTCCATCAGCGGCAAGCGTCCTGAACTGGAGACATACAAGTACCAGATGCCGGGCGAGCCGGGGCCGAAAGGCTACCTTTACATATTCACGATGAATGATGACCGCACCGGCGCTTCCGCACGGCAGATCAAGAGCCAGGCGTTCAAGGATCAGGAAGTGTCGCTGCAAAGCGCCAGAAGGACAGCCAAGGACAACTATCTGGATTTCTGGAAGAACGAGTGGCTTGGCGACAACTCCGGTTTCTATCTCGTGCGCCAGAGCCGTGACCTCAAGAGACTGGATCTCTGCTGGGTGGGTGTGGATTCCGATTCCACAAAGACCATCATCTCCGAGCGGGAAAGGACCTACGTCGAGTACCGGACTCCGTTCCTGATCGGCGGCGGAAAGCAGATTCTGCACTGGTCGGAGCGCAACGGATGGGCGAATATTTACCTTTATAATAATGACGGGACCTTGGTCAAGAACCTGACCGACGGAGCGTTCCACGTGGAGGACATCCTTGGAGTGAACGAGAAGGAGGGTTACATCCTGCTGAGTGCCTGTGGCGCGAACAAGGACGAGAATCCTTATCAGATGCACACATTCAGGGTTCCGCTCACAGGCGGAGCTCTCCAGCAGCTGGACATGAACGACATGGACGTGCTCTCGACAGCGAGCGATGACGCCAAGTTCTTCGTGGCCAACTATTCGAGGGTTGACTGGACTCCGGCCGTGGCTCTGTTCTCAGCCGCCGGCAAGCGGATCGCCGATCTTGAGACCGCCGACCTGAGCCTTCTGTTCGAGGCCGGATACAAGTTCCCGGAGAGGTTCAAGGTGAAGGCAGCGGACGGTGTCACGGATCTTTACGGGGCGATGTACAAGCCTTACGACTTCGACTCCACAAAGGTCTATCCGATCTGTGACTATGTTTACCCCGGACCTCAGGTGGAGGCCAACAACATTTCCTGGAGCAGAGGCTTCACCCGCACGGACAGGCTCGCACAGCTTGGAATGATTGTCATCACTGTCGGCAACAGGGGCGGACACCCTAACCGTTCGAAGTGGTACCACAACTACGGCTACGGGAACCTGCGTGACTACGGCCTTGAGGATCAGAAATATGCCATCCAACAGCTCGGTGCGAGATATTCATTCATCGACCTTGACAGGGTGGGTATCCACGGACATTCCGGCGGAGGATTCATGAGCACGGCGGCGATCCTGAAATATCCGGACTTCTTCAAGGTGGCGGTGTCCTGCGCCGGCAACCACGACAACAGCATCTACAACCGCTGGTGGAGCGAGCAGCATCACGGAATCCTGGAGAAGATCGACAAGGGTGACACCACGTTCGTTTACAGCATCAAGACCAACCCGGAGATCGCAGGAAACCTGAAAGGCCATCTGATGCTGGTGCACGGAGACATCGACAACAACGTCCATCCGGCCAACACCATCCGTGTGGTCAACGCCCTGATCCGCGCCAACAAGAGGTTCGATATGCTCATCCTCCCTGGCCAGCGCCACGGCTTCGGCGACATGAACGAATATTTCTTCTGGCGCATGGCCGACTACTACGCCGAGTGGCTCATCGGCGACTCCGAACGCTGGAAGCCGGACATCACGCAGATGAACAACGACTGACACCTTGACACCTAAAGCATGGCGATCAAATAATTAATAATCAGAATGTTAAAAGAATGTCCTCCTACCCGGAACCGGTAGGAGGACATTCTTTTATCTAAATAAGAACCAATTAGTTAGCCACCACGGCATTCTATCGCCGGAACTGTCAAATGGCCATTTCGGCAGACTCTGTGGCCAAAGATTCAATCGGAGTCCTTTCCGAGATGCGGACTGATCTTGGCGAGAATGGAACCTTGCCGTAGCCGGTCCAAGTGTCGATTATTTTGCCTTCGGGGGAGATAAGAACAAAGTGCGGGATGCCGCTCACCTGATAGGCTGCGGAAAGTCCGTAAATCGAAGCCGATGTTTTCCTACTCCTTCCAGCCTTGGGCCAGAATGGGATGCTCCAGACCATCGGGAGAGACGAGGACGGAGCCGACCTCAGGCTGGGCCAGATGGCCGATTATGTCGAATGTCTGGAAATCACGGCGGAACTTCTCGGCGGACAGGATAGGGATCGTGAACAGAAGTCTGAAATCATCCCCACCGTTCATCGCAGCGGAGATCGGATCAATGTCCAGTTCTTTGCCGGAAGCGAAACTGTTACCTTCGAAAGGGATCTTGTCGGCATAGATCTTCACGCCAAGGCCAGAGTCACGGGCCAGTCTTTTCACTGCGTCCGAAAGGCCATGGGAGACCAGATAACCATGCGAAGGATAGATCTGTGCATCCTCTAGCCTGGCGACGACAGAGGAGCTGAGTTCTGGCTTGAGATAACTGCCTATCAGCATCTTGTACTTTTCAAGTTGTGGCTGGACAGAATCGTCTTTTGTATTGTCGAAGCCCCTTTTCTCCCGCTCCAGAATCTGAAGGCCAAGAAAGGCGGCGCCCAGACTACCGGACACACAAACCAGATCCATGCTCCTGGCCTTGACCGTGCGTCCCTTTGTCAGTTTAAGTTCTTCACCTACAGCTGAGACACTGATGGTCAAACCATTCGGAGACGGTACCAGATCCAGATCAACCGCAGAAAAGCCGTGTTCTTTGGCGGCTGTGACGATTCCAAGCCAAAGGTCCTTGATGTGGCCGAAATCCAGTTTGGCGGAGACTCCAAGCCTGACGGACAGAAGCCGAGGGTGTGACATCGCGGCGTAAATTTCTCCGGCCACAGCCACAACGGACTTGTAGCCAAGATGTTTAAGCGGGAAATATGTCAGGTCGAAATCCATCCCTTCCACGAAAAGTCTGGAAGCTGAACACAAAGAGCTTCCCGCTGAAGGCTCGAAGGTCACTCTTTCCTGACGAGCGTAGCCGCTTTCCTCGAAAAGCAGGTCGATAGCCTGCGTCTTGCCATATTCATTAAATGTCTTTTCTGCCATAATCAGCTAAAGTTTCAAATGATAACCAATAACACGGAGATCCGGCGAGACTATTCACCAGTTATTTTCATTAGGCAAAATTAGCACAATTTGTTAAATTTGTAGCCAGCATATATTCTTTGAATATAATTTCTTCGAATTTGAATATTATAACTAAAAGAGATATTGTTATGAAAAGAGTGATTCTTGTCCTCATGGCAGCCCTGATGGTACTGCCGTTCAGCATGACCGCTAAAAAAAGAAAGACTGCTGACATCAATGTGATTTCCTACAACATCCGTGTCGGGACGGCCAAAGACGGAACCAATTCATGGGAATTCCGCTACCCGGCCTCCGCGATGATGATCATGGATCAGCAGCCTGACATATTCGGACTTCAGGAAGCAGTGGACTTTCAGTTCAAGTATCTTGAGGAATATTGCCCTGGCTACAAAGGCATCGGCGTAGGCCGCGAGGACGGAAAGCACAAAGGTGAGCACATGGCCATCTTCTACAACAAGAAAACCATCAAACTGATCAAATGGGGAACGTTCTGGCTTTCAGAGACTCCGGAGAAGCCTTCCAAAGGTTGGGATGCGGCTTGCTTCAGATCCGCGACCTGGGCTTTGATGAAGGACAAGGCCAGCGGCAAGAAGTTCTACTATGTGAACACTCACCTCGACCATGTCGGCTGGGAGGCCCGCAAGAACGGACTTCAGCTGATCGTGGACAGGATCGCAAGCATCAATCCGGAGAATTACCCTATGATACTTACCGGCGACTTCAACATGAGGATCGACCGTCCGGAATTCGACGATCTCAAAAAGGTCATGCAGAATGCCCGCGAGGTTGCCGTCAAGACAGATCACATCAACACCTACAACGGATGGGGCAAGGCTCCTGCGGACGAAATCATCGACTACATCTGGTTCAAGGGATTCAGCAGCTGCACTGAGTATCAGACCATCACCAAACAGTACATGGACAGGGCTTTCGTCTCCGACCACTACCCTATCAAGGCCACTTTGATATTCTAAAAGCGAGGATCTTCATCCGACACGAATATATTCAAGATGAAAAAGTTAGTCAACTTCGTCATAGCCGCTATCCTGACGGTCCCGGCTTTTGCCCAAGGGGCGTTAAGACATGACTCCCCGGAACGCCATGGGATGAATCCCGGAAAACTCGCACAGGTTGACAGAGTCATCAACGACGCGATAGAGGCCAAGGAGATTCCAGGTGCCGTGATCTCTGTCGTAAGGGGCAACGACATAGTTTACCTGAAAGCGTACGGGAACAAGTCAATTGTGCCGACAGTGGAGCCGATGACAACGGAAACGATGTTCGACCTCGCGTCCGTCAGCAAATGCGTGGGCACGACACTGGCTTTCATGCAACTAATCGAGAACGGGTACGTCCGCCTCACCGACAACGTGAGCAGGTATATTCCTGACTTCAAGCCTTGGACGGATCCCGAAAGCGGCGAGACGGTGGACATCACCATACGGGACCTTCTGTCACACTCCTCCGGACTGACTCCGTACATCAACGCGAACACGTTCGTAAAGGAATACGGCGGCAACAACCCGGAAAAAATGGAGTGGTACATCGCAACCCAGATCAAGAGGAATTTCCGCCCCGGCACCGATTTCATGTACAGCTGTCTGAACTTCGTCACTCTCCAACGCATTCTCGAAAGAGTGACCGGAGAAAAGCTCTATGAATATGCCCAAAAACACATCTTCGATGTCCTCGGACTGAAGCACACCTGCTATTTCCCTCTGATCTACACCCCTGCGGTTGACAATTCGGCCGAATTGGCGATGCTCTGCGCCCCGACCGAAGTCCAGACCGACGGCAAGCCTCTGGTGGCGCAGGTTCACGACCCTATGGCCCGCATGATCATGGGTGGCAATTCCGGCAACGCCGGAGTGTTCTCCAACGCCGAAGACCTCTCCGTGATCTGCTCCGCGATCATGAATAACGGCTGTCTCGTGGACAAAAAGGAAAACTCATTGGAGAACACGAGAATCCTCAGTCCGGCCACTGTAAGGCTCATGACCACAATCCCGTCACAGAACGATCCTTCCGTGGGACGCGCCCTCGGCTGGGACAAGAAAAGTTCCCACAGCGGTCTCCGAGGTGACCTTTTCAATCCTGAGACCACAATCATGCACACCGGCTACACAGGAACCTCGATCATGATCGACATGGAGAGCAAGACAGCCGTCATTCTGCTGACCCACAGGGTTCACCCGGAGGACAAAGGCGGCGTGGGCCGTCTGCGCGCCCTTGTGGCCAACATCGCAGCCAGCTCGATCATTCAGAACAACTGAATATGACCGGTTCTCATCTCATTGGGCTTCCTTATGGTGGTTCTTGAATCAATGGTTAAAAACCACTTATAACAATCAGAAAAAAACGGAAACGGCGGATTTTGGCAATGTGCAAAATCCGCCGTTTTATTCTGATCTATCTCAAGGCCTCAATCCTCTCGGAAGACAAACCGGTGGCAATTCCGATCTGCTCAACCGGAACACCCAACAACAGCAAGGACTTGGCGACTTTTTCTATCCCTTTCTCCATCCCATTCTCCATGCCCAGTTCACTGCCAGCCTCAAAACCTTTGCGATAGCCTTGCTGCTCAGCGCCTTCAATGTACGGCCGCATCTCTTTTTCTGTCATCATATCGCTGAAATAGTTATCAATCTCCTTGTCGTCAAGACCGCTGACACGCATCGCCCTCTCCAACCTGTCAAACACTGCATCCTTCTCTGACCTCGACTTCACAAATATACTGAAATTTCTGAATATCCGACACCATGCCGCGACCGGGCTGTCATATTCATCCGTGTAGCGCATGACCCTTGGCAACTCCAACAGATAGAACGACATCCGGTCACCGAACGGCTCATCCGTCTCGACCTCACGTAGCCTGTAATGGTACAGGATCTTTTCTGCCGGAGAGTTCGGATGATCGTCCTCGTAATTCATGATGCAGATTACCTTGACGGGTGCCAGAGCATATTTCTCATCACCACGTTTCACCTGTCGGGTCACAAGCCTTGAGCCGTAGAAGAGCAAACGGTCGCGTTGGTCGGAGCGCAATGCCTTCTGCATCTCAACCAGAATCGTCCCTTCAGAAGTCTTGCAGAGAAGGTCGAAAAGTATCCTCCTGTCCAATGGTCTTTTGGTTAATGGTTGTTTGGTCATCGGCCTTCCGTAGGACGGCCTTGTTTGTCTCTGAAGTCTCCATAGTTGAAGTGAATCTGCCTGTTTGTCAAAAGGTCCCGCAATGCCTCCCGGAACACGGCCGCAAGTTAGGCATTCTCAACAGAAGGAAACGAAAAGAAACGCATGCGATTGATAAAAAACAGAAATATTTCAGTTAATACCCCCGAAAAAACCACTTTTTGAGACACATCACAACCATCCTAACACCCAGAAAAACACTTTCACCATGACCTCTTTCTGGATGTCTGGATCCAAGAGCGGTATCTGAAGCAGGGCGAGCGGAGGACTAAATCAGTTCGCGGATGATTTCGTCGGAGGTGAAGAGGCGGTCTTCGGGGATGCGGATTCTGTCGCCTTGTTTCTCAAGGACTCCCTCGTTCAAAAGGGTGCTAATTACGGAGCGATCTGACAATGAATATAATTCTGTGGCTTCAAGACCTTTGTCGGTGCGGAGGGAGAGCATAATCCTCTCGACCCGGATGTCTTCGGGCGAAAGAACCTCAGAATTTATTGAATATGTCACCAGACTTCCGTCTTGATAACCGGAACCGGATAACGGAGTGCTGCTTAGATTCACGCTCAGGTTTCTGGTTTGGGTGCCGAGTAGGTTTTCGGGCGGAAGATTGTTGTACGTGGCCTTGTCTGGATTCTTGTCTGGGGTTCTGTGCGGAAGCTCCTGGCTGTTCCAGGAGCGAACGTTGCCAGACAGGGAGTGAGCGCCGGGGCCGAGGCCGATGTACGGGACCCTACGCCAATAGGCGCTGTTGTGGACGGCTTCAAAGCTTGGCTTCGCGAAATTGGAGATTTCGTAATGATGATAACCTGACCGTTTAAGAGTCTGGCACAAGATGTCGTACTGTCTACGGCATTGCTCATCAGTGGCCTCGACATAACGTCCATCGGCAACCATCTTGGCGAGGGCACTTCCCTCCTCTATTGACAGTTGGTAGGCGGAAATGTGCTCTGGAGCGAGTTCTAAGGCCTTTTCGATTGTGTCTTTCCAGACATCCTCCGTTAGTTGAGAAAGGCCGAAAATCAGGTCTATGCTGATGTTCCGAACTCCACACTCGCGAAGGATTCTGAAGGCCTTAACGGCACGCCCGGAGTCATGGCGGCGGTTCATCCAGCGGAGGATTTCGTCATCGAAGGACTGAATGCCCATACTGATCCGGGTCACGCCAAGGGCGATTAGTCCACGGACATATTCTTGTCCTTTTTCCACTATGTCTTCGGGGTTCACTTCCATGGTGAATTCCTCGAACGGCGAGGTCGCTTCGATGGTTGGTGAGCTTAATCGAACCACAGGTTCTGTGACCGGTCGGTTCGGAGCTTCGGCAAGCTCAGCGACCGCACTGACAATCCGGGACAAAACATCAAGAGGAAGCACCGATGGGGTGCCTCCTCCGATGTAAAGGGTATTGACCGCATCGCGTGCGGACATATTCATTGAAAGTTCCTCCTGACGAGCGCGGATCTCCGCGATGACGGCATCCGCATATTCATTGAATACCTGTCTGCTTCGGCATATTTCCGAATAAAAGTCGCAGTAGATGCAGAAACTGCCGCAGAAAGGAACGTGCAGGTAGATCACGGATTATCGGAGCAAGAGTTCGGTCTTGCCGAGGAACGCCTGAGAGGTGTAGGCCTCAACCGTGTATATTCCAGACTGATAGGAAGGAATGTCGTTGAGGTAGATGCTCAGGTCAACCTCCTTGCCCTCGTAGTCAACCTCGCGGGAAGCGGATGCGACCATGGTCTGTCCGTTGAACGAGAACGAGGTCTGGCTGCTGTTGGTGAGCAGGATTCCGTCCGGATCCTTGACACGCAGATAAACCCTTACAGGTCCCTTAGGAGCCAGATCGTTTTCTACCAGACTCAAGGAAGCCAAAAGTCTAACCACTCTGCTGCTGCGGTCCGTAACCTTGTCGGAAGCATTGTAGGCGGCGACACTGAGGCCTCTTGACTTGATAACGGAGCCGGCTGCCACCTGACCGGAAAGGTTCTCCACCTTGCCCTTGAGGTCGGCGTTCTCGGCACGGCTTTCAGCTGCCTCGCGGCGGGCGGCGGCGGCATCAGCCGTCAGTTTGTGATTCAATGTGTTGAGGGAATCGATCTGTACGATGTAGTTCTTCATGATGCTGCGCAGGGTTCCGAGTTCCTTCTCGTACTGGCGCATCTTGCGGCGGTTCGTGGCCTCGGTCTTCTGGATCCTCTCTATCAACTGGTTGACTTCTTCCTTGGAAGAATCCAGCTGGCTGTTGATTGAAGCGTAGTCTGATGAAAGGCTATCGTAGTCCCCCCTCAAGGCGATCATCTGCTGGGTAAGGTCGTCCTTCTCCGCGTTAAGGTCCTTCACAAGGCTGGACTTTGAGAACCAGATGTAGGCAAGGCCGGCGGCAAGAAGCACAGCCACAGCCACTAAGCCCCACATCATTTTCTTAAGGCTTTCATTCTTTCTTTCCTGCTCTTCGCGCTCACGGCGCTCCTGGATAGGATCTATTTCTGCCATAGTCTTTCGATTTAATGATTAATGACACAAAAATAACAAAACATTTCGTATTTTTGCTTGGTTAGCAAAAATCGGACTATTATGAAATATTTTATCAGAGCGGTCAAATACTTTTTCTATTTCACCATCCTTTTTGTGGTCATCATGGCGGCGCTTGTGTTCGTCGGGGTCGTCAAGGCCGATGTCAGCCTGATGTTCCGGGATGGTTACAAGTCCTTGTGGCAGATTGCCTTGCTGTTCGCATTCGTGTCAGTATTCTACCCAAAATTCGGCTTCATCAAAAGGTCGCTTATGCTTAAAGGTGAATATTCCGACCTCCGTGGCGGGATTATTGAATATATGGAGACGCGCGGCTACCGTCTCGAAAGCGAGGACGGCGAGAACATGACTTTCCGCCTCCGCTCCAAGTTCAGCGCCCTCTTCAAGATGTTCGAGGACAGGATCACGATGACCCGCGAGCTTGGCGGCTTCGAGGTCGAAGGCCTCACCAAGGAAGTGGTGCGGATCGTCGGCGGCCTGGAGTACAAGTTCCGCATGCCGGACGAAGAGTAATGCCCCACCGCATTCGCGCAAAATGAGTAATGAATATACCCTCGTGGCGGCCCACAGCCACTAAGGCTCAGGTACAACCCTCTAATATTCAAAGATTATGGCAGAAGACTTCAAGACTGTCGCAAAATTCAGCGACGCTATGAGCGCCCACATCACTGCGGGCATGCTCAATGAGAACGGCATCCCTGCCGCAGTGTTCGGAGAAAACTCCTCCTACGTTTCACTGAACTATGTCGATCCGATCGAGGTCAAGGTCAACGCTTCCGACTACGACGCGGCGATGGCGCTGCTTGCCCAGAACGAACAGGCCGGCAAGGCAGAGTGATCCTCTCTGAATATGCCGGCTCACATTTCCGGCGAAGCATCATGTTCCTACAAAGCGAAGGTCAGTCCACCTTGGATGGAGAACTGCCAGGATCTGGATTTGTCCGAATTGGTGGTCTCCGTGCCTGTCGGGGTGGAGTACGACTTGTTGTTGACCTCCCTGTAGTTGTCCGTAATGAAATAGTGGACTGACGGGATGACACTCAACCTGAAACGCCATATCTGGAACGAAAGCCCGAAGCCAGCGTCCGCCGTAAGGCTGAAACGGTTCTTTATGTACATATAGCTTTCACCGCTGACTCCACCGTAAGAGCCATGACGTGGAGAATCGTCATTAGGCCCGAAAATGTACCCCGGAGTCAATCCGGCGAAGAACTCGATCCTGTTGAACAATCCGGTGAAGAAACTGCCGGCGACATCATCCATGGTCGGATCATAGTTGTAGTAGTACTTGTTGCTGTAGGCATTACGCAAGGTGTTTTCCAATCCGTTCTCCAACGATTGCCTGAACGTGCGGCGTCCGCTGCTCCAAGACACGGACAGAGGCAGGCCAAGATAGTCGTCGATGTCCATGTTCTCGAACATCCATTGCACTCCGCCTCTTGCCACAAAGCCTTTTCCAAGACTCCGCCCGTAGGTCAGGCTCATGACCTCGCCGGAATTGGCTCTTGACTTCTCAATAGGAATCCTCACGCCGGCTGTGAAACGAATGTCTTGACTTTCAGGCAGAATCTTTTGGGCGAATGCCGCGCTTCCAGTCAGCGAAACCAGCACTAACACAACAAATAACTTTTTCATTTCAATTAGTAGTTAGTCAAGGCTTCCTCGTTCTCCAAAGAATATGCCAGTTATAGCGATGCTCTTTTCAAACGACTTGCCATAAATACGACTGACGGAAACACACGAATTCGGCAATCCGAGAGCCTTTTGTCCTGTGAAAACGATTGCCACCGGATACCGGCAATAATATACACATTGTCCGGCAGGAGCCTGTTCCTGCCGGACAATATTGAAAGTGGCTACTGATGAGAAGGGCCACTTGGCGATTATGTCGCCAGAATTTAAGTGGATTACTTAACTTTCAGAGACAGAGGAACAAGGTCGGAGTCGGCGGAGGAGGAACCGAGAAGGACGGTGAAGTTCCCCGGCTCTACGGTCCACTTCTCGGATGCGCCCCAGCATTGGAGCATCTCCGGGGTGATGTCGAACTCGACCTTGGCGCTTTCGCCGTTCTTGAGGCTGATTCGGCGGAACGCCTTCAACTCCTTGACCGGACGGGTCACGGAACCATATTCATCACGGATGTAGAGCTGGACCACCTCGTCGCCATCGTAAGGGCCGTTGTTGGCGACGGTCACGGTGGCCTTCAAAGACTCTGAGGTACCGATCTCGGATTTCGAAAGTGCCGCGTCTGAATATTCAAATGTGCTGTAGCTCAATCCGTAACCGAATGGCCAGAGGGCTCCGGTCTCGTTGGTCGCGAACAGGCGGGAGTACTGAGAATGCTTGTAGTTGTAAACGGTCTGTACCTGACCGACGTTACGCGGCACGGTCACAGGCAGCTTGCCGGAAGGGTTCACCTGGCCGGTCAGAACTTCAGCGATCGCCTGGCCACCCATCTGACCCGGTTCCCAAACGTTCAGAATGGCGTTGGCATTGTCCTTAGCCCAACCGATGCTGAGCGCTCTGCCCGTCATCAGCACTACAACGGTCGGCTTGCCGGAAGCCACGACAGCTTCCAGAAGCTGCTCCTGCATTCCCGGAAGGCTCAGATCATCCCTGTCGCAATTCTCGCCGCAGGTTCGTCCGAAGGCTGAATATCTCTGCGAATTCTCACCGACCACAACGATGTTCACATCAGCGGCCGAAGCCTTGAGGCGAGCCATCTGGATTCCCTTTGTGTTGACATTGGTGATCTTGCCTCCGAAGCATAAAGTGTCAATCGAGACATTCGGCATCGCGGCTTTGAGGCCGTCAAGCACTGTGATGACATTCTCATTGTTCTGTGGCACGGCCCAGTCTCCGAGAATCGTCTGGCTGTCGGCGTTCGGTCCGACAATGAATATCCTGCGCGGAGACTTCAGTGGAAGCGTCCCGTCATTCTTCAATAGCACAAGTCCTTGACGTGCGGCTTCAAGTGCGGTCTGGCGATGCTCGGCGGCACCTTCAAGGACCTCCGGGATCTCCGGTACAGGATGCTCGAACAGCCCGAGAGCGAACTTCACGGCCAAAATCTTGCCGGCGGCCTGATCGATACGAGACTGTGGAATCCTTCCGGATTTCACAGCATTTACGACGGCCTCGAAATATTTGTCTCCCTGCATGTGCATGTCGATTCCAGCTTCAACAGAAACCACGAACGCCTCGGTCGAATCCGGAACCCAATGATGCATGGAATGAAGCCTCTCGATGTCCATCCAGTCGCTGACAACAAACCCGTCGAAGCCAAGTTCGTCACGCAGCAAGTCGTTCAGCAGCCATTTGTTACCGTGGCACGGAATCCCGTTGATCTCATTGTGGGCAGCCATAACCGTCCCGACTTTAGCGTCACGGATCGCCGCCACAAACGGTGGCAGGTAAAGTTCACGCAACTTACGCTCGGAGATGTCCATCGGCGCGGCATTCAATCCCCCGAACGGCTCTCCTCCGGCAATCAGATGCTTGGCGCAAGCCACCACGTGATTCCCTGAATATTTCCCGTCACGTCCTTGGAATCCCCAGATGGTATATTTTCCCATCTCGGAGGTCAGCAGAGCATCTTCGCCGAAAGTCTCTCCCATCCTCCCCCAGCGAGCGTCCCGAGCAATGTCAAGGTTAGGTCCGAAAGTCCAGAACACTCCTCTCTGACGCATCTCAAGGGCGGTTTCCTCTCCGATTCTCTCCATAAACTCCGGATTGAAAGTGGAGGCCATGTTGATGTTCGTAGGATAGACCGTGCACCCTTCGATCAGCGCGTTCCCATGAATCGCGTCGATCCCCAGCAGCAGCGGAATCCCCAGCCGGCTCTCCTGCGCCATTTTCTGAAGCGCCACCGCCTCGTCGGATGTCATCACATGCAGAAAGGCTCCCACCTCTCCCCTACGGACCTTGTCGGACAAATCCTTGTTCCCCAGATTCTCGTCAGTCGCATCAATGTTTTTGCGAGCCGACCCCTTTCCCGGTTCCACATAGCACGGTGCCACATACTGACACATCTGCCCCACCTTCTCCTCAAGGGTCATCTCCTTCAGAATCAGCCGCGCCCTTTCCTCCGCCAGCAACGAAGCGTCTCTCCAGTCCTTCCGCGAACACGACACCATCACCGCCGCAAGCCCTAATATTATCGCAATTCTTTTCATATTCAATAATAAAACCTTTTTGCGGCGAGACGCTTCCCCCGAGGGACCATTTACCCGGACAGGGCGCGAAGCGCAGGTCCCTCGGAGGTAAGCGCCTCGCCGCAAAACCCAGCTGTAACATAGCTGGCAAAACCAAACTTAATTAATTTTGACAACAACCTTATCCGCCACGCCAACCTCACCCGCTGACAAACAAACCATTCCGTCCTCGTAAGTCCAATCCTCAACAGCCACACCATTGACAGCGACAGATCCCGGACGCGAATCCCTCTGAATGCGGAATGAATACTCCCGCTCCGAAGGCATCCCTTTGAAGCCACCCTGAACCGGATTCACAACCACCTCAACGGCACCATTCTTCTCATGCGACTCGAACAAAGTCGAAGCGATCCCCCCGTTCTCATATTCATAAGTCTCCCCATCGTCGTCGAACATCGTGTACTCGCTGTCCCCGTGAGGATAAACCTTCAGGATGACGCGGTCGAACGGACGCGCCCCGAGATATTCAACATCAGGTTGCGTCGGAATGATCGCTCCCTCACGGATGAAGAGAAGCCCCGCGCGGTTGGAAGGATATTCACGAATGAAAGTCTCCCCCTTGCTCACAACCTTCTCGCCGCTCCAAGCGTCAGTCCAAGTCCCCTTCGGTAGATAAATCTCATTTGTGAATATGCCCACGCAGAAATTGTCGCCGAACATATACTGATACGTCATGTCGTCACAGTTGCGGTCATCAGGAAAGCACAACGGCATCGAACGTACGATCGGCATACCATTCTGAGCCGCCTCAAGCGCCATCGAGTAAATGTACGGAGCCAATGAATATCTCAACTTCACGTAGAAACGGTAGATATCCTGCTCCTGCTGCGCATAGTAGAACGGATGCATCATTGAGAACCAGCTGTTGATCTGCACCCAAGGCAGGAAGAGGCCGAAGTGAAGCCCCTGCATCTCAAGCTCGCGAGGAACGCTCATCACGTCGCACGAAGTGTTCAGGAATCCGCTCATGCCAAGGTTGAGCTGGTCGTAGAGAGCCGTCTTGCCGCCACCGTTGTCGCCCGAAGTCGAGGCCGTCCAACGCTGTGTTCCAGACCATCCGCCACAGTAGTGATGCCAGGTACGCTTGCCATTGTACTTGCGGCCAAGCTCACGCATCTGCTTAGGGAGAAGAACCTGGTTGAGGTTGTGCATCTCCTTGTCAGTGCGGCCGTTGTAATATTTCCAGTTCGTGTGGTTGTCAATGGTACGGGCAGGATCCAGCTTGAATCCCTCCACACCCTGATCCATAAACACGGTCAGGTGATCCATCCAATGCTCCTGGCCTGAAAGCTTGCCTCCGGTACGCTCGGCGATGATGTCCTCCTCCTGGATGCTGAGGTCATATTCCTCACAGAGCCAGAGTCCGAGGTGGAAGCCCATAGAGCGGAGCTTGCCGATGAAGAGGCGGTTATGCATCGTCTTAGGGTACTGGTTCTGAAGCCAGTAAGGCTCCGGAGAGAACCTGTCGTAATTCCACTTTTTCTGAGTCGAGAAGTCGTAACGCTTCTCCATCCACTGAGGCTCAAGCCAGAACACGTCGCAAGGCACGTCAAACTGACGGAAGCGCACGGCATCGTTCAGGATGTCGAACTGTTCCTCACGCATATTCGGGCCGAAGCAAAGTCCATAGGCCCATTTCGGAAGGACGTAGGTACGACCGGTTACGAGGGTATATTCATTAAGCACCGCAGGCATGTCCTTGCCCATCATCAGGTAGAAATCAGCCTCATCGAAGGTGTTGATTATGTTGAACTTGGTCTTCTGCTGGCTGCCGATGTCGAAGAAGCTCTTGCGGGTCGAGTTGTTGTAAACGCCCCAGCCGCGCGAACTCATCATGAACGGCATCGGAATCTCCGTCTGCTGGTAGGTCGTCCACATCCTGAGGAACTCGCCCCTATGCTGGATGTGGTCGCGGCTGGTGCTGCCGCCACCATAGAACCGCTCGCCGTTCTCCATGCTGATGCTGAGGATGCTCACCGCGTCCGCCGCCGGAATCTCATTTTTGTCCACTTCGCCGAACTTGCCGTTGTCATCACCGATGATGCCGCCACCGTTGTCAGCCACCTTAAGATCAGCGTACTTCTCGTTGATGAAGGACCTCATCTCGCCGCAAAGCCCCTCTTTCCCAGACAGGAATTTGATTTCTTTGATCACGTTTCCACCTTTGGCGTCCTTCACGGTCATCACACCAGTCTTCTTGTTGATGGCCAATGAATATTCCGGAGTCTTCAGCGTCCAGACCCCTCCTTTGTCGGAGACGCTGGCACTCACCTCACTCCAATCGGTCTTGATGAGTTCGTAGCGTTCCATCAAGGACTCGGTGAAATCCTTCCTCGGGGACACCTTGATCCTGAATATGCTCTCGGAGCAAGCCTCTACACTGACCGTAAGGCCATCATTGATCTTCACTTTGTGAGCCGGGTTCGCCTGGGCGAGAAGTGTCATCGCGCAGCAGGCGACGGCAAGCAGAATTTTCTTCATTCGTCGTCGTGGTTTAATATATTCGGACAAATATACAAGTTTTTTCATTGGCACATCCTTTCATTTTTGGCAGAATTACTTACCGGCTGAAATGTGATCAAAAAGATTCCGGGGGTAGCAAATCGAAAAGTCATTCCGAACTTTTCAGCAAGTTTATTCCGAACTTTTCGGAAACACCCATTAATTGGGATTTCGAATGTCGGGGAAAATGTCGAAATTTGCAGACGGATCAATGAATATTCCAATGACAGAAAAGTTCACGGAAATAATCACCTCCTCGGTTGACGGAGCATTGGAGATGCAATGTGCTGACATTCTCGAAAAGATTGGCAATGAATATATTATCGCCAGCATTACCTATTTCTATGCAGCCTCTGACACAAAGACCTACCTCTCGAATGACCATATTCTTCATTCCACCACTAGCTCTGTTTTAAAAGATTGTCCGCTTGTAAGTTACGTCTCCCAGAGGCCGATGGGCGGAAAGCTTGTCGCGGAGATCCTTTATCTCATGGATGCGCCAGAGATCGAAAGGCATGAGGATTATCTTATCCTTCGCTCGGATGGATGCGAGGAGCTGCTGACGCAAGGAATCCATTTCCCTGCAGCCGGGGACATAGGGAACCAATCCTCCAAAGTATTTGGCAGAATAAGGAATATTCTTGATTCAGAGTCATTTGCCATTTCAGACATTGTCCGCCAATGGAATTACATCGAACACATCACCGCAGTGAATGAAGGTGTCCAAAACTATCAGTTGTTCAATGACGCGAGATCGGATTTCTATGAGACCGCCGACTGGTCCAATGGTTATCCGGCGGCGACCGGCATCGGTTGTGATGCCGGCGGAGTGATGGTTGTCGCCTATGCCGTAAAAGGCTTCAAAGGGGCAGACATGCCGATTGACAATCCTTTGCAGATTCCCGCGCACAAATATTCAGGAAAAGTCCTGGCTTCAGGCAAGGAGGCAATCCGCACCACGCCTAAATTCGAGAGAGGGAGACTGCTTGGGGACGTTGTCTTTGTGTCCGGAACAGCCGCGATCAAGGGTGAGAACAGCGAGTTCTCGGACGATGCCCGTGTGCAGGCCAGGGAGGCGATCGACGTGGTGGAACACCTGGTGGAGCCTTCCAACATTTCCCAGGACCGCTCCGGTTTCCATTTCGGCCTGATGCGCGTCTATGTGCGCCGTCCGCAGGACATGGAAGCCGTCCGCGAGGTCTTCTCGGCTCATTTCCAGAGCATTCCCATCCACTTCCTCACCGCCGACATCTGCCGCCCGGAGCTTCTCCTCGAACTCGAAGGGATAGGGCATATATTATAAGTGCCTTGTGCAGACCTTCGACTAGGCCTGAAATCAATTTTCAAAGTATTTTTACCAAAAAATCTCAACTTGTTTAGGCGCAATAACCTATTTTTGTATGCTATTAATGCGTTTTAATAGCACCCCCCCGTGGGCATTATGCGTTAGTATCACCTTAGGTTTTACTAAAGATGCTAGGTTTGACAAAACCATTTATTAAATAAAGTTTTATGGGTAAACGATTATTTACGACTTTGCTTGTGCTTCTGACAATTGGAGTGCAGGCATTCGCCCAGTCCGCCGTGTCCGGAAAGGTCACGGACAAGGCTGGTGAACCTCTGGTCGGTGTGAATGTCCTCGTGAAGGGCACGACCACCGGAACTATGACAGAACTTGATGGTTCATGGAACCTTCCGAGCGTGAAGTCCGGATCAGTTCTGGTTTTCTCATCCATCGGCTATGCCGCTCAGGAAGTCACTGTCGGCTCACAGAAAGTAATCAATGTTGTTCTGGCCGACGACTCAAACTTCCTTGACGAAGTTGTTGTTGTCGGCTACGGCACAGCGCGCAAAAAGGACGTGTCCGGAGCCATCGCTAGCGTGAACTACGGAAGCAACAAAGACATCGCCAACCTTCCTAACCCAAATGCTTTCGTGGCATTGTCAAGTAAGGTCGCCGGTCTCCACTACCTTCCTACCAACTCCGCTTCGGGCAGCAACCTCAGCACGATGACCCTTCGCGGACGTAACACGATCCCTTCCAGCACATCAACAAGCGCTGAGAGCACGAACTCCCCGATGATCATCGTTGACGGAGCGATCTTCTACGGCTCGATCCAGGAGATCCAGACCAACGACATCCAGAGCATCGATGTGATGAAGGACGCTTCATCGGCCGCCATCTACGGATCCCGCGCCGCCAACGGTGTGATCGTCATCACCACCAAGAGCGGAAGATCCGACAAGCCGACCGTCAATTTCAACGCAGACCTGAAATTCAACACTTGGGGCCGCAGGCCAAGGATGCAGACCGATGACGACACATTCATCGAGCATCGTTTCCTCGCCATGGTAGCCGCTAATAAGATCTCCGCCACTGAGGAAGTCACTCCGGGCGCTGTCTTCTCACAGCGTGAGCTTGAGGTTTACGAATCTAAAAACAAGGTCGACTGGTTTGACGAGATCTCACAGACCGCCCCTTCACAGAGCTACAGCCTCAGCGTCTCCGGAAGGAAGAACGCCACTTCTTACTACATCTCAGGAGGATACGACAGAACAAGAGGTGTCCTCAAGGGAGACAACTTCCGCAAGTTCAACGTGATGTCCAAAGTGGACACCAAGGTTGCCGACTGGCTTACCGTTGGCCTCACAGGACGTTACATGGGTTCCAAGAGCTGGGGTTGCACCCCTTCAATGCAGGCCGCCACTTGGATGAGCCCATATTCCTACACTCATTCCGAGATCAAGGGTTACGAGAGCTGGATCAACTCCAACCCTACCGGTGAGGACAAGATCAACCCTCTGTGGGGACGTGAGAACGCCAGCTACCTTTGGACTGACAACCAGACCGTTGGTTACAACGTGGGAGGAGTAGGCTATGCCCAGATCGACTTCCCGTTCCTTCCTGGTCTTCAGTACAAGCTGACCCTCAACGCCCAGCGCAACACCTCTCAGCAGGATCTTTTCAACAACCCTCAGCTCTATCTTGACACAAGAGTGGCAGACGACCTTGCCAATCCTTACAAATACATAGGTCAGTCAAAGGGTTATGTGCGTGATTACCACACATCCAACTGGAACATTGACAACATCCTCACCTACACGACCGACATCAAGCAGCATCACATCGACGCTCTTGCCGGTTACACCCGCGAGGCTTACAATCAGGAGGCCATCAGGATCGACTTCAGCGAGTTCGACATTCCTGCCGCCACCGACCTCGGCACCTATGGATTGGATTTGTCCAACGCTGGCAACTTGACTGCCGCCCGTCAGCGTACAAGCTGGCAGCGAATCTCTTACCTCGCAAGATTGAACTACAATTTCGCGAACCGCTACTATCTGACAGGTAACTACCGTCGTGACGGTTACTCTGCGTTCGCCGAAGGCAACAAGTGGGGTGACTTCTTCGGAGCTTCCGCCGCCTGGACCATCAGCAACGAGAGCTTCATGAAAGATGTCAGCTGGCTTGATTTCTTGAAGCTCCGTCTCTCTTGGGGACAGAATGGATCCAGCGCCGTAGCCGCATATTCAACAATCGCCGGCGTGGGCAAGACCTACACTTGGCTTGGAGAGCAGAGTGTCTATGCCATGTACGTCAATGGTCTTGAGAACAAGAGCCTTACCTGGGCAACTACCTCAAAGTGGAACCTCGGATTTGACTTCGCAGTTCTCGGATCAAGACTTGATGGTACTGTTGATGTTTACACCTCAGCGACCACCGACCAGCTCCTCAGCAGGTCTATCCCTTACGTTTCTGGATTCCCTTCAGTTGACGCGAACGCAGGTAAGGTGACCAACAGAGGTGTCGAGATCACTCTCCACTCCATCAACCTCAACGGCGACGGTGTCAACACTCTGAATTGGGAGACCAACCTCACCTTCGACCTCAACCGCAACAAGATCGTGAAACTGTTCGACGACAACAACAACATCGATGTCGCCGGTGTCACAAGCGTTGGTTACGACTCAAGCTATGCCCTCATGCCAGGACACTCTATCACTTCAGCTTGGGACTACAAGCTTCTTGGAATATTCCAGAGCCAGGAGGAGATTGACAACTACAAGAGTTCAGACGGCACTGTGATCATGCCTGACGCCAAGCCGGGTGATCTTAAGTTCGCCGACATCGATGACGACGGAAAGATCACTACTTCAGACAAAGACTGGATCGGTGACATGGATCCTCTCTTCACCGTCAACTTGGGTAACACCCTCAGTTGGAAGAACTTCTCTCTCTACTTCAGCTTCCGTTGGATGCAGGGTAACGACAAGCACTTCCTTGGCTACGACCCTAACGGATTCAGCATCGGCACAACCGACAACCAGCTAGACATCAATCCTTGGACCGAGAGCAATCATTCCAACAAGTATCCAAGATACGGCTACACCAACTCCTACGGTTACAACTACTGGAACCAGCGCAGCTTCCTGAAGCTCAAGGACCTCACTCTGTCCTACAACTTCAACTCAAAGCTCCTCCGCAAGGCGAGCATCCAGAATCTGCGTCTGTACGTTTCCGCCACCGACCTCTTCACCATCACCGGATGGTCAGGACTTGATCCTGAGAATGGTGGCACTGTCGCCGGCGACATGTCAAGTACACGTTACGGATCTACCCCTACTTACAGAACAGTGTCTTTCGGTGCCAACATCACATTTTAATCAGACAGCATTATGAAGATCAGAAAATATATTCTTGCGGCGGCCGCCGCGATCGCGACGTTCGCTGTGACAGGCTGCGAAAGCGATAGCAAGTTCCTTGAGGAAAAGTCATACACACTCAACTCAAAGACTTTCTACAACAGCCCTGCCGATGTTGAACTCGCAATTAACTATGGTTACGCCAGAGTACAGTATCTTATTCTTGGTGTAATGCACAATTCCTGCTCATGGCTTCTCATGGGTTGCGGTCTTGACACATTCACTACCACCGGAACAAACGGAATCGGCGGAGGTAACTGGGATAATGGTTACAACGGCAACGATGGTTTCGTTGACCATTGGTTCAGAAACCAGTACTATGTCATCTACGACATGAACAAGGTCATCCAGACCATTGAGCAGAAGGATCTCAACTGGAACAGCGAGACTCAGAAGAATGAATATCTAGCCGAGGCCAGATTCCTTCGTGGTTGGTTCTACCGCAACCTCGCCGGTCTTTACGGTGGTGTCCCTGTAGTTACAGAGCCTACAGAGGAGCTTGTCCTTGACTACCCTAGAAACACCCGTACAGAGGTATGGCAGCAGTGCTACGATGACTTCAAGTTTGCGAGCGAGAACCTTCCTTTGACGGCTGCCGCTGCCGGACGTGTCACAAGAGCCGCCGCTGACCACTACCTTGCCGAGATCTGCAACACACTTGGCAAATTCGACGAGGCTATCCAGGCCGCGACACGTGTCATAAGCGGAACAGATGGAGACTATCACCTTATGACCGCCCGTTACGGTCAGCGCAAGGGTGAGTCAGCAGACCGTTACGGACACTCACTGAATCCATACTGGGATCTTTTCCAGATCGGCAACCAGAACTACGAAGACGGAAACAACGAGGCTCTTTGGGTCGCTCAGTTCAACTATGGAACCTACAGTACCGGTGGTGGCGGAAACTCTTGGTGGAGATGCCGTTACAACCAGGCTGAAGCTGCGATCAACTCTAACTGGATCCGCTCCAACAATACCCGCAAGACCATCAACGGGGTGGAGAACGTGAGAATCTTCGGTGACGGCGGTTACTTCTTCGCTGACGGAACAGAGGCTGGTTCAGCTCGTCCTGACTCTATCGGAACAATCGGTGTTTATGGTCCAGCCATGCGTCCTACCAACTTCTATATCTATAATGTATGGAATGACAAGAACGATTTCCGTGGATCTGAGACAATGATTCAGCATAATGTATGGCAGCCAAGCGGTGAGAAGACATGGCCTCAGGCCATCGCTGATGTGGCGACACTTTACCCTTCATACACTCTCACCCCTGCCGACACAGTTGGTTACTGGCCACGCCTTTGGAAGTTCTCTACCGACAAGCGCGGCACCGAAGCTTCCGGTCCTACTTGGCAACAGTACAACTGTGACTGGTATGTAGCCCGTGTGGCTGAGACATATCTGCTCCGCGCCGAGGCTTACCTTGGCAAGGGCGACAAGGCTAACGCCGCAAATGACATCAATGCTGTCAGAGAGCGTGCCGGCGCCGCCGATTGCTCAGCCTCAGAGGTAACTCTTGACTACATCCTTGACGAGCGCGCCCGCGAGCTCTTCGGTGAGGAGCATCGTCGTGTGACCCTCTCTCGTCTGTCCAACAACCCTAACCTCGCCTCCCTTGGCTATGGTAACGTTCTCGTGGACAGAGTCAGGAAATACGGCTGGAACTACCCTAACGCCAACGATGGGATCCAGCGTCCGAACATCCACGACTACGACTACGTGTTCCCACTTCCTAACGGATTCATCCAGTCCAACACCGGAAGCGAGATCCCACAGAACATCGGTTGGGACAACGGTACATTCGACAACAGCAAGTAGTCTGACTGTCTCATAGAAAAAGAGAGGGAAGTGAACAATCACTTCCCTCTTTTTTAGTAATATGCACAACTCAATTAATATGCGCGATTCAATCGGGGCTTGGCTCACCCGATACAGAACAAGGCCGGCTGAAAAAAAAGAAATCAGCCGGCCTTGTCAATATATTCAAAAAATACCTATCGGATCATATTCTTCGGGTCAAGGGCCTTGTCAAGTTCCTCCTTGGTGAGGATGCCTTTTTCAAGGACTATGTCATAGACCGAGCGGTTGGTCTCAAGGGCTTCCTTGGCGACCTTGGTGCTGGCCTTATAGCCGATGATCGGGTTGAGGGCGGTCACGATGCCGATGCTGTTCTTCACCATCTCGTAGCAGCGCTCCTTGTTGACTGTGATGCCTTCCACGCACTTCTCACGCAGAGTGTTCATCGCGTTTGTCAGCCAGGTGATGCTTTCCATGATGGACTCGGCGATGACCGGTTCCATGACGTTCAGCTGGAGCTGTCCGGCCTCGGCGGCGAATGAGACGGTGGTGTCGTTGCCTATAACCTTGAAGCAGACCTGGTTGGTCACCTCAGGAATGACAGGATTGACCTTGCCTGGCATTATGGATGATCCAGGGGCCATAGGAGGAAGGTTGATCTCCTTGAGGCCACAACGTGGACCGGATGTAAGGAGCCTGAGGTCGTTGCAGATCTTGGAAAGTTTGACAGCCAGTCTCTTGAGAGCTCCGGAATAACTTACGTAAGCGCCTGTGTCAGGAGTTGCCTCCACAAGATCAGGAGCGGCGATGAAATGTTCTCCGGTGAGTTCGGTCATCTTCTTGGCGCAAAGCTCAGCGAAACCAGGCTTGGCATTCAGACCTGTGCCGATGGCGGTTCCGCCCATGTTGATTTCGTAGAGAAGATTCGCGTTTCTCTCAAGGTTCAAGACCTCTTCCTCAAGGTTGGTGGCGTAAGCGTGGAACTCCTGTCCGGATGTCATAGGAACGGCATCCTGAAGCTGTGTACGGCCCATCTTGATGACGTGCTTGAACTCTTCACCTTTGTCTTTGAACGCTCCGATAAGATCTTTGAGACTCTTCTCCAGTTTCCTGTTCATTCTGATGAAAGCGTAACGGAACGCAGAAGGGTAGGCATCGTTGGTGGACTGGGCGCAGTTCACATGGTCGTTAGGAGAGCAGAACTGGTACTCGCCCTTGTTGTGCCCCATGATCTCAAGAGCTCTGTTGGCGATGACCTCGTTAGCGTTCATATTCACAGACGTGCCGGCACCTCCCTGCATCATATCGACCGGGAACTGATCGTGGAGCTTGCCGTCAATGATCTCGCGGCATGCGGCCACAATTGCGTCCGCGATGTGCGGTTCAAGCGCTCCGAGTTCCTTGTTCGTCTCGGCGGCGGCGAGTTTGATGCACGCCATGGCGATGACGTACTCAGGATAGTCGCGCATCCTGGTGTTGGAAATCTTATAGTTGTTGAGGGCCCTTTGTGTCTGAACACCGTAGTAGGCCTCAGCCGGAACCTGAAGTTCTCCAAGAAGATCAGACTCGATTCTGAATTTCTCTTCGCTCATAATGAATTAATATTATCAGTTAATAAATTGTTTTACAATCTTCCGACAAAGGTAACTCCAAAAAAGATTATAAACAAAATCACCGCGATAAATTTCAATTTATTATTTGATTGACCGGATGTCAAAGTTATATGTCCAAGCGATAATCCGCATCTATGACATTAATACCACCTTTCGACTAAATGCCTTGGATTAGGACGGCTCCGACAAGATCATCTTTTCGAAGTGCTATCATTAATCTGTGCATTAATGAGTTCGATTAATTCCCTTACGGTGATCAAAACAGGCTCCATTTCTTCTTTACAGGTATAATAAAAGACATCATAGTCACAATTCTCCCTTATAGACCTCATTTGAGAAAGGACCTTTGAATATTTCGGATCAATTTTCCCTGTAAGAACATACTCCCGGCCAAACTCGGTAATAAGGCCACTATGAGTCTTTGGAGAAAACCCATCACTGACCATCATTGCCATCACAGCATGATAAAGCGCATAATATGCCCTGTTCGCCACCACGTTCCACATTTCCAACCTTGCCAATTCCTCGGCATCGGTCAGAAATTTCAGAGCCTTCACTATTTCCTGCCCAACAATCACCCCTCTCTCGTCCTCATTCATGGCTAAATAATTCTTATTGAGTCTGTTTGAACATTATGGTAGAACAAAGTGCCCTTACGGCTGTTCCAATCGTTTTCCGTGTAGATGACAGGCACAAAATCAAGACCTAACTTCCATCCGAGGAGGGTCAATGGATAAGTCACACTATCGTAGTCGCTCTTCTCAATTCTGTCTTTTTGAAGAGTGACCAGAAAATCCCAATCCGAGTCTTCTCTAAAGTCACCTCTTGCACGTGATCCAAAGAGAAAGACGTGTCCGCCCTGCGGAACACTCTCATTGGCGACCTTCCGCACCTGATCAAGCACCTGTGACAAATCTTCTCTCATAACTGCAAAGAAAATGATTTTCAATGAATATTACAAATCCGGGCGACCCACCACAGGTCGCCCGGATTGGAGTTATAGTGGATTACCTAACCTCGGTCAAATACTCCAGATGTAATTTACTTCCTTGTGAAGAACTCGCCTGTCTTACCGGCAGGGTTGCACTGGAAGAAGTTCGCGTAGGCGGTGACAGTCGAGTGGTTGAACACATTCGTGTTTGAAAGAACAACACCGAAGCCGCAGATAAGATTCATTGTCGCATTGGAATATTGGGTCAAAGTCTGAAGCTCAACATCAGCGGTTGTCCTGTTCTGGTACATAATGGTGTTGAAGTCATCAGAAATCTTAAACCACATCCAAACATAATCTGGATCACCAAGCTCTGTTTCTGTATAAAGCCAAGGCTTTCCCCAAGCCGTCGCACTCTTGGTCGCAAGTCCAGGGAAATATGTGGCATACTTTCCATTGACGGACTGACCAATACCATCTCTGGTGTCAAGGAAGAAACCGATACGAGCTGTCTTAGCGTCATAATCAATGTCAAGACAAGCGTCAAGGACAGTGTCAAAGAATAGACCTTTCACACCGATGTTATTTGTGTAAGTCTTGTCATCAGTGTCCTTGAGAGCCTCAGTGTTTCTTGGATCACCAAAAGTGACTGATTCAAAAACATAAGGATCCTTTGCCGCTACATAAGACCCAGACTGAGCAAACACCTTGGTTGTGAATGACCACTCTCCCTTGAAATCAGCAACGCCGATCTGGAGGGCTTCGAAGGTGGAGCCGTTGGCGAAGACGAGTTTTGCGGAACGAGGCTTGCCAGTCTCGTTCTTGGTCCAAGAGATCTTGCCGTTGGCGTAAGAAAGGAAGCCTTCGGAAACAGCGGCGGAGCCACCGTTAGGAAAATCCACAGAACCAGCCTCGTCAGAGATCCACTGACTTTCCATAGAAATCTTTGTGAGAGTTCTCTCCACTGTGTAAACCTTTCCCGCGACGATTGACGCTGCCGGCTTGAAATCTGCGATGAAAGTGTCTTCGCCGATATTCACGAATATCTTGGAAGTCAGGTCATCACCAGCCCAGACAGCGGCGGAGGCGGAAACGATGCCGTTGGCGATGGTCGCTCCGAGATTGAATTCACCTTCTTCGCTCTTGGCTCCAAGCACACCTCCTGAAATGTGGAGCTTGTTGTGGAACTTACCGTTGGAAAGAGTGACGGAGACTGTGGCTTTAGGATCAACCTCGGCTCCTTCCGGAAGGGCAAGGCTGAACTTGAGAAGGCTAGTCTTGTAGGCGAAAGGAATGCTGGCTGCAATGACGCTTGGATCAGCGGATGTCATATCCTTGAAGTCAAGGGCACCATAGATGACCTGATTGTTCAGAGCCGCTGTAAGGTTGGTCTGTGAACTGATGTCAGACACAATCTCGTCGCCACCGTCAAAGTTGGTGGTGTTGGCCGTGTTCGAGAGGTATGCGATGATCTTTGCCGCACCTTCCGGAATAGTCACGCCAGGCTGGCGGAAACAAGCCGTCTTACCGTCAAAGGAAATGGACTTAGGATCAATGGCAAGTTTTATCGCGGAACCGGCAACCGAGTTGTCTGTCTTTGCGAAATATGCCCAGATCACATCATCGTTGTTGAAGCTTGCCTTGTAGCTGCCGTCGGCTGCCTCTGAATATGAAAGGCGGGTGTCAGGATCCCCGAGAGACGCTGTGATCGTCAAGGTCTTTGCACCGTTCTCCGGAGCCACAACCTCGGTCTCAGCCTTGTTGCAGGCGAGAAGCGAAGCGGCAAGAGCGAATATTGTCAATATTTTCTTGTACATAGTATTATCCTCCAAGATTAAAGTTTACCACCGTTGCCAAGGTCAAGGCCGTCGCCGATGTTGACATTGCCGGTAAGTGAGAACTTAGGGCCTGTAGTCCAATCGTAATAGAACTCTTGCCCGGACTTGCCTGCGTTCAAAGCATCAACCACATTGCTATAATACTGGCCGTTAATCTGCTGTGAGATAGAAAGTGTTCCATCCTTTGCAGCGGAGATAACGGTCGGAAGAGGCTGTACCTTAGATGCTGTTCCCATCGCATTTACAGAAGAGCCTGCAAGGTAGTATGAATAATGTGCCTTATTGTTTCCAAGATTACCGGCAATGGCACCGACCGTGGCAAGGGCTGCTTCAGGAGTCTCTGCGCCAACAAGACCAACCTCACCTCCATTGTAGCAGTTCCAGATCTCACCATAGATTGATCCAGCGATACCACCGACATTGGCATTCTTGAAAGAAGCGTCTGAATACTGAACCTTACCGGTGTTAAGGCAGTTCCAAAGATATGTACCACAGGTTGTCAAACCATTCGTTCTGCCGACAATACCTCCGGCATAAGCACCATTGTCAGTTTCGGTCTTTGTCGAAAGAATATTTCCGGAGTTCTCGCAATTCCTAAGGTTCGTGCGGCTGCCTGTAACCCTACCATTGAAATAACCAATAATACCACCTACACCATAAGCGGCGGTAATGTCACCTGTATTCTTACAGTTGTCAACAGGGATGCCGGTCCACGAACCGAAATCATACTGCCAACCTACAATTCCACCGGTATCGCCTTGTTTATTGGTTACCTTGCCAGTGTTTGTACAGTTACGAAGTTCAATTCTATTAGGGGCATTGTTATAGCTATGTGTATAACCGACTATGCCACCAACACCTTGACCATCACCTGTAACCGTTCCATTATTGGTACAACGCTCGATTCCGTATGATCCCTTGCCGATTTGAACCTGAATGTATCCAGCGATACCGCCAACCCAACGACCTTGGGTGTTCTCCAGTTTTTCTCCGACAACCTCGCCGTTATTCACGCAATCACGAATATTGGCGTTTGTAACACCCCAACCAAGGATACCACCGGCAACTCCCCAATGGGTAGCGACGATCCGTCCGGTATTCTCACAACGATCAATTCCTGACCAATAGTTTGAACCAGAGATACCTCCAACCTTATTCTGGGCCTTCATTGTACCAGAGTTCTTGCAATCAGAGATTGACATATTCTGAGCGAAACCACATATACCACCAGTTCCGTTAGTCCAATTGGATCTGAACTGATTATATATTTTTCCTCCTGATACATAAATATAGTAGACATCTCCGTTAGTCTCAGTTGCGGTGATACTTCCGGAATTAGAGCAATCCTTGACACTACCAATATATCCATATCCGACAATACCGCCAGTGCTGCAATTACCGATGACATCACCTGAGTTCTTAGAGTTGATGACGGTACCTGTTCTCAAGGTTCCGCAGACTCCACCTACCATAGTCTTACCGGCGATGCTGCCTTCATTGGTACAATTGTCGAACACCAATTCATTGGCGTCACCAGAGTCGGACCAACCGGCGATACCTCCGATGTAGTTACCTGTGGATTTGACGTTGGCCTTGTTGACGC
Source organism: uncultured bacterium (assembly GCA_963657715.1). Taxonomy (GTDB): domain Bacteria; phylum Bacteroidota; class Bacteroidia; order Bacteroidales; family UBA932; genus Cryptobacteroides. The sequence continues at coordinate 11,781 of CAVKML010000013.1, read as the reverse complement.
AGTTCGTGATCTTCGCGCCAGCTGTGGCGTTCACGAGACCACAGACACCAGCCGCATCATCGAATGTGGAGTTTACCGTACCTTCAACAGTCACGTCGTGGATGTTCGCGCCCTCTGCGATGGCACCGAAGAGGCCACAGGACCTCTTGGCAGTCTGGTTGATGTTGAGGGTCACGGTCTTGCCGTTACCGTCGAAATCTCCGACGAACTGTTTCTTGACATTGTCAGGATCGACTGCGGCATCAACAGACGCATCATAGTAACCGACAGAAGTGGTGACGGTCTTGATGTTGTCCATCAATTTCACATATTCATCCTTCATATTGTTGCCCTCGTTCACGTAATAGGCGAACGCAAGGAAGTCGGCGGCTGTGGAGATCTGCCAAGGGGTGCCCTTGGAACCGTCTCCGGCGAGTGGCTTGAGGTCGGCTCCGATGGTGCCGAGATCATAGTATGCGTTTACTTTGAATTCTTTGTCAGAAACCGTGGCCTTGCTTTCGCTTGCATTGTGAAGGTCAACGGTGACGGCCGTCATTGTCAGGCCGGCGTTGTAGGTACCAGGGATAACAGTGGCATACAAACTGTTGCCGTGGTCTCCGTTCACATTCACAGTCACGCCGGCGGAGTAGTTGTTGCCTTCGATCATGCTGACAACCGGTGAGCCGGAAGTCATATCAACACTGAAAGTTCCTGCTACATTGTTGCCGTTCGAGTTGATTGCGACAACCTTGACGGCAGCCTTCGCGTCAGGGTCAACGTTGAACCTGATGACTGAAGTCACATTCCTCATCTTCACATAGCGGTCTTTGGCGACTGCGCAGGATATGTTGGCCGAGCCGAACTGACCGTTCTGCTCACTTGGAACCTCAAGAGTAAACTTGCCTTCCTTCACTTCCTTAGCGGCAGTGCAAGGATAGACAACATAGATCTCACCCTCAAGAGTGGTGGAGAATTCGAAATATCTCTGTCCGGCGAATTTTGAATCAACCGTGAGGGTGTCGGCCTCTGTTCCGTTGGTAACGAAAATCTTGTCACCCTCAGACCATACAGTCTTACCCTGTTTGGTGATGTCTGTCCTTGTCTGGGCATCCTCGTCAAAGGAGCAGGTGAAAGTCCTAAGCTCTCCTCTGGTCTGCCCGCCATCAAGAATCTCTTCACGGGCGCAAGCCGCTGACGCTATCGCAAGAGCGGCCACGAAAAGCATTTTTATTGTCTTTTTCATCTTGTGTTCAATTAAGGATTACTTGTTCCAGTCCCAACCTGGTTTGTCATAGTCCTCGGTACCGGATGAGTTGTCCGGCTGGGTAGGCTCCTCGCTCTTCTTTACCTCGACCTTGAGAATCTGCCAGGTACCGGCCTTCTTGCTCTCGTCACTGACATACTTGAAAGCGATCTGGATGACTGAGCCGATGTAAGCGTCAAGCTTGACTTCCTCTGAAGTCATCACCTCTGAGCCAAGAGTCTCAGGATATGAGAATGTGATGGATGCCGGAGTCCAGTCGCCGCCATCCTTTCTGATCAAAACAGAAGTCTGCTCCTTTGCAACGTCAACACTGACGAAGTCCCTTACGATGTGATCAAACACAAGGATAGGTTTTTCAGCGTTCTTAAGATCGATTTTCTCTGTGTAGAGAGTGGCCTCGGTCGTGTAGTCAGCATTCTTATAGCCGGAAGCTCTCCAACCGGTCGAGGCGTTCCAAGACCAAAGAGCATCGAAAGCAAGCGGGAATATGGCATTATTGACAATGACTCCGTTCTCCGCTGTCTTATAGTCAGCGGTGTAAGGGAATTCCTTAGTCGTGGCGGTGTCAGGGTTTGGCTCAGAATATTCCTCATACTTCACAAGGTAGGCATAGACAACCTTGCCACCCTCGTAGTAACCGATGATGGTGACAGTGCCGCGCTCTTTAACATTGTCAAGTTTGCCTCCCTGAGTGCCATAAGCAACCTCAGAAGCGCTGAGGCCGGCAACCTGGACGGAACCAGTTCCGTCAACGAGGTTGAAGGATCCATCGGACTTGAGGCTCTTCACGGTTCCGGTGAGCTGGAAACGTTGGTACTTGTAAATGTTCGTCAATTTTGTCATCGACGCGACATCAATAGTCTGTATCTCAGGAATATATGCTTCCTGATTAACAGTAAGTTTCGCTGTGAGAGCGCCATCGGTCTGCTTGAATGTGACGGTGGCGGTACGCTCCTCTCCCTCATTCTTGCCGACAGTCACTTTAACAGGCTGAAGTTCTTTGGAAGGATCTCCCGCCATAGGTACAACTTCAACCCAGGACGCTGAATTCTCAACGGTCCAAGCGACCGTCGCGGTAAGGTTGACGGTCTCGGAACCGCCCTCTACCTTGAAATTCAACTCACCCGGCTTAACAGCTACTGCAGGATCGCCGTAATCGGGATCCTTTTCGCCACAGGAGGAGAACGCGAATGTCGCGAGGACCGCTGCGGCCAGTGTTAACAAGTGTGATTTCATTGTGAATAAAATTTGTGATTAGAGATTAATATTTAGTTTCTTACAAAGTACATACTCTCCGCATTGCTGCCGTTGTAGTTCGCCTGATAGATCACATCATAACTGCCGGCTATCGAAGACCTATCTGTGGATGTGGCCTTAGGAATCGAGATACCGCAGATGTAGTATTTCCCGTTACTGGTCTTCTGGCCTGCACCATAATACTGATACTTCATAGTCCTCTGGTCTCCACTGACATTAAACCAAAGCCACTCATAGTTGGTATCAGAGAAAGCCTTGTCTCCAGGAGCGAAGTTGTAACCACTCCAATAGCCTTCGGAGCATTCCGGAATATAGGCGCAGAATCTCCCGTCGGACGCCTTCTGGGCTGCGCGGCGGTCAAAGAACACGCCGAACCTGACGTTTTTCCCTTCATAGTCAATCTCGACACACGCATCCAAGACAGAATCAAAATACAGGCCCTTAATCCCAATGTTATTAGTGTGTTCAGTTCCAAAAGAGTCCTTCAAAGTCTCCCCTTTAAGAGGCTCTCCGAAACTCAGAGCCGAGACGTATGCGTTGGTATTGCCCTTTCCGAGTGTTTTATTCGGATCAAACAGTTTGGAATACAATTTCCAATCGCCTTTGAAATCATCCGTGGAAATCTGCGTCACTGAATATGCCTCACCGTTTGGAAGCGCGACGGTCCCTGTTCTTGGTTTACCAGTCGTGTTGGAAGTCCATGAAAGCGTACCATTGGAATATGTCAGCCAATCATCCGAAGCGCTTCCGGCACCTCCGGAAACCGGCTTGCTTCCTGCCTTGTCATCAGTCCAGAAACTATTTGTGACCGCACCGACAACGAAGGTCTTAGTGAGTGGCTTGGCTGCGGCATCCCATGAGTCATAGGCCTCAAGAGTCAGCTCATAGGTGCCATCGGTAACATTACCAAGAGAATAAGTCCACTCTTTCTTCATTCCAGATGTCTTGGAACTCTTGTAGAAGTCAGCCAGAATTTTCTTAGTGGTTACAACAGTGCCGCCCTTCTTGAGGGTGAGTACATAATGATGCACGAACTCATCATCAGTACCGGCCGCCCACTTAGCCGTTGCGACACCGTCAGCTACATCCACGCTGAGAGTTGACAATGACGGAGCGGCGTTGGCGAGACTGCGGGTCGTGTGATTGTACTTCGTGAGGTGTCCCTTGTCGGATGTCGGGTAGGAGGAAACGATAGGTTCCCCAATGACATCCTTGTTATAGAAGTCCATCCTCAACACACGCATATTACCGCTGGCATCGAATTGAAGCAGGTTGCCCTGCGAGAAGTCATCGCTGTCCTTCATTACGGTGGCGCTTGACATATCTTCGTACTTACCGTTCTCCAAAGCCATATAACGTACAGAGGCGCATCCGAAGACGGAGAAGTCGCCCTGCCATACGCTGCGTGGATCATTAAGAGGGAAATGTAGATGACCACCGAACACGACCGCCTGAGGATATTTCTTCAGAACCGGAGTCAACGCATCTGTCGCCCAATAATGCGGAAGTGTGGACTCCCATATTCCTCCCTCCTCACCGAGGCGACTGCCATAAACGGTGTTCTTGATCATCGGGTGGGTAAGCACGATGACATATTTCTCAGGCTCGGCCGAGGTGATCGCAGCCAGTTGGTTGTCAAGCCATGAGACAGCCGATGGATCATAGATGATCGGCTGGTCACCATTCGGAGATACCGCAAGAATATGATAGTCACCGATAACGCAGTGACGGGCCTCATACTTTGTCCTCATGTCCTGATCCTGATCCACAAGGAAATAATCGTCACCGAACATATTTCTCATGTAGGCGACATCTGAGACCATCGTGGATGCCCAGGCATATTTAGGGACATCGTGGTTGCCGATAGTGTAGATCATAGGAGTCTTCTTCACATCAATCTCGGATTCAAGAGTGGATTTGAAGAGGCTCAATTGAGAGTTGTTCGGCTGATCGATGAGGTCACCGACAACAAGGACTCCTGCCATGCCGTTCGGATCATTCTCAAGAGCCTTCGAATTAAGCTGCTGAAGGGCGGATTTCCATTTGTTCGCCTGGGCCTGCTGGTTGATGTGAACATCACTGACAACGCCAAGCGAAAGGACAATGTTACCCGCGTCAAAGGTCTTTGTCTTGATAGACGGATTAGTGATGACGAACTGTGGAGCGGTGTAAATCTTGCCCTTCTCAACCGTGAGTGATGACGAACTCTTGGAATAGCCTATTTGCTTACCATCAGCGTTATAGACCGACAAAGTGTAGCCTTTAGAGAGTTTGAGTCCCGGATAAAGACCGAACCAATAGGTTTTTCCCGGCTCAATGTTTTTCTTCAGAGAAGTAGCGGACTCAAAGGTAGGAGTCGTGTTGCCGTTGACATTCAAACTGCTGAAAGACACCAGCATATTCTTGCTGATCCTTTCCGCGTTGTTGCCCTCAAGCACCACATAAGAAGCCGCAGGCTCGTCAACCTTGAAAGCAAGAAGCGAGAATATGTTCTTGAATATTAAATTGCCAGATCCGTCAGTGCTGCTTGCCACAGTTACCACAGGCTTATCAATAGAATTTCCGTCAAGATTGCTTGTTGACCAGTTGGATTTCTGGTAACCGTCTATTCCAGTGCTTGGAAGCATTGCATAGTAACCTGAGGCTCCGGCGTGGATAGTTCCGTTGGAGACGAATTTTGCGGAGCGTCCATCGGAAGTGATCTCCGTGGCCTTGATAGTCTCTGTGAGAAGTGTCTCGCCGCTTAGGCAACTTACCTCGATCACATCACCGTCAGTCCAAGTGGATTTGAACTCCGGAGTAGTGGTGTCCTCAAACGAGGCGGTGAACTCAACTGATTCAGGCTGAAGTTCTCCGGCGACGATTACTTTGCCATTCGGGACAGTAAGTTTGTCCGAATATACGGACTTGCTGACCACCTTGCCAGAAGCATCGAGCGCGGTGATGGTGTAGCCCTGCTCAAGCACTGTTCCAGGAATAAGGCTGATGTAGCAATCACCAGGTTCGCTCACATTGACCTTGATGGTTTTCTGCGCCTCAAACACAGGCTTTGCCGCAAGAGAGACGGAATAGTCTGAAGTCGAAACAGTGACATCGTAGTTCAGATCCTCCTCATTATTGCCTTTCAGTTCAATGGACTTGACGGAAGCATCGGAAACCGCCACCTTGAGGAACGAGAATATATTCTTGAAACTTAAGGAAGAAGCACCCTTGCCGCACTTCGCCACCGCGATGGAACGGATTGAGGAGGTCGATGATGAGGCTGTCCAGAAGGAGGCAGGATCGCATCCGGTGACTCCTGTCTCCGCGATGAAAGCGTAATATTCATCGCAATCGGCCTTGACGCTTCCTTTCGATGTGAAAGTGGCGCTTGTCGAGGACACGGAAGAGGCGGTGATGGTCTCGGATGTGGATTTGCCGTCCTTGACTCCGATGACCTGAATCGCGTCACCCTCCGCCCAAGATGTCTTGAACGGAGTGGTGGCGGAAGCGTCAAGCGTCGCAGTGAATGCGGCTTCCTTCACTTCCGGTTCAGGTTCCGGAGTCGGTTCCTGCTTCTCCTTGCAGGATGTGGCCGCGGAGAGAAGCACGAGAGCCGAAAGAAGTATTGAATGATACATTTTCATCTGGTCTGCCTTTAATCAGCCAATGAAGGAATATAACCGTAAGGAATAAGCTCCCAAAGATCGATGAATCCGTCCTGCGCATTCCAGGAATCTCTGAAGACAACAGCAAGATAACGCCCGGTGGCACCTGAGGTTGAATTTACTGAATATTGCGCCTCGCTTGTCGAGAGCGTTCCGCTGATGAACGGAATGCCGAAGTGACCTTCATTCAGATAGTCAGCGTCATTCGGATCGTAAGCCTTTGAGCCGACATAGATCACAAAATTCTTGATGTAGCGCATAGAGGATGCGGAATCATTCTCGTAGAATGTAAAGCCCGTAAAGGCATATTCTTCACCCGCAGATGCCATTGTGTCGATCGACAGAATCTTTGGGAACACCAGTTTGTTGTTATCTGACTTTGAACTGTGCCAACTGTAAGCAGAGCGGTCGAATCTACCGTCAAAAATCTTCTCAGGTGTATTGATTCCATTGTACTGACCGTTAGTCACAGACACATTCCAGCGACTGCCGTCAAGTTGATAGGAAATACCGTCAGATGATTTCGTCCAGTTGTTCCAGACAGTGTCCTTGCCAGCCGCCGGGCAGAAAGAGGATGAATATTCGAACCTCTTGCCTCTGAGGGCATCCGGGAAGGTAACCTCGTTCTCACCTGGTTTCAGAATGGTCTCACACTCGACCCACTCGTCCTGAAGATTCTTGTAGCGGAATCTGGTGGCGATCATCTCGTCCGTCGCCTTGGACATAACAATTTTCGCATCCCTACCGTCCATTCTTGCGGATGTGACGGTGCGCTCTGAGCGAGAGACCATCCAACTATCGCCATAAGGAGAGACCGTGATCTCAGCGGCAAGGGATTGGTTGCCGGAATCGTCATAATTGACGATGTCGAAAGTGTAGGACCTGTCCTCGAGGTTTCCGACCTCCATCGAGACCTTTCCGTCAGGATAGTCGGCGTAGTCTATGCTCTGTGAGCTTGCGTAGTTGTCCCAGAACAAGGTGGCCGTACGTACAGCCGGGTCCATCGGCTTCTCCCAGCTGACAACCACACTTTGGTAGCCCGATACGGAGGTGAGGTTCAGAGCCTTTGCCGGGTAGTCATAGCCACCCTTTTTGACCCATTCTTTATAGATCTCGTCCTGACCGCCGCAAGAGGCAAGCGCGACAGCTACGCCGGCAGCGGTTAAGATTCCCAATGATATATTCTTAATACTCATGTTCATAGTTATTTAGCAGTTTATTCCACCACTCGTCCATAAAGTGTGATCTCACCGAGCTGAACCGCAGCATTATCCGCGTCAGGCATTTCCCAAGCAACGTATGAGGTAAGGGCAATCCTAAGGTAACGGAAATGATAGAACGCGTCAGGATAGGCTTCGCCGTCAAGTTCAAAGTCATTACCATTGTTGAAGGCCTCACGGTCCTCTTGGGTAATGACTCCAGGCGTACCATCGTCAAGATAGCCCGATGGCTTGTACTGGATAAACTTGCCAAGGCATTTCCACGAGTCATCAAAACCGTGTTCGCCATCTCCAGAAACTCCGGAAGGATTCTGGCTGCCCCAGAACTCGAAGTTGCGAACATGCGCGTCACCGAAAATCTGTGGGTAGTCGATTCGAGGGAGGGTCGCTATACGGCTGAGTTCCACATTGCAGCCAAGATCGATCGTCAGCCAGCAGCAAGGAAGAGGAGCCCTGTCAACAGCCAAAAAGTGAGGCGAAGACGAATGACCGGATCCATCCCAAAGGCCTCTGACCGGATAGCTATTGTTCTCTGTCTGAAGTTTGAATATGTTGTCGTCCTGACTGCACAAAGCTGCCGAGTTGTAAGAGAATCCTGATTTAGGGATCTCGATTTCAGGAAGAGGTGTGAGCACTGTCTTGATCGTGTCTGAGATGTTCCCCCAACGGTCACGGACATAAACTCCGAAAACGGCCTCTTCCGGATCAAGACCACGTCTTGTCAAGGTTACATTGTCGCTTGCGGTAAACAAGGTCGTGACCTCTGTCCACTTTATCTCATTGACAGGCTTGTCGGCGTTGCCAAGGTCGGCATCCTTGAGAAGACAGACAGCGAGATCCGCCTTGCTCTCGTTACCGGATATCCTGACTTTCACACCTCCGGCGGCGGCTATCATAGTCGGTGTGACAGTGCGTATAGCCGGCATCTCAGGGTTGAACTTGATGATAACAGGCTCGGATTTCTGCTCGTTGACGTTAAACGAGCAAACCTTGATCTCGTGTTCGTCAGTGTCGGCATAACCTTCCACCTTGAGGCTGTCAACGTAACGGGAAACCTTGGCGTCAACCTCGACACCACCGCGGGTATAGGTGGCGACGACTCCCTTGATGTTCTTGTCGTCCGGGATTTTAACCCAGAGAATAGCACCACCGCTTATCGGCTTGACTTTGGTGACCTCCACTGGCTGCGGAGCGACCAAATCCTTGTCAAGCTGATCAATCCTGCCATGGTTGTCATCGGCGCAGCCGAAGGCCAACAGCAGGGCCGCTATTAAAGTAGATGTAAGTAATATTCTTTTCATTTGCGATGTTTCTCTTAATTGTTACCAACCGATGTTCTGCACAAGATTAGGGTTGATTTCGATATAACTTGTAGAAATTGGCCAAAAGTAATCCTTCAGACCGAATTTCTGCTCATAGACGAACTTCTTGACGTAGTAATCTTCAGGATTCTTGGATGTTATATCGAAACCGTATATACCTTTTTGGTATTCGGCCGAGGCCTCTTTCCATCTGCGAAGATCCCAGAACCTCTGGCCCTCAAAGGCAAGTTCGTTCAGGCGCTCGCGGTGGATGATGGCACGCATTCCGACCTTGGTATTGTAGTAGCCAGGGCTGTTGCTGTAAGTGTCCCAAGCCGTCTTTACATCCGGAATTTTGGCGCGTTCACGGACGGCGTTGATGTACTTGAACATCTCGTCGCAGTGCGCTCCGTTAGGGCCTTCGGCCTCGTTGATCGCCTCTGCATAAAGAAGATAGAGGTCTGACAGACGAATCATAGGCCAAGGGTACCAAGTCGTAGATGCTCCGACGAAAGAGTTGTTACCCGTCCACGTAGCCTGAACAGGGAAGTGCTTCTTCGGGAAGAAACCTGTCACAGGGCCTGTCTGGTTGCTTCTCTTAGCATGAATTCCACCCACACGGCAAGCCACATAATGAATATCTTCAGGCTTGAGGTCATTGTAGTTGCCAAGCTGTCCGAGCCAATTACCACCATCGAATCCAAGAGAGGCATAATAGCGTGGCTCTCGGTCAAAATTGAGTTTGATTGTTGTATAGCCTTTACAGATGTAATATGCGTGCTGGTCATCGCCGACACGAAGATCCATAGGGTTGATGTTGGCCCACTCGGAATCGTTGGCGATAGGAAGTCCATGAACAGTATAGAACTGCTCTGCTATTTTGAGCGGAACACCAATGAATATGTAGCCTCCGAGCATATCAGTAACCCCATTAAGGATAGGCATACAGAGCCTATGGTACATATTCATAGTTCCCGACGGCGATTGGGTATTGCCCCAAATCAACTCGCTGTTCCACTTCTGGTTGAACGCATTACGGAGTGTTAGAGTCGTTTTGAGAGAATCGGTCATACGGTAGGTGATATCATCTCCCTCATAGAGGGCAATGTTGGCCTCCTCAGAGACAGCGATAGCCTCTCGGCAAGCTTCCATAGCGGCTGTCCAACGGGCGAGTTTCTCTTCATCAGTTTTCTCAGGGAAAAGCCTTGTCGTTCCATCAGTGTCAACGAGGGCTGCCTGCTCGGAGTTTCCGTTGAACAATGGACTGGCGGCATAGACGGCCACTTTTGCCTTAAATGCGGCACAAATGGTTCTGGTGATACGCCCATATTCATCAACAGCAGGGTTGACGATCGGAAGATCCGGCATTGCCTGATCCAGAAGTTCGATAATGAAATCAAAACACTCATCGATGTTATTGCGATGTACTCGAACCTCATCGACCGAGGAGTCAATCGGAAGACTCTCACGGATGATAGGAACCGGTCCCCATTTACGGACGAGATTGAAGTGGTAGTAGGCCTTAAGGAAGGTGACCTCCGCGATCCACTGGTTCTTCTCCGATTCTTCCATATCCGGCACCCTTGAGATATTGTCAACAAGGATGTCGCAGCAGCGGATTCCCTCATACATTGATGCCCAGTCGTTCGCATAAACGGTATTGGCACTCATATTGCCTCGTGCGATATAGGACATCGTGAACGGCACACGACCGGAAGTGTTGGTCGTGGTACGACCATAAAGGTCCCAGTATTCATCGCTTCCCAATAACGCAGGGTCGTTACCCATTGAGCCATCAAGTGTCATATAGGAGTAGCAGGTCGCCAGATACTTGATGGCTGAAGACCTGAGGTTGAACGCAGTCTCTACTGACGGCAAACCGTCGTCAGGTACCACGTCAAGGAAACTGTTGCATCCGGCCGTGCCGAGCAGAAGAGTCGCGGCGGCAAGCGCTGATGCTATTGATTTATTGATATTCTTGCTCATGTTCATAGTCAAGGATTATTTGAAGGTCACGTTCACACCGATGTTGAAGGTTCTCTGGATCGGGTAGTTGAAGCCCTCTCCGGCAAGCTCCGGATCCCAGAGCTTGAACTTGCTCCAGCACAGGAGGTTGTTGCCCTGGAAGTACACGCGGAGGTTGTCAATGTGAATCTTGTTGGTAAGTTTCTGAGGAAGGGTATAACCGAACTCCATCTGCTTGAGACGCAGGAAGGATCCGTCTCTCATCCACCAGGTGCTCACCTGAGTGTTGTTCTTGTTCTCGTAGGCGCTGTACCTCGGGTAGAGGGCGTAGATGTCGCGGTTGTCCTCGCTCCAGTGGCTGTCGGCGTAGGCCTGAAGCAACTGGCCGTTGTTCACGAATGGAGCCGTACCGTACCTGTTGTAGGTTGTGTTGTAGGCACTGCTGGCATCAATCCAGAAGGACTCGCGGGCAAGACCTTGGAAGAACACGGAGAAGTCGAACCCCTTGTGTCCAAGGGAGACACCGAAACCGTAGATGATCTCAGGAGAAGTCGGGTAACCAATCGGCACCATATCCGCGTTGGTGATCACACCGTCACCGTTGACATCGGTGTACTTGATGTCACCTCCACCGTACTGGCTACCGAAAGCGGCCTGTGAAGGGCTGTTGGCGGCATCCTCGTCATCGATGAACAGACGCTCGGCGATGTAGCCCCAGGTCTGCTTGATGGAATAGCCGGCATGCTGACGGTAAGCCTCAGGGTATGTAGGCTCTTCGTAGATGTCGTACTTGCTCGTCGAGTAGGTGAAGTTTGCTCTGGCCGAAGCCCAAAGACCGCTCGCCCAAGCCTGTTTGTAGTCAGCCTGGATGTCAATACCTTTTGCTCTCGCCTGACCGATATTGCCATAGACAGAGGCCTGAAGTCCCATAGTGTTCGGAATGTCGGCGCGCTGCATGAATATGTCAGAGCGACGCTCGGTGAAATACTCAGCGATGATGTCGAGTTTCTTGAAGAGACCCAGTTCAAGAGCGTAGTTCGTCTTGTAGGACTTCTCCCAGGTGATCGCCTCGTTGGCGTAGCGCACGACATCAATTCCAGTGTAGGAGACATCCCTAAGCTGACCGAATGATGCAGACTTGCTGGCAC
>CAVKML010000012.1:0-76190 GCA_963657715.1 uncultured bacterium | reverse complement strand
GAGTACAAAGGCCTTGATCTGGTTTCTGTCGGGAATGAGGTTCTTGACAGGTGGAAAAAGAATCACGCGTTCGAGAAATCCCTTGAGGTCAGGGAGGGAGCACCTGAGTTCATATTCTTCGAGGGCCCGCCTTCCGCCAACGGCAAGCCGGGAATCCATCATGTGATGGCCCGCTCCATCAAGGATGCGATCTGTCGCTTCAAGACCCAGTCCGGGTACAAGGTGAACCGCCGCGCCGGTTGGGACACCCATGGACTCCCTGTGGAGATCGGCGTGGAGAAGAAGCTCGGCATACATAAAGACGACATCGGAACGAAGATTTCCGTCGAGGAATACAACAAGACCTGCCGCAGCGAGGTGATGAAGTACACGGCGGAGTGGGTGAATATGACCGAGCGTGTCGGCTACTGGGTTGACATGAACGATCCGTACATCACCTACGACAACCGCTACATCGAGACCCTGTGGTACCTTTTGAAGAAGATTTACGACAAGGGATTGCTCTATAAGGGGTATTCCATCCAGCCGTATTCACCGTCAGACGGCACCGGCTTGAGCTCCCACGAGCTTAACCAGCCTGGCTGCTACAAGGATGTGACCGACACGACGGCCACGGTGCAGTTCGAGGTCATCAAGGACGGGAAATCGCAGCCGCTCTTCGGAACTGAGGCCTTCCCGGTATATTTCCTCGCATGGACCACAACCCCGTGGACGCTTCCTTCAAACACAGCGCTCTGCGTGGGGCCGAAGTATGAATATGTCCGTGTCCTTTCCTTCAACCCTTACACGGGCAAGGAAGCTATCTATGTGCTGGCCAAGGATTTGGTGAGTGCCTGGTTCAATCCTAAGGCCGCTGACATTCCGCTTGAGAATTACAAGCCGGGTGACAAACTCGTGCCTTACAAAGTCCTTGAAGGCTCGTTCAAGGGCGCTGACCTCGTCGGAATCCGCTACAAGCAGTTGATCCCTTGGTTCCAGCCGATCGAGGAAGGGGAACCGTTCAGGGTCATCTCCGGGGACTATGTCACGACCGAGGACGGTACGGGAGTCGTTCACATCGCTCCGACCTTCGGCGCTGACGACAAGAAGGTCGCCGCCAACTATGGTGTGCCGGGAATGATGGTTCTGGACAAGGATGGCAAGCGTCAGGCCCAGGTCGATCACGACGGCCGCTTCTACCCGATCGAAGACCTTGATCCTGAATATGTACGCACACACGTTGATCCTTCCTATAAGGAATATTCTGGCCGCTATGTGAAGAACGCTTTCGACGATTCGCTTCCGGCTGACGCTCCGACCCTTGATGTTGACATCTGTATGATGATGAAAGAGGACGGAAGGGTGTTCAGGATCCAGAAGCAGACCCACAGCTATCCTCACAGCTGGAGAACCGACAAACCGGTCCTTTACTATCCGCTTGACGCGTGGTTCATCAAGACCACCGCTGTCAAGGACGAGATGGTGGCCCTGAACAAGACGATAACCTGGAAACCGGAATCAACAGGTACCGGACGTTTCGGCCAGTGGCTTGAGAACATCCAGGACTGGAACCTGAGCCGCAGCCGTTTCTGGGGCACTCCGCTCCCGATCTGGCGTACAGAGGACGGCAAGGAGGAGATCTGCATCGGCACGATTGCCCAGCTCTACGCCGAGATCGACAAAGCCGTTGAGGCCGGATTTATGGCAAGCAATCCGTTCAAGGACAAAGGCTTCGATCCTAAAGATATGAGCAAGGAGAATTATGACAAGATAGATCTTCACAGACCTTATGTCGATAACATATTCCTTGTAAGTCCTTCCGGTAAGAAGATGACCCGTGAGACGGACCTTATTGATGTTTGGTTCGATTCCGGTGCCATGCCTTACGCCCAGGAAGGGCTTCGCGGGCTGAACTCCTCGAAGTTCGGCTGCACGGCTGACTTCATCGCGGAGGGAGTGGATCAGACCAGAGGATGGTTCTACACTCTTCACGCCATCCATACGATGATCAGCGGGACTCCGGCCTACAAGACCGTGATCTCCAATGGTTTGGTTCTGGATAAGAACGGCAACAAGATGAGCAAGCGTCTCGGCAACGCCGTGGATCCGTTCGAGGAACTGGACAAGTACGGAGCCGATGCGCTCAGATGGTATATGCTTACCAACGCCCAGCCTTGGGACAACCTTAAGTTTGACGAGGCGGGGGTCGATGAGGTCCGCAGGAAATTCTTTGGAACGCTTTATAACACATATTCATTCTTCGCTCTCTATGCCAATGTGGACAGTTTTGATCCGAAGGCTCCGAAGGTGGAATATTCAAAGAGGTCGGAGATCGATCGTTGGATCATTTCTCTGCTTAACACATTGAAAAAGAAGGTTGTGGCGGCTTATGAGGATTATGACATCACTACCGCAGGGCGTCTGATTCAGGACTTTGTGTGCGATGACCTCAGCAATTGGTACGTGCGCCTGAACAGGAAACGTTTCTGGGGAGGGAAGATGGACGAGGACAAGCTCGCCGCTTACCAGACCCTTTATGAGGTTCTGGTGGATGTCGCCGTTCTTTCCGCTCCTATCGCTCCGTTCTATATGGATCGTCTCTATCTTGATCTTGTTCCGAACGGTGCGGAATCCGTTCATTATGTGAATATGCCTGCTTACGATGAGGCTGTCATCGACACTGATCTGGAGGAGAGGATGAATCTGGCTCAGAAAGCCACGTCGATGGTGCTAGCGCTTCGCCGCAAGGTTTCCATCAAGGTTCGCCAACCGCTCCAGAAACTCATCATCCCTGTGATTTCCGCAAAGGTAAAGGATCAGTTGGAGCAGGTTAAATCCATCATCCTGAATGAGGTGAATGTCAAGGAGGCTGAGTTCATCTCGGACACCATAGGCATCATCACCAAGAAGATCAAGCCGAACTTCAAGACTCTCGGCAAGGTTTATGGCAAGCAGATGAAGGAGATCGCCGGTGCTTTCGGAGGATTCGATCAGGCCACCATCACTGCCATTCAGAACGCAGAGGTGGCCGGGCAGACATATTCAGTGGAACTTCCTTCTGGTGTCGTTGAGCTTAGGCCTGGCGACTACGAGATTTCTTCTGAGGACATGCCGGGTTGGCTTGTCGCGACGGAGGGGCAGCTGACCATAGCCCTTGATATTCAGCTCTCTGAAGATTTGAAGAAGGAGGGTGTGGCCCGTGAACTCATCAACAGGATCCAGAATCTCAGAAAGGATAGCGGGTTTGAGGTGACCGACAAGATCGGGGTCGCTATATTCGCGGAAGGCGTGGCTCATGATGACATCGCCTCTGCTCTTGAAGGTTATAAAGACTATATCGCGGCTCAGACACTCGCCCTCTCTGTAACGCTTGGCAAAGATGCTCCGGAAGGTGCGGCTGATGTCGAGTGGGATGAGGGAACGGTCAAGATGCTTCTTTCAAGATAATTTCAGACCTAAATATTGTTATACTATGTCAGAGTTGATCAAAGACAACGCGGCTTCTCCCGAGAAGGCGAAGGTGCGTTACAGTGATGAGGAACTTGAGGAGTTTCGTAACATCATTAATGATATGCTTGACAAGGCCCGGAAAGAGTATAACACCCTGCGCAGGGTGATTATGCACAATGGCAGCAACGACATTGAGGACACGACACCATCATTCAAGACGGTCGAGGATGATGGTGCCTACCAACTTTCCAAGGAAGAGGCCAGCCAGCTTGCGCAGAGGCAGTACAAGTTCATCCAGAATCTGGAGGCCGCTCTTGTGCGCATTGAGAACAAAACCTATGGAATATGTCGCGAGACCGGAAAGCTTATTCCAAAGGAGCGGCTTCGTCTTGTCCCCCACGCCACGCTTACTGTCGAGGCTAAGGAGAAACTTGCTAAAAAAGGACAGAACTAGTGAAGGTTTCCAAAGGTAAGCGACTCCTTATCCTTGGAGTCATTCTTGTCGTCATTGACCAGATCATCAAGATCCTGGTCAAGACGAACATGCAGATAGGAGAACATTTCAACGTCATCGGAAATTGGTTTCAGATCTTCTTCATAGAGAACGAAGGAATGGCTTTCGGCATGAAGTTCGGTGGCTCCGTCGGCAAGTTCCTGCTGTCATTCTTCCGTATCGCTCTTTCGGGTGCTCTTTGCTGGTGGATAGCCTCGCTTGTCCGCAAATCGGTGGATGGTGGGGGGCGGCTCGCGCTGCAGCCGGACGGCAAGCCAGTGGTGCCGACAGGAGTGTTGGTAGGTCTCACACTGATCACCGCCGGAGCTTTCGGCAACATTATAGACAGCCTTTTCTACGGAGTGATTTTCGATTATGCCCCGCTGATGTTCGGTCGTGTCGTGGACATGTTCTACTTTCCGCTGATCGACACCATATGGCCTGATTGGGTTCCGTTCGTTGGAGGAGACCGCCTTCTGTTCTTCGCCCCTGTCTTCAATTTCGCGGACAGCTGCGTCACTGTCGGAGCCTTTTACTTGATTCTTTTCCAGAGCCGTTTCTTTACCAGGGCTGAGGAAGAAAAAGTGAAAAAATAGCAAAAATATCTCCGCATATTTTGCTGAACAAAAAAAAATATTTACCTTTGTATTCCCTCAGCCGAGGGAATAGGTCTGGAGAGGTGGTAGAGTGGTCGATTACGGCAGTCTTGAAAACTGTTGAGCTGCGAGGCTCCGGGGGTTCGAATCCCTCCCTCTCCGCTGAGAAATCATCGCAAGTTATTCTTAATCGGATGCTTGCGATGATTCTTTTTTATTGATCGCCCGGCGGAATTATGGTATAAATGACATTTTTGACAATTATTCTGGAATTGTGCCAATGTCGTCAATTTCGTATATTAGCGGAAAATTTTGGAAGAGATGAAGATCGTGTTTCTGGATGCAGCGACGATGGGGACTTCGTCATTGGCTCCGATTGAAAGTCAAGGTGAACTCATCGCGTGGCCTAATTCGACTCAGGAAGAGGCTATGTCGAGAGTTGCTGACTGTGACGTCTTGATTGTTAACAAGATTAAAGTGAACGACCGGCTGCTGGATGCCGCGCCTAAGCTGCGGCTTGTGTGCGAGGCCGGCACCGGGATCAATAATATTGATGTTGATGCCTGCTCAAGGCATGGTGTGGTGGTCAGGAATGTAGCTGGCTATTCCACTGATTCTGTTGTTCAGGAAACATTCATGCATATTCTTAACCTTCTGGGCAACGGGGCTTATTTTGACAATGTCGTAAAGTCTGGCGTATATTCCCGCAGCGGGTTGTTCACTGATTATTCAAGGCCGTTCACTGAGATGGCCGGTAAAACTTTGGGAGTCATCGGTTTGGGTGCCATCGGCACTAAAGTGGCAAAGATTGGGGCAGCTTTCGGGATGAATGTCATCTATTATTCCACCTCGGGAACGAACCACAACAATGAATATCCTGCCGTGGATCTTGACCGTCTGATGCGCGAGTCGGATGTGATTTCTGTACACGCCCCTTACAATGAGCGCACCGCCGGCCTTGTCGGCGAGAGAGAACTCAGGATGATGAAGCCGAAGGCGATAATCGTGAACATGGGCCGTGGCGGCATCGTGGTTGAGAACGCTTTGGCAAAGGTCATCGACGAAGGAGTCATCGGTGGAGCGGCTTTGGATGTCTATTCAACCGAGCCGATTCCTGCTGACCACCCTCTTCTTCACACACGCCATCCCGAGCGTCTCAGCCTTACTCCGCATGTCGCCTGGGCAAGCGTCGAGGCTCGTGAGCGTCTTATCCAATCCATCGCCGACAACATCGCGAAAGGCTTTTAGCCTTTTTGTGTTTTTACTTTATATGCGCGATTGAATATACCGGAGCGATATTCTCCAATCGGTTTCGGCCATAGAGTCCATCAAGTTCGGCGAGGAATATGAACTCCGTGACCTTGACACCATATTCCTTCCCGTCAACAGTGATCTTCAGTGCGTCCAGAGCCTTGGCGATGCCTTCGGCTGTGCCGCCGGTCGCGAGCACGTCATCGATGATGGAGACCTTGAATATTCCGTCATCGGCCTTGCCGGCGGCAATGTCGGATTTGCGGAAATAGAGGTTGTCGGGGCCATATTCCTTCATTATCTCGATGCTTTGCAGGTCGTCTCCTGAATGAGGCAACTTGCCCTTTTTGCGGAACGGCACGACGTTGGTCACACCGCTGCCGGAGGTGAGCAGGGGAGCGCAGAACAGGAAAGCGCGGGCTTCCGGGGCGGCCACGGTCGGAGCCGTAACGTGTCCTCCTATCTCGTCTATTAATTTGGTAAACACCTCTTTATCCTGTAGGAAAGGCATTATGTCAACGAAATTGATTCCCTCCTTAGGGAAGTTCTGATAGAATTTCAGTGTCTCTTCAAACATGGCTGTTGATAACTTTGTGAATATTGTAGGACAAAGGTATGGACTTTCTATGACATTTGTATTAATTTTGTTCTTTAAAATTCATAAAGGAACAAGTCAAATTCCTTAATATTTATGTCAAACAAATCAATTATCGCCGTTGCTGTCGCAGCGCTCGCCTTTTCTCTAGGAGCAAAGGCACAGACCAACCTTCAGACCTTCTATGATTTCGGTAAGGATCGTGGTCACGTCACCACAACCCTTGAGGGCTTCTACGGAGACAAGTGGGGTAACACGTTCTTCTTCGTTGATTACGACTACAATTCGAAGAATGACAATGACAAGGTCTATGCTCCAAGCGGAAGCTATTTCGAGATCGCGCGCTGCCTTAACTTCTGGCAGAACTCAAAACTTGCTCCTTTCAGCCTTCATGTGGAATACAACGGAGGCGCATACAATGGCTACACCATCAACAACGCTTTCCTTTTCGGTGTTGACTGGTTCCTTCACAGCAATGATTTCAAGAACACATTGAACCTCAAGGCCCTCTATAAGACCATTAACTATAACGGTGCCAAGCATGCTGATGGCAGCAAATTCAAAAGCGAGATTCCTGTACAGCTCACAGCCGTGTGGGGAATGCAGGATCTGTTCGGCGTGACCGGTCTCCGATTCTCCGGCTTCGCTGATTTCTGGTGGGAGGATCACACGGTTTGCCCTTACGTGAACGACAAAAAGGTTGGCTATCGTGACTGGACAAAGGCAGAGGACGCTCACTTCGTGTTCCTAACCGAGCCGCAGCTTTGGTACAACATCGGCCAGCATTTCGGAGTGGACAACCTTAACATCGGCACCGAGATCGAAGTCTCCTACAATTTCGGTACAGGTAAAGGCTTCTTCGTACGTCCTTGCCTCGGTACAAAGTGGGTATTCTAGAGTTGAATGATTTAACAACCAACAACAATGGCAGAAAACAACACCGCCGCACCTAAGAAGTCAGGCTGGCTTACCAAACTGTTCGGATTCGATCCGTCCACGATGAAGGTTTCCACAGAGATCGTGGCCGGTATCACGACATTCCTCGCTATGTCCTACATCCTTGCCGTCAATCCGTCGATCCTGGCTGATTGCGGAATGGACAAGAACGCCCTTTTCACCACCACGGCCGTAGCCTCCATCCTTGCCACCCTCGTGATGGCTTTCTACGCCAAACTTCCGTTCGCCCTTGCCCCGGGCATGGGACTGAACGCCTTTTTCTGCTACACGGTATGCCTTGGCATGGGCTACACCTGGCAGTTCGCGCTGACCGCTGTCCTTATTGAAGGTATAATATTCATAATACTCACTTTGACAAGTGTCCGCGAAGCGATCGTGAACGCCCTGCCTCTGTCGCTGAGAAAAGCGATCGGAGCCGGTATCGGTCTGTTCATCGCCCTTATCGGCCTGAAGAGCGGCGGAATCGTGGTTGACGACCCCGCGACCCTCGTGAACCTCGGCGACATCACCAGCGGAGCTGGCCTTCTCTCCGTCATCGGCCTCGTCATCACCGGTATTCTTGTCATTATGAATATCCCGGGAGCTCTCCTGATCGGAATCATCGTGACAGCCATCATCGGCATCCCTATGGGTATCACCCAGTTTCAGGGATTCGTTGACACACCGCCGTCAATGAAGCCTATTTTCTGCCAGTTTTCCACCGACGCTTCGCAGATCTTCAGCCTTGATATGTTGGTTGTAGTGTTCACGTTCCTGTTCGTGGATATGTTCGACACGATCGGAACCCTCGTTGGTGTCACCACAAAGGCGAATATGACCGACAAGGAAGGCAAGCCTGTCCGTATGAACCAGGCCTTCATGGCTGATGCCATCGGAACCGTCGCGGGTGCATGTCTCGGAACCAGCACCGTCACCACTTACGTTGAAAGCGCCTCGGGCGTGGCTCAGGGTGGCCGTTCTGGTCTCACCGCGTTCGCCGTCGCCGCCTGCTTTGTTCTGGCCCTGTTCTTCGCTCCGATCTTCACCGCCATCCCTGGCTCGGCTGTATGTCCGGTACTCGTGTTCGTGGGCCTCTTTATGCTCAGCCCTATCAAGGACATTCCGCTTGACGACTTCTCCGAGTCCATCCCGGCGTTCCTCACGCTGATCCTCATGCCGATGACATATTCCATCTCCAACGGTATCCTCCTTGGTCTTGTGTCTTACGTCATCCTTAACGTCTGCACAGGAAAGACCAAGAAAATCGGTTGGTTCATGTATGTTCTGTCAATTTTAGTAATTCTAAAATATATTTTCCTTTAATAGGTTTATTTATAGCGAATTAACAATTAAGTTGTGTAATTGTTAATAATTTTCGCGATATTTTTTGCCCATAAAGCCGAAATATCTGCTATCTTTGTGAAAGTCGGTTCGACTCCCGTGAAAAGGGTCGGACCGACTTTATGGCCGGAACGGCCCGTGTCAATACTATTGAAATAATACTATACTGATTTTATCTTTTTCTGAATATGGACGTGACTGTACGCAAGACCAACGGCTCCTATGAGGAGTACGACAAGGTCAAACTGATGAACGGCATACGTGAGGCCTACAAGACGGCGGGTGAGGAATGCCCTGAAGCCGTGGTTGTCTCAATCGCGGAGAATCTCTACATTTACGACAAGATCACCAGCCGTGAGATCAGACGTCAGGTCGAGGAAAGTCTGATGTCCATCAACAAGAAGGTCGCCGTGGCCTATATCGAGAGGTTCGACGCCGGACTTGACCTCAGGAAGAAGCGTGACTTCATCCGCGACTACATCGCCGCGTCCAACGCCGCCACCGGATCCAAGTTTGACGCCAACGCCAACGTCACCCGCAAGAATATCGTGACCCTTGGTCAGGAGCTTTACAAGGAGAACAACATCAAGCAGAACCGCTATATCATGAAGGACAAGATCAAAGCCCTTTACGGCCGTTCGCTCGCCAGCCAGTACATCAAGGATCTGGAGAGCCACGTCCTGTACAAGCATGATGAGAGCGGAACTCCGGGCTACCCTTACTGTGTGGCGATCACAATGTACCCGTTCCTTGTGGACGGACTGATCAAACTCGGCGGAGTCTCCGTGGCACCTACCGATCTTAAGTCGTTCTGCGGCGAGTTCATCAATCTGGTATATTCAATCTCCTCCCAGTTCATGGGGGCCGTCGCGACACCGGAATTCCTGATGTACCTCGATTACTTCATCCGCAAGGACTATGGTGACGACTACCTTGAACACCTTGAGGACGTTGTGGAGATGAACGCCAAGAAGAGGACGCTCATCAAGGTCATTGACAACTACTTCCAACAGGTTGTGCATTCCATGAACATGCCTGCGGGCAACCGTGGTTACCAGACGGTGTTCTGGAATATCAGCTATTTCGACGAAAGCTATTTCCGCGGCGTGTTCGGCGACTTCCGCTTCCCTGACGGAAGTGAGCCTAAGTGGGAGACCCTTTCATGGCTTCAGAAGCATTTCATGAACTGGTTCAATGAGGAGAGGAACCGCTACATCCTGACCTTCCCGGTCGAGACAATGGCTTTGTTGACCGACGGCAAGGACGATTTCATTGACAAGGAATATGCCGATTTCACCGCCGAGATGTGGTCAAAAGGCCACAGTTTCTTCTGCTACCTGTCCGACAGCCCGGACAGTCTCGCAAGCTGCTGCCGTCTTCGCAACTCGATCACGGAACTGGACAAGGTCGATGAGTCGCACAACCACACCACACATCAATATTCGATGGGAACGGCTTCTGTGTCAACAGGTTCCAAGTCTGTTATGACAATCAACCTGAACAGACTTATCCAGCTCGCCACCAGGCGTTACTTCCTTGAGAAGAAAGGCATTGTCGTGGATGGCTCCAAGGCTCTGTCAAGAGGCGACTATGACAAGGGGCAGCTTTATGAATATATCCGCGCGGCCGTCACCGAGGAAACCGAAAGGGTTCACAAGTACCAGAAAGCCTTCAACGAGATCATCAAGGATTTCCTCGCCGCACGTATGTTGGATGTCTATCAGGCTGGCTTCATCGACATGAAGAGGCAGTACCTCACGATCGGTGTGAACGGTCTTACGGACGCGGCTGAGTTCCTCGGACTTACAATCAGTCCGAACCCTGAGTACAACGAGTTCGTGGATGTCATACTTGAGACCATCAACAGGTCCAACAAGAAGGACAAGACATCAGACACGATGTTCAACACCGAGTTCGTCCCTGGTGAAAACCTTTCCGGCAAGAACTACAAGTGGGATCAGAAAGACGGATTCTACGTATCTCCTAAGCACAATATGTACAGCTCGTACTTCTACAATCCTGAAGACGACTCCTTGTCGATGATCGACAAGTTCAAGCTGCACGGTAACGAGTATGTGAAGCATCTGGACGGCGGTTCAGCCCTGCACATGAACGTGGCCGAGCATCTCTCGAAGGATCAGTACCGCCAGCTGCTCAAGACGGCCGCCCATTACGGTACTAATTATTTCACATTCAACTGTCGCAACACTGTCTGCAATGACTGTGGGTACATCAGCAAGGACACTCTTGAGGTCTGCCCTAAGTGCGGAAGCCACAATCTGGACTATCTGACCCGTGTCATCGGTTATCTTAAGCGTGTGTCATCATTCAGTGAGATGCGTCAGGTTGAGGCCGCCCACAGGTTCTACAACCACGACGGCTTCAAGGCTCCGGTGCAGGAGGAGGCTTAACGGATATGATCAAATATGTTCCTGAGATGACCTCCGTGGTCATCGAGGAGATTCCCGATAGAGTTACCTTGGCGGTTGACATCAGCAATTGCCAAGGTAATTGCGTAGGATGCCATTCTCCGTTTTTGAAGACAGATGTCGGCGATGAACTGACCGAGACGGTGATCGATCGTTTGGTCTCGGACAATTTCGGTGTGGATTGCTTTCTGTTCCTCGGTGAGGGAAATGATCAGGACGCGTTGCTGAGGTTGGCGGCCCATGTTCGTTCCAAGGGACTCTCTGCCGCTCTGTACTCTGGACGGAAGGCCGTTGAGGACAGAATATTCAAGGCTTTTGATTATGTCAAGGTAGGTCCATACATCGAGACTTTCGGCCCGTTGAACTCCAGAACCACAAACCAACGCCTTTACAAAGTTTCCCATTCAGCGGACAGCTATTCTGTAACCGACATCACGGAGCGCTTTTGGCACAAGGGAATTGACCCGAATGTCAAATAGAAATTGTGTCCTATCGTGGCTGTTAAGTGATTGGGGTGAAAATTATGAAAGAGAGGGGGTAATCCGACCGGATTATCCCTCTCTTTCTTGGATAGTTGTTATCTACTAGTCGATGTAACCATCATTCTGTGTGAGATCCGGATTCATCTCCCTCTCTTTCTGAGGTATAGGCCATGTCGCACAGTATGTGCCAACTGACACATGGGTGTACTTGGTCGTTCCCCACATCTCCATAAGGCCGTTGGAGTGAGCCTTGTATGGCATGCCCTGTGCGCGGAGAGTGTTGTTGAAGTACTTCTCGTTGTGCCATGTACCCCAACGAAGTTCGTTGAAGTACATCGAATCCTCGCCTCCGAGTTCGACATACATCTCATTGCGCGCAAGATTGATGACATCTTCCTTGGTGGTTTGGGCCGTCTTGCAGGCCGGGTCGCTCAGGAGAATATGGCCGGCACGTTTGCGTACCTGGTCGATGCAATCCTTCGCCTCGTAGAGATTTCCGAGCTGCGCCTCACATTCTGCCCGGTGGAGAAGAATTTCGGCGTAGCGGATGAGGTAGATGTTCTGCTCATAGACCCAACGGGTTGTACACTCGTCATTTTCAGGAACATATTTCCTCCAGAGGTAATAGAACATCGAATTGGTGTCGGTACGGATGTCGTATGGCTCTCCCGCGTCAAGGCAGTACGGCCAACGAAGGGTCCAGGTGTGGTTGCCGATGCCGCTGGTGTTTCCGTTGAATGTTGAATATGGTGTGATGATCGCCATCATGAGACGCGGATCACGGTTCTCGTAAACCTTCTTGATACGCTCCTCGTTGCCTTGATCCAGATATTTCGTGAAATCGGAACCGAACTCTATCATCTGGTTCTTCTTTGCCTGATAGTCATACTTGCCGAACTTCCCGTTCCCTGATTCGAGTCCGTCGCGGAGGAAAAATACGGATCTTTCATTCGGTGTCATATTGGTGTAGCCAGGAATATAGTCCTCCCAGTTGAAAGGAGATCCATCGGCTTCCTCAAATCTTTCAACGTACGCTGGATTTGGAAGGTAGTTGTTCCAGGCCGAGCCACCTGTGACACGGTTGCCATAATTGATGGCTCGTGGGTTGCCTTGATTGGTGGAATTTACGCAGGCGACAGCGAAAATGATCTCGTTGTTCTTCTCGTTGGCCGGCTTGAAAAGCTGGAAGAAGTCCTTGTTGCCCTTCGCCCCATTGCTTGGGGAATAGAGAGCGGCTCCGCATTCCTCGATCGCCTTGAAGTCAGCGAGAGCGGACTTGTAATCTTTCTTGAACTCGTACACGAAACCACGGATGGCGTAGGCGGTTGTCTGTGAGACAGCCTCTCCTCCCGCGACGATCTTTGGAAGAGCCGGAATGGCGGCTGTGCAGTCCTCGATGATCTGCTTCCAGACATCGTCCTTGGTGCTGCGAGGCTTTGTCGCGTCTTTGGCCTCCACATTCTCTGTGTAGATAGGAACACCGCCCCAAAGGACATTCAGATTGTAATATCCGTACGCGCGGAGAACAAGCGCCTCGGCTTTTATGCGGGCTTTTTCTTCATTGCTCATGTCAGGGACTGATTCAATGTGGTTGATCACATCGTTCGCCCTGTACACGATTGTGTAGAAGTACTTGTAGAAGTTGGCTACCGTACCGGAGGAAGAGGTGAGGTTTCCCGGACTCATGCAGTTGTTCCCTTTCCAGTTGGCATCGACATCCATCACAGAAGAATATGAGTCGAATGACATGCCGAGAGCCGCACCGCTGTAGTTCATGGAGAAGTGCTGGTAGAGGGCGTTGTAAGCTCCGTTGAGAGCCGCGCGCGCGAGGATCGGTGACTGCCAGACCGTCGAGTTAGCGAAACTGTATGATGGCACAGTGTCGAGATAATCCTCCTTGCAGCCGAAGGTGCCAAGAACCATGGCGGATGACGCCACTGCTATTAAAGATTTTATAAAAATATTTTTCATGATATTCACAATCAATTAGAATGTAATGTTCACACCTGCTGAATATTGACGCATCGTCGAGTATGCTACGGTAGCGCGCTGCTCAGGATCCTGGCCCGAGAACCCTGTGATGGCGAAGAGGTTCTCGCCTGAGAGATAGAAGCGAAGTCTCTGAACCATGAACTTCTGGCTGAGTTTGGCCGGAAGCGTGTAACCTATCTGAAGGTTGCGGAGTTTCAGGAAATTGCCCTTCTCAAGATGGAGGGACGAATTTGCGGAAGAAGGCGCGCTGCTGTTGTAGGCAAGGCGGGGGTTCTTCGAGGTAAGATTTGTCCTTGGATCACTTGGGTTTGAAGGGTCGTAGAAATAATGGTCGTTGGCTATCTTTTCAGGAATAGCGTAACCATATACCGTGGTGGAAGCGTTACGCCCTGTGGAGTAGTAATATATGGCGAATCCGGCGGAACCACCCCAAGACATGGCGAAATCAAGGTTCTTCCAGTTGAGAGATGCCTCAAGTCCGAAGTTGTATTTAGGTGTCGTGGAGATGTTCTGGAACTCGGAGTCGCCGGCGTTGCCATAGACACCGTCATTGTTCGTGTCCGCATAGATATATTCACCATACCAGAGAGTGTTCTGTCCGACCTTGTTGGTAGGTTGGAATGAATATCCGTTCTCCTGCATAGCGAGAAGCCACTCCATGTCTGTCTCCGTGCGTATCATACCATCGACAGGACCTCCGTTGATTCCGTCAACGGCATATCCATTGCCTGTACCCTTGTAAACATTTGGAAGGTACCATTCGTTGATCATGTGGCCTTCGAGGACACGTGTCGTGCTTCCGGTAGAGACATCTCCGATGTTGGACTTGTCATCGTTGAGCTTGCCTTTGTATTTGCTCACCCAGTTCTTGTTGTAGGAGAAATTGCCTTTTATACTGTAGCTGAGGTCTCCGATGTTGTCTCGCCAGCCGAGTTCAAGCTCGATACCACGGTTGGTGACCTCCGCGATGTTCTGCTTGGGAGCGGAAGCGTTACCCATGGCCATGAACATGTCCGGAGTATAGAGGATGCCGCTAGTAAGCTTGTTGTAGACATCTATTGTACCCGTGAGCTTGTCGTTGAGGAAAGCATAGTCGAGACCGATGTTGGCCACAGCCGTGGACTCCCAGCGGAGAGCATTGTTGGCGATGGAGGTGATGGCGATGCCTGACAGAAGGTCGCTTCCGCCTGCATAGTTGGCCGAGGAGTAGATAGACTGCCAATCGTAGTTGCCGATGGAGTTGTTTCCGAGCTCTCCATAAGACACACGGAGTTTGAGGTCGGAGAGTGCCTGAATGCTCTTCATGAAAGGTTCCTCGCTGATACGCCATGCTGCCGAGGCAGACGGGAAGAATCCCCAGCGATAGCCTGGAGCGAAGCGTGAGGAACCATCATAACGGAAGTTTGCTTCGAAAAGATATTTCCCGGCGAAAGCGTAGTTGACACGTCCGAAATATGACTGTGAGGTCCACTCCGTGCCGTAACCCTTTGTTGAATATGGTGTGACGGCGGCGTTGAAGTCATTGACGTTGGCATCGGTGAGGCCGAGCTTGCTCATGTCGGACTCGCGGTACTCATAGTGCTGCTGCTCATAGCCGAGCATGGCAGAGATGTCGTGTCTGCCGAAAGACTGGCTATAGTTGAGGATGTGGTTGAGTTTGTATGTATTGTCGCGGGTATAATACATATAAGTATAGAGGGTGGCCGGGTCTGCCGCGCCTGTGGTGTACGCACCTTGAGAGAATGAGTATTTGCCTATGGCGGTGTCAACTGTCTTCTTCTCACGCCTGAGGTCGTTGTAGTAATAGTCAAAACTGTATGTGAAGTGCTTGAGGAACTTGACTTGTGCGTACCAGTCTGTGTAAAGCTGCGTGCGCTTGTCATGTCCTGTGGAGCTTGCGAAGTCCCAAAGCGGGTTGTGAGACTGAGGGTCATCCGCGCTGTTCTCAGGAGCGCCGTACTTGCCGTCGTAGTAAGGGTACGTGCAGGCAAGCATCTTGGTGGTGGTGAGGCCGCCGAGATCAAGGCTGAGAACATCCTGATTGGTGACATTTCCCCAGATGCGCGCGCCTACGCGAAGCCATTTGGTGACATCGGAGTAAAGGTTGATACGGCCTTGGTAACGATTGTATCCTGAATTGTCTATGATGCCCGGATTATCAACATAGCCGAAACTCATGGTATAGCCGGACTTCTTCTCCTTGCCGCTGATTGAGACGTTGTAAGTCTGCTGAAGAGACTTGTTGTAGATCTCGGACCACCAGTCGGTGTTAGGATAGGCCACATAGTTAGGATAACCTGACGCTGACAGGCCATCAGGATCTTTTGCGGCCTCTCTCCAGGTAGTGATGATGCTCGGGGCGAACTGTGGGCTTCCGCCGATGTTTGTTTGAGACTCGTTGAAAAGTTCCATATATCTTGCATAGTCGGAAACCGTGTGGATAATCTTGAACGGCTCGCTGTAGGCGAGTGACGCATCTACGTTCACTGTGATGTTTCCGTCGTTTGAGCCGCTCTTGGTGGAGATGAGAATGACACCGTTGGCGCCTCTGTTACCGTAAATGGCGCATGATGCCGCATCCTTGAGGATTGACACGGACGCGATGTCCGCTGGGTTCACCATTGGGATGCTTTGCTCCATGCCATCGACAAGCACCAGAGGGGATGAAGAGTTGAGAGTGCCTGTGCCACGGATCGTCATGCCAAAACTCTCGTTGTTCGGTTGGCCTGATGACTGCATCACCTGAAGGCCGGGAGTTACGTTTGTGAGGGCTTGGGCCGCATTTGTGATAGGACGGGATTTTGCCGCTACTGTCTGAAAATCAACCGCTGAGACGGAACCGGTCATGTTCACTTTCTTCTGTACGCCGTATCCGATGACGACAGTCTCCTCAAGCATCTCTGTGTCGTCAGCAAGGGAAATATTGTATTGATCTCCTGCTCCGAGGGTGATTGTCTGAGTCTTGTAGCCGATGCAGGACACCTCAATGACGCTGGCTCCTGATGGAATCTCAAGGAAGTACCTTCCGTCTGCATCGGTGATGATGCCGATAGTGGACTTCGGAATCATTACAGAAGCACCTACCACCGGTCCTCCGGTCTTGTCTGTAACAACACCTGAAATCTGTCTTTTACTGTCTTGCTGCGAAATTGAGTCTGCGGCGTAAGCGGTCGTGGGCTGAACTCCTGACAAGACCATGGCGGTCGTAATCGCCAAAGTGATTAAACGTTTCATAATGTGTTTGTTTGATGTGTGTGATCTATCTTAGGTTGAATGTGCGGGTCTTGACAGCCGAGTCACCTGCATAGAAATCCAAAGTCACGTGTTTCGGACCGACATTCAGTTTGAATGAACCGGCTGTGTCTGAATGAATATATCGTGTGATGCCGGGGCGATATTCCTCAAACAGCGCGCTTTCATCCACGATCGGAGAGCCATTAGGCATTGTCTTCATCCCCATTCTCTTGGTTCCGTATTCAGCCGGGTCTTCTGTAATGATGGAATACACCCCTCTCTTTTCATTGGACCAAACGCTGTTCATCTCCATCTGTGTGATGATCCCTCCATCGCCTTTCCATTCGGTAAGTGTCGTGCAGTGTGAGTGACCGCAGAGTACGATAGCGTCACGCTTCGCGAATTCCTCTCTGAAATGCCTTCTGGCTTTGGTGTCCTTCTCGCTTCCGTTACCATGGAAGAACCATCTGCAGCTTTGCGCGTCCATAGGGAACACAGGACCGTGAGTGATTATGAAAGTGTGTCTGGCATCTTTTGTCTCAAGAAGCATCTTCTCTATCTCAGTGTCGTCCGGGCTGTTGAAGTCGAGTACCAGAAATGCGTCTGGGCCTATAGTGAAGTAAAATGTTGTTTTTTGAATATCCTTCCCCAGCTCCTCTGACATACGTTTGGGCATATATTCGTGATAGACTTTCTCCGCATCCACTCCGCGTATGTCGTGATTCCCGACAACCGTCACGAAAGGCAATCCTTGGAATTCTTTCTTGAATGCGTCCATCACATCACAAAGCATCTTCTGATGCACCTCCCCGTTCCCGCAGTCTCCCTGGATAAGATCCCCCATCTGGAAGGCCATCATTGTGTTTTCATCCACAAGACCGGCGCATCGTTTCAGAAGCCTGGGGCATCTTTCCCGCCACATCTCTCCGTTTCTGGCGAACTCTGCCCGCTGTACTCTGTTGAGCCATTCTACCTTTTCGTTATAAAATGAATGATAGACACTTGCCGGTTCTGTGTCAAAGTGGGTGTCACCAAGGATCACGACAGAGTATTTGCGCGGACCTTTGGACGGAGTCTTCGCGAATACGGAATCCGGAATGCCGAATAAAGTCAGTCCCGCTAATGAGGCGGCTGAAACTGAAAGAAACTCTCTCCTGTTCATAAATATGTGTGGTTACTAACTTACAGTGTTGTTGAATAAATCTCCGGATAACATCAGCCTGTCGCACAGATAAGCTTTGCATCGGTTCTTTATTACCGCGGACTTTGTGGTTCGTTTGAGCGCAAATATAATTATTTTATCGTTTTATTAAACCGATTTGCGATAAAATTTAGAAAAAATAGTACGGTAGGCGAGGGACAATTCCATCGCTCTAAAAACCATCGTGTTTATTCTCAGATAGTTCTTGTTGTTTATATAACGACAGAAGGAGAGAAACTTTCATTTCTCTCCTTCTGTCGGGATGATCCGACTCGAACGGACGACCCCTACGTCCCGAACGTAGTGCGCTACCAACTGCGCTACATCCCGATTACCTTTTCAGGCTTTGGCTCAAAAGGCAGCCTCGGGAGACTGCCTTTCATATTCCTTTATGCGAGTTTGTTGATGTAAACCGCAATACCGCTCTTGAGATTGGCTGCCTTGTTCTTGTGGATGACTCCAATCTTTGCGAGTTTGTCAATCATCTTATAGACCTTCGGAGCGCCGTCCTCGGCAGTCTTCTTGTCCGTAGTGTTACGAATCGCGCGGATCGCGTTCCTCGTCGTCTTTGCATAATACTTATTATGCAATCTGCGCCTCTCGCTTTGGCGATTGGCCTTTTTTGCTGATGCGTGATTTGCCATCGTTTTTATTTTTTAATATTTGTAGTGGGTAGGAGAATCGAACTCCTATTGCGGGAATGAAAATCCCGAGTACTAACCGTTATACGAACCCACCAAAACTGGTTTACCCAAAAGGTATCTGCCAAATTGGGATGCAAATATATGGATAATTTTCGACCTTGCAAAATAATTCGGACGTTATTTGTCCGATTTGGTGTCATTTTCATCCTTGTCCCACTCAAACGAGTACAAAAGTGACTCTGTCTGCCTGAGATACTGCCTCTTGTCATATTTCGGAGCATATACCCATGCCTCCAGCACGATTATGTCCTTGCCATCTTTGCTGTAGAATGAGTGTGAGACGAACGGGCCACCCATGTAGTCGTTATAGACCTCCCAAAGGCCTCTGGTCTCCACGAAATCCAAGTCATGGTACTTGAGAAACTTGATTCCTGGCTTGACAAACACACTTGTGGTCATATAGGAGTTCTCGGCCGTAGCCGGGACATATTCCTTGAGGAAAGAGTTGCGTCTGGAGATGATGTTTTCCTCCGAGAACGGATCTTCGTCCGTCGCCGGGTATTTGTAGATGAACACGCCTTGGATGCTGTATTGCTTCTCGTCTGCTATCCAGATGAAGTTGTCCGTGACCTTTTTCAGGTTATAACCGACCGGGAAGTGGATTCTTCCACCGACCATCGCCGCCACGGCATCCCCGAGTTTGGACTCTTCGTAAAGGAGGGTGTTGGCGATGACCCTATTCCTTTCAGCCTGCTCAATGGCTCCGGTGATGTTCTCCCCGTTACGTTCCAGGACCACAATGGCCGAGTCCGCGCATGATGCATTGACCTGTATCACGCACTGCGGGTGGGCCCAGACATCCGTCCTATAGACAACACCCTGTTTCACGACCGTCGAATCGATGTTGAAGATCACGATGTTTCTGTGAAGCTTGAACATGTCCGAGAACGCTGCCGGAGAAAGGTTTACCAATGAATATAATGGTTCCCTTTGCGGCAGGTACTCGCAGTCCCTTGCGAGCAGACCGCCGATCTCGTTACCGAGATTCCCTTCCCAATTGTCCTTGCCTATAACGATTATGACCTCGCCGGCCTTGCCCGAGACGTTCGGAAGAAGGGCCTTTGTGTTGTTATTGCACGACACCGCGCCGACCAGCGCCAGAATGCCGATGACGATTCTTGATATTCTTTTCATTATCTTCATTTTTAGTTTATTTATCGGATAAGCCTTGCTATGTCGTTCCCGAACGCCAGCACCATGAGCAGAAGCAGGAGAAACATTCCGACAACCTGCGCCGCCGTAAGGAATTTGTCGCTCGGCTTCCGCCCGGTGACCATCTCGTAGAGACAGAACACGATGTGTCCTCCGTCAAGCGCCGGAATCGGCAGAAGGTTCATCACGCCAAGCATGATAGAGAGCAACGCAAGAATATTCAGGAACCTGTACCAGTCCCAAGTCGCCGGGAAAACCTGCCCGATGGCGATGAAGCTGCCCACCGACTTGTAGGCTTCCGTGCTAGGCGATGCCACCAGTTTCAGATCCCGCAAGTAGCCTCCGATGGTCTCGAAAGTCAATTTGAATCCCGCCGGGATGGCGCTTGCCAATGAATATTCCTTGGTCATCACCCCCGGAATCTGCATGAATACGCCGATCCTCCCGGTGGTGTCCACCTGAAGCGGAACGGAAAGCGTATCTGTTCCTCGGAGAATAGTGGCCGTCACAGTCCCGCCACAGAGTCCTGAAAGATACTTTCTGGAATCCTGCACGAACGGTGTGCTGACGCTGTCCAGAGCGATGATTCTGTCGTCATGCTTCAGTCCCGCCGCGGAATTGGCCGAGGCACTCATAACCGAGTCGATCACGAACGGCACGGCGAGGTCGAACACCCCGGGAGTGTTGAGTACCGCCCCTATCTTCGAACGGTCGATGTAAAGATCCACCGTGTCATTGTCCCTCAGGACCGTGACCTTGCTGATATTCCTGCGAGCCAGATCCGCCTGAAGCATCCCGAAATTCTCGGGAACATATTCATCCATCTTGATGATATGGTCGCCATTCTGGAATCCTAGCTCGACACCCAGCTCGTTGGTGTAGATCTGGCTTCCTTCGTTGCTGATGTAGGCGCTTCCCCAGATCGCCATAATCCCGATGTAGGCGAGGATGGCGAATATGAAGTTGTAAAGCACGCCTCCGCCCATCACCAGAAGCCTCTGCCAGGCCTTTTTTGTGCGGAACTCCCATGGCTGCGGATCCTTTTTCATCGACTCCAGATCCATCGACTCGTCTATCATGCCGCAGATCTTGCAGTAACCTCCCAGCGGCAGCCAGCCGATGCCATATTCAGTCTCCCAATCCTTCGCTTTCGGGAATATTCTTGTGAACCATTTCCCCTTGGTGCTGAATAACTTGGTGCCACCGGCATCGAAGAACAAGAAGAATTTGTCCACCCTGATCCCGAACAGCTTGGCGAATGTGAAATGTCCGAACTCGTGGATTATTATAAGTATGGAAAGCGCAAGGATCACTTGCAGAATCTTCATCAGAACAACCATCATCAACCTTTCTTAGCGATGGCCTCAATCTTCCTTTGGGCCAATGAATATATTTCCTCGTTTGTCTTGAATATGTCCTCGACGGACGGCTTGTCTATGAACGGAGCGCATTCCATGCACTCGCCTGCCACATCCGTGATGTCATAGAACGAAATCCTGTCGTGAAGGAACGCCGCCACGGCCGCCTCGTTCGCCGCGTTCAGGGCGCAAGGAATATTTCCTCCACGCTCCATCGCGTTGTAGGCCAGTGTCAAAGCCGGGAACTTCTCCGTGTCCGGTTTGAAGAACGAGATGCTTCCGAGTTCGGCGAAATCCAGTTTCTTGTTCGCGAGGGAAAGCCTTTCCGGGAATCCGATGGCGAATTGGATCGGCTCCCTCATGTCCGGACTCGCAAGTTGTGCGATGATCGCGCCGTCCTCATATTCAATCATGGAATGGATGATCGACTCCGGGTGCACGACGACATTGATCTTGCTGACCGGTGTGTCGAACAACCACCTCGCCTCTATCACCTCGAAGCCTTTGTTCATCATTGTGGCAGAGTCGATTGTGATCTTCGCACCCATGCTCCAGTTCGGATGCTTGAGCGCCATGTCCTTTGTCGCCGCGCTGATCCGCTCCTTGTCCCAGGTTCTGAACGGCCCGCCGGAGGCTGTAAGATGGATCTTATTAATGGCGTTCCCCTGAGCGGACAGCAGACACTGGAATATCGCCGAGTGTTCTGAGTCCACAGGCAGGATCGGGGCGTGGTATTTCTTTGACATCCCCATTACGATCGAGCCGGCGGCCACGAGTGTCTCCTTGTTGGCCAGTGCGATGACTTTCCCGGCGCCGATCGCCGCCATTGTCGGAGCGAGTCCACTGAACCCTACCATCGCGGCGACCACGATGTCCACCCTGTCGCTTGTCACCAGGTCGCAGACGGACTTCTTTCCGGCGAACACCTTCGTGTCACTTCCGTCCAGCACTTCCGAAAGTTCTTTGTATTTGGTCTCGTCGCAGATGACGGCATTGTTGGCGTCAAACTCCTTGGCTTGACTCGCCATCAATTCCCAACTGCTCTTGCAGGTAAGCAGTTCGACCTCAAACAGATCCCTGTGTTCCCTGATTACATCCAAGGTTTGCCTTCCTATGGAACCTGTCGAACCGAGTATCGCTATTCTTCTCTTTTCCATCAGAAACTTATGTATTTAGTAGGGTCAACGGCCTCTCCCTTGTGCCACAACTCGAAATGTAGATGTTCGCCGTCCGAAAGGGAACCGGTGCCTCCGAGAATGGCTATAGGCATGCCGGCAGTCACCTTGTCTCCGGTCTTCTTCATGAGTTTCTGGTTATGCTTGTAAACGGAGATGATGTCCCCCTCATGCTGGATTCTTATAGTGTAACCCTCGGAGTCATTCCATCCTGCCGAGATCACAGTCCCGTCCAGAACCGACATTACGACAGAATTGCCTGGAGCCGTGATGTCGATGTAAGGGTGCAGAACCTTGTCATAGCCTTGTGAGACAACACCTTTCAGAGGTGTGAAGAAATGCATGCCTTCAATCGGAAGAGATCTGGATGAGTTTGAGTTGATGTCGAATTTGTCTTCTTCAGCGATTTCCTTCCTGAGAAGTGAATCCTTCTCCGCAAGAACCTTCGCGTCTGTTGTCCTTGACGCCTTGTCTTTCCTCACTTCCATGAGACTGTCTATCCGGAGCGGCTCCTGTCCATCGACAACTCTTCTGAGGTTCTCTGAATATAATTCCCACTTTGTGATGACATTCTCCAGAGAATCTATCCTGATGGCGTTCTGGATGGCATCATGTTTGGTGCGCGCGTCTGGATAGCCTGGGATGAAAGTTCGTATCGGGGTAAATGCGATCAGGCAGAATATCACAGCAATGGTGACGACCACTGTCGTGATCGCCGTCACAAGCGCTCCGATCCTGGTGAATTTCTTCGACCACACCTTGTCGTGGGTGTCGTCATCCACCAGCGTGAGCCTGAAGTTATTGATGATGCCGCCTTTTTTCTGTTTGGACATAAGATTTTGACTTGAAAGCCTTTTTCGTTAACTTTGCGGATTACATGGACAGAATCATCGGCATAGATTACGGACGCAAGCGCGTTGGAGTCGCGGTCAGCGACCCGCTGGGTATATTTGCCTCAGCCCTGGACACGGTTCCAGCTGCAAAGATAATAGAATATATCAAAAATTATGCTCAAAAAGAGACCATAACCCGCTTTGTGGTCGGCTATCCGATGAACATGAACAACAAGCCGTCCGAGGCCGCCGCCGACGTGGACATATTCCTGAAGAATCTCGCCAAGGCTTTTCCTGACATTCCGGTGACTCTTGAGGATGAAAGGTTCACTTCCGTACTCGCGCACCGGGCTATGATTGACGGCGGGATGAAGGCGAAGGACCGCAGGGACAAGACTTCGGTGGACAAGATCAGCGCCGCGATCATCCTCCAAAGCTATCTGGACAGGACAAACAGAAACTAAAGGTTAGAGTTATGATATTACCTATTTACTTATATGGTTCGGAGGTTCTCAGGCAGAAAGCTGCCCCGGCGGATCTCTCGGAAAAGGAAAAGATCACCAAGTTGGTGTCTGACATGGAGGAAACCCTCGCAAAATCAGAAGGCTGCGGACTGGCGGCCCCGCAGGTCGGCGAGAGCGTGCGGATCCTCATCGTCGATGGTACCGGGATGACCGATGTCTATCCATACCTCGCCGATTTCAAAAGGGTGATGATCAATCCTGTCATCTTGGAGGAAAGCGAGAAAAAGTGTGAATATTCCGAAGGCTGCCTCAGCATCCCTGGGATTTACTGTGATGTCGTGCGGCCCCAGAGCATGACGGTTGAATATTACAACGGTGATTTTGAAAAGGTTACCGAGACGTTCGATAAGTTCGCCTGCCGCATGGTGCAGCACGAGATGTCCCATCTGGACGGAGACCTGTTCGTGGATCATGTCGCTCCGATAAGGAAGAAGATAATATCCAAAAAGCTTCAGAACATCGCGAAAGGAAAGGTTTTTGCAAGGTACGCCACTAAAATTAAATAATCATCACAGCTATGGGTGCATTTCACGCGTATGACATACGCGGAGTCTATAATGTTGACTTCGACCGTAACACCGCCTATAAGGTGGGTTATTTTCTTCCGGAACTCCTTGGCGCTGACAAGGTTCTTGTAGGCCGCGACTGCCGGACTTCTTCTCCGGAGATTCATGAATATCTCGTAAAGGGAATCACTGACGCCGGCGCCGATGTCTATGACATAGGTCTCAGCACGACTCCTATGGTCTATTTCGGAACCGCCAACTACGGATTCAAGGCCTCTGTCCAGATCACGGCCTCG
Organism: uncultured bacterium; assembly: GCA_963657715.1. Classification (GTDB taxonomy): domain Bacteria; phylum Bacteroidota; class Bacteroidia; order Bacteroidales; family UBA932; genus Cryptobacteroides. The sequence continues at coordinate 51,663 of CAVKML010000012.1, read as the reverse complement.
CACAATCCTAAGGAATATAACGGAATGAAGGTCTCCAGGGAGAACGCCCTTCCTGTCGGTCTGGATTCCGGCCTCGGACAGATTCAGGAGTGGATCGAGAGCGGCAGGCCTACGCCTGTGGCCGAGAAGAGAGGACAGGTCATTCTCAAGGATATCCATAAAGACTACCTCGACTTCCTTCTGAAGTTCAAGGGAGACTATTCAAACATCAAGATCGCTTTCGACCTTTCCAACGGAATGTCAAGCCTTTACGCCCGCGAGATTTTCGGCGACGAGCCGGCCTACATATTCGAGGAACTTGACGGTAATTTCCCGAACCACGAGCCTAATCCGCTGATTCCCAAAAATGTCGAGCCGCTTCAGGCTTTGGTGAAGAAGACCGGCGCGGATGTAGGTGTTATCTACGACGGTGACGCCGACCGTGTGATGTTTGTGGACAACGAGGGCAAGTTCGTGTCACCGGATTTGATGATCGCTGTTCTCGGCCACTATTTTATCGATGAGAGACACGAGACCGGAACCGTGCTTCAGGACATCCGCAGCTCCAAGGCGGTAGGGGAGTACCTTACGCCGAAGGGATGCAGTATGGCCACTTGGAAGGTGGGTCGTGCCTTCGCCGCGAAGAAATTACGTGAGCTTGACGGAGTTTGGGGAGGCGAACTCGCCGGACACTATTATTTCCGCGATTTCTTCTATTCCGACAGTGGACTTCTCGCTTCCATCCTGATCCTGAGGGTCGTGGCAGCCATGAAGAAGAAAGGTATCACGCTTCATGAACTGATAGGAAAGATCGCCCGCTACCAGAATTCCGGCGAGATCAATTTCCGTATTGAGGACAAGAAAGGCGCGATGGACGCGGTCAAGGAATATTTTGTCTCCAAGGAGAAGCCTACGGCCGAGATGGATTTCGACGGCTACAGGGTAGAGTTCCCGGACTGGTGGTTCAACATCCGTCCTTCCAACACCGAGCCTTACCTGAGGTTCATCTGTGAGGCAACCTCCGATGCGCTTCTTGAGGAAAAGGTTAACGAGACAAAGAATCTTCTCGTGGAGAGATTCGGAGCTAAACTCTAATCGGGATGATTCGTGAAAGATTTTGGGCAGGCGCCATTGTCATGGTCCTTGCCGCAATAGGACTTTCAGTTCCTGTCAGTGCGCAGGATACCACAATCAAGACAAAGAAGCAGGCGGAGATCCTTATCCCGAGGATTTCCCGCGAGTCTGTGCAGTCAATGGATCTGAACAGGGCCGAAGCTTTGGACACGATCGACACTGCGGATCCTCACATCAAGATCCTGCTTCTGTCGGACTACACGTGGAAGTACTACAAGGATTCCACCTACGCCCGTGACCATAAGATATTCAATGAATATTGGACCCACGACTATCCTGATCCTTACCGTGTGTCGTTGGATGATCTTCCGGATGAGATAGCGCTTTGGATTGTCGATACTTTGAGTGAATATAAATGTCCGCATCAGACGGAGGTATATTCAAAGTTCGGCTACCGTCATAGGCGCAGGCATCAGGGCGTGGATCTGCCGTTGCACACCGGGACTCCGGTTTATGCCGCGTTTGACGGCAAGGTGCGTATCTCAAGGTATTATAAAGGTTACGGCAACCTTGTGGTGCTTCGTCACGACAATGGCTTGGAGACTTTCTACGGGCATCTGTCGAAGATTTATGTGCAGGATGACCAGTGGGTGAACGCCGGCACGATCATCGGTCTTGGCGGCTCCACAGGTCGCTCCACCGGACCACATCTTCACTTTGAGACCCGCTACAAGGGTTATGCCTTTGATCCGCAATGGCTTATCGACTTCCCGTCTGGCACGTTGAGGCACAGGCTTTTCGTGTTGAAGAAGAAGTATCTGAACGCGAACAGCAAGTATGTTCCGGAGAGTGAGCAGGAGGAGATCGACATCCTTGAGGGTGACGCGAAGGACAAGGAGGAGGCTGCCAAGAAGGCCGAGGCAGAGAGAAAAGCCGCTGCCGCCGCCCAGTACCATACTATCCGTCAAGGTGACACCCTTGGCGCTCTTGCCAGGAAGTATCACACTACTGTCAAGACCATCTGCCGTCTGAACGGCATCAAGGAGACCACCACCCTCCGACTGGGCAGGAAACTTCGTGTGAAGTAGTTCCGTTTGCCAATCGTTGAATCTGTGTCGGTCACTGAGCTTGTCGAAGCGGCCGACACATTTTTTTACAGCACCATCACCAGCGCGCCGGCGAGGAGGAGTATGGAACCGACTACGGTCTTCCATGTCAGTGCCTCGCCAAGGAATATGACGGCAAATATGATCGTCAGCACAAGGCTGCATTTGTCGATAGGGACAACTTTGGACACATCCCCGATCTTGATGGCGTAGAAATAGCACAGCCACGACGCCCCAGTGGCGAGACCGGAAAGGATGAGGAATATCCAGCTGCGGGTACTGATCGCAGAGATCCCTCCGGCGCTGTTTGTCAGGAACACCATCGCCCAGGCCATCACGAGAACCACTATCGTACGGATAGCCGTCGCAAGGTTTGAATCGACACCATCGATCCCGATCTTGGCAAGTATAGCCGTGGCGGCCGCGAACACCGCCGACAGAATAGCGAACATCAACCACATATTCCCATGAATTGAATTTTTCATGCCGCAAATTTATGAATTTATTGAATATGTTGTATTATCCAAACCCTGGCTTAGCGTGTGAATTAGTTAATAAGAGGAAAACTAGGAGCGAAGCGACCGAAGGGGGTTCGGGGAAACCTTTCCCCGTGCCCCACCGGGGCTGTCGCAAAGCGACTGGGGGGAGATTGGGATCGCAAAAAAAGGAGACGCAAAAATTGCGTCTCCTTCTTTTGTGGTCCCAGTAGGGCATGATCCTACGACCCCCTGATTATGAGTCAGATGCTCTAACCAACTGAGCTATGGGACCAGTCATTGTCCGCCCGAAGGCACGGACATAACATTGCTTCAAAGTTACCAAACTTTTTGGAAACAACAAAACACTTCCCGCCTTTTGGCTCTTTTTGAGCCTTAATATTCGTTCACATTGTTTTGCGCCATCCACGAGAGGAGGGGAGTGCTGTCGAATCCTACCACGCCTTTCATGAATATATTCACGTGGAATCCAATCTTTTGGCTCAATCGGTGGACATTCTTGAGCGTCTCCAGCACGCAGTATTCAGCCGCGATGCCGCAGATGGTCACTTCGTCTCCTGGTTGGAACAAGTCCTGCACGGCGGCTTTAGACTGAGCCGTGATTGCTGTGCCGGCTTCTGCCTTGGCTTCCGTCTGCGCGCCGGCGGCGATGTCTGCGAACGCTCCATATTCCTCCTTGTCTTTGTCCCGCCCCTTCAGGATGAAACGGGTTCTTGTTTCGTCCAAACCGTCCAGCAGTCCGCAGGCAAGGCTGGCTCCCAATGTGTAGTGAACACAATGCTCCGGCCATTGCCCTCCGTTCGCCTTGAACGAGCAGTGATCCTTGGGGTGCCAATCCAGTGTGAAATACACCTTGTCGAACCTCCCCTTTATCTCCTTTATCTCCGGGATTATCTTTTCCGCCCCCGGCACCGCCAGAGATCCGTCGATGAAATCCCTCTGTACGTCCACCACCAGTAAAATCTTTCTTCCTGTCATATTTTATTCGTTGTTTTGTTTACCTTTGCCAAAGGCTTCCGTATTCTTCATACTGTCATCGGCATCTCATCGTTGCCTTTCCTCGTCCAGAGATGAACAGAAGCCATCCTTAAACGTCTGCCGAATCAATTTGCCATCCTGCCGGTTGGTTCTTGGCAGCCCTCTCCGGCGTACTAACCGCCCCGTCCAGCCTCTTCGGTATTGACGTACAATCCCCATATGTTTGTCCCCAAATGTCTAACCCGCTTTTCGGTATCCTTTGAAAACCAAGAGGCTGCGAGGAAACGAAAAACGGACAAACCGTCATTTCTGATGATTTGTCCGCTTTGGCTCCTCAAGTAGGACTTGAACCTACGACCCCCTGATTAACAGTCAGGTGCTCTAACCAACTGAGCTATTGAGGAATTTTTGTCAACCTTTCAGTTGTTTGTTCCTTTCGGGAGTGCAAAGGTACAACAAAAATTGATTAGTGCAAATTTTTTTGTGGTTTTTTTTGTGTACCTTTGTGTGAATTTCTCGGAGGAGGAAAATGGACATAGACTTGTTTTCGGAAATAGTCAAGGGCCTTATCCTTGATAATGATGAGGTTACGTTGCCTGGCTTGGGGACTTTCGTCTCCGAGGTGATGCCCTCGACTTTTTCTGACAAGGGGTACACAATCAATCCTCCTTACAGGAAACTGTCTTTCAGGCAGCGTGAGTCTGGAAATGATGAGATGCTGGCTGAGTTCTATGCCAAGGTCAACGGGACGGATTCCGAGACTTCCAAGAGGATTCTGGATGAGTTCATTTCCGGGTTGAGGACTACACTTCAGACGAAGAAGGTGGTTGTCTTCCCTGGACTTGGACGTCTGCGGGCGACTAAGGAGAACACTTTTTTCTTTATCGCTGACGAGGATCTGGACATTTATCCTTATGGTGTCGGGTTGGAACCCGTGTCGCTGAAGACTCACGAGGAGACTCCTGATGAGGTGGCGCAGAGTATGGCCGCGCTCCGGGAGCTGATTGATGAGCCGGTGGCATCGGTCACTGAGCCTGTGGTTCGACAAAGCTCACCAACCATCGACGTGACCGAAGATGATGCCGCGGAAGAGTCGCTTCGACAGGCTCAGCGACCGGACGAAAAGATTCGACTTCCTGAAGAAGAGGCTCAGCGACCAGACGAGGAAGAAACTGTGCCGGAGAAAACGAAGGAAACGGAAGTCCCACGAAACCGGAAGAAGCGAGGTTGGAAGGTGGCTGCGATTGTGGTCACAAGCATGGTGGGGGTGGCTTTGCTGACCCTTGGAATATTCATGCTCCTTGCCCACATCGCTCCGGATTTCATCGATTCCATTCTCTACACTCCGGAGGAACTTAAAATCATAAATTATTAATATGGAAAAGGTTAACGTCTCTGATAACAGATTCAGCACAGACATAACGATCCCGTGCTACGACACGGACGCATCGTTCCGTTTGAAGCCGGCCGCGTTCATGGATCATGCTCAGGAAATGGCGTATCTGGCGGCGCAGGCCCTTCATTTCGGCTATGATGATCTTCAAAGGCATCATACGGCCTGGGTCCTGTCCCGGATGCGGATTGATTTCCGGAACCCGCCGAAATGGACGGACGAGACGACTCTCTATACTTGGCACAAAGGGCAGGACGGCCTGTTTTTCCTGCGTGACTTCGAACTCCGACGGCAAGGGGACACCGACTTCGCTGACAAATCAAAGGCTCTGGTACTCTGCACATCCTCATGGATAGTGATGAATGTCGAGACAAGGAGGCTGGTGCGTAGCGATGAGGTTCTGAATATGGTCCCTGCGACCACCCAATGCTTTGACGACGCGATCCAGACCCCTTGCGGAAAAGTCGTGATGCCCAAGAATGTCCCCATGGAGGAAGTCGGCTGCCACAAGGCGGCATATTCAGACATTGATGTGCTGGGACACACCAACAACGCCAGATATGTGGTATGGGCCATGGACTGCATAGACTACAAGGAAGTGGCAGACAATCCGGTCAAAAGCATCAGTATCAACTTCATCAAGGAGACAAGACCTGAAGAGGTTGTCAGGATATTCAGAAGCGTCGCGGAGAATGACGGATGCAAGACATATTTCATAGAAGGCAGAATTGAAGACAAGCCGTGCTTTTGCGCGCGGATAGATTTTTAAGCGTATAGATTTTAAGTTGATATGCGAGATTTGTTTCTTGGGGCGGGAATCGCCCATTCCATCCTGGTTTTCGCGGTAGTGATCGCGATAGGATTGTATCTTGGCAAATTCAAGATCAAAGGCATTTCCATCGGTTCGACATGGATTTTGTTCGTCGCGATCCTTTTGAGCCATTTCGGCCTCAGGGTTGACCCTACGGTGCTCAGCTTCATGAAGGATTTCGGCCTGATCCTGTTCGTGTTCTCGATCGGACTTCAGGTAGGTCCGGGATTCTTCCATTCGTTCAAGAAAGGCGGCATGCAGCTGAACCTGCTCGCTGTCCTGCTGGTGCTTCTTGCCGTAGGTGTGACGGTGGTGATCCATTTCGTCACAGGAGAGGACCTCAAGACGATGGTCGGTGTGATGTCCGGAGCCGTGACCAACACCCCTGGACTCGGCGCTGCCCAGCAGACGATGGCAGACTCGATGCGCGCGGAGAATTTCCTTGCCTCAGATGTCGCGTCCGCGACCTCAGGACTTGCGTCGGCCTACGCTGTCGCCTATCCTTTGGGTGTGCTCCTTGTGATTGGTCTGATCATGTTCTTCAAGGCTATATTCAAAGTTGACCTTGCCAAGGAAAAGGATGAGCTTGACAATGCTGACGGCAATGATGACGTCGCAAGGCGTGTGCATTGCGAGGTTGAGAACCCGGCGGTTTTCGGCCTTACGATAAAGGAAGCCACAAGAGACCTTGACAATTCCATAGTTATTTCCAGGATTCTCAGGGATGGACTTATGTCTATTCCGGGACCGGACACTGTCTTGCAGAAAGGGGATAAGCTTCTGATTGTCACTTCACAGAATAATGTGGACTCTGTCAGGATCACTTTCGGCGAGGAAGTCCCGATGCATCTTCAGGATTGGGAACAGATCGATGCCAAGATGGTCAACAGAAAGATCACCGTCACAAAATCCTCTCTGACAGGAATCACGTTGAGGAATCTTAACATCAGGGCTAACTATGGGGTCAGCGTAACCCGTGTCATCAGATCCGGTGTGGGGCTTGTGGCAAGGCCTAACCTCATCCTACAGATGGGTGATGTCCTGAGGGTTGTGGGACCTGAAATGGGAATAGAGGAAGTCGCCAGCCTTGTGGGCAACCAGGCCTCCTCCCTCAACCGTCCGAATCTTATCCCGATTTTCTTCGGTATCGCCATCGGAGTCATATTCGGATCTATTCCGATCGCGATCCCTGGCATTCCTCAGCCGATCAAGCTCGGTCTCGCCGGTGGTCCGCTGATCATCGCGATTCTGCTCGGCTATTTCGGGCCGAAGTGGAAGATCACGACCTACACCACCCAAAGCGCGAACCTGATGGTCAGGGAGATGGGAATATCCTTCTTTATGGCCGCCGTCGGTCTCGGCGCCGGTCAGAATTTCGTCAGTTCGATCCTTAACGGTGGTTACTGGTGGATCCTCTACGGTGCTTTGATCACCTTCATACCTGTCTGCACGATAGGTCTTGTCGCCAGATATGTCTGCAAGCTTAACTTCTATCAGATCTGCGGTCTGATCTCCGGAGGAACCACCGACCCGGCTGTCCTGGCTTTTACGCAAGGCGCTTACGGAACGGATTACCCTTCGGTGAACTATGCCACTGTCTATCCTTTGTCCATGTTCATGAGGGTGCTTGTGGCCCAGTTGCTGATCCTTTTGGCGATAGCGTGACGTTATGTTTGACTTGATCTACCCGGTTTCCCCGGCTCCGCTCATGCCTCTGCCATCGGCCGACAATCCCGGCGACCGTCCCCGCCCGACAGGGGAGATGGTTCCGGTAGTGGAGGAGAATGGCCTCGTCATCGGTCAGGCCACAAGGCAATCTGTGCATGATGGCACGAAACTTATGCATCCGGTGGTCCATCTTCATGTCATCAACCGCGAGGGATGTCTGTATATTCAGAAGCGCTCGATGAAGAAGGATCTTCTTCCGGGGTGTTGGGACACCGCTGTGGGCGGTCATGTGGATTATGGTGAGACGCTGGAGGAAGCTCTCTACCGCGAGGCCTCTGAGGAATTGGGATTCAGGGACTTCAATCCGATATTCCTGAAATCCTACATTTGGGAGTCGGCGCGCGAGAAGGAACTGGTCAATGTCTTCGCGACTGTCGGCAATTTCTCTTTGAAGCCTGACAATGATGAGGTTGCGGAGGGACGCTATTGGAATATGTCCGAGATCGAGGCGAACCTCGGCATGGGACTTTTCACCCCGAATTTTGAGCAGGAATTCAAATCAATCAAGGACACTTTACTGGCTTTGCTCTGATGGACAACAACATTGACAAATTCATAAAGGATCAATTGTCGGTCTGGCCGCTTGCTGCCGAGAACTACCGGGATCTCAAGAAGGTGGAAACCAAACGATTGGATGTCGGAGGACTGGAGGTGATCGTCCAGCACAACCCCTGCCGCAAGATATCTTCCGAGGCGCGGTTGGATCAAAAATCACTTAGCATGCGTCCTTGTTTCCTGTGTCCGGAAAACCGTCCTGCTCAGCAGTCACACTTTGAATTCGAGGGACGCAAGGGACGGAAGTACCGTGTTACACTGAACCCGTACCCGATCTTCCCGGCGCATCTTGTGATCTCAAGTTTCGAACACACGAGACAATCCATCTGGCATCGTTATCAGGATCTTCTTGACTTTGTCAGCCGGCACAATGAATATCTCGGATTCTACAACGGCCCGGAAAGCGGGGCCTCCGCTCCGGATCACATGCATTTTCAGGCCTGCCCGCAAGGGCTGATGCCGCTCCAAAACCGGGTGGATGCCCTTCTGAACGCAGGCGATGGCGAAAAACTGGAATTTCTGACGAACGTCAAGGAAGCCAGACTCTTCCATCTTGATGAATATGCCAACGGGGTTTTCGTCCTTTGCGGCGACACTGCCAAGTCCGTCGCTAAACTGTTCTACAGACTTCTGGACTGTGTCCCGGTGCCGGATGGCTCAGACGAACCGAAACTCAATCTGTTAGCGTGGATGCATAGTGGGGAATATCGTTCCGTAGTGATATTCAGAGAGAAGCACCGTCCGCACAACTATTATTCCGCCGAGTCGGACCATCTTGCGAAGAGTCCGGGTTGCGCTGACATGGGAGGCGTGTTTGTGGCTCCTAAGCGTGAGGACTACGACAAACTTGACTCTGAACTCCTTTCCTCTGTTGTCCGTGAGATCACCGTCAGCGAGGAGACCGAGAAAGGCATCATCTGGAGATTGACCAGGACCCAGCGCAAGCTGGAGGTCGGCATAATGTCCGGTCAAGAGATCGGGTTCGAAATCATCTCGGATGGAGCCGGACGGCAGAAAGTTGAATATTCGGCAGGACGAATCTCCTATAACGGTGTCCTTTACGATGAATTGGTCTTCGAAGCTCAAACCGAGGCCACAATGTTCGCCGAACCATCGTTCATCCTTTACGGGGTGACCATCGGCGTTGATTTCCATTGGGAGCGTAAGGTGACACAGAAGTTCGCCGGAACCTTGAAGTTCATCGTGGACGGAGACAAAGTCACGGCTGTGAACATCGTCGGGGTGGAGGACTATCTTTTGAGCGTGATCTCGTCCGAAATGAAGGCTTCCGCCGGACTTGAGTTTCTGAAGGCGCACGCCGTCATTTCCCGCTCTTGGGTGATGGCGCAGGTGGAGCATCGTAGGAAACCGGCCGGCCCGGTCGCCGAGCCTGTCGAAGCGACTAGAGAAGAGGGCGAGTACATCAAATGGTTCGACCACGATGATCACACCCTTTTCGATGTCTGTGCCGATGACCACTGCCAGCGTTACCAAGGTCTCACAATGGCCGTAGGTGACACAGTCCGCAAGGCCATAGACCAGACCTGGGGCCTTGTCCTTACCTCGGAAGGACGGATTTGCGACGCGCGCTTTTCAAAATGCTGCGGCGGCCGCATGGAAATCTTCAGCACATGTTGGGAAGACAAGGATTATTCTTACCTCCAGGCTATGCCTGACACCCCGGATTGGAGGGAAGGAGGGAAAGCGTTCTGCGACACAAAGGACGAAACGATTCTTTCCCAGGTGCTTAACGACTATGATCTGGAGACGAAAGACTTCTACAGGTGGACAACTGAATATTCAAGAGTTGAGGTCTCCGATCTTGTCCGCAGACGCTCCGGAATGGATTTCGGCACGATCCGCGATCTGGTTCCGATCGAGAGAGGACCTTCCGGAAGACTCAAGAGACTCAAGGTGATAGGTGACAAGAAGACAATGGTCATAGGAAAAGAACTCATCATCCGCCGCTGGCTGTCGGAGTCTCACCTCAAGAGTTCGGCCTTTGAGGTGAAATGGATCGGCGACAGGCTGATCCTTGACGGATCCGGCTGGGGACACGGAGTCGGGCTTTGCCAGATCGGAGCCGCCGTGATGGCAAGCAAAGGATACACGTTCGATCAGATTCTTCTTCATTACTATCCTGGGACCATTTTGGAAAGAAGATAATATAATTGACACATAATGAGTAATTTCACTAAACGAAACCCTTGGATGTGGATCCCGACCCTCTATTTTGTGGAGGGCATTCCATATTTCCTGGTCAACAATGTCTCTGTCCTGATGTTCGCCAAGATGGGCGTTCCGAACGGACAGATGGCCTTGTTCACATCCCTGCTTTACCTACCGTGGACGCTCAAGTTCCTTTGGAGTCCGTTCGTGGACATCATCAAGACAAAAAGGTGGTGGATCATCACAATGCAGATCATCATGTCCGTCGCCTTTGTCATTCAGGCTCTTACGATGCCTCATCCTTCAGCAGAGACAATCGCCGCCGGAACGACTCCGATGAGCCTCTTCACATTCACGCTCATCCTCTTTGTCTTCGCGGCATTCGCCTCGGCCACCCATGACATCGCCGCCGACGGATTCTACATGCTTGCCCAAAGCCAAAGCAGTCAAGCGGCCTTCGTCGGAGTCCGCAGCACCTTCTACAGGCTTGCCAATGTCTTCGGCAACGGTGTGATCGTGGCAGTGGCGGGATTGCTTGAGACCAGAACCGGAAATGTCCCGCTGGCATGGCAGCTGACCATCGGAGGTTCTGGTGTCCTGCTGACAGCCCTGACCCTCTATCACACATTCTCGATTCCGAAACCAGAGTCTGATGTGCCTAATATTCAAGAAGATTCTGGTAATAAGGTTGCCGAGATATTCGAAGGCTTCGGACGCACCGTCACGACATACTTCAAGAAACCGGGCGTCTGGCTTGCGATCATATTCATGCTTTGCTACCGCCTTCCGGAGGCATTCCTCATCAAGATGTGTACTCCGTTCCTTGTGGCGGCCAGAGAGGCTGGCGGACTCGGAATGCAGACGGCGCAGGTCGGGATCGCCTACGGCACACTTGGTGTGATTTTCCTGTTGTTGGGTGGCATCCTCGGCGGTCTTCTCGCCTCCAGATTGGGATTGAAAAAGTCCATCTGGATCATGGCGGCGTTCATGACGCTTCCTTGTTTGTCATTCGTATATCTTGCTGTGGTGCAGCCTACAAGCTTCGCGACCATCTGTACCTGCATCGCCATCGAGCAGTTCGGCTATGGTTTCGGCTTCACCGCCTATATGCTCTACATGATGTATTTCTCCGAGGGCGAGTTCAAGACCTCTCATTATGCGTTCTGCACCTGTTTCATGGCGCTCAGCATGATGATTCCCGGCATGTTCGCCGGATTCCTGCAGGAATATCTCGGCTATAAAGGCTTCTTTTGGATGGTGATCGTCTGCTGCATAGCGACAGTCGTCGTCACCTTCCTCGCAGATCGCAAGATCGATCCTGAATATGGCAAAAAATAATCAATGAATATATGAACGCAGTCAAAAGAATATTAACCGTCGTGTTGGCCGCCGTGGCTTTGACCTCCTCTGTCATCGCTGCTGAAAAACAGATTGTAAGAACCGGAATCGAAGTTCTGGAAGGCCGTGGTTTTGAGGAACTTGTCGGCAAGAATGTCGGCCTCGTCACCAATCCGAGCGGCATTGACCACAATCTCCGCTCCACGATCGACATTCTTCACGAGGCTCCGGGAGTCAATCTCAAAGCGTTGTTCGCTCCGGAGCACGGAGTCCGAGGGGATGCCTATGCAGGATCGCACGTTGAGGATTTCAAGGATCCAAAGACGGGAATCCCTGTCTATTCGGTCTATGGCTCCAACCGCAAGCCGAGCAAGAAGATGCTTGAAGGTCTTGACATCGTTGTCTATGACATCCAGGACATCGGCAGCCGTTCCTATACGTTCATCAGCACCCTCGGTTTGGTGATGCGCGCATGCGCCGAGAACGACATCGAAGTGATGGTTCTCGACAGACCCAATCCGTTGGGCGGCAACAAGATCGAAGGCTGTCTTGTGGAGCCCGGCTTCCACTCATTCGTCAGCGAGTTCAAAATTCCTTACATCTATGGTCTCACTGTCGGCGAGCTCGCCATCCTGCTGAACGAGGAAGGGTTGAATTGTGGCGAGAAAGGCAACGAGGCACCGCTGAAATGCAAGCTCTCCGTCATTCCGATGGAAGGATGGACAAGGAATATGCTCTATCAGGACACAGGCCTTCCTTGGGTACTCCCGTCCCCGAATATTCCTTACCCTCAATCGGCCGTGAACTATCCGTCTTCAGGAATCACAGGCGAGTTTCAGGGGTATCTGAGCATCGGCATCGGCTACACCCTTCCGTTTGAGGTGTTTGCCGCTGAATGGATTGACGCTGACGCTTTGAAGGCTCGTCTGGACAGTTACAACCTTCCGGGTGTCGCGTTCAGGACGATTCATTTCAAGCCGTTCTCCGGCAGCCTCCAAGGAAAACTCATCCACGGGGTACAGTTTCATTACACTGATTATGAGGCCGCATGCTGTACGTTGACCCAGTTCTACGTGATGCAGGCCGTTAACGAACTCTATCCGGAAAGGAATCCGTTCGCCCTTTCAAAGGGACGCAACAATATGTTCGACAAGGTATGTGGTACGGATTATGTAAGAACGACTTTCGGGAAGCGTCTCAAAGTTGAGGACATCGCTGGCTATTGGTCAAAGGATGTCGAGGCTTTCAGGAAACTTTCCAGAAAGTATTGGCTATATAATTAAACCACTTAACACCGAATCATCATGAAGAATATTCTGAACATCGCGCTTGCGTCAGCCATTGCGTTGGCCATGCTTGCATCACCGGTTGATTCATATTCACAGGAAAGACGCTCTTCCGGATCGAGGAGCAACACCACTTCCTCCCAGACCAGATCTTCGTCCAGAAGTTCTTCATCATCGGCGGCAAGGACTTCCGGCTCTTCCTCCACAAGAAGTTCAGGTTCATCTTCCACACGGAGCGCGGGGTCTTCTTCCTCAAGAAGTTCAGGCTCTTCCGTGTCCAGAAGCTCTCAGGACAATAGCCGTAGGAGTAGTTCCAGTGTATCAAGGAGTTCACAGGACAACAACCGTCGGAACTCTTCCACAAACGTTTCACGTGGATCACAAGACAATAACAGGAACTCCGGCTCTTCTGTAAGAAGTTCATCTTCCAATAGATCCTCTTCGTCGGTAAGAAGCTCATCATCACGATCTTCTTCTGTCAGGGAATCTTCTTCAACGAGAAGTTCCGGGAGCAGAGTCGCAAGGCAGATAAACGGATCATCTTCAACCAGAAGCACTTCTGCCCGCGGTTCGGTCTCTGACACCAGAAGGGAGCAGTCACAAAGGGTAGGCAACGCCACCAGAGGAGGCTTGACATCCTACGACCGTAACGCACACAGCGGAAAGGATGTGATGAGAGAGAACAGAAGCGACTTCATGAGGATAGGCGAGGACAGGAACGTCCACAGAATTCCGCCGCGCGACCGGGACTTTATGTCTTACGACCGCCCGAAGCATTTCTGGACGCACGATCATCACTGCTATGGCTACAGGGTTCACGACCTGCCTCCGCGTTATAGAAGAATGACTTACTGGGGTGTCGAGTACTGCATCTATGACGGAATATATTACAGACCTTACGGTGATATATTCGTGGTTTGCCGCCCTCCGTTCGGGGTCTGCATCGACCGCGCCGTCTCCGATCTGGTGTTCGCCTCCGTGCGCTTCGCCTACTATAACAACACCTACAGGATGTACCGGGCAATCGATTCCAACAACAGGATCATCGAGGAACAGAATAGGATAATAGCTCAGAACAATGCCACCATAGCCGCGCAGAACAGCTCTTTTGCCTTGAATACGACAAGAGCCAACAATGCCTATACCCTTGCGGACAGGCTTGGTCTTGCTCAGAGTTATGCCTATGCCAATCAGCCGTACTACTATCAGGATGGAGTTTTCTACATCGTCAACACCAATGGACAGTACGAGGTCATCGTCCCTCCGGCCGGCGCTCTTGTCGAGGATCTTCCTGATGACTACGACACGATCACCATGGATGGAATGGATTTCTACAAGGTTGACGACACTGTTTACAGGCTCACACTCGTGGAAGGCAAGCCTTACCTTGAGGTTCTCGGACAGATGTACGGTAAGCTTGCCGACCAATACAATTATTACTCAAACAGAACTGCTTCCTACAACAGTCTCTACTAACAGATTAGACATTAATGGATAAACTAAGGAACTTATTTGAAAGTTATACAGGTCAGAAAGTAAGTGACACGGAGGAACTGAACTCCTCCGGAAGCAACAGGAGATATTTCCGTCTGAAGGGCGGAAATATCTCCATTATAGGTGTCATAGGGACAAGCCTTGAGGAGAACAATGCTTTCGTCAGCCTCAGCGCTCATTTCCTCAGCAAAGGAGTAAAAGTGCCTAAGGTGCTGGCTGTCAGCGAGGATGGAATGCGGTATATTCAGGAAGACCTTGGCGATGACCAGCTCTACAAAGTGGTCACCCAGGGGCGCGAGAGCGGTGAATATAGTTCCTACGAGTGCCGGCTCCTCTGCCGCGCGATGGAGATGCTGCCGAAACTTCAGTTCAAGGGTGCCGAGGGATTGGACTGGTCGGTCTGCTATCCGGAACCGGCGTTCAACGAGCGGATGATCCTTTTCGACTTGAATTATTTCAAATATTGTTTCCTGAAAGCCACAGGTCTGGAATTCAACGAGGTCAAACTTCAGGATGACTTCGAAAGGCTGAAGACGGACCTGATGCAGGACATGGGCGACACATTCATGTACAGGGATTTCCAGGCCAGAAATGTGATGATGAAGGATGACGAGCCTTATTTCATTGATTTTCAGGGAGGACGCAGAGGCCCTATCTATTACGATGTCGCGTCGTTCGTATGGCAGGCGCGGTCACGCTATCCGGAGAACCTCCGCAAGGAGATGGTGCAGACATATTTACGTGCCTTGAAAGGTTACATGGATGTCAACGAGGAGCATTTCAACGAAAGGTTGAGATTGTTTGTTCTCTTCCGCACCCTTCAGGTTCTGGGCGCTTACGGTTTCAGGGGATATTTTGAGAAGAAGCCGCATTTCCTGGCCAGTGTGCCGTACGCTCTGAGCAATCTGCGTCGTCTGCTTCAGAAACCGTTCGAGGACTATCCTTACCTGAATGAGATTCTCACAAAATTGACCACAATGTCGCAATTCAATAATATCGCGGAGGACAAACGTCTGGAAGTCAAGGTGTTCAGCTTTGCCTATAAGAAAGGCATTCCGGTTGACACGACCGGCAACGGAGGTGGTTATGTCTTCGACTGCCGCGCGATCAACAATCCGGGCAAATACGAGCATTACCGCCAGTTTACAGGTTTGGACAAGGAGGTGATCAAGTTCCTTGAGGATGACGGAGGAGTCACGAAGTTTTTGAATAATGTCTATGATCTCGTGGATAATCACGTCAAATGCTTTATAGAAAGGAAGTTCACCCATCTGCAGGTCTGCTTCGGGTGCACCGGCGGACAGCATCGTTCTGTTTATTGCGCCGAGCATTTGGCTCAGCATCTGGCCGATAGGTTCGATATCAAGATCACGGTTACCCACAGGGAACTGGACATTGAGAAAATCCTGTAGATGAAGGCGATGATTTTCGCGGCTGGTCTCGGCACGAGGCTCAAGCCGATCACAGACACACTGCCCAAGGCACTGGTCCCGATTGACGGGAAGCCACTTCTGTACCGTGTTGTGTCCAAACTCAAGGCGGCCGGGATCTCGGAGTTCGTCATAAATGTGCATCATTTTCCGGATGCCATCATCAGTTACACCCACGAGCAGGACGATTTCGGCGTTAATGTCAGATTCTCGGACGAAAGGGATTTCCTGCGGGAGACCGGAGGGGGAATCAGATTCGCCCGTCCGCTGCTCGAAGGCGGGCCGTTTCTGGTTCATAACGTGGACATTCTGTCGGATCTGGATGTGAACTGGTTTATCTCTCAGACGCATCCGGACGCTCTCTCAAACATACTTGTCAGCGACCGAAAGACACAGAGATATTTCCTTTTCGATGATGAAATGAGACTTGTCGGATGGACGAACCTTGCCACCGGCGAGGTTCGCAGTCCTTACGGGAATATAGATCCTTCAAGGTTTCGGAAATATGCCTTCGCGGGCATTCACTGCATCTCTGACGGCATATTCAAAGTTTTTGATGAGGATGGCTGGGGAGAACGCTTCTCGATCACAGACTTTTATATTCAGGAGTGCGACAGGCATCCGATCTATGGAATTGTGCCGCAGGAGTTGAGCCTGATTGACGTGGGAAAGTTCGAGACTCTCTCCGAGGCGGAGGAATTTGTCAGAAACACACTTAAAAACAACTGATTAATATTATGGCAAAAAGTAAGTTTTGGTCCGAGTTCAAGGACTTCGCGATGAAAGGCAATGTGGTCGATCTGGCTGTCGGTGTAGTTGTCGGCGGCGCTTTCGGAAAGATTGTCACCTCATTGGTCAACGACATCATCATGCCGTGCGTCGGTGTGCTCATCGGCGGTTTTGATTTCACCAACCTTAAGATTGTCCTTCACAAGGCTGTGATGGAAGGCTCCGAGGTGATCAAGCCGGCTGTGACCCTGAACTATGGCAATTTCATTCAGGAAACGGTTAACTTCCTGATCATCGCATTCAGTATATTCCTTGCCATCAAGGGATTGGCTAAGTTGCAGAGAAAGAAGGAAGAGGCTCCGGCCGAGCCGGCCGCACCGGCCCCTAAGCCTGCTGACGTGGTTCTTCTCGAAGAGATCCGCGATCTTCTGAAGAATAATCAGAAGTAGCCTGTTCCTTGAACATTTTCGGGGAGCATCCTACAGCTTCCTTGAAATATTTCCCGAAAAAGGACTGGTTCGCGAAATGCAAGGCGTCACTCACTTCCTGAACGGTGTAATTGCCGCTTTTGAGCATGGCCTTGGCGTCTCTGATGACGAAATCGCGGATCCAGTCCTTTGCATGTTTCCCGGATTCCTTGTAGATCATCTGCGCAAAATATTTCGGAGAGATGAAAAGTCTTTTCGCATAGAACTGGACACTGCGTTTAAACGTGTAATTCTGGCCGAGTTCGGTTAGGAAGCGCCGCAGAAGCTCATTGCTTCTCCAGTTTGTCACCGCATGGTTGACGATTTTCCCGTTTTGGATCGAGAGACGCGCTGAAAGATAGCTTGCCAACATGATGTATGCGCCTTGCAAAGCTTCGGCTTTGAACAGATCACTCTCAAGAACGATGATATTCTTGACTGTAGAGAAGAACGCAAGCATCCTCTGGCCTTCCGAAGGATTGAGATTCAGTACTTTCGGATCATATAGAGAATCCCTTAGGAACCTTGTGCTGCTGAATGTGAAGTTCATTAGTTTGCTGTCAGGAAGAATCGCGACAGAAATCGCCTTGAAATCGTTGGAAACGGACATCTTTTCCACTATGTTGCCAAGGCTGATCATTATCACATCATTGGACCTTACGGTGTAGTCGTTGCCCGAAATCCTTGCGCTACCTTCTCCCTCCACGCACATGAATATCACGGTGAATCGAATCTTGGCGGGTAGCTCCGGGAAGGATTTGAAAACAGTTTTCCATTCATATTCAATGTTGTCGTTGAGAAAGAGCTGGTCATCATATACTATCAGCCCCGGAAAACTGTTGAGCAGTTGTATGTCAAAGTTGTTTATTTTCCTGAATTTGTCCATAATTTCCGCGCTTTGGTTCCGTGCGATTCTGTCCCAAAAGGCAATGCCTCCCTATTGCTTCGTCGTCCTGAATATCTTGTATCCGATTACCGCCACAGTTATGCTCATCAGCGGACTGATCAGATTGAAGAAGCAATATGGCAGGTAGGCCAGTGTCGGCACGCTAAGGATAGTGGCCTGTGTCATTCCGCAGCTGCTCCACGGGTAGATAGGCGAGGTGACGGTAGCGGAATCCTCCACGGCGCGGCTCAACAGCCGGTTCTCGTAGCCCTCTTTCTCATAGACATCCCTGAACAGGCTGGAGGTCAGGATGATGGCGAGGTACTGGTCGGAGACTATTCCGTTCAGTGCTGTGCCGGTGACAACTGTCGATGTCACGAGGCTGGCCCTGCGTTTTGTCAGCGGAAGGATCATCGAGGCGAGGTGGTGCAGCATTCCGCTGGCTTTCAGAGCCGCTCCGAAACACATGGCGCAGATGATCAGATAGACCGTGTTCAGCATCCCGAGCATTCCTTTTGACGCCACAAGTTGGTTCACTTCCGGATTGCCGGTCTCCACAGAAACGGAATTGTAGATGGATTCTATCGTCCCTGTAAAAAGGATTTTGGCATTGGAACCCTCTCCGGCGACTCTGGTTCCAATTTCCCTGATAATGTCAGGTTGGAATATGATCGCCGCGATCGAGGCCATGGCGGCGGACAGGGCTAGCACGATGAGAGCCGGCATCCTGCGCGCTATCATCACCGCTGTCAGAGCCGGAACGATAAGCAGCCACGGGGTAATGTTGAATTTCGATCCGAGGACGGATGTATATTCATTGATCAATGAAGCGTCGCTTCCGGAGTGGGACAGACCGAGGATCGTGAATATGACGAGCGTGATCACGATTGACGGGACCGTGGTGTACATAAGGTATCGTATGTGTTCGAACATCGGGACTTTACTCATTGAGGAAGCCAGTACGGTGGTGTCCGAGAGAGGGGAGATCTTGTCTCCGAAATAGGCTCCCGAGATGATCGCTCCCGCAATCATCCCATCGCTGAATCCCAAAGCCTTTCCAATGCCCAGCAAGGCCACTCCGATCGTGGCTATTGTTGTCCATGAGCTTCCGACCATCACCGAGACCAGGGCGCAGATCACGCAGGCGGTCAAAAGGAACACCTTGGGACTGATGATCTTGACTCCGTAGTAGATGAATGTCGGAATGATTCCGCTCATTGTCCATGTTCCGGAGATCGCTCCTATGAGGAAAAGGATGACGATGGCTGTCGTCACGTCGCCGATGTTGCTTTTGATCGCTTCCTCGAAATCCTGCCATGGAACCTTGAACAGCCACATCGCCAGCCAGATGGCGATTCCGGCGGAAAAGAGCAGCGCCACCTGGCTTGCCCCGAGGATCGCATCGCTGCCGAATATGCTGATGTTCAGCGCCAGCAGAATCACGAGAATCAAAATCGGGATCAGGGATATCCCTACCCGGAACATGGTTATTTTCTTCATTTGCTTAAGTACGTTAATGCTCCTTTTTTCAAAAGGAGACGCAAGTTAAATTTTTTTTCGCATTCTTACGCAAGAATTCGGGTAGTACGGATTTAGATGACTGGTAAAAAATAATAAAAGTATATGAAACAGATGAAAAATTTCAAGATTGTTTTAGCCGTTGCGGCCACTTTGGCGGCTTTGACCGTTTCTTTGTCATCATGTTCCAAGGATGACGGTCTGTATGTATATCCTGGTCCAAACGCTCTTGTCACCATAAAGACGACAGAATCCGGGACAAACTACTTTCAGCTGGATGAGAAGACCACACTTGAGCCTAAGGGTTGGACCAACCCTTACAAGCGTGAGGTCAGGGCTCTGCTTAAATATTCAGAACTGCCTGAGTCCAGCGATGGCTTCTCGAAGAAAGTGGCGGTAGAATGGATTGATTCCGTGCGCACGAAGAACGCTGTTCCTTACGACGATGAGTTCAAGAAAGGCGAGGATACCGCTATAGCCCTGTATAATGATTGGGTGACTTGCTGCGAGGACGGTTATCTTACACTTCATTTCGCCGCTTGGTTCGGACAGGGTAGCAAGATTGTGCACAAGATTGATCTTGCTGTGGATCCGGAGACTCATGATCTGTACCTCAAACATGACAACAATGGAGATGACGGCTATGGCGCTCCGAGAGATGGAGTCATCGCCTTCAAGATCGATGATTTGCTGAAGGATGTCAGCGACGGCCAGGAACTGACATTGCACTGGAAGGATTCCGAGGGAGACAAAACCGCCAAGGTGAAATATCTTTCCAGATTCTCTTTGCCGGAGAAGTAACAGTCTTCAATCCGATTGAATGGGAACTCTGTCTGGAGACATGGAAAAGGCTCTTGTCGAACAGGCAAGGAAAGGTGACCGGACCGCGATGCGGCAGATTTACGACTGCTACTCAAGGTATCTTGCGGCCACCTGTTCCCGTTATCTGCCGGACGGAGGCGATCTCCGGGATGTCCTCCAGGACAGTTTCGTGAAGATCTTCTCCTCATTGAATAAATTTGACTATCGTGGTGAAGGTTCGTTGAAGGCATGGATGAGACAGATTTCCGTCAACGAGGCCTTGAAACTCATCCGGAAGCGTAAGCGGTCTGACACCGTCGAGTATAAGTGGGACTTGCCGGACACGGAGGAGGAAGAGGAACCGGATGTCGGGAGTGTCCCGCCGGTGGTGATCCAGAAAATGATCCAGGCTCTTCCGGAAGGCTATAGGACTGTCTTGAACCTTTACGCTTTCGAGGAAAAAAGCCATAAAGAGATAGCGGATCTTCTCGGGATCACGGAAAGCACTTCGGCCTCGCAATTGCACAGGGCCAGAGCCATATTGGCAAGACAGATCAATGAATATAAGAAAAGAACGGAGACGACATGATGGAGGATAAAGATTGGCTGAAAGGCCTGCGAAACAAAATGAATGACTATGAGGAACCCGCACCGGAAGGATTGTGGGAGGACATCGAGTCTTCAGTCTTCCCTCGGAAGAAACACCGTGTGATGACATTGCCGGTTCTATGGCGGTCTGTAGCCGCCGCGGCTGTCGTGGCATTTGGGGTGTTCGCCGGACTACGTCTTTTTGAGTCAGTTGTCGAGAATCCATTGGATGGCTCACAGAGGAACCTGGCTTCCGATCAATCTTCTTCAGTCAACAGCGAAGGAAGCCGGGAATCTTCTGTGGAAATTGTCCGGAAATCTGATCCGGATGCTCTGATGGCGGACTCAAGGCTGGTCCGGAAACAGTTGTCCAACGTTCATGTCATGAATGTTGAAGAATCCGCTCTTGGAACAGAGAACACTGTTCCGGAATCCGAGATTGAGGTTTTGCCTTATGTCTCAGAAGATTCGCGCCAAGGATTGGTGAGCCGTGTAGAACCACCGGCTCGGCGATCGGAAGAGGAAACTTCCAAGACTGAGAAACCTGAAGGAGTGGATGAAAAGAGTTCTGTCGTGATCTCGACTGATCATGATGGCGAAGACTGGTCTGATTATATCTCGGCCACGAGTGAGTCCCGTCCGGAAAAGCGTAAGGCGGCCGCATTGGACGTGTCCCTTTCCGGAGGATCGGTGGACAGCCGGAACGAGAGCTCTTACGACCTTCAGATGTTTTATAAAGGATCGTCGCCGGCATCCACGAACGGCCTGATTGATGACTCGAATAACAATCTCTGGAATGACACGCAGATCCATACAAGAGGCATGGCTCCGCTGGGACTGAAAAGTGGTTCGACGGTTACCGCGAATTCTGACCACAAGCGCCCTGTCCGGTTGGCTCTTGCAGTCAATTTCCCGGTCAACGGCACATTCGGCCTTGAGACAGGGGCAACG
This sequence comes from uncultured bacterium, assembly GCA_963657715.1. Taxonomy (GTDB): domain Bacteria; phylum Bacteroidota; class Bacteroidia; order Bacteroidales; family UBA932; genus Cryptobacteroides. The sequence goes on along the minus strand of CAVKML010000012.1, from coordinate 29,885 downwards.
CTGACCACCCTTCGCAGCACTTTTACCACCGAGGCTGGCCGGACTGTCACTGAAACGGAGCAGACATTGAGATATGTTGGAATTCCATTGAATATTACAGCGTCGCTTGTTGACTCCAAATGGGTTAATTTCTATCTGGGGGGTGGAGGAATGGTTGAGAAATGCGTTTCCGGCAAATCCGTGACAACGAAGACATTGGCTGGGATAAAACAAGGTAGCACCGATAGCAAAAGCTTAAATGTCAAGCCTTTGCTCTGGTCACTTAACGCATCGGCCGGCCTTCAGGCGAATCTGACAAGGCGCATCGGCCTTTATGTGGAACCAGGCCTCAGTTATCATTTCGATGACAAGTCTGACATACAGACCATCTACAATGAGCGTCCGCTGGACTTCATGCTGACTTTCGGCGCCAGATTCTCATTGAAGTAAGAAGCTGTTTTGATTTGTTTGCGGTGGACGCTGAGCTTGTCGAAGTGTCCGCCGCAAACGTTATTCTCCTGTCAGCCTTGCAACGGCAGCGTGTACTTTCCCGAAACCGAAACTGGTGATGATGCGTGACATCTTTGAAGCGATGCGGTCATTGCAGAGATTTCCGATGGAGCCTTCGTGGACGTGGTGTAGCTCTCCGTGGAATTCAAAGGATCCATTCCTGATTGAGTCGGCAACCTGGCGATAGGCATCCCTGAACGGCACTCCGTTCTCTACCAGATGATTGACTTCTTCCACACTGAACGCGAGCCTATACTTCGGGTCGCTCATCACATTGGTGGTGACCTCCATTCCGCGGACGGCATATTCAACAATGTCGAGACAGTCGTTCATTTCTTTGAATATCGGGAAGAAGACCTCCTTTAGGATCTGCATGTCCCGGAAGTAGCCGCTCGGCAGATTGCCGGTGATGAGACGGATGGTGTTTGGCACACCCTGAAGTTTATTGCAGTGCGCCCTCACAAGCTCGAACACGTCAGGATTCTTCTTGTGCGGCATGATGCTGGAACCGGTCGTCAGCGCGTCCGGCAGATGAATGAACCCGAAATTCTGGCTGGAGAAAAGGCATCCGTCCATAGCGAGCCTGCCGACGGTCTCGGCGACTGATGAATATGCGAACGCGACGGCCCGTTCCATCTTTCCGCGTGTCATCTGCGCATAGACAGAGTTGTAGTCCAGGTCGTCAAAGCCAAGCAGCTCCGTGGTCAGAGTCCTGTTCAGCGGCGCTGACGATCCATAGCCCGCCGCGGATCCAAGTGGATTCTGATTCACGACATCCCACGCGGCCCTCATGACGTTGAGGTCATCGCAAAGGCTTTCGGCATAAGCCCCGAACCAGAGACCGAATGATGATGGCATCGCTACCTGAAGGTGCGTGTAGCCAGGAATCAGCACGTCCTTGTACCTCTCGCTGGCCTCCTGAAGTGTCCTGAAAAGCGACTCGACCTTGTTTACAGTCTTCTCTATCTCCGCCCTGGCGTAGAGTTTCAGATCCACAAGCACCTGATCGTTGCGTGAACGTCCGGTGTGCACTTTCTTGCCGACATCCCCAAGTCTGCGGGTCAGCATCAGCTCGATCTGGGAATGGATGTCCTCTACGTCGTCCTCGACGTAAAGCTCTCCCTTGCAGGCGGATGAATATAACTCTTTCAGCACCGGAATCAGTTTGTCCAGATCCTCCTTTGGAAGAAGCCCGACACTTTCCAGCATCGTGATGTGGGCCATCGTGCCCATTATGTCGTACGGGGCAAGTTCGTGATCAAGCTCGCGGTCGTTGCCCACAGTGAACGCGTCAATCCTCTCGTCTTCCTTGAATCCTTTGTCCCAAAGTTTGTTCGCCATATCCAAATTTTTAGAGATACAAAGGTAACCAATAAAAAAATATCCGCCAATTATTCTGTTTTCCGTTGGAAATCCGTAATTTTGCAAGATTTTTAATAGTATATGCAAGAGATTAGAAACATCGCGCTCATCGCGCACGTCGATCACGGCAAGACAACCCTCGTGGACAGGATGATCTACCAGGCCAATCTGGTTCGCCAGCCTGAGAATCTGGGGCAGCTGATACTCGACAACAATGACATCGAGAGGGAAAGAGGTATCACAATCCTCGCGAAAAACGTGTCTGTCATCTATAAAGGTGTAAAGATCAATATTATAGACACTCCGGGGCATAGCGACTTCGGAGGTGAGGTGGAAAGGGTCCTGAATATGGCGGACGGCGTGCTGCTGCTCGTTGACGCCTTTGAGGGCTGTATGCCTCAGACCCGTTTTGTGCTTCAGAAAGCCCTGGAACTTGGCAAGAAGCCTATCGTGGTTGTCAATAAGGTGGACAAGCCGAACTGCCGTCCTGACGAGGTTCAGGAAGAGGTGTTCGACCTGATGTGTTCACTTAACGCCACTGACGAGCAGCTTGATTTCAAGACTATCTTCGGCAGCGCCAAGCAGGGTTGGATGTCGGAAGACTGGAAGACTCCGGCTTCGGACATCACTTCTCTTCTGGATGCAATCCTCGCCGAGATTCCGGCTCCGAAGGTCGTCGAGGGTACACCTCAGCTTCAGGTGACTTCGCTTGAATATTCCCCGTATGTGGGGCGTATCGCCGTAGGCAAGCTTACACGCGGAAGTCTTAAGACCGGCCAGCAGGTCAGCCTTTGCAAGAGGTATGACGTGGTCGAGAAGCACAAGATCAAGCAGCTGATGGTCTTTGACGGACTCGGAAAGGCTAATGTGGACAGTGTGCAGTGCGGTGACATCTGCGCCGTCGTCGGCATCGACGGCTTTGAGATCGGTGACACGATCGCCGACAGCGAGAATCCGGAGGCTCTTCCTCCTATCTCAATTGACGAGCCTACGATGAGCATGCTCTTCACGATCAACAACTCCCCGTTCTTCGGAAAGGACGGCAAGTTCGTGACATCAAGGCACATCAAGGACCGTCTGGACAAGGAGTTGGAGAAGAATCTTGCCCTTAAGGTGAAGCCGGGGCTCAACGCCGACTCCTTTGTGGTTTACGGACGAGGTGTCCTTCATCTGTCAGTGCTTATCGAGGAGATGCGCCGCGAGGGATTCGAGCTTCAGGTCGGTCAGCCTAAGGTGTTGGACAAGACCATCAACGGACAGCGCTGCGAGCCTATCGAGGATCTTTCCATCGAGGTTCCGGAGCAGTTTGTCGGCGCCGCTATCGAACTTGCCACTCGCAGAAAGGGTGCGCTTCTGCACATGGAACCGAGGGGTGACAGGACATTGCTGAACTTCGACATCCCGACACGTGGACTTATGGGACTCAGGAGCAATCTCTTGACAGCGTCCCAGGGTGAGGCCATCATGGCGCACAGGTTCAAGGAGTACCAGCCTTACAAGGGCGAGATCGAGAACCGCACCAACGGATCGCTCGTGTCCCTTGAGACAGGCACCGCTATCGCATATTCAATGAACAAGCTTCTGGACAGGGGCAAGTTCTTCATCGATCCGGGTGATGACATCTATTGCGGAGAGGTCGTGGGCGAGCATACGAGGGAGAGAGATCTCAACATCAACATCTGCAAGACGAAGAAACTCACCAACGTGCGTGCCGCGGGATCGGACGACAAGGTGGTTCTGCCGCCTCCGGTGAAGATGTCTTTGGAGGAAATGCTTGAATATATTCGTGAAGACGAGCTTGTGGAGGTTACTCCGCACCATCTGAGGATGCGTAAGATCCTTCTTGATCCGATGGACAGGAAGCGTTCAGGCAACTCGGGAGATGACGAATAGTCAAACTATTTGCGAAAAGATTTTATATTCGGAAAATTTTTTATACCTTTGCAACCCTTAAATCTGTTTACTGGATCGATGGAAGAAAATTTGGTGGTTCCTATAAATGGATTGACCCAAGGACGAAAGGAATTTCGTTGGAGGGTGGGAAAGACGTTCTTTGAGCATTTTGAGAATTCAGAGATTCTGGCCGCGGATCTGGATGTTGAGGTTTCCGCCGAGAAGTCGGGGCATTTCATCGGGATTGACTGTGATGTCACCGGTGATGTGACAGTGGCTTGCGATAGGTGCCTTGAGGATCTGCGACTTCCGGTAGAGACTGGTTTCCGCCTGAGCGTGAAGTTCGGTCAGGAACCCGCTGACAGCAGTGATGCCACGGAAGGGGAGAGAGAGATTGTGTGGCTTCCGGAATCGGATGCCGACCTTGATCTGGGACAGATAGTTTATGACTATGTGTGTCTGTCGCTCCCTGTGCAGAGAGTGCATCCCGAAGGGGAGTGCAATCCGGATGCCGTGAGATTTCTGAGTTCTGAAAATGAACAGAGAGGTGATACCCAAGGCAAAGATGCTTCATTGCCGTTCGCGTCGCTGAAGGATCTGATGGAAAAAGTGAAATAATAAATTAAAGAATAATTAACTATGGCACATCCGAAACACAAAGTCTCAAAGCAGAGAAGAGACAAGAGAAGGACCCATGATTTCGCTCCGGTTCCTACTCTCGCTACCTGCCCTAACTGCGGCGCAACAGTGATGTATCATCACATTTGCCCTGAGTGCGGTTACTACAGAGGACGTCAGATCATCGAGAAGAGCGCAGAGTAGTCTCTTCGGTGGAAAACTAATGGTCCCATAGTTCAACGGATAGAACGGAGGTTTCCTAAACCTTAAATATAGGTTCGATTCCTATTGGGACTACAAAAGAGGCTCGCCAGAACGGCGGGTCTCTTTTGCGTATTTGGATTATTTGAATATTCTGATTAAATTCGTAAGACGTTTACGCGGTCGCGGAGTCTGTCGAAGCGGCCGTTTTGTTGAATTCTTGATAATTAATGTCGCTTCGACAGGCTCGGCGACCGATGTTCGATTATGCCGTCACAGATGTTGCCATCACTGCTGCTTTATATTCTGGCTTTGGGCTATACTCCAGGGCCGTCCAATCTGTGTGCATTTCATTCCGGAATCCATTTTGGAAGGAGGCGGGCGATCAGGATCTGGTGGGGCTTTGTGATCGGGTTCCTTTTCATTGACACGACTTTGGTGCTGGTGGCGCACTTCCTTGGCGATGTGCTTGGCCCGTACGTTAAATGGCTCTCCTATGCCGGAGCCATTTACATGCTCTGCCTCGCTGTGATGATTGTCGTCAAGTCAGGCCAGTCTAAGGAAGACATGGCTAAATCATGCACGATAAAGACGGGAATTGTCATTGAGATCACCAATGCCAAGGTCTGGATGTTCTGTCTGACAGCCTTGGGAACATTTGTCCTGCCATATTCAAGTTCATTCATTGAATTGGCGAAGGTGGGGGCTTTGCTGACCCTTGCCGGTCCGGTTGCGAATCTGGTCTGGCTTGTAGCCGGTTCCGCGCTTGATAGCATGACGGACAAGTACGGAAGGCTCATAGACATAATCCTTGCCGCCGCGTTGGTCTTCAGCGCCGTGATGCTTATTTTCTAAATAATATAGTCTCTTTACTTCGCCGTCAAAATGTCATGCGGCGTTTTACCTCCGAGGAAAGCGGACGGTGAAGCAGGCTCCCTTAAGGGAGAATGACTTCGAGTAGAAGATTTCCCCATTGCATTTCTCAAGAATATTCCTGCATATCGACAGTCCCAGGCCGGTGCCGTTGCTCTTGGTCGTAAAGTTCGGGGTGAACAGTTTCGAGCGGTTCTCCTCACTGACTCCAGGGCCGTTGTCTTCGAAGACGATATCATAGAATCCATCCTTGGATGACAGACGTAATGACACCACAATCCTGCCCACGAACGCTTCCAGACCCTTTTCTTCGGCTTCTGACTGGGCGTTCTCAATGGCCTGGACGGCGTTGTTGATCAGGTTTACGAACACCCTGGTGAGCTGAGGTTTAGGCCCCATGACCGTAGCGTTGTCAAGTCCCATGTATGAGAACAGGATGTTGTCCCTGCTGTCGAACAAGTCGATCTCCTCTTTCAGGAGGCTGTCCAGATTGATCTCCATCGGTTCCTCAGTGTAAAGCTTTGCGAATGTGGAGAACTCATTGGCTGTGTCGGCCAGCAGGTCGATCTGCTTCAGGACCTCCACGGAGATCTCGTCAAACCTGTCGGCCCAAGCAGGATTCCCGTTGTTTTTCATTCTGATAAGCCTTTGGATCTGAAGCTTTATCGGTGTCAGAGGATTTTTGATCTCGTGAGCCACCTGGCGAGCCATTGTCGCCCATGCCTTGTCTCTTTCTGCCTGAGTCAGTTTTCTGGTTGAGTTGTAAAGGTCATGGACCATCAGGTTGTAGGCTCGCACAAGCCGCGCCACCTCGTCGTCCCTTTCGTAAACGATATATTCAAGATTGTTGATGCTGGCCTCGTTCATCTTGCGTCCCATTTCTGACAGAGGCTTGAACATCTTGTCCACCGCCGTGGCCATTATGAATCTGGCCAGAAGCAGCAGGATCATGAACACCGTGATGACGGAGAGGGAGTGCAGCACAGCCTCGGACTTAAAGTCGAAACTTTCGTCGGTGAACGGTGAACACAGAATGGCGATCATCCTGCCTTGGGCGTTGAACACAGGGGCGTACAGGAAATATGTCCGTTTCGTCCCGATGTCCTCTTTTCCGATGTAGTATCGTTTGTTCTTGTAGAGGATGCTTTCGAACGCGTCCGGGTTCATTCTGGAACCGAGCAGCATCCTCTCGAACACTTCCGGTGTTGTGGAGCGGAACTCCTTGCCGCTTGTGGTGTAGAGGGTGATGTCGGACTTCATCGTGTTGCCGATGTCTTCCAGGATCGCTGAAGCCTCCTGGGCGCTGAAGTCCGTGAAATCCTGAACATAACGGCATCTGGCCTGAAGCAATGTCTGTAGAGAGTTTACCTTGTCTGCCATCGAGGATTTCAGGTTGGCGTTGTTCCTCCTGTAAACAAAAAGAACGCTGACCGTGGCCAATGCGATGAGCGTCATGATCAACGCCGTAAGCATCGCCGCGTTGATCCTGGACTTGTAGTAGTTGCTCTCATGCTGCCTTGGATGGATTCTGGTGAGTGTCAGCAGTGTAAGGCAGAAATAAAAGACCAGCGTAAGGAAGAGGAATGCCACGATGTAGGAAAATCCCTCGGTTTTGGGCCTTGAGATGATGATCAGGTCGTCATCAGAGATCTTGTTTATGAAGTGGGTGTAGCCATTCATCCTCACCACGCCGTCAACCGCTTCATCGATCTCGCATTCAAGATCCTCGTCAACGATGGTAGGGTAGGAATAGTTTCCCTTGTAGGAAGTCAGGGCCTTGTCGGAATACTTCGCGTACGAATATCTTGCGGGAATCAGCACATCCCCGGGAGCCGAATACCCAAGCAGGCGGGCATACCCTTTGTTCTCGCGGTTAGACTTTGGGGACACCCGCATGAGCATCATCGTGACCCCGCTGCCATAGTTGTAATAGGCGAAACTGCCCGCATAGAGACTGTGACCGCCGGAGTCCCTCATGTATCGGAATCTTGAACCCTCGGAAATCGCTTTCCCACGGCTGACCATCTCTGTGAAATATGCGATCGCCCCCTTGTTCTCGACGTTCTCCGGAAACAGTTCGACCATGATGTCGTAGTCCTGCGAAGCCCTTGGCATATAGCTTTCGATGATCCTGTTCAGGATGATGTTGTTGCTGTTCCTGATGGCCGAGAGTGTGGCGATAAGTTGGTCTGACGCGATCTTGTCCTCCACGCGGCGAAGCTCAAGCTCAAGGCTGATGTCCCTTTCGATTGATAGCCTGTTTGCCCACACGTTGACCCTGTTTTGCTCTTTCTTGAATCCAAGTGTGCCGGTCATGGCCACCATGTAGGCGGCGAACACGATAGCGGTGACGGTCCTGCCTCCGGCGGAGAACAGGTCATGCCTGAACCCGGACAGGTGCTTGAGCGCCGGCATGAGCATCTGGGTCAGCAGCGGAATGGTCATCAGCAGGCTGATGATTACCAGATAGACAAGAAAACTGAATATGTTGAGGTCGTTCAGCCTGTAAAGTTCCAGCGAGATGTTGGAGTTCAGGATGATGCTCCTGAATATCATGTGGACGAAAACCAGGACACCAACCGTCAACAGGAAAACGCAAGTGGCGTAGATCCAGAGAGATAACCTTACATGCCTGGTCTTGAGAATGCGCCTGAATATGTCGTTTCTGGTCACAAATGTGCATCCGATGCATAGCATGATGAGCATTGATGCGATCAGGACCGCTCCCAGGGAATTGAACAGCTGTCCGTCAGCGTAAACCGTCGGCGAGAAGAGCCTTGCGCTGTTCTTCATGTTCTCGCCCCAGAGATAAGTGGCCGTGATCACCGCGAGAAGCCCTCCAAGAACCAGCATGAGCCGTTTCATGCTTCTTTTTTCGGCCAAGTGAAGGAGTGAGGCTATGATGAAGCAGGCTATGGCCAGCCAGATCATCATTGAGTGGGCCGCCGCCGATTGGCCCGAGACGGGATTCGACATGATTTTGAACACGGGTTCTCCGTCGAACGTCACGGCTGATCCGCTGCTTTCCGACAGCGGAACGATGGTGTAATTCCGTCCAAGGCGTAGTTTCCTGTTCACACCGTTTGGACTCTCGTCGGACATCGAATCGACAATCTCAAGCCCGGCTATCACCTTTCTGCTTCCCAAGGTCTTGGCTTTCACCAGATACCATTTCTGGCCATAGTTGACGAATGACGGCTCCGATGTGATCTCCGAGAGCGGAGAGTCTATGCTTCCTCCCGGTCTGGACAGCCGCGGAAATACTATTCTGGAGGCGATGTTGTCATTCCGGACAGGGAACTGATTGCTCCACGACTGTAGGGTGTCGTCGATGTACCTGTAGATGACCATGTCGGATGGCACGTCATTGTGTCCGGCCCATACCCTTCGGTCGGCGGTAAGCGCCGATCCGACATATTCATCAAGAAGATGCATTCTGCCGCTTACTGTCCTGCTGACTTTGGCGGCTTCTCTTTCCGTGTTGCCCGGAAGATTGTTGACCGAAAGCGAGAAGGCAAGCAGTATGACAGAGAAAGCCAGAAACCCTCCCGCCAAACATTCCTTTATGCCAAATTTTCCCCCTCTCATTCGTGATGGTATGGTTCTCCCTTGATAATGGTGAACGCCCTGTAAAGCTGTTCCGTGAATATGGTCCTGACCATCTGGTGCGAGAAAGTCATCTTCGACAGGGAGATCTTTCCGGTGCATCTGGCATAGACCGCCTCAGAGAAACCGTAGGCGCCACCTATCACAAATACAATATCTTTGCCACCGCCGAGTGTCATCTTCCTGATTTCATCCGCGAATTCTATGGAACGGTACTCTTTCCCATGCTCATCCAGCAGGATGACTCTGTCCGAAGGCTTGGTGTTCTTGAGTATCAGTTCCCCTTCCTTTTCCTTGATCTGCGTTTTCGACAGGGCCGAGACATTCTTCAGTTCCGGAATCTCGCAGATGGAGAACGGCACATAATGCGACAGTCTGGAGGAATATGTCTCCAAACCTTTCCGTACCCAATCAATGTCAGTCTTCCCGACAGTCAGCAAAGTGATTTTCATCGCCGCATAGTGCTAATTCATAAATGAATATCCTTGATTCCATTCCGGGGCGCTTCCTATAAGCATTGCAAAAATAATGAAGATGTCTTGATTATTCAAATATTCCAAAAGGTTTTAGGAGAGTGGCTCGGAATTTGTAGCGAAAAACTTGCTATGAAGGTCTTTGCGAAGATATTCACGGCCTTAACCGTGATGCTGTCTTTTTTCAGCGGCACAGCCGTCGCTGACAGCTATGATGTGTTCGTGCCTATCGCCAAATATCTTGGCCAAGGCGACGCGGAAAGGCTGTCCGTCTGGTTTGACGACAATCTGGAGATAACGATCATGTCCACGACCAACGATTCGAGCAAGAATCAGGCGAAGCAGATTCTCAAGGTCTTCTTTGACAATCACACGCCACGCTCGTTCGAGATCCGCCACACGGCCTCGCGATCCAACTCCAAGTACGCCCTGGGCTTCTTGAATGCCGGCGGTGAGGTTTTCGAAGTCACGATTTTTGTCAGCGACTGCGGAGGACGGTACAAGATCCAGCAGTTGAAGATCGACAGGATCCGATGATTCCGGTGGAGGGATTTGTAGATGGCGACCTGTTTCAGACACATACTTGGACTCTTATCTGTAACCATCATTCTGACGCTTCTTCCTTTCTCTATGGCCCATGCGCAGGCGACAAAGGTGAAAGGACGTGTCGTGGACCGTTCCACGGGTGAAGGAATTCCGTTCGCGGGAATATATTTCCAGAATTCAACGGTCGGTGTCTCCGCTGACATTGACGGTTATTTCTTTCTTGAGACAAGGGACACTTTGTCCATGCTGTCTGCGTCAATACTCGGCTACAAGGAACAGGTCTCTAAGGTCAACAGACACAGCTTCAATGAGATCAATTTCTATTTGACCCCTGTCGCGGATGAACTCAAAGCCGCTGTCGTGAAGCCTGACGACAGTTACATGCGATCGATCCTGAAAAAGATTGACGATGCCAAGTCACGGAACAATCCTGAGAAGCGCCGGCAGTATAGCTGTGATGTCTATACCAAGATGGAACTGGATGTCACAAACCCTGAGAGTCCGATGATCAGCGGCTTCCTGCCGAAAGATTTCAGGTTCGTGTATGACTACATGGACACCTCTGTCGTCTCCGGAATGCCTTTCCTTCCTGTCCTGATCTCCGAGACGACCTCGAAGTATTACCACAGGAAAGAACCGTCTTCCGACAGGGAGGTGATCAAGGCCTCCAGGATCTCCGGGGTGGACAAGAATCCGGTTCTTGCCCAGTTCACGGGAAACATGTATGTGAAGACCAACTTCTACGACAACTACATCAACATATTCCAGGTGGAGATTCCGTCGCCGTTGTCTTCCTCCGGCATGACATACTACAACTACTACCTGGTGGACAGCCTTCAGGTCGAGGGACGCAAGACCTACAAGATCCGTTTCCATCCTTCCCGATGGGTGTCTTCACCGACGTTCGACGGGGAAATGTCAATAGACGCTGAAGAATATGCCCTCAGGGATATTCATGTAAGGCTGAAGAAAGGGTCCAATGTGAACTGGGTCAGAGACATGACCATCGATGTCGTGAACACCAGACTTGCTGATTCGACTTGGTTCTACAAGCAGGACAGGATGTATGTGGATTTCTCGCCGACGATGCGTGATTCCTCGAAGATCGTGACATTCCTCGGCAACAGACAGATCGACTATTCCAATCCGGATTTCATCACCACTTTCAAGGAGGACAAAGATGACTTCAACGCTCAGGTCAATGCCGGGAAGGATGTCATGAACAATGATGAGAGTTATTGGCAGAGCGCGCGTCCGTTCCCGTTGAGCGAGAAAGAGCAGGGAATATACAACATGGTTGACTCCATCAAGAATGTTCCTCTCTACAAGGATGTCTATGCCCTAGCGGAGATGTTGGTCAATGGGTTCCTCAACACGAAATACATCGGTTTCGGCCCTTATTCATCCCTCTATAGTTTCAACGATCTGGAAGGAGGACGAGTCCAGCTGGGAGTGCGTACCACCAAGGATTTCAGCCGCAAGGTCAGAGTGATGTGCTATGCCGCATATGGTTTCAAGGACAAGGCGTTCAAGGGTGGCGGAACGTTTGAGTATATGTTCAACAACCAACCGACCAGCAAGTTGACGCTCTCGTACAGACATGATGCGATGCAGTTGGGCAAGGGACCGTCGATTTATGGAAGCGGTAGTCTGATGTCTTCTGTGCTGGCCAAGGCCAACAGCCAGAAAATGAGCATGGTGAATGACTATGCGTTGTCGTGGCAGAAGGAATGGTCGCAGAACTTCAACATGATCTTTTCGTTGGAGAGCAGGAGGATATTCTCGAATCAGTTCGTGCCGATGGTCACCCGCGACGGGGGAATATTCAATTCGGTAGGGTATAATCAGGCGCACCTCCAGCTTCGTTTCTCGAAGGATGAGATTGTCACCAGAGGGGCGTTTGACAAGCACTATATGTACTCGAAGTACCCTGTCGTGACGCTTGATCTCATCGGATCGACCAAAGGGATCGGGAAGAATGAATATTCTTACTTCAGGCCGGAGCTGTCGGTCCAGTACACCCTTCCTATCCCACCCTTGGGACTTTCCAAGTTCACTCTTTGCTCCGGCACGATTGTCGGGAAGGTGCCGTATCCCATGCTCAAGATTCATGAGGGTAACGGAACCTACACGTTCTCAAGAGAGGCGTTCAACTGCATGGACTACTATGAGTTCGCCTCCGACCTTTGGACTACGTTCTTCTGGGAACATAATTTCAAAGGATTCTTCCTCGGCAAGATTCCTTTGCTGAAACGGCTCAATTGGAGGGAAGTGGCTTCGTTGCGTGCGGCTTACGGTACTGTCAGGAGGCAGAACAACGGTATGATAGGGGATGAGAAATCAGGCGCTGTGATGCTGTTCCCTGAGAAGATGGGCAAATTGAACCGTCCTTACGTCGAGATGGGCGCCGGCATCACGAACATATTCAGAATCTTCAGAGTCGATGCCTTTTGGAGGATGACCCACCGTTATGAGATTAAAGATGGTGTGAAGGTCCCGCATGACAACCGGTTCGTTGTCACGTTAGGACTTGAGTTCAGATTCTAGTCCCCGCCAAGCGCGCTAAAGATTTTCCAAGGATTTGTGAATCGGATTTCAAAATCGGATAAGATTCCATAACTTTGCGGATTATGTCCAGAAAATTGACAATATTACTGCTGATAGTCCTGTCGTCAGCGTTGCTTAGCGTTCCGTTCCTGGTTCCAGGGACAGGTTGGTTGTCGTTGATAGCTTTCGTGCCTCTGCTTTGGGCCGAGGACATCGCCACGGGAGATGAGATGAAAGGCTTCTGCTGGTGGCATTACCTGTGCTTCGTGCTGTGGAACGCCGCCACGACATTCTGGGTCTGCAACGCCACGGTGGGCGGAGGAATATTCGCCATCCTTGCCAACGCTTTCCAGATGTCGCTGATATTCGGACTGTTCCGTTGGAGCAGGAAATGGCTCAGCGGAGCGCTTCCTTACATATTCCTCGCTTTCGCTTGGATCGCTTGGGAGCGGTGGTACCTCACAAGCGCGCAGATCAGCTGGCCTTGGCTCGTGCTGGGCAATGCTTTCGCGCGCACTACCGGTTGGATCCAGTGGTATGAATATACCGGCACGCTCGGTGGGTCGCTTCTTGTCTGGGCGGCGAACCTCAGCGTCTTCGGGATTCTGGAATCATTGGCAAGCGGACGTTGGATGACATTTAATATTAAGGCAAAATCGGCGGCCTTGCTTGGAACTCTGGCTTTGTTTGTGGTGCCACCTGTCGTGTCCGCGTTTCTGAAGCCGGAGCCTTGTGACGAGACCATTGACGTTGTCATCGCGCAACCGAACATCGATCCGTACAACAAGTTCGGAGGGATGACTCAGAGTGAACAGAATGAGTTGCTGCTGAGTCAGTTCGCTGACATTCCGGACAGCGTTCCTGTACTTCTTGTCGCTCCTGAGACATTCACGGGCGACGTTGTGACCAATGACCCTTCCTCCAGCCCCACAGTCAAGAGATTCACGTCATTCCTTGCGGAGCATCCGAACGCCAACCTGCTTGTCGGAGCGTCTTCAAGGACGTATCTGAAAAGGGCTCTCAGGCCATCCTACACCGCCCGTCAGGTCGGAAACGGAGTCTGGATGGAGACGCACAATTCCGCCTTGATGCTGGACGCTTTCAGCTTCCCGGAGATATTCCATAAAAGCAAGCTTGTCGTTGCGGTGGAGATGACACCCTATCCGGCGTTTTTTTGCAAGATAGACGATTGGCTCGGCGGTGTGATGGGACGCTGCATCGGTCAGAAGGAGATCGGGCCGTTGCATTTCAATGAATATGCCTATGCCACCGGCGGCCAAGCCAACGTTTTGGCTTCCGCGGATTCGCTTTCCGTAGATGAGGTTTCTGTACGTGAGACCATCCCTGTAGGTTGCGCTGTCTGCTACGAGTCGGTCTATGGGGAATATTGCACTGGATATGTTCGTAAAGGAGCGCGCCTTTTGACCGTGATCACCAATGACGCCTGGTGGGGTGACACTCCAGGCTATAAGCAACATCTGTCATATTCATGCCTCCGCGCCATTGAGACCCGCCGTTGGATCGCCCGTAGCGCCAACACCGGCGTTTCCGCCATCATTGATCCTTCCGGCAAGATTGTATCCCACACGTCTTGGTGGCAGCCGGAGGTACTGAAAGGCAAGGTCGGCCTCAGTGACGAGCGGACCTTCTTCGTCATCCACGGTGACTTCATCGGCCGCCTTTCCACCCTCATGGCCGCCCTCATTCTTTTGGCCACCCTTGTCCGCCGCTTCGTTCGATAGGGAAATAACGGTCGCTGAGCCTGTCGTAGCGACATTTCTTGCCTTTGTATAACACGAAAAAAGGGGACTAAAGCCTGTCCCCTTTCTCATCATAAAGTTCATTCTGCAGAACTGTGTAGTCGGTCACCTCTATGAGGTTGATCCGGCATTTGTACTTTTTCTTCCATTTCCCGAGAAATGATTTGTCGGAGAGCATTGTGGTCCCACGTTTCAGATACGCTCCCAGAATCGGGCTTACCTTAAGAGTAAGGTCTGTCTTTCCGTGCTCCACGCAGTAGGCGATGTTCCGCTCGATCTGCTCGTCGATCACGACGCTTGAGGAAATCTTGCCGGTGCCGTGGCACACAGGGCAGATCTCAGCCGTGTTGATCTCTGTCACCGGACGGATTCTCTGGCGGGTGATCTGCATGAGGCCGAACTTGGTGAGAGGCAGCACGTTATGCTTGGCCCTGTCACTTTCCATGAGCGTTTGCATGTACTTGTGCAGTTCGTTGCGGTGCTCGCCGGACTCCATGTCGATGAAGTCCACGATCACGATTCCTCCCATGTCCCTGAGCCTTAACTGTCTGGCGATCTCTTCCGCCGCGATCTTGTTGACTTCGAAGGTGTTTTCCTCTTGATTGTCTGTCTTCGCGCGGATTCCGCTGTTCACGTCGATCACATTCAGCGCCTCGGTCGTCTCGATGACCAGATAGGCACCCTGCTTCATCGGCACCACCTTGCCGAACGAACTTTTGATCTGCCTTGTGACCTCAAAATGGTCGAAGATCGGATCCTTTCCGTTGTACAGCTTCACGATCTTTTCCTGATCCGGTGAGATCAAGGAAATATATTTCTTTATCTCCTCATAGACCGTCTCGCTGTTGACATGGATGTTCGAGAACGAATCGTTCAGGAGATCCCTGAGGATGGTGGTGGTCTTGCTGTACTCGGTAAAGAGCAGTTGGATACCCTTTGACTTGGCTACCTTCTTCCAGGAAGATTCCCATTTCTCGATCAGTGACTTCAACTCGGCCACAAGCACCGCGGCGTTCTTGCCTTCGGCGGCAGTGCGGATAATCGCCCCGTAGTTCTTGGGCAGAATGCTTCTGACCAGAGTCTCAAGCCTTCTCTTCTCCTCTTTGGAGGAAATCTTTTGGGAAATGCTTACCTTCTCCGCGAAGGGAATCAGTACAATGTTGCGTCCTGCCAATGAAATTTCCGCGGTCAGTCGTGACCCTTTTGTGGAGATCGGTTCCTTGACAATCTGCACGATCATCATCTGTCCCGGCTTCAGCACGTTCTCGATACGGCCTTCCTTCTCAAGGATCGGTCCGATCGGAATGCTCGAATATAGTTCTCCGAGATCCGTGTTAGGATTGCTCTTGCGCACGAACTCGTCGAACGATGTGAAGTAGAGTCCCAGATCCAGATAATGAACAAATGCTTCCTTCTTGTCTCCGATGTCCACAAAGGCGGCATTGAGCGCAGGAAGAATCTTCTTCACTTTCCCGAGGTAAACATCCCCGACGGAAAAACTGTGCCCCTTGCTGGACTCTTTGTTGAGTTCAATCAGCCGATGGTTTTCCATCAGCGCGATGTGAACCTCAGTCGATGTGACATCGACGATCAGATCTTTTTCTGATTTTTCTGACTCCATAAGGAAATTACAATGGTAACAGGTAATTGGCTGTCACGCCAATTGTTCTTTAATACTAAAAAAGGCTGTCCGGCACTTCCGGTCAGCCTTTTTCTTCTAGCAGACTGCTAAAATGGCAGGCACAGAAGCGTATTACTTCTTCTTGTGTCTGTTCTTGCGCAAGCGTTTTTTACGCTTGTGCGTCGACATCTTATGTCTCTTTCTCTTTTTTCCGCTTGGCATAATAAAAGAAATTTAAAAAAAATTATTTTTCCTCCTTGACTGCGTTCACGAAGATCTTGGCAGGCTTGAAAGCCGGGATATCGTGTGCAGGGATGGTCATAGTAGTCTTCTTGGTGATGTTCCTGGCTGCTTTCTTGGCTCTGTGCTTAACGATGAAGCTGCCGAATCCACGGAGATATACAGGCTCTTTTCTGATGATGGAACCCTTGACAGTCTCCATGAAAGCCTCGATAACAGACTGAACTGCGATTTTCTCGATTCCGGTTGACTTTGCAACCTCATTTACGATTTCTGCCTTTGTCATAATCTATAATTGTTATTTGGATTTGCCAATAATCCCCAAAAGTTCGTTTGGGGATGCAAAAATAGACTTATTTTTTTAATATTCAAAATCATATACATAAATAATTATCCATATTTTTTTGGCACGGTGATTGACCATATTCCGTGGCGCGTCTTGGACTTATGAATTTCTGACAAATTGGCAGAAAGAGATCCATGACATTTGAAGCGGATTATTATGAACACAGACAACAATAAGGACATTTTCTTCCCGGCTGGTACCGCGGAAGTGAACATAATCCCTGTGGTTCAGGGAGATGAACAGATGAAAGTGGATGTCGGGGACCTCCCTGACACACTGCCGGTCCTCGCTTTGAGGAACGCGGTGATTTTTCCGGGGATGGTTTATCCTGTCACAATCGGACGTCAGAAATCTATTACTTTGATCAAAGAGGCGGAGAAGCGTGACTCTTTCATCGGGGCTGTCCCGCAGGTGGATGTCACCGTCGAGGACCCTACAGAGAAGGATCTTTATGAATATGGCACCGCAGCCCGCGTCATGAAGGTTCTGGAGATGCCAGACGGCACGATCACAGCTATTATTCAGGGAGTCAGGCGTGTGCGCATGGCCGGAGTCCTGTCATACGAGCCGTACATCACAGCAAGGGTTCAGTATGTGGAAGACATCATCCCGGAGAACGACAACAGCACCAAGATGATCGCCGAATCCTTGAAGGAGAAGGCTTCGGTCATAATCAAATCCTCATCTTTCGCTCCTAAGGAGGCTGTCGGCGCGCTCAAGTCGATCGACAATTATGCTTTCCTCGTGAATTTCGTCGCCACCACCGTGGAGATTGAGAATTTCATGGAAAAGGTTCAGCTGCTTGGGATAGACGATATCACCGTCAGGGCGATGAAGCTTCTGCAAGTGCTTGACACCCAGATCCAACTTCTGAAGATCAAGCAGGAGATCAACCAGAAGGTAAAGAGCGACATCGACCAGCAGCAGAGGGAATATTACCTTAACAACCAGCTCCGTACCATCCAGGAAGAGCTTGGAATGGACGAGGAGGAAGAATTTGAGAAGTTCCGCGCCAAGGCCAAGACAAAGAAATGGCCGGAAGCGGTCGGAAAGCAGTTCGAGAAGGAACTCGCAAAGCTTGAGAAGTACAATCCTTCCTCACCGGACTACAGCATACAATATAATTATATAGAGTTCCTGCTCGACCTGCCTTGGGGTGAGATGTCAAAGGACAATCTCGACTTGAAGCATGCCCAGAAGGTGCTGGACAGCGACCACTACGGCCTTGACACAGTGAAGGAAAGAATCATTGAATATCTCGCGGTCCTTAAGCTGAAAGGGAATATGAAGTCCCCGATCCTCTGCCTTTACGGCCCTCCGGGAGTCGGCAAGACCAGTCTCGGCAAGTCCATCGCGAAGGCGCTTGGCAGAAAATATGTCAGGATAGCCCTTGGTGGCATGCACGACGAGGCCGAGCTGCGTGGTCACAGGAAGACATACGTCGGAGCCCTTCCGGGACGTATCCTGAACGGGATCGACAAGGCCGGCACATCCAACCCTGTCATTGTTCTGGACGAGATCGACAAGGTCGGCAACGACTACAAGGGTGACCCGTCGTCAGCTCTTTTGGAAGTGCTTGACCCTGAACAGAACGTAGAGTTCCACGACAACTATCTGGACATCGACTACGACCTCTCGAACGTGCTGTTCATCACCACGGCGAACAACATCTCCACAATCCAGTCCGCCCTGCTTGACAGGATGGAACTGATCAACGTGACCGGCTACCTTGCCGAGGAAAAGATGGAGATCGCCAAGCGTTACCTAGTTCCTAAGCAGTTGGAGGAACACGGAATAGGCAAGAAGGAACTGCGTATTGACAAGGCTGCCTTGGAGAAGATCATTGATGAATATACCCACGAGTCCGGAGTCCGTGGACTTGAGAAGCAGATCGCCAAGATCGCCCGTGTGACGGCCAAGAAGATAGCCCTCGGCGAAGACTATCCAGCTGTCATCAAGAAGGAACACCTCAAGGAGTATCTCGGACTTCCGACCAATTTCCACGACCTTCAGAAGGGTAATGAGGCTCCTGGAGTTGTGACCGGACTGGCCTGGACGCAGATGGGAGGCGAGATCCTGTTCGTGGAGAGTTCGGTCAGCGGCGGCAAGGGTGTGATGACGATGACCGGCAACCTTGGTGATGTGATGAAGGAATCCGCCACGATAGCCTACCAGTACATCAAGGCTCACCCTCAGCTTGCCAAAATGACATCCGAGGAGTTCGGGGCAAAAGACATCCACGTCCATGTTCCGGAAGGGGCAGTGCCTAAGGACGGTCCGTCCGCCGGCATAACGATGGTCAGCTCGATGGTTTCCGCCCTGCGTGGCGAGGCAGTGAAGGCAGGGATCGCGATGACAGGTGAGATGACGCTCAGGGGCCGTGTGCTTCCTGTCGGCGGCATCAAGGAGAAGATTCTCGCCGCCAAGCGCGCCGGTGTCACCGAGATCGTGATCTCCGAGGACAACCGCAAGGATGTCGAGGACATCAAACCGATCTACGTCGAAGGTCTGACATTCCACTATGTCAAAAACATTGACGACGTGATTTCGTACATATTCAAAGATTAATTTCTATCTTAGCGGTCGTTATGGACGTAAGGATAGAACAAAGTTGGAAAGCGGCGCTGCAAGGTGAGTTCGAGAAACCCTACTTTGCCGCGCTTGCCCGTTATCTGCATGGAGAGAAGGCGCAGGGGAAAGTGATCTTCCCTCCTGGGCCGGAGATATTCAAGGCGTTTGAATTGACTCCCGTCGATCAGGTGAAGGTTGTCATTCTCGGTCAGGATCCCTATCACGGCTACGGTCAGGCGATGGGGTTAAGTTTCTCGGTTCCGGACAATGTCCCGGCTCCTCCGTCTCTGAAGAACATATTCAAGGAGATAGAAGATGATCTGGGAATAAGGATGAGCGGCCGTCCGAATCTTGAGAACTGGGCCCGTCAAGGGGTTCTGCTTCTGAATTCCATCCTGACGGTTCGTTCCGGCGAGGCGGCATCGCACAGCGGAATAGGCTGGCAACAGTTCACCGATGCGGTTATCCGTTATATCTCAGATAATTGCAATGGAGTGGTTTTCCTGCTTTGGGGTAATTACGCCCGGAGTAAGAAGGAACTCATCGACACTTCACGCCATTATGTGCTGGAGGCGGCGCATCCGTCCCCGCTGGCCCGCGGAGCATTTTTCGGCTGCCGTCATTTCTCAAGGACGAACGGGATCCTTGTCAGTGAAGGCAAGAGTCCGATAAACTGGCAACTATAACCCGGTTTTTGTGACCTACTATATTCAAAGAGTTTATAATGAATTGCATAGCATTGTTCCCGGGGTCGTTTGACCCGTTCACTTCAGGACATCTGAATATCTTGACCCGAGCCTTGACGATTTTTGACGAGGTTATAGTGGCTGTGGGAATCAATCAGGACAAGCGCGGCTTTTTCACGATGGAGCAGCGCGAGGACATCATCCGGCAGGCCACCTGTGGGATGAACGGGGTGAGGATTATTCACTATGAGGGACTTACCATCGACATCTGTCGAGAACTCGGAGTCCGCCACATAGTCAGGGGAGTGAGGAATATGACCGACTTCGATAATGAGCAGGCGATCGCCGACGCGAACCGTCATCTGGCTCCCGAGGTCGATACCATCATCATCCCTACCGCTCAGGAATATTCACACATCTCGTCTTCGGCTGTGAGGGATGTTGTGCGTCACCATGGGGATTTGTCACAGTTCATCCCGGAAGGGGTTGTGTTGCCGGAGGCAAGATGAGTCGTCGCGCGGTCATATTCATTCTTTGGCTACTGTTGCCGTTTTGTTGCTTGGCGCAGGTTGATTCCACTCGTTTGGCGGAATTGGACGGGCGCTTGGAGGAATATTTCCGCACTTTGGAGCCGGAAAGGATCGAGGTTAAGAACAAGGAATGTGACCTTCTGATCCGTTCCGCTCAGGATTTGCTTCTTCGTCGCCACATCGCTTTGAAGATTTACGACCATTATCTTGAGTCTCCGGTGATGGGGGATGAGGCCGTTGCTATCCATCTGACAGACACTTGGTTCGCTCCCGGCTTGATCGACATGGACGGGGATGAGGTCCTTCTGAACGCCAAGGTATATGCTGATTTCAACCGCCAATCTCTGTTGGGGATGCCGGCACCGCCAATCATCATGGAAACACCTGATGGGGAAAGGGTTGAGGTCGGTGGCACGTCCAGTCGTTACCGTGTTTTGTTCTTTTACGACACCGAGTGTTCGAAGTGCCGTTTGGAAACCGTCCTTCTGCGCGCGAAACTTAATATGAGGAATTGGCCGGTGGATGTCTATGCCATCTACACCGGTGTTGACTCCGACAGTTGGAAGGAATGGCGTGAGTCGAAGTTCTCCGTACGGGCTTCTGAAACGAAAGTCTTCCACCTATGGGATCCCGAGGTCACGTCTGACTATCAGATGAAATATGGCGTAATCCAGACTCCAAGGATGTTCTTGATCGACCGTTCCGGTACCATCATCGGCAGGGGAATGGACACCCGTGCTCTGGATCAGCTTCTGGGCATAGTCTTGTCTGATTCCGCTTATGAATACGGTGGCCAGGCTTCGGCCGTTTTGATAAACAAGCTATTCTCGTCTTATGGCGACACATCTGATTCGTTGTCGAAGGCTCATCCGGAGTTGTCGCGGAACTCTTCGGGCCGGTCGCAGAGCTTTCATGGTCATCACGATCGGTCGCTGAGCCTGTCGAAGCGCCCGTCCACCGAAAATGTTCTTGACGTAGCCAAAATACTCGAATCACGCACTCTGTCCAAAGGCGACACCACTTTCTTCAAACACCTCGAAGGCGACCTTCTCTATTGGCTCACCTCCCGTCGTGAAGAAGCGATGAAGGAAGGCACCCTCCCTTTCATCAATGAATATATTCTCTCACGTCCCGAGATCTGGAACACGCCGGACGACACCCTCAAGGTCGTGGGGCTGGCCCGAATGATGAAAGATCTGCTCTCCCGCACCCCAGTCAGTTCGAGACTGCCGAAGTATGGGAGCGATATTCCTGGATGGGACCGTATACGCAGAAAAGGTGGCTACATCGTGTTTCACACCGACGGGTGTCCGGTCTGCAAGGCTGAATTGGCTGCCGCCGACTCTCTTGGCTTGCGAACCTTGGAAGTGAATGTTGATGAGATCATGGTCTCCAGTCCTGATCTCGCCAGAACACTCCTAGACACTTTTGACCTCTCCTCCATGCCGTTCATCATCGAGATCGGTCGTCACGGCATCATTCGCCGCCGTTACGTTTCGTTTAGATTTTAATCCCTTTGACAAGTTCAGCGACCGCTCTGACTTGCAATGACTGTTCTCGTTTTTGCGGCAGTCCTTCGGCACGGCTCAGGGACAGATCGTTGTCTGTTTATGAGCAGATTCCTCGGTCGCGGAACTTGCCGAAGCGACACGGCGATCAAGACACAAATCACGTGGCTTTAATGATTATCGTTAGGAGGATTGGAGTTCCGAAGCGATTCCATAGAATAAATTTGCTGATTGAATATAGAATGCTTATCTTGGCAAAAGGCCTCAAGGATTTCATCAATAGGTGGCTGATGTAACCAAAACATAGATAATGATCCTCGCGCAATTTTGTCCCGAAGGCCAATCACGTAAATAATGCGGTAACAACTTAAACATTGAACTATGACCAAAAAGAATCGAAAGATCATCCCGCGTGGGGTGGCTGTGCATGTTTTCCAGAGAGCAAGCCATGGTTTCGTGGTGTTCTATAACTCCAAAGACACTTTGGTGTTCTTCACAATCTTCTCCATTTTGGCGGCACGGCACAAAGTGCGAGTGCTTGGATTATGCATAATGCACAATCATATTCACATCTTGATTGAAGATGTCACATCCTCTAAAGTGGCGGATTTTATGCGTGATCTCTGCTCCTGGTTCTCAAAGGCTTATAATTCCAGACACGGGTTGTCCGGGAACCTGTTCGGCACTTATGGTGTCTCTGTCAAGAGTGAAGACAAGGCCATACGGACTGCTTTGGCCTACGTCAATAACAACCCTGTGGAAGGCAGAATGTGTCATCGGGCGGAAGAATGGCGATGGAACTTCATCGCATATGCCGGCTCCAAGCATCCATATTCGGAGAAAGTCGTGCTGTCGTGCGCTTCCGCCGGACTGAGGAGAGCCATCAAGAAGGTTGAATATTTTCGTGCGGCGGGGAGACCGTTGCTCTACGAGAGGCTTGATGAACTCTTTGATCCGCTGAGCATCAAGGAGAAACGTCAGCTTATCGACTTCATTATCCGAAAATATTCCTGCATCGACTTCAGCCGTGCCATCAGTTTTTACGGCAGCTATGAAAAGATGATTGGTGCGTTCTCGTTCAACACAGGTTCTGAATATGACCTCGATGAACCATACGATCCAAAATCCGGACAGGCCTATGGCAAGATGGCACGCTATCTTGCCGCCGACAAGCGATTCAATGGCATTTGCGACATATTCCGTAGCCCGCTTGAGGTTCGCTTTGAATATTACTGCGAATTGATCAACTGTTGCCTTGTCTCACCGGCTCACGCAAAGAAATTTCTGCATATTCATAATGCTGACGTGGAGGATAAGTCGGTGATATTCAGATGATAACTACAACTTCCTCCCCTTTGGGACAGATGGAAGGATGTTGCTTTATCATGTTGCCTGTCAATGTGTTGCCCTCCACGCCACGGGGGGCGTTTGTTGATTGCGCACTGCGTCAAAGTTCCGGCGGGGGATGGTGGACATTTACCCGGATAGGGCGCGAAGCGTAAGTCCATCATCCCCCGCCGGAGCTTTGACGCCCCGACCAAAATCTAACCGATCACTTTCCGCAGCACCCTTGTCAGCTGGTCGGAGCAGGAGGTGCCTCGGCCGTGGCAGTTGACACCGGACAGGATTTCGATGGCTTTGCCGGCATCCATTCCTTCCAGAAGCCTCCCGATTGCCTGTAGGTTTCCGTCGCAACCCTTGATGTAATGAAGGTTGCGGATCTTTCCGTCGATAAGGTCGAAGTCAATCTGCGCAGAACACACGATCGCGCTCGGGACCGCTGTTATGTGCCTGACACCGTCCGCCGTTTTGTCAGATAGTATTTTGAAATCGTCTCCTATAGTCATGACAGTAATTGTTAAACGTTTAAACAAACAAAATTATAAAAATTTCGTGAAAATTAACGTAACTTTGCACGGCATTTGAAGAGAACCAATGCCGGAAAAAACGGATAATTAATTTCTAAATTCATAGAATTATGGTATCATACAAAGATCTTGGCCTGGTCAACACCAGAGAGATGTTCGCAAAGGCCGTAAAGGGTGGTTACGCTATCCCTGCTTTCAACTTCAACAACATGGAGCAGCTTCAGGCTATCATCCAGGCTTCCGCCGAGGAAAAGTCACCTGTCATCCTTCAGGTTTCCAAGGGAGCGCGCAATTACGCTAACCAGACCCTTCTCCGTTACATGGCCGAAGGCGCTGTCCAGTATGCCAAGGAACTTGGTTGGGAGCATCCTCAGATCGTTCTTCACCTTGACCACGGTGACAGCTTCGAGCTTTGCAAGAGCTGCGTTGACATGGGCTTTTCTTCAGTGATGATCGACGGCTCCTCCCTCCCTTACGAGGAGAACATCGCCCTCACCAAGAAGGTTGTCGAGTACGCTCACAAGTATGACGTTACCGTTGAGGCTGAGCTTGGCGTTCTCGCCGGTGTTGAGGATGAGGTTGCCGCTGAGGAGTCTCACTACACAAAGCCGGAGGAGGTTATCGACTTCGCTACCCGCACGGGCTGCGACTCCCTCGCCATCTCCATCGGTACCTCACACGGTGCCTATAAGTTCAAGCCTGAGCAGTGCACAAGGGACCCTAAGACCGGCCGTCTCGTTCCACCTCCACTCGCTTTCGACGTTCTCCATGAGATCGAGAAGAAGCTCCCTGGATTCCCTATCGTACTCCACGGATCATCTTCAGTTCCACAGGAATATGTTGACATCATCAACCAGTACGGTGGCAAGCTTCCTGACGCTGTAGGTATCCCTGAGGATCAGCTCCGCGAGGCCGCCAAGAGCGCTGTCTGCAAGATTAACATCGACTCAGACTCCCGTCTTGCCATGACCGCCGCTGTCCGCAAGGTCTTCGCTGAGAAACCAGGTGAGTTCGACCCAAGAAAGTACCTCGGACCAGCCCGTGACGAGATGAAGAAGCTCTACGAGCACAAAATCGTTGACGTTCTTGGTTCAAACGGCAAGGCTGAGTAATTTGCTTGTGGAGTTTAAACTCCTGACAATCAGTCGATAGAATGTGCGTCCTCCTGCCCGGTTAGGGTGGGAGGATGTTCTTTTAATATATTCATAGAGAACTAGTTGTTCTCCACGGCGGATTTTTCATCGACCTCAGTCCTCATATTGACGTTTCTATATTCATGCCAGTCTTTGTTGAGGGCTTGGTGTATTTTCTGGGCGGCATTATTGCTCCATAATGTCGCCGAAAGTCTCCTGTAGGCCATCTTCGGCGACGAAATTGCCAGAAAACGTCGTCCGAGACCATTACCTGCGGCCATGGTGAATTTTCTCTATAAAAAGTTTGATAATAGGCAGATTATACTCAACTTTGCATACAATACCTTATGGGTGCTGTTCGTCGTGTCGAAATAATTCTTATATTTGTACCGTTGAGTAATCAATAAACAAATAGAAAGTGTTATTCACACTGTCCTTTGTAGAAAATGTGGTAGTTTTCAAGAAGCAAGAGGGCAACGGACAGCACTCATTCGTTAGTATATTGGCTATTGACAGCACTATGAGGAGGATTGTCACAATCCTTCCCGCATCCTGTCAGCGGACATTATATTCTTCGGTGTGAGGTATTGGGATGTTTCCTTGCTTCGGCTCTACCACAGCCTTCTACAAGAAACATGGTTCAGACCTCACACTTTCTATTGTTTAGTTATCACTCGGTGAAGATAACCATGACATATAGAAGAGTATGATGAAATGTTCAAGATGTGGTGCTCCTGCCAAGGAGGGGTATCGTTTTTGTTGGAAGTGTGGGGCTGCCTTGCCTGAACCCGAAAATGTCTCCTATAGGCATGAAGCGGAGTACATGGATAAAATCGTGTCACGAAGTCAGCCGCTTGAAAGAGAAACACCAAACTTCCTGAAAGTAGTAAAAAACAAAGGCGTTTGGGAGATAGCCCCTTCCGAAATCGCCAGACACATCACAGAAAAGGATTTTGAGACTCTTGCTGACTTGTCAGGAATAATTGTCCCTGACGGAACTACGGCGGTCATATTCATAGACGGTAGGGAAGTGGCCAGCCTTGGCGGAGGCGTTTATAATTTCGTGAAGGATGAAGATGTCAAAGACGTGTTGGACAAACATGTCGTTGACGGTGGCAGTCTTAGAGGCATGGCTGTGGGGCTTTGGCGTAGTGTCCTTAAATTCGTCACGGGTCGCCGCGTCGGAAATGAAGAGGTGATGGATGACAGGACGCGTACGGCCTCGGAAGTCATAAGCCATTTGAACAAGGATTCATGCATCGGGGTCTATCTGAAAGTGGACGGAGCCTTCCCGGCTTACTTCGGCTTTGATCCGAATGATAGTGATGGCTATGGTTTCAGGCCTATTGTGGTCCGCACCAGGGTGGCTGACATTCAGGTCGCCGTGACCTTGCATCTCAAAATCACGGATTTCAAGGAGTTCATACGCGAGTACTTGGTGAGGAAATCATTTGTGACCACCCATGATATTCAAGAGGTACTTGCTCCATACATCAAGAAAACGGTTCAGGTTTGCCTTGCTGACGAAGAGGTTTCTGAAATAGGAGTCTCTCAGGCATTGTCGGAGACTATCGCGGCAAAGATCGAAGGGTTGGGCCGGTACCTTTATGGATTGGAGATTGTCAGGGTTGACGAGGTTACTTGCGACAATCATGACTTGAAACGCTATCATGATCTGGCCAAGGAACTATACTGCAATGAGAGGGAATTGGAATTCCTCCACAGAACCAATGAACTGAAGAACAGGTTGGCTGTCGAGACAAACGCTCAGGAGGTCGCGAACGCCCGTAACAAAGAGGAATTGTCCAAAGCTTTGCATGAGGTGGACAAAGACCATCTTTTGAACGAGGAGGAAATGGCACGCTTCAAACGCTCGTTGGCCCTTGACAGTGAGAACTATGCTTTGGAAATCGAGGCTTCCAGGCTGGAAAACATGGTCCGGTTCCAGAAAAAGAAGATGGACATAGAGACTTCTTTCTCCAAGGCTAAGATAGAACAAGAGTCTCAGATTGAGCAGGCAAGTTTCGAAGCGATCAAGGCGAAAGCCGGAAGGCAGGCGGAGATGATGGACATTGATCAGATGCTTTACGGCAAGGCCTACGTGATCCAACGCGCGAATCTTGAGCGTTCGTTGGCTTTGGAGGATATTGAACGTCACCATAGGTACAATGTGTCATTGGAGGACGAGGATGTCGGAAATGCTCTTTTGAAAAAACGTCTGGCCGGGCGTTCAATGGCAGATGATTACGAAATAGGACATTTCCGTAAGAGAATGGCTGCTGAAAACGAACAAAAACAGTCGGAAATGGATTTCCTTCGCCAGAAACAGGAAATGTCGATGTCTGCCATGGAAAGATTGAATGCCATGAAAGAACGTAATGCCGACAATGAACATGCAAGGAAGATGGATGAGGCGATGCTGACCCATAAGGAAAGAATGGCGGCTATGGCGGCAGAGGAAAATATGTCTGCGGAAAAATTATTCGTCAAGAATCTCAAAGACATGGGAGGTGACGCCGCATCGGCCTATGCAGCATCATTCTCGGCAAGATATCAGGCTGAAGCTGCCGCTCATGAGGCTGAACTGAGAAAAGAACAAGCCGCTGAGAAATCCTTGATGTACGAAAGGATGCTTGAACAGCAGAGACAAGGAACGGAGAATCTCCTTGGGTTCGCCGAAAGGGCCATGCAGACGAATGCCTCTTTGGTTAAGAATGATTCAGAACGGCGTGACGAGAACGAGAGACGCCAGCTGGACAGCATGGAGCGGATCGCAACGCAGAGAATCTCGGAGGTTGGCGGCATGAAAGAAGAGTATCGTGAACAGATGAGATTGCAGCAGGAACGGACGGACTTTAACCAAAAGATCGCTTTGGAATATACGACAAAGGTACGTGAGCCAAGGAAAATGCCGGCCACGGTTTCGACCGCCACTGACAAGGTGGAATGCCCAAGTTGCGGGGGGAAGGTGGAAAAAGCGAAATTCTGCAGCAATTGCGGAGCCAAACTATAAAAGAATATGTCGAAGAAATATTGCTCTAATCCGGAATGTGTGTGCAACAACCCGTCCAGTGAGTATTATCATCACCTTTTCGAGGACAACACATTCTGTCCATACTGTGGAAAACGATTGGTGGAGCAGACTGTGGAGGGTGCGTCACTTGTGAATGGAGATGCGAATGCCATTCAGGAACTCAACAATACTGTCGGGTCGTACAACACAAAGAATGAAACGCATAACGTTGATTCTCATAATGTCACATATGTCTTGAATGGTAAGGCGGCGGATGAAATGACCCGTGGCGACAGGAGATCGGCTTACCGCGAATTTTGCCGGATACGTATGGTTAACGGAGTGGTTACACGTCAGTTGCGCGGAGAATTAGACACGAAGGCAGCGGAATTGGAACTGTCTGACGCTGACAAGAGAGAAGTGGAATTTTCTGTCAAAACAACAATCCAGTCCAAGGAGGCGAAAGGGTTGAGCCAAGTGGACAGGATGACATTGAGTTTCACGGCAAGACAAATCGCTTTGGACAATGACAATGTCATGGAAAATCTGCCTAAACTTGAGGCTCTGTGTGACACCGATGATGATGAGGTCCTGTTTTACTATCATCTCTTGTCGGTCTGTTACAGCCCTTCCACGTACATTCGTAAATTCGAGAACAGGATGTCCGACACGTATTGGCAGTCTTATTGGGCGTACATCGCTTATCTGATGAACGGCAGTCTCGCCAAGGCTGAGAAGACATTACGCTCTCTGTCAGCTTGGGACGAATACCCGTGTGACAATCAGATCCTGCTTCGTTGCTCCGGTTTTATCTATGCCGGCAAACGTGGCGGAACAGGCGAAGAGAACATAAGAATGGGTGTCGAAGCGATGTCGCATTGTGTCTCTACAAGTGCCTTGCTGGATTCTTTCAAGTCGGCGATCGGATTTATTATGGCGGCAGGGGGTAACGTACCTCCTCTCAGTGATGTGCCGGCTGTCAACTTTTACTTGAAACGCATCTTTGGCTATCCGGAGAGGACAGCGGCTCCAGTCATCGGGCCAACGGTCGGTCAGATTCGAAAAGAACCTGAATCAGTGCAGCCAAAGACAATGCCATACGGCACAGCCAAGTCCGCTGTCGGACATCCTGTGATTTCCGCTGCATCGCCGGTTCAGCAGCAGACGGTGACTACGGACAAGTCAACACGGCATTTTCTTGGCATGGTCTCATCGGCGTTGGTTCTCGTTGGCTGCCTTGTGTATTACCTTGTCTCATCCGGCCCTGATTCGAAAGACTCCTTTGTGCCTGATTCTGAATCTTCTGCTCGGGTTGAATCCACTGAGGCTTCTGTGAAGACTTCCTCTGGGCAGGTTGGCGCATCAAGAAAGCCTGTGACCGTTTCTGAATCCTCTCCTCGAACCGAGGGAAAGGTCGGCACCACATCCAAAACCGGAAATAAGTTGCCGGCTGAAACCAAGACAGAGATGCCATCATCCAACGTTCAGCAAGATCAGCCCAAGGCTACAAAAATCAAGAGTGTGGAGGAGATGTCTTCGGATGAGGCATTGACATTTGGAAAACAGGCTTTGTCAAAGAGTGACTATCAGGCAGCCGTCAAAGGCTTCATGAAAGCGTCAGAAAGCGGAAGCGCCGTTGCCAAATACGAGTTGAGCCGTTTGTTCTCACAAGGCCTTGGCGTCTCGAAGGACCTTAACTATGCGTTCACGCTGATGAAGGCGGCTGCCGATGCCGGCTACACAAAGGCCTACCGTGGTTTGGCGGACATGTACCATGGTGGCAGAGGTGTCACCAAAGACAGGGCAGCCGCTGAATATTGGTACGGGAAGGCCGCCGACAACGGCGACCAGGAGGCGAGACGTATCCTTAATAATATGTAGATGTAAATATTTGTATAATCTTGATAATTAATTAGTTTTATTATGAAAAAGTTGTTTTTGTCGTTAGCATTCGTGCTGATTTCGATCTGTGCGTTCTCGCAGGTTAAGGTGTCCATCAAT
>CAVKML010000011.1:65627-77880 GCA_963657715.1 uncultured bacterium | reverse complement strand
CCATAAGTATAACTTATTAATAAACATACACTTACAATATAATATCATCAAATCCGTCCTTATGAAACAAGATGGTGGCCAAAAGTTTCTTTTTAGCCACCATCCGAAATGAACCTTAAAATAACTGGCTCGCGGTCTAATTTGCCATCCCAAGGATTTCTTTAGAGAGTTCCGACGGAGTGTCAACAATGGCTGACGGATTGTAAGCGGCAAGTTCTTCACGGCTTCTGAATCCCCATGTGACACCGATGGTGCGAACCTTGGCGTTCGCGCCTGTCTGCATATCGACATTAGAGTCTCCGACATAGACGGTTTCGTCCTTGCTGACCTCAGGGACCTGTGCAAGTACCTGATCCACAATCGCCGGATCCGGCTTGATCGGTTGGCCTTCGCGCTGTCCGAGAATCTTCACGAAGTCATATTCACCGAAAAAGTGCTTCACTAGCTTTTCCGCGCCGTCCTGGTACTTGTTGGAGGCTACCGCAAGGCGGACTCCCCTTCCGGTTATAGTCTTTAACATCTCGGAGATGCCTTCATAAGGACGGGTGAAGTCGCATTTGTGCGCATCGTAGTATGGCAGGAAATATGACGCCATCTTCTGAACATTGTCCTCGGTGGCATATTCGGAAGGCAAGGCGGCGCGGAACATATTGAATATTCCGCGGCCTACCATCTGGTAATATGAATCTATCGGATATGTCGGGAAGCCACACTGTTCCAATGCATAGTTGGTGGCGTTCCCCAAGTCCTCCACGGTGTTCAGGAGGGTGCCGTCAAGGTCGAAAATCGCTAGTTTTGTCATTGAATATTGCATTTACCCATTAACAAAAATCTATTCCGCATTCTCGAATCCTGAATATTCAGCCTTGTCCTCATAAGGCACACCAGTCTTCATCCATGCCGGCATAGGCGCACCCTTGAGGTAGTGATCGAAGAACTGTTGCAATCTTACTGACAAGTCTTTGCAGTTGCGTCTTTCGACAAGGTTATGGGCCTCTCTGTTGTACTGAAGCAGCCAGGCCGGCTTGTCAAGCCTTCGGAGATCAGAGAAGAATTCGATACCCTGATACCACGGAACGGCACCGTCAGCGTCGTTGTGCATGATAAGGACAGGCGTCTGGACCTTATCGACATGGAAGACTGGTGAGTTCTCGATGTAAAGATCAAGAGCGCCCGGCTCCCACATGCTCTTGCCGATTCTGCTCTGACCGTGTTCGTACTGTCCGGCGCGGGTGATGCCCGAACCCCAACGGATTCCACCATAGGCCGAGGTCATATTCCCGACCGGCGCTCCGGATCCCGCAGCCGCGAACATATTCGTGCGTGTGATGAGCCAAGCGGTCTGGTAACCTCCCCAGCTCTGCCCCTGGATGGCCATCTTGCTCTTGTCCGCGATCGGATACTTCTCGCAAAGGGCCTCCGCTCCGGCGCAGATGCAGTTGTAGGCGCTCTCGCCAGGATGGCCTACCTTATAGACGATGTCCGGAACGAAGACGATATAGCCTCTGGATGTGTAGAAAGGAATATTCACGATCGAGCGTGACGGGGCAGGAGTCCAGAACGTATAAAGGTTGTTGGCGTTCTTCTCATAGAAGTAGATCATCACCGGAAGCTTCTCGCCTTCTTTCACTCCGTCCGGAATGAAGACGAGACCTTTCAAAGGTGTGCCGTCATAGGCGTTCCAACGGAAAAGTTCGGCGCTGCCCCAACGGTAGTCCGCCATCTGAGGATTAATGGCAGAGACCTTTGTCGATGTCTTGAAATTGTCGTCAGTATAATAGAGGTCATAGCAATTGCGGAAGTTACCCTTCTGGAAGAACAGCCTGTCCGAGTCTTTGGTTCCTGCTATGTACTTGAATGTCACGGTGTCGGTGAAATATTCAAGAGTCTTGGCCGGCTTGGCGAGGTTAACCTTCCCGAATCCGTTCTCCTGGCTTTCCTCATTGAACACACTGAGATAGACAGTCTGTTTAGGATCAAGCGGCTTGGCGAGTCCGCAGCGACGCTCGTTAGGCTTTCTGGTGTCCGGCTTCGGATCGACAATCTTGAAGCGGTTGTGGGTCTGACGGCCCACTCCCCCGGTCAGGTTGACAGCGGTCTTTCCGTCAGGTGAGAACTTCCAGATGTCGTAACGGTCGATTATAAGGACAGCATCCTCGTCCTTGAACCATTTCGGCGAGAATTCGTGTGCCGACGCGGCGGTCGGATGATCGTCTTCCTCGTCGTAGAACGGAACGCCGGTCTGGGCGGTAAGGTTGACTTTCTCTCCCGTCAGTGTGTTGTAGGTGAACCAGTTCATCTCATCGTTGTCGAACCAGACAAGGTACTTACCACTCGGGGAGATGTCGAAACGTCCGATGTTAAGGCCCTCTGCCACAACCTTTCTTGAGCCATCCTTGATGTTCACGAGAGCGTAGTCGTAGCGGTTGTTATAGTCCCAGACGGAAGTGCGGGCATATTTTGAATTGTCACCTGAAAACACCCACTCCGAAAGTCCTCCATTCATAAAGCGGATGTTGTCAAAATACGATGTCGTCAGCGGCACGATCTTTCCAGGCTCAGCGAGATCGATTGTGGCTGAATATGTCTTCTTCAACTTCTTGTTGACGTTAAGCCTCTGCTGTGGCGGAGTATAGACCGCGTCCC
This sequence comes from uncultured bacterium, assembly GCA_963657715.1. Classification (GTDB taxonomy): domain Bacteria; phylum Bacteroidota; class Bacteroidia; order Bacteroidales; family UBA932; genus Cryptobacteroides. Next base: position 75,234 of record CAVKML010000011.1, on the reverse strand, counting down.
AGTTCCAGATGTCCAGCTGCGCGGTCTCGAAGTCCACGATCGTGCTGTCCTTTGGAGGACGGATGGCCCCGATCCCGAGGAAGAGACGTTTCCCGTCCGGAGTGAACTGAAGGTCTGTGTTTTCATTGAGAGTCCAGCCAGGAGTGCCTTCCACCTTTGTCCCCTCGGCGACGATTTCTTTTGTTGAATATGCCCATTTGCCGTCCTTGCTGATGACGGTTGTGCTGTCAGCGGCCACCACAAGCGGCCGGCGAGCCTGTCGAACCGTCTTTCCGGTCTTGAGTGCTTGAATATTCGTAAGATACAGAGCCTGACACTTGTTGCGGTTCTTGCTCTTATCCTTGGAGCCAAGGAAAACAAGCTTGTCCTCTGCGTCGCTGAATGTCAGGCGGCTGTAGGATTCAGCCCCTTTGGCGAGAGTATCAAGGCAAGCCGGAGCGTGGGCGATCAACACCGCAGTAGCCGAAAGCGAATCCTTCTTGTCCTTCTTGGAGGTCATCACCAACACGGTACCGTCCTGATTGAATGAATAGGCATCGATATACGGAATTGTGTCTTTCCTTTCAGTTGCCGGGTTCAGGATGATGAGTCCGGACTTGTCTGTGCCTTTCTTATCTGAGGTGTCCTTGTAATGCTTCCATGTGGACTTATAGGCGATGTATGGCTTGGCCAGGGATCCCGTGGTGTAGGAATCCACGCGGCCATATTTCTTGACAGTCATCGTTGTGAGGTCGATGACGGCCAGTGTGTCCTTGGTCATGTTCTCGCCCTTCTTCTTGTCAATCTTTTCCTGACGGGTCTTGGCGAACTGTGGCTTGATCCGCAGATAAAGCCATTTGCCTTTGGGATCCAGAGAAGCCTGATAGCCACGTGGGACGCTGATCTCACGGCAGGATGCCTTGCCTTTCCGCTCCGGGGTCATATTCTTGACAAATAGTGTTCCATCCCCTTCCTGAGGATTGACACACCAAACGAGCACATTGCCGTCATCGCTTTTCTGGATGTCGGACACGCTCTGCCACGAATCATAGACACTATGATCCATCTCTTTTTTCTGTGCCGTCGCTTCTGTCATCCCCGACAGGGCGGCGGCAATCGCCAATGCTGGCAGCAGGTTGAAATTCATATCTATTATGTTTAATTATTTCTTCGGAATATGGTGCTTCGGCACTTCGGCAATCTCTGTGACCGAAGACTCAGCGACCGGAAGCGGTTGGTGAGTCTGTCGAACCACCGCGTTCGGATCCTTTCGCCTTACGGATAGCCTCGTAGTAGTCATGTCGCGCCGGATTCTCTGGGAACCAGCCTTTCAGAACCCGTTTTTCCTGCTCAAACACCTCCAGAATGCCCCAGAAGCTGGAAAATGCAGCGGCGCCAAGGACAGTGGACACAACTTCATAATTCATGAATATGGATGCGGCGGAAAACGCAAGACCCGCCACAAGAAGCAGCCACCAGCTGCCCTTGCCCCAATGATATTCCATTTTGATGACTATAGGATGACATATCCCTATTATAAGAAAGGTAGCCGCTCCGACTATTATTCCGCTGAAGTTCATATTCGTCTCATTGTTCAAATTGACAAATTTACAAAATAATATTGACTTTCAAGACCAATACCTATGATTCACGATAGCGGCCGGACAGTTTACCTATATGTTGGTATTGTATAAGATGGTGGCAGACGGTAACTTTGCGGTCGGATAGTGATTATCGTCACAAAACAAGAATCTTTTAAGCCAAATGAAATGAAAAAGGCCTGCGGTCGGGAGACCCCAGGCTTTTTCGTTGTATCATGAAGCTTCGACAAGCTCAGCGACCACACTGTTCGGTCACTGAGCTTGCGGTCACTGAGCTTGTCGAAGTGCCGAAGCATCGAAGCGTCGAAGCGAATTTTTCAAAATATTACGAAATAACTGTAACAATCAATGAAAATATTCGTTTATATTGTGAAACGACAAGAAAAAGATGACAAGAGAAGAGTCCATAAAGTTCTACAAGGCACACGCCAAGCGGCTGTACAACATCAGCTGGAGAATCGTCCGCGACAGCGGCGAAGCCGAGGAGATCATGCAGGACACGATTCTCAAGTTCATCTCGTCCGACATCGTTCCAAAAGCCACGGCACAGGTTGCGACGTGGCTCGGCCGGACATGCATCAGGAAATCCATAGATGCGTTGAGGAGGAAAAAGAGGGAGAGACTCTTTCTTGACGAATATGCCGCTGATGCTTCTGAATATGATTGTGACAACCCCTTTGAGTTCTCCGGGACAGCGACCGGATTGGCAGAGATCCGCAAGGCCATAGATGGTTTACCGGAGAACTACAGGCTGATTCTTAATCTGGTTCTTCTGGAAGGTCTTGATTATGAGGAAATCGCCAACCTGACCGGAGAACGAGAAGGCACGATCAGGACACAATTTTCAAGAGGCCGGGCAAAATTGGCCGAAAAATTAAAAAAATACGAATATGTCAGACTTTAGAGAATATATCGATAATAATACTGAACTTCTTAACGATCAGGAGCTTCCGGCTGGACACGAGGCGCGGTTCGAGGCGAAACTGGACGCTATGATTGGAGGGGCTATAGAGGCTAAAAAAGAAGTTAGCGGTCATCGGACAAGGATATTCACAAAAATATTCGGTACAGCGACAATTGTGGCCGCGGCAGCCATCGTCGCTGTGATATTCATAAACCGTCCGGCAACAGGTGAGGTTGATTGGTTCGCAGGGGTGGCGGATGATCCGGTGGCGGTGTATCTGGCATATTCAGAGAAGATTACGGAAATGTACGGAGAGATATTCGCAAAAGATTTGGATGACAGGTGGGGAACGACTGTGGGCAGCATCGCCGAGGAGACTGTGCCGATGATTGACCAGCTGCCGGAGGAACTTGATGACGTGACGAAGGCAACCATATTGAAAGAATATTATGGAGAATTACTTAACGGATTGGATAAAATCAACAAAATAAAAGAGTTATGAAAAAGTTTATGATTTTGGGAGCAGCAGCGCTCCTGATGCTTTCTGCAGGCATTAACGCCTATGCGGAGTACCCGGCTGAATCAAGGTATTTTGCAGCCACTTCAAAGGGGGATACGGAATACACAACAAGCAAGTTCAACTGCAAGGATTTCACCGGGTTGGACCTCAGCGGGATAGTCGAAGTCCACCTTGTCAAGTCGGACTCGTACAAGGTGGAGATCACTCTTCCTGACGCGTTTCAAGAATATCTTCAAGTGTACGTCCGCAACGGTGAGTTGAAAATAGGATGGAAGAAGAATATTCCTGCAAGACTTCAGAGAGAGATTGGAAGCTGGACGTGCAAGGCTGAGATCGCAATGCCAGAATTGAGGAAACTAGAAATGTCAGGAGCCACGAGTCTGAAATGCGATGACACGTTTGATCTTGGCAATGAGGAACTCACGTTGGACATAAGCGGTGCGAGCAAGATTAAATCTCTGAGAGTCAACGCCGGAAAGTTGGATGCAGAGATCAGCGGAGCGACCTCTTGCAAGATAGCCGGCAACTTTCCCGGGAAAGCGGTACTCGATCTTTCCGGTGCGTCCAAAAGCAGTTTCCAGTTCAACACCGACAAACTGGAAGTTGATGTCAGCGGAGCCACCAAGACCAGCATAGACGGAAACTTCGGAAAAGTAGAGATTGACGCGTCCGGGGCTTGTGAGTTTAACCTGAACGGGAATGTCGGCACGCTGGAGGTTGACGCTTCGGGAGCCTCTAAGGTAAAGGCTATGGATGCCAAGACCGAGGATGCTGTCTTAGAGGTATCCGGAGCCGCGAATTGCTATGTGAACGTGACACACTCCATTATGATCGAGGATGCCACCGGGGCATCCAATATCTACTACAAGGCCCCTAAGGATCTGGGCGTGATGATCAAGTCGATAGGAAGATCGGCTTCTGTGGAGAGGGTCAATTAATTTTGACAGGCTGGTACGCTTCGACAAGCTCAGCGACCAGCCTTTTTCGGTCACTGAGCCTGTTGAAATGGATAGACTTCTCGGTCACTGAGTTTGCCGGTCACGGAGCCTGTCGAAGTGTCGAAGTGACATCAGTGGCTAAACAGCTTGCAGGGAGGCGTGGCAGAGTGTCGCGTCTCCCGCTTTTGCCATAAAGAGATACTCTTCGTCACTGGCCTTGCGGATGCCGAACGTCACATCATCGCCACGATGAACCTCACGCCTGAAATTGATGTCGATTCTGGTGAAGAGTCCGCTTGACAACACACTCTCTGGCAGGAGATTATAGAACATCTCAATGTAATGAGTGTTGTTCAGATGACCGTTGAAATCACATTCGCTGTAACCGACCTCCTTATGCTTGATGAAATCCGGGAGAAAATCTATTATGCGCCTTGGACTCTTGCAAGGGACAGGAATATTCACATCCGACAGGCCAAGTTCCGGGAAAATCGGTTTTCTGGTGCCGATGTCAATCACGCACCACTCCGTTGTTCCCCGGCCGATCTCCTCTCCCTCAGCGTCCGTCAGTCTGACACATCTGTTATAAGTAAGTCCTTTGCCTTTGACCGGCCAAACCTTGACATTATAGTTGTCGTAAAGATTCGGACGTTCATCTATCTCGAAAGCCGAACGGAGAAGTACCCACGATCGTCCTGCGTTTCTCATGACATCAATCCCACAGCCTTCTATCCGGATGTTCCGGCCGATGGCGTTGATGATGCTGCCACAGATGGAAGGCACTGTGGCGTGACCTTGATAGTCTATGTTCTCCGGGGCCACAGAATATTCAAAAGTGTTTACAATCTCATTCATATCATTACTTGTTTTTTCGCTTCGCAAGGTGTTCCCGATTGATTCCGATTTATCTTGTCTGAAATCCACCTTGCACTAAGCGGCATTCAAACATCTTCCGGTTCCCTTTCCGGCTTACCTTGGACGCAATGCAAAAGTAACTCATTCGCACATTGTGACGAAGAAAGTGTTTTCAGAGGTGCGAAAAATGTCACCAAACCTTTGTTTGGCGGAATAATTGCAGTGATTTAGGGACGAAAATCCGTACTTTGGAATTTTGTCCCAGCATATTTAGGGACGGTTTTGACAGTTTTGGGATAAGTTTTAAGGCCATGAACACACCTTTGAGAGTTTCGAAAGGCTATGCCAGCCAAGTAAAATACGCGGTTATGATGCCGCTCTTCTTCTTCGTGTTTTGCTTTGTCTATAATCCATTCGCATTGTCGGATTTTTACGATGTGGGAGGCAAATCATGGACATTCCACCTTCTGATGCTCTCATGCATCATGCTCGGAGTCCTGGCACTGACACGGCTTGTGTTCTCGTTCCTTTATAAGTATATTCCCTTCAAATGGTGGCATTATGTGGTCTGGTGCTTCGGCGAGGTGCTGGTCATCTCGTTCTTCTTCGCCCTCTACACCTCGTTGTTCTACAGGAAAGCCGGCGGTATGCCGTATTTCACGGCACTTCCCTACTGTTTTGAGGTCGTGTGTCTGACTTTGATATACCCTTACCTGCTCTGCATCCTGCTGCGGATCATCTCCAACAAGAATTATGACTTGTCCAATGCCGGGCAGATGCCGGAGGAATCTCTGATCAAGTTCTACGACGAGCATAAAAGGCTGAAACTGACCATTGACCCTTCGGCGGTACTGTTCGTCAGCGCTGACGCGAACTATGTCAACATCCACTATTTGGAGAACGATAGGGTAAAGGGTTACCAGTTGAGAAATTCAATGAAAAGCCTTGAGGCTGACGCTGCCAGGCACGGATTAGTGCGCTGCCACAGGTCGTACTATGTGAATCCTCGTCACATCAAGGTGCTGAGCAGGGACAAGGATGGGGTGATCTACACAGAGTTCACTCGAGAAGGTGTCGGTCATATTCCTGTCAGCAAGCAGTACTACGACAGTCTGGCGAAGTTACTTTAGACGCTTCGGCAGGCTCGGTGTCCGGTCAGGAAGAACTTTGAACTGCGGCCACCGAGCTGTGGCACCGAACTTCAGTCACTATGCCACGTTTACTGAGCCACGGTCACTGAGCCTGTCGAAGTGACCTACGGTAGGACAGCTTACCCAAAATTTTGACATTAGGGTCACGGGAAAGCTGACCGGGATTGGTTCCCGGCTCCCCTTCCGGAACCGCCAGGCCACGGGCAGCGTAAAACTTCGTCCAGAACTCTGTCACCTTGCCAGTGCTGTCGTGGAACGACATCGGTATGGTACCGAATACAAAACGCATTGCCCCGATCTCAGAAGTTTTTTCATTGATTTCTTTCACATAATTACTTTCTTCATCATTCATAATGAACGTCTCCTCATTCACTTTACCAGCATCACATTTCTTTCCCGCATAACCCACATCTGCCTTATCTGTCATATCCTTTCCCATCTTAAGCACATCTGCCTTATCTTTTTTTACCGCCTTATAGACATCGGCCTTACTTTCCTTTTTAGCTACGCCTTTTAAATGTCGGACACGTTCATTTCGTTCATCTTTGAAAACAAATGACTTCTGTACCAACTCAGAACAGTAGATGGCACTGTCACTTGGCATGAATATGTCATCGTAAGGCAACCCAAGAAACCCTCGTGCATTATCCACGCTCACCCTGACATCCAAACCTTTGACTCTTCCCACCAGCACTTTTTCACGCACAGACAGCCTTGTAAGAAACGTGTCCAAAGGACACTCAATCACACCGAAAGCCGGCACCGCCTCGATGACATTTCCGTAAGCAAAAACAGCGACATGATCGATCCCTAATCCATCCACACCCTCTGTCACATCCGTAATGTTGTTCCCATGATCATTGACGATAAACAGAAGATCACCATCCATCAAATCAAAGACAGTAACTCTTTCAGAGCATCCTACAAAACCAAGGGCAAACATGCAAAGAAGCCCTTTCATCAATATCTTACGAATATAATCCACCATATTACATTTTAATTAATGCAAAAATAACTAAAATGCCCCATTCACAGCCCATAATCCGGCTAATTCAGAAACGCCCACACTCTAAAAGCGGAATCACAACGAAATTACGCCAGTAGAGAAACTTCTGCTCTTCTAAAAGCGAGATCTCAGCTGAATGACGCTCGTGAAGGGTCTTCTGTTCCACTAAAAGCGGATTCCCGAACGAATGGCGCTCGTAATACGCACGTGAAAAGCCTATCGCTCATCTGAAAGTTGAAGCTCATCAGGAATCTTGACCCTGACATCCATGGATAACTATCATTCTTCTAAAAGCGAGATCTCGGAAGAATGACGCCCGTGGAGGATCTTCTGTTCCACTAAAAGCGGATTCCCGAACGAATGGCGCTCGTAATACGCACGTGAAAAGCCTATCGTTCACCTGAAAGTTGAATGTTCATCAGGAATCTTGACCCTGACATCCATAGATAACAACTATCATTCTTCTAAAAGCGAGATCTCGGATGAATGACACCCGTGGAGGATCTTTTTTCCACTAAAAGCGAATTCCCGAACGAATGACGCTCGTGGAGGTACCAATTCCCATCAAAAAGCGGAGTCCCGACGGATTGAGGTCTGGATAAGAGGTTATAGTGGCTATCGAATGAATGAATGAAAAGACGATAGTGGGACAAGTATGGTAAATCAGTAATATTCAATAATGAAAAAATATTATTTATGACGGTAGGAACATAAAGAAACATAAATTTCTGTTTCTTTACGCAAATATTTATGTTTCTGAATATTAGAGAATAAATTAAATGTTATTTTAGGCAAAAAAATGGTATGAACAAGAGACAACGTAATGAACTATGGAAAGAGTATCGAACATGGCCCAAATGGTACTATCATATGGTGTTCGATGCCATTGAGACAGGGCAGCTTTTCAATAATGAGGAAGAGTATGCGAATGGAATGAATATTACCGCGATCGGGCAGTATATTCACAGAATATCAATTCTGATTTTCAATCTAATGGTCAACCATGGGCACATACTTGCTTCGGCGACAGGAAACGACCTTGTAAACTTCTTCTTATACACCAAGAAACGTCTAAACGCTAAACTTGTCGCAGATGGCCATAAGCCTCTTCCAGACAATTATGGATTCAAGCTTGTACGGGTAGAAGATGAAAGACAACTCGCTGACACGATTCTCTACATCGCAAGGAATCCGTTCAAGGCAAGTTCAAAGCTGACAGCTTCCGGCTATATTTGGGGATCAGGGAACTTGATTTTCAGCGAGGTCAACAGGCTGTTTGAGAAGGTTCAGATCAAGGATCTTACTGACAAGTTTTGCAGAGACACATTCAAGACGAGGGTAAAACTTCCTGAACAATACTATTTTAACAAGGAGATGGGCTTTATTCTTCCGGAATCGTACGTGGTAAAAGGCAAGGTGGACAAGGTTCTGAAGTCTTCATGGAATTTCTGCTACAGAATAATAAGGGACATCGATGCTTACGTTAACATTTCTGAAGGCCTTGGAGAAAATGTAAACCTGACTGAAGAGGAAGTTAATATGATCATCAAGAAGATTATCAAGGATGATCATAAGGTTGATTCCATTTTAGATTTAGGGGTGGATGATAGATGCCGTTTGGCTATCGTCCTCAAAAAGAAGTACAAACTCGACACGAAACGGATTTCAAGAAAAGTACACATAGAACACGACATTTTGAAAAAGCTCTTTGGATAATCTACGGCTATTCTTCACAGGCAAGATTAACCGCAAAAGATGCTTGTAGGAGAACAATTTACACACTACGAGCGGAATTAATCGTGAAAACGTGCTTGTGGAGGACTTGTGAGTTCCTAACTCGTTGGATGAAATTGCCTATCAAGGCTGTCTCCCCACAAATACAATTAACAGCAAAAGACGCTTGTGGAAGAATGATTTATGCGCTATAAGCGGGTTCTATCAGAAAAAGCGCTTGTGCGAATGCGTAGAATTCGATACGAGCGGTTTTTATAGAGAATCACGTCTGTTGGTAATAAATGGGTAATAAAATAAGATAAGGTTAGGGATTGGTTGAGGTCGGAAATATGAATAGAAATGAGATGGGTACAAATGTGATAAAATAGATATGGCCTGAAATCCGGGTGGAGTCAGGCCATTATTGGGGTGCTGATTATCAGCGGTTATTCGGCGGAGTCGTCATCACCGCCATATTGAGCGATGTTGTCATCAGGGAGGGTGGTGTCGGCGGGAGCGTCGGCTGAAGATCCAGCTACATCCTCATTCTCGGCATCCTCCTCTCCTTCAAGCCATCTCTCAAGAGCTTCGGCGTCATCGGTCTTGACCTTGATCTTCACAAGGTTGATGGAATCTTCCGTCTCGACGGTCACTGCATAGAAAGAAGTGCCATCAGGCTTCGGATACTTCACGAGGTCCGGAAGGTAATCGCTGAAGCCTCTTGGATATTTCTCGTTGAACGCTGCGGCAAGTGCCTCGGACATATTCTCGTAGCTTACCACGTGTCTTTTCTTCTGATCTGGTGTCATACTCATATAAACCAAATAAAAATATTCTTAATCTCTGCCAGCCGTATTCAGGAAGGGATTCCAGAATCACTGACTCGCCACGAGAAGACGGAAAACGTATTTCCGATTATTCCTGTCGCACAAGCTAAGCT
>CAVKML010000011.1:15199-65617 GCA_963657715.1 uncultured bacterium | reverse complement strand
AGCTAAGCTTGACAATCGCAAGCGAAAAGAATACGGGAAAAACATATTTTCCATAGTTTCTCGTTTTCGGGTGCAATATTAAGACATTTTTCCGAATTGAGAAGCAATCCGCAGACTATTTTCTGAAAAAAAACGATTTCTGCCTCTTCTTCTTCTCCGGATCACGCTCCACAAAGACCGGTTTCATCGTCCGGGGATCGATTCCGGTGTAGTACATCACGGAAGATGTGGTCATAGGAGTCGGAGTGAAATCCTGCACCTGATCCATGTATATTCCCTTCAAAGCGGGATTTTTGGACAGGTTTTCCATGTCTTTCATCGTACAGCCCGGGTGAGACGAGATGAAATATGGAACTATTCCGGTGCGACGGCCGTTCTGAGCGCAAATTTTATCAAACTCATAGCGAAGCCTCTCGAACAGTTTGAACGAAGGCTTTGCGATGTATTGAAGAACCTTGTCCTCAGTGTGTTCCGGAGCCACCTTCATTCGGCCGGAAGTATGATCAAGAATCAAAGTCTTTAGATAAGGCTTCGATGTCTCGTCCACAAATCCTTTCTCATCGAGGAACAAGTCGTAACGGATTCCGCTGCCGATGTAGGAATGGCGTATTCCCGGCACGGCATCGACTTTACGATACAACTCAAGCACTTGTTTGTGAGATCGGTTCATGTTCGGACACGGAGCCGGAAAGAGACACGATTTTCTGCGACATTTGTCGCAGAGATCCGGGTTCTTGCCCCTCATCATGTACATGTTCGCGGTCGGGGCCCCGAGATCGGAGATATTCCCTGCAAAGCCCGGCATCTTGGCCAATTTCTTAACCTCTGCCAAAATCGAAGCCTGCGAGCGGGACTGGATGAACTTTCCTTGATGCGCCGCGATTGTGCAGAAATTACACCCCCCGAAGCAGCCTCGGTGAGTGATGATCGAGTCCTTGATCATGTCGTAGGCCGGGATCCTCTTTCCCTTGTAGCGCGGATGCGGCAGCTTGGTGAAAGGCAGATCCCAGAATGAATCCATCTCCTCGGTCGTGGACGGTGAATATGGCGGATTGATCTGCACGTAACCATTCCCTACAGGCTCAATGATCGTTGCCGGATGCATCATATTCGCATGGGTCTCAATGAGATGAAAATTCTCAGCGAACGCCTTTTTGTCCCTCTTGCACTCCTCGAACGAATGCAGCACCAGCGGATCCTTGACCTTCCATTTTCCGCTCATCCGGAAAGCGATCTGCGGGATCTTATGGATCTCATGAATATTCCTCTGCGCCTCTATGGCTCTTGTCAGCTCGATCATCGGCTTCTCCCCCATTCCATAGCAAAGGTAATCAGCCTTGCACCACTGCAAAATGGACGGGACAAGCTCATCTTTCCAATAATCGTAGTGGGTGAGCCTGCGGAGCGAAGCCTCGACTCCCCCGATGACGACCGGAACGTCTGGATAGAGTTCTTTTAATATGTTCGTATAGACACTGACCGCATAGTCTGGCCTCTGTCCGGCCTTGCCGTCAGGTGTGTACGCGTCATCGTGACGGAGACGCTTGCCGGCGGTGTAATGGTTCACCATAGAATCCATCGCACCTGCGTTCACTCCGAAATAAAGTCTCGGAGCGCCTAACTTCTTGAAATCACGTAGGTCATCCCTCCAGTTTGGCTGAGGAACGACAGCGACCCTGTAGCCGAAATGTTGAAGCCACCGGGCTATGCAGGCTGTGCCGAAAGAAGGGTGGTCCACAAAGGCGTCACCCGTGAAAAGGATGATGTCGATGTAGTCCCACCCTAAGGCTTCAACCTCCTTTTTGGAGGTCGGGAACATGTAATCCGTCTCGGACATCTGAATATTCCTACATTCTCTCCGGAAGCTCGATTCCGAGGATGCCCATTGCCTTTCGAAGCACTGCGGAAAGGGTGTCGATCAGCACAAGACGCATCTTCAAGACATCTTCGTTCTCTTCCTTGAGGATCGGAGTGTCGTGATAGTACTGGTTGAACTCCTTGGCGAGGTCATAGGCGTAATTCGCGATGACGGCCGGTGAATATGCCTGCGCGCCTTCGGCAATCTTGGCCGGGAAAGTGTTAAGAAGCTTTATAAGCCTGATTTCCTTGGCGCTAAGCTCGACCTTCGGCAGAGGTGAGGCGGCATATTCAATGCCTTTCTCCGCGGCCTTGCGCAGGATGGAGCGGATTCTGGCGTGGGTATATTGAATGAACGGACCAGTGTTGCCGTTAAAGTCGATGGACTCCTTCGGGTTAAAGAGCATGGTCTTCTTCGGGTCCACCTTGATGATGAAGTACTTAAGGGCGCCAAGGCCTATCATGTGATAGAGTTTAGCCTTGTCATCCTCGCTCATGTCGGCCAGTTTACCGGACTCGTCCGAAGTCGTGCGAGCCTCCTCGTACATTTTCTGAAGGAGGTCATCGGCATCCACAACGGTCCCCTCACGGGACTTCATCTTGCCCTCCGGCAGCTCAACCATGCCGTAGGAAAGGTGGAATATGTTGTCGGACCATTCGAAGCCAAGTTTCTTAAGAATAAGCTTAAGCACTTGGAAATGATAGTTCTGCTCGTTGCCGACCACATAGACGTGTGAATCAAGATGGTACTCGGCGAAACGCCTTTCGGCCGTGCCGAGATCCTGCGTGATGTAAACAGACGTGCCGTCCGAGCGGATGAGCAGTTTTCTGTCAAGTCCGTCGGCCGTGAGGTCGCACCAGACAGAGCCGTCCGGATCCTTCACGAACACGCCCATATCCAGTCCTTTCTGTACTAATTCTTTGCCGAGAAGATAGGTCTGGGACTCGTAGTAAACCTTGTCGAAAGTGATTCCGAGATCCTTGTATGACTCATCGAATCCCTTGAGAACCCAGCTGTTCATCTTGGCCCAAAGGTCACGCACATCCTTGTCGCCAGCCTCCCACTTCTGGAGCATCTCGTGAGCCTCTTTCAGACAAGGTGCCTCTTTCTTTGCGGTCTCCTCGTCCATTCCTCCGGCCACGAGATCATCAACCTCCTTCTTGTAGATGTTGTTGAAAGCCACGTACATGTCTCCGACAAGATGGTCTCCCTTGATTCCGGTGGACTCCGGAGTGGCACCGTTTCCGACCTTAAGCCAAGCGAGCATGGACTTGCAGATGTGCACTCCCCTGTCGTTGACAAGCGTGGTCTTGATCACGTTGTTGCCGCTTGCCTTCAAAAGCCTTGACACAGAATCACCGAGCAGGTTGTTCCTGATGTGGCCAAGGTGGAGAGGCTTGTTGGTGTTCGGTGAGGAGAACTCGACCATGATGTTCTTGCCTGTCTTAGGCAGGTCGCCGAAGTCCTTGTCCGCAACGATCTCTCCGAAGAGTTCATTCCAAAAGAGGTTGGAGAACAACAGGTTCAGAAATCCCTTGACGCAGTTATATTCAGAAATTTCAGGGACGTTGGTCTTGAGCCATTCGCCGATCGCGTTGCCGGTGTTCTCCGGTGTGGAGTGTGACAGGCGCAGGAGAGGGAAAACGACGAGAGTGAAGTCTCCTGTGAATTCCTTCCTTGTGACGGAGACCTGAAGGGCTGACGGTTCGATGTCAGCGTTATAGAGTGCCTTGATGGCTTCTGAAGCCTTCGTGGCGATAAAAAGTTCCGGTGTCATCAGCCGAGATAGGTTTTAAGAAGTTTGCTTGCAGACGGTTTCTTGAGCTTGCGGATCGCTTTCTCCTTGATCTGGCGGACTCTCTCTCTTGTAAGGTCAAGTCTCTCGCCGATCTCCTCAAGGGTCATCTCCTGGCAGCCGATGCCGAAAAAAGACTTGATGATCTCGCGCTCGCGGGTCGTCAAGATCTGGAGAGACCTTTCGATCTCGGTGCTGAGGGACTCGTTCACGAGACCTCTGTCGGCCATCGGGGAGTCATCGTTAGGGATCACATCCAGAAGGCTGTTGTCCTCGCCCTCAACGAACGGAGCGTCAACCGACACGTGCCTTCCTGAGACCCTGAGGGTGTCGGAGATCTTGTCCTGCGGAATGTCGATCATCTCGGAAAGTTCCTCGTTGGAAGGGCTTCTCTCGTTCTTCTGCTCGAACTGTGACAGAGCCTTGTTGATCTTGTTCAGGGAGCCTACCTGATTGAGCGGAAGCCTGACAATCCTCGACTGCTCGGCAAGAGCCTGAAGGATTGACTGGCGGATCCACCACACGGCGTATGAAATGAACTTGAATCCTCTTGTCTCGTCGAACTTCTCCGCGGCCTTGATCAGGCCGAGATTTCCCTCGTTGATCAGGTCCGGAAGACTAAGACCTTGATTCTGGTACTGTTTCGCAACAGAAACCACGAATCGGAGATTGGCCCTCGTGAGCTTCTCCAACGCCTTCTGATCGCCCTTGCGGATCCTCTGTGAGAGTTCGACCTCCTCCTCCGGAGACACCAACTCCTCGCGGCCGATCTCCTGAAGGTACTTGTCCAGGGACGCGCTCTCGCGGTTGGTGATTGACTTTGTAATCTTTAATTGCCTCATATTTTGTAATACACAAATTTCCCTGACGGAAGGCGCGGAGCCGTTTCCGTCAGGGAAACACTATCCAATAACCTTCATCAACTACTCTTTACTGAATCCGAAGAAGGCTTTTCTACCGTTGGCCGTAATACCCTCGATGTAAACCGCCCTCTTTGCGGACTTCGCGATGTTCAAGACATCCTGAGGTGTAGCGACAGGCTGATCGTTGACGTAGGTGATGATCATTCCCTCCGAAGCGCCGGCCTCAAGCATCTTGCCGCTTCCGACAGATGTCACCTCGACACCTTTCTTCAGTCCGAACTTCTCAAGGTTTTCCTTGGAAGCCTCTTTCAGGGTCGTGCCGAAGAAAGCGATCTCTCCGTCACCGACAACAGTGCCGTTCTCTGTGCTGCTGCCTTGGAAAGTGACCTCAAGCTCCTTCTCCTTGCCGTCACGGATTACCTTCACCTTGGCCTTGTCACCAGGATGGAAGGAATTGACCTTGACCTGAACGGCGGAACCACTCTTCACATCGGTCCCGTCAATGGCCACAATCACATCACCTTCCTTTAATCCGGCCTTGTCAGCGGAGCTGCCTTTCGCAACCTCTCTGATATATACGCCTTCCGGAGAAGAAAGTTTCATTTTTTTCAACATATCATCCACGGAATCATATTTCAGCACCTTGGCGAGTCCTTCGTTAAGGTCGGACATGGAGATACCAAGAACCGCTCTTTTCACTGAACCAAAGTCAATAAGGTCACTAACAACCTTCTTCACGATGTTCACAGGCACCGCGAATGAATATCCTGAATATGCCCCCGTCTGCGAAACAATGGCAGTGTTGATGCCGACCAGCTCGCCCGTCTTGTTGACAAGCGCGCCGCCTGAGTTGCCAGGATTGACAGCGGCGTCGGTCTGGATAAACGACTCGATCTGGATGCCATTGCTGTTCCTTTCCCTTGGATCATGCGCCATTGAACGTCCTTTGGCGCTGACGATTCCAGCGGTGATGGTCGATCTGAGCTGATAGCCGAGAGGGCTGCCGACAGCCAGGACCCACTCACCAAGCCTCAGTTGGTCGGAATCGCCGAACGGAAGGGTTGGAAGTCCCTGCGCGTCAATCTTTATCAGCGCGACATCCGTGGCTGGGTCCGTACCGATGACCTTGGCATCGTAAACCTTGTTGTTATTCAAAGTGACCTGAACCTTGGTGGCGTTGGCTACCACATGGTTGTTCGTCACGATATAACCGTCAGGACGGATGATCACACCTGACCCGCTACCCTGCTGCTCTCTGGTCTGAGGGCCTTCGTCGCCGAAGAAGAAACGGAAGAACGGATCCGTCATCTGATACTGCTGAGTCACAGTCACCTCCACATAAACAACCGCATCGACAGCGGCCTCTGCGGCGTAAGTCAGATCCGGATAGTCAGACTGTGCCAGATTGACAGTCTTCGTGACCGTTCCGTTCTCTGTTCTTGCCACATTGTCTCCCTCATTCACGGTGGCCGCCTTGACGACACCGTATGCCGCCAGCACGCTGAACAATACTGACAGCACCACTGTTACCAAACCTTTTTTCATTTCTGACATATTATTAAAATTTATCAATATTCAATCCTTGATCCGCTAATGCGAAACCAAATATTCTTTATTTCAGGCGCACGGACGGTGTTTCCGAAGCCTAAGGCAAAAAATCAAATATGATGCCATAATATTAAGGGAATATTCGTATATTTGCCTTTCACAGCGGTCTGCCGGACGGCGGCCGGAACAACAATGAATTTTAAAACATCACGAATATGAAATTCAACGTATCAAGCACAGAACTTCTGAAAGGGTTGATGGACATCTCGAAGGCCATCCCGGCCAAGTCCGCGCTGCCGATTCTGGAAAATTTCCTGTTTGACCTCAAAGGGAATATCCTTGAGGTGACAGCTTCGGATTCCGAGCTTACGTTAAGAACAGAAATAGAGGTTGACACAACCGAAGAGGAGGGCAAGATCGCCGTTCCCGCAAGACATATCATAGATTTGCTCAAGGAACTTCCTGACCAACCGGTCGCCATCAGCACCGCGAACGACAGCTCGATCGAATGCAAATGGACAAGCGGTAACTCCGTGCTTCCTTTCTTCCCTGCGGAGGATTATCCTGAGATCAAGGGGACCAGCGACGACGCGGAGAGGATAGAGTTCCCGGCGGAAGATCTGATAGAAGGCATCAACAGCACGATCTACGCGACGGCCGACGATGAGATAAGGCCCGCCATGAACGGAATATTCTTCGACTTCAGCCCGGAATCCACAACGCTTGTGGCTTCTGACTCACATAAGCTCATCTGCTACACCGCGAAAGAGGTGAAGACACCTGAAAAGTGTTCGTTCATCCTGCACAAAAAGCCGGCTGCGGTTCTCAAATCCATCCTCGGCAAGGAAGACGGTGCTGTCGAAATCGCATTCGACTCCAGCACGGTACTTTTCACATTCGGCAGGACCACCATGGTGTGCAGACTGATTGTCGGCAAATATCCTAAATACCGCGATGTCATTCCTCAGAACAACTCCAGTGTGTTGACGATAGACAGGACGATGTTCCTGAACACGGTAAGGCGTGTGGCCGTCTGCGCCAACAAGGCCTCCAACCACATCAAGCTGGACCTTAAGCCAGGCCAGATGGAGATCACCGCTCAGGATCTCGGATTCGCCATCGCAGCCTACGAGAAGATCTCATGCGACTACAGCGGAGACGAGCTTGCCATAGGATTCAAGTCCACATTCCTCACAGAGATTCTCGCTAACATGAGCTGCGAGACTGTCGTGATGAAGTTCGCCGACGCGCGCCGCGCCGCTCTCATCATACCGTCAGAGGATGATGCGGAAAGCGGAAAGATCTGCGGAATCCTCATGCCTATCATGGTCTAAAACACGGATCAAGGCTATGGAACTTTCTCTTAAAAGGCCTTTGCTTTTCTTCGATATCGAGAGCACAGGCCTTAATATAGTTAATGACTGCATTGTCGAGCTCAGTTTCGTCAAGGTGTTTCCGGACGGTCACCATGAGGTGAAGACCTGGAGGGTATGCCCGTGGGACTACACGCTCCGCAAGCAACATCCGATCAATCCTGAAGCCAGTCAGGTGAACGGGATAAAGGACGAGGATGTAGCGGAGGAAAAGAAGTTCATTGAGATCGCGCCGGAAGTCGTCGAATGGCTCAGGGACAGTGATCTTGCCGGATATAATTCCACCAAGTTCGACCTTCCGATGCTTTCAGAGGAGCTTGAGAGGGTGCGCGCCTATTGCATGCGCAGACTTGCTGACCCGAGAAACACTCCGGAAAACAAAGCCAAGGCGCAGGCGACTCTGGAAGCCACAGACATCGACCTTCACGCCAAGCAAATGATCGACGTGCAGACGATCTACCACTATATGGAGCCTCGTAATCTCAAGGCTGCATACCGTTTTTACTGTGGCGGGGAGGATTTCGAGAACGCCCACTCGGCGGAGGCTGACACGATGGCCACCTACGAGGTGCTGAAAGGGCAGCTGGACATGTACCAGACCCCGAGCAAGCACCACGAGCAGGTTCTCAAGAACGATGTCGAATTTTTGGCCGGGGTTGCCGGACGCCCGCGCACGGTGGACTACGCCGGCAGGTTGATCCTTGGCAAGAACGATGAACCTACGATCAGTTTCGGAAAGCACAAGGGCAGAACCGCCCGTGAGGTCTATGAGACGGAACCGGCCTACTTCGCATGGATCGAGAACGGTGAGTTCACAATGGACACAAAGCGCCAGTTCGCCCGTCTGAAGGAGCAATTCGACAAGGAGAAGAAGGAAGCCGCCAAGGCTCGCGAAGCCGAACTCAGCAAACCTCTTGAAGGCGAAGCGCTTACAAATGCGGCAGAGATGCTCAAGAACAAATTCAACGGCGGAAAGCTCTTCTAAAGTTCCATCTCATGCGGAATCTTGTTCCATGAATATAATCGTAAAGACATCTTCCGGACACATCTCCGTGCGTCCGGACACAACTTGGGAGAAGGACAATGAGGATTTCTACCCACCTGAATTCGTGGATGAGCTGACATATTCCCCGGTTCTTTTCGCCCGTGTTCTGAAGCCTGGCCGCAGTGTCGGGAAGAAGTTCGCGTCAAGGTACTACGACAGTGTCGGTTACGGAGTACTACTCTACCCTGAGAATATGCTTGACGGCACCCAGGAAGGTTATGCCCAAGCCATCTGCCTGGATCACACATCCTTCCTGCCTTCACCGATGTTTCCGCCGCAAAGGTTGGAAGAAGACGGCCAATTCAGTCTATTCAGAAACGAGACAGAGATTTTCTCCTTCGACCACCCATACTTGAATATGATCGAAGACGCTCTCGTGGAAGCCACCAGGCTCCTCTACATCCGCACCGGCGACCTCATCGCCATAGAACTTACAGCCAGCAAGCCGCTAACATCCCGCCCCGACTCCAGCGCTCACATTACTGGCTCCTTCGGTCACGACAAAGTGCTTGATTTTCAAATAATTTTCTAGACATATTTCATTTAGAAGAGCCTCGCTACCTCCTGCCTTATTGTAGTTTTCACTTCATTCCAATCAACAGGAAAAATCATATCAGGCATAGGATCACTTTCCGCATCCTCAAAATACGTCAGACTTTTTATAGCGGTAAATAGTTGAGCGTCGGTATATTTCTGACGATACAAATCTATCATATCCTCCAACGAGAAAAGCCTTAACAAAAAGTAATAATCAATAAAATCCTTCTTAGTTCCTCTATTTGTAATGGCAGACAACTTCATAGCTGCAATATCTTTGACCCCAGCAAGAACTACCTCCTCTTCACAAACCGGATCATCTATCCATTCATAAGGATATGACACGATGTCAACCTTAATACCGTCAACAACAAGAAACCTCATCATTTTGGTAGAGGACACTGGCTTTGTCTCTGAAAACTCCGACAATATTGAAACTGTTTCTTCCAAGGTAGTTTCAAACCTGCCAAAGAAGTCCAAATCTATGGATTTCCGATGTCCTAACTGCAAAGCTAAAGCTGTCCCGTCGACAAGCCTTATATCAGCGAACTCGTCCAATGACTGAATCCTTTTCAGGAGGTTCAGTGTATCGGGATTGACGGTTTCGAGGTGAAGCATCTAAAAGTTTCTTTTGGAGTGGATGAAATGCAAGAAATAAACGACAGTGCCTTGGGATCCAAGGTTCTAAACCCTTGTGCCGCATATACAATCCTCTCAAGTCCATACTCTGATTCAAGAAGATACCAGTCGCTCATCTGACCAAACTCCAAAACCCGCTTGATGACATAAGAAGCATTGGAATCCAAATCAATTGAGTCCTTACGGACATCCCAGAAAAGATACTCTGAAAACTTGTCTATACTATTCTGTCCTTTCATCACAACAAAGATAAGTCTTACCAATCTGAAATCAAAGTTACTTGACCATCAAGCGGCGGAAGCCTTTGGCGATGCGCTCAAGGCCTTGCTGGAGACGGGCGCGAGGGCAGGCGAGGTTGATGCGCATGAAGCCGTCGAGGCCGTACATGACTCCGGAGTTGATCCAGACTTTCTCATTGAGCAACAGACTGTTCTCTATGTCGTTCACGGACATATTCAAAGCGCGGACATCAACCCAGACAAGGTACGTTCCCTCAAGTTTGCTGACAGGGAACTCAGGAAAGTTCTCCTCGAAGAACGACAGCAAAGAGCGATAATTGCCGTAAAGATATTCATTAAGTTCCTTGAGCCACGGCTCGCCCTCGTTGTAGGCCGCCTGAAGGGCAAGGACACCGAAAGGATTCACATCGCATAGTTCGTTGATGTTGATGACCCTGTCAATGATCTTCTTCCAGTCAGGATTGTTCGTGATGATGTTGGAGATCCCGAGGCCGGCGATGTTGAACGACTTGCTCGGGGAGTTCATGGTGACGGTATTGTCCTGTGCGGCCTGCGAGAGTGAGGCCATCGGAGTGTAGTGATAGCCAGGCATTTCCAATTCGCAGTGGATCTCATCGCTGATGACGATCACACCGTTCCTGCGACAGATGTCGGCAACCCTTTCCAAGTCCTCGCGAGGCCAGACACGTCCACAAGGGTTATGAGGGTTGCAGAAGAGAAGCACCTTGGCCATCGGATCTGCCGCGCGCCTCTCAAGGTCCTCGAAATCAATGTACCATGTCGCCTGATCCCCTTCCGTGTCGTAGATCAGTTTGTTGACAGAAAGTTCGCACAGATTGTTCTTCGCCGTGGAGAAGAAACAGTTGTACGCCGGACTCTGGATGATCATCTTCGGCAGTTCTCCGTGAGGGCCACGTCCACGGTTCGGCTTCTCGACAACCTCGCCGTCAACGATCTCGTACTGGGTCAAGGCCTTGACAACCACAGACATCGCCGGGACAACACCCGGAATGTAAAGATACCAGTCCTTCTCAGTGTGCCATCCTCTGCGGCGTTCCCACCAGTTGACGGCAGCCTCGTAATAGGAATCCGGCACATGGGTGTAACCGAAAATTTCCTGATCGACACGCTTTTTCAGCACATCGACTATCTCTGGAGCCACCTTGAAATCCATATCCGCCACCCAAAGCGGAATAACGTCCTCCGAAATCGGTCCGACAGGGCTATCAGCATCCCACTTGACGCAGTTTGTGCCGCGTCTCACCGTCATCTCGTCAAAATTATATTTTCCCATATTCAATTGCATTAATTTCATCCCATCCCCGATTGCCTCTTGCCTAAAACCGAGCCGGAATATTCATAAAACTTCGTCACGCTTTAATACTAAGAAGCAAATTCCGAGAATAGACTTCGAAGATAGCAAAAATCCATTAAATTTGCGAAGTATGAAAATCATTGAATATATTTTCTTGGCCACAGCACTTGCCGCAAGTGTTTGTGGATGCGCGCGGAATCACATTGAAGACTTGCCGCAAGAGACAACAGAACCGCAATTTCTGAATATAATCCCAGAGCCAAGTGGAGGATATTCATTGGTCTCGATCTCGCCGTTCGATGGAAGTAGTGACACCTTGAAGGCGACCAGACCGCTAAACCGGCTGATCGTAATGAGTACTTCCTATATCGGATTTCTGGATGCCATCGGAGCGGACTCTGTTATTGTCGGTGTGTCAGGCGGTGACTATGTCTGTGACTCTTCAGTGACGGTTGGTTTGAAGAATGAAGCCATAGTTGACATCGGTTATGACGCAAACCCTGACTACGAGAAGATTATGGCATTGAAGCCTGACTTGCTCCTGACATATTCAGTCTCACCTGTCAAATCGCAGTTCCTATCAAAGCTTGAATCGCTGGGAATCAAGACTTTCATCGTCAACGAGCATCTGGAACGGCATCCTCTAGCCAGAGCCGCCTACATACGTCTTTTCGGAGCGTTGACAGGAAATATGACCGCGGCGGACTCGGTGTTGAAAGCCGTCACGAAGAACTACATAAGCCTACGGGATTCTGTCCAAGGCGGATTGCGTGTGAGCGATGCCTACGACACGCTTAAGACAAGTGCGTCTGATCAAATCAGACCAAACGCCGGACAGGACTCCGGTGAAGCGAAACCGAAAACACGGAAACCGAGAAAGATTCTGGTCAACATCCCGTACAAGGATCAATGGTTCATTCCCGGTCAGGAAAGTTACCTCACAACACTGTTCAAGGATGCCGGCGGTGAGATTCTCGGTGCAAAAGCAGGAAGCTCTGTCTCCGGACAGATCTCGGTCGAGACGGCATATTCATTGTCAAAGGAAGCGGATCTTTGGATGAATGTCGGTTGGTGCCGGACGTTGGAGCAGCTTCTTTCCGTCAATCCCCTGTTCGAGGACTTTCTCAGGAATATTCAAGAAAATGCCTCCGCAAGAGGTTACTGTTCAGACAAAGACAGCACAGACACGGTCTCTGCTCACGTCGTCTGGAACGACAACAAGCGCCTCAACACCAAAGGCGGCAACGACTTCTGGGAAAGCGGCGTGGTCCGTCCCGACCTGCTCCTCCGTGACCTCGTAGGAATATTCAGTGAAGATGGCCACACTCCGACCTATTATAAAGCGGTGGAATAACGGATCTTTCCGTGAGTGGAATTGGTTGATTCACGCACAAAGGCCTCAATCTGAATGTCTCGTGCGTGAAAAGAAGGTTCCTGCGCACCAATTTAAGGGCACTTCGACAGGTTCAGCGACCGGAGATGAGGGTAAACATCTGCGAGGCGTGGGTGCGGGGAAGGGTCTGGAGGTTGGTGATGTCCTTGGCGGTGTGGCCGGCGTCAAGGTGAATGGAACGGAGGGCTTCGGCGGCGGAGTCGAAGGCGAGGGACGGGGTGTTGTTGTTCTCGCTGAGATGGCAGAGGAAGAGGTTCTTCAGGCCGGGATGCCAGAAACGGCGGATGGCCAAGGCGCATTCATCATTGCTAAGATGTCCGTTGCCTTGGCATATTCTCATCTTGAGTTCATGTGTGTAAGGGCCTCCGATGAGCATTCCTGAATCATAGTTCGACTCGAAGACCACCGCGTCCGCCTTTCGGGCATATTCAACGGCCTCGTCTGTCACTCTGCCGGCATCTGTCATCAAGAAGAACCTTACTCCCGACCATTCAATAAAGTAGCCAACGGTCTGGGTCGCATCATGAGGCACCACAAAATGGCTGACAAGAGGGAGTTCCTCTTCTGGAATATCACTGCGAAGTTTGATCCGGATCGCATCTTCGTCAGGAAGCACACAACGGTAATCCGAGATGTAATCTTTTGTGAATGTGTGATGCGAAAGCGCATCGTGAAGAACAGAGGTGGCATAGACCGGTTTCTTCAGATGCTTGCAGTAGGAACCCAGATGGCGGATGTGATCCAGATGGTCATGCGTCACAAGCACAGCCTGAAAGGAATCCACATCAAAACCGTTTTCCATCAAAGTCTTTTTCAAACGCCGCTGGCTGACACCCGCGTCAATCAGCAACCCGGACCTGCCGTCGGAAAGGAAATAACAATTGCCGCAACTGCCGCTTGAAAGACTTAAAAACTTAAGCATCACTTCTTCTCCTCTTCGCAATATTTCGAAATCACACTATAGGCGTCACCTACCCCCAGCTCACCTGCACGGGAGAGATCGATACACCCTTTCTCTTTGTCTTTCAAATAGATGAGTACAAGGCCTCTGTTATAGTAAGCGTCCCCCATGTAAGGATAGACATTGATGGCCTTCGTGTAGCTGTCAACAGACTCCACGAATTTCGAGGACAAGCAGTAAAGGTTACCGAGGTTGAAATAGACGTACGGAATGCCCGGCAGGATCCTGTCAGCGGCCAGCATGTCATCTATGGCCTCAGAGTAATCATATGTCCGGCTCACCTGATCACGTACCCGTGCCCTGGTCGTACCTTGGTCATCCATCGTCAGAGTCTGAACGTTGTTCTCTATGGACGAGATGAAATCTATCATCTCGGCGCGAAGCACTCCCCTGTTCAGGTAATAGAACGCCTTGTAGTATTCTGAATATTTTCCCTTGCCCTCCGCGTTCACAGCCGCGTCGAACTGGTTCAAGGCAGAGGTGAACTGCTTTGACTGCACATCGTAGAGTCCTCTGATGAAAGCCCGGTCCGCATCCGTAAGAGATTTAGGATCTCCGGCTGCCAGATAGGAATCCCCGTAAAGTGAAGCGTCGATTCCGTGCGTGAACTCAGGCTTTACAAGAGAATCGGAATTGGACACCGTCATCACAATCGGAGAATCCGAGATGAACTTGTCTATCAGCGGGTTCTCGTAACGATGCCTCAAAGCGTAGTTCTGGTTGTCACGACTGGTGGCAAGACTGAACTTGTAGAGCGATTTCAGACGGATGTTGATGTCACGGTTCTGAAGAAGCTCATTGTCGAAATCTTTTTTGGCGAAATCAGCGTCCAGAGCGATCAGGGAACTGTATTTCTTGGTGGTGTCGGCGAACGACCCCTCATCCGTGGCGTTCTTCGCGCGGTACTCCTGAACCTTCTTCTGCGCGGTGTCGTAGTCCTGTTTCGAGGACTTGGTACGTCCGAGCATATTCTTGACATAGGAGCGGTTCAGGTAGGCCTTGGCGAAGTCAGGATAAAGCTCGATGGCTTTGTCGTAGTCGTCAAGAGCGTCCATCCAGCGCCCCATCTGAACAAAATAGGAAGCTCTGTTGTAGTACGCCAGCACGTTCTCCGGATTGATGTTGATGACATGGTCCATGTCCGCCAACGCGTCCTCCATATTCCCGACTTGGGCGTTGATAAGACTACGGTTGTAAAGGGTCAGAGCGTTGCCCGGCTCGTCCCTCAACACCCTGTTCAGGTCGCTCATCGCCGCGTTGTAGTTGTTCTGGTCGTAGTACATCAAAGCCCTGTTGAAATAGGCGAAAGTGTTGGTCGTGTCCAGACCGATGGCCTTGTCCATATCAGCGATGGCATCTTTGTAATCATTCCGCAACGCATAGACACGGCCGCGGCGGATGTAGCCTTCAGGATCGAAACGGTCCAGTCTTATCGCCTTGTTGTAGTCCTCAAGAGCCTTTGTCGTGTCACCGAGAAAGAGATAAGACGCTCCCCTGTTCAGATATGCGGACGGATCTTTGGATTCCTTCCTGATGTAGCGGTCGAAATCAGCGACAGCGTTGTCGAACTGCTGGGCCAGGAAGTAGGTCACTCCCCTGCTGAAATACAATCCGTTAAGCCCAGGACGGAGTTCCATGGCCCTGTCAAGATCCTTCAATGCCTCGTCGTACTTCCCGAAACGGCTGAGGGTTATGGCCCTGAAATGATACCCGTTGGTGAACACAGGATTCAGCCTTACAGAAGTGTTGAAGTCAGCCTGCGCGCCACGAAGATCGCCGAGGTTGTACTTTGCGATCCCCCTATAGAAAAACGTCCAGCAATCCGTCGAATCCAGACGGGCCAGCACATTGAAATGACCGATGGCCTCCGAGTACTTTCCTTCCGAAAGGGCCGCGCGGCCTCTGAAGTTGAACACATCCTTGTCATACTGCGCGTTGGACACCAATGCGAAGCACAATAGGATAGACAGAGACAACACAAACCTTTTCATATAAATAAAATCCTTTATGAGGAATGTTCATGAAATAAAACACAAATCTTAAGAGATTTATTTTTTTCACATTCCTAAAATTCCTAATTTTGTCATTTGCAAAGATAAACATTTATCGTGCCTTGAAGACGATTTTAAGTAAAATTTTCATATTCATCATCCTCTCGGTGGCCGCCGGAGAGCTTCACGCGCAGCATACCGCTGTAAAGATGGTCCCCTCCGGGACCAATGCAGAGAAGATCATCTCCTCCGACAACCTGCGCATGCAGGTGGAATTCCTCACGGACACGACGTTCAAGGGACGCGAGACCGGGACCAGAGGAGCGGTCGAGGTCTCCCTTTGGATTTCAAGGCGTTACGAAAGTGCCGGGCTGATGCCGTTCGACGGGACATGGAGCCGTTCCTTCAAGGTAGGAGATGTCGTGGGACGTAACATCCTCGGATTCCTGCCAGGGAAAAGGACTGGTTCCAAGGAGATGTACGTCATTGTGAGCGCCCACTACGACAGCCACGGAATCATCGACGGAAATCTTTATCCAGGGGCTGACAACAATGCATCCGGAGTCGCCGCGATGATAAGTGTCGCGGAGATGTTCAACAAGATGAAGCAGTTAGGACGATCTTACGGCAAGAATATTATTTTCGTGGCTACGGACGCAAAGGAGAAGAATTCCGCCGGCGCAGAGGCTTTGATGGAGGAGATCAAGAACGGGAATCTGAAGGATCCGGTGAGCGGTAAGGCAATCACCATGGACAGGATCCACTCGACAGTCGTGCTGGACATACTTGGCAGCACACTCGCGCCGCTGCACAAGGACAGGAATGACTACCTGATCATGCTCAGCGGAGGGCAGTACACCTTCGACCTCGCAAGGGCTAACGAAGGCAAGGGACTTGGATTGGACATAGCAACGGACTACTACGGCAGCAAGAGTTTCACGGAAATGTTCCACAGCAGGTTCGGTGATCAGAAAATCTTCACGCAGAACGGGTTGACATGCATTGTCTTCACCTCCGGAATCACAATGCTGACCAACAAGGTCACCGACACCGCCGACACTTTGGACTACGACATACTACGCAAAAGAATATTCCTAATCTTCCACTGGTTGGAAAAAATACTCTGACAATGAAAGAATTCTGGTCAATGATAAAGCGCTATGTGGCGCCTTTCAAGAAATACCTCGCCGGCTCGATCGTTCTGAACATCCTGTCGGCGGTGTTCAACATCTTCTCGTTTGCGATCATCGTGCCGATCCTGCGCATCCTGTTCAAGATCAATGAGACGGTATATTCATTCACCCCTTGGGACGAGGTGTGGCAGATGCCGTTCAAGGATCTCGGCGACGCGTTCATGGCGAACGTCTATTGGATGCTGGAACAGCAGATCTCCGCTGTGGGCGCTTCCACAGTCCTGTTGATGCTGTGCATATTCCTTGTCGTGATGACGGCTCTCAAGACAGCCTGCTATTTCGGATCATCAGCCGTGATGGTCCCGATCAGGACAGGAGTCGTGAAGAACATCAGGATGGACATCTACAACAAGATCCTCGCGCTGCCTTTGGGCTTCTTCTCGGAGGAGAAAAAAGGCGACATAATCGCCAGGATGAGCGGAGACGTGCAGGAGGTCGAGAATTCCATCACCGGCTCCATCGAGATGCTGATCAAGAATCCGATCCTGATTATCTTCTACTTTGCCGCTCTACTGGTCATCAGCTGGCAGATGACGGCGTTCACGATACTGTTCGCACCGGTCATGATGTGGGTGATGGGAGTCGTAGGCAAGAACCTGAAAAGGAAATCACTTGAGGTACAGCAGCTTTGGAGTGATGTCATGGCTCAGGTCGAGGAGACTCTCGGAGGCCTTCGCATCATCAAGGCGTTCATCGCCGAGAAAAAGATGTCCGACAGATTCGACAACGTCACGGAGGCTATGAGGAAAAAGAACAACAAGGTTACAATCCGTCAGTCCCTCGCCCACCCTATGAGCGAATTCCTCGGCACGGTGCTGATCATGATCGTGCTATGGTTCGGAGGAGCCTTGATTCTCGGAGGAAAATCGACCATCGACGCGCCTATATTCATTTATTATATGGTGATTCTCTACAGCATCATCAATCCGATCAAGGATTTCGCGAAGGCTGGGTACGCCATTCCTAAAGGTATGGCCTCGATGGAGAGGATCAACAAGATTCTGGACGCTGAGAACGACATCGTGGAGCCGAAGGAGCCGAAAGCGTTGAGCGGCTTTAACGACAAGCTCTCGTTCGAGCATGTGAATTTCCGTTATCCGGACGGACACAGGATGATTCTGGACGATGTGAGTCTGGACATCCCTAAAGGCAAGACAATCGCCATTGTGGGTGCGTCGGGAGCTGGGAAGTCAACTCTCGTGGACCTCATTCCGAGATTCTATGATCCGACAGCAGGAGCCATCACGATTGACGGGACAGACATCAGGGACATCAAAATTTCGGATCTGAGAAGTTTGATCGGGAATGTCAATCAGGAATCGATCCTGTTCAACGACACCATTTTCAACAACATAGCCTTCGGTGTGGAAAACGCCACGATGGAAAGCGTGATAGAGGCGGCGAAGATCGCCAACGCCCACGACTTCATCATGGAGAAGGAAGGCGGCTATGATTTCAACATCGGGGACCGCGGCATCAAACTGTCCGGCGGACAACGACAGAGAATCAGCATCGCGAGGGCGATCCTCAAGAATCCTCCTATCCTGATTCTGGATGAGGCGACTGCCTCGCTCGACACAGAGTCCGAGAAGATCGTGCAGGAGGCGCTTGACAGGCTGATGTCCACCAGGACCACGATCGCCATCGCCCACAGGCTCTCCACCATCCGTAACGCGGACGAGATCATCGTGATGGACGAGGGACGGATTGTGGAGCGCGGCAGACACGACGAACTTATCGCCCTGAACGGTTATTACAGGAAACTCAACGACATGCAGGCGCTATAGCCTCAAGAATATATTCAATTGGCACAATGAGAAACGTTGTCAGGCAAATAAGGGTTCCTTTGCTAGAAGGACTGGAAATGATGAATACGCAAGAGCTTGATCTTGCGATGGAGAAAGGTGCGTCAAAGTTCGCCGTCTGCGAACAGAACTGGCCAAAGGACGCCCCGTACGCTCCGGACTGCAACGGATCGATCGCACGGACAAAATCGCATCTGGCCGTGATGTTCCATGTGCGCGGACTTGATCTGCGTGCCACAGCTTTGGAGGACAACGGGAACAGTTGGGAGGACAGCTGCTGCGAGTTCTTCGTCACCGATCCTTATGACGGGACGTATTATAATTTCGAGATGACGTGCATAGGGTCCCTTCTTGCATCGAAAAGGACAAGCAGGATCAACAAGACCCTTATCCAGCCATCCCTGCTGGCAAGTGTCATCAGGCACAGTTCCCTGGAACATAAGGCCGTCAGCGTGAACGACAGGATTTTCAGTTGGACTGTCGCGATGCTGATTCCGTTCGAGCTGATCGGGATCGACAGGGACAACCTTCCGGTCAGCCTGAGAGGCAACTTCTACAAGTGCGGTGACCTGACCGCGCATCCGCATTTTCTGAGCTGGAATCCCATCAAGACCCCTAAACCGGATTTCCATAGACCGGAGTTCTTCGGGGAGTTGATTCTCAAATAGAACCCCGATGATGAAAAAGAAGAATATTCTTGGACTGACGCTGTTCCTCGCCTATCTCGGCGCGGTGGCATACTGCTGCTTTGGGCATTTCAGCGACCTTCCCGAAATCTCTGTCGATAAATTTCTCGGGATCCCGATGGACAAGATTGTGCATTTTCTGATGTTCTTTCCTTTCCCGATTCTCTGCCACATAGCTTTCAACGGGAGGGGCAAGCGACCTGGCAAGCCGGCGTTGGTGACCGGACTCGTATTTCTTGCAGGTTGCCTGATCGCGGCCGCGACGGAAATCGGGCAATCATTCACGGACTACAGAAGCGGCGATGTCCTTGATTTCGCCGCAGACACTCTTTCCCTTGCCATCTCATCGATAGTCACTCTGGTAATAGACTTGCACATAAAAAAACACGAAAAACGGACATGTTCAAAAGAATACTAACTGTCATCACCTTCGCATGCTCTTTGTCGGCAGGTGTTGACGCCCAGACCGTAAAGGACTTCAAAGATGCGGTTGACTCCCTTCAGACATTGATGGTGGAAAGAACTGGAGTCTCGGCGGCCGTAAAGGCCAACAAGGTCGTCAGGAGAGGATATTCACTGGACTTTCATTTCACTCCCGCGATGGGTGACTTTCCTTGGCGGGCAAATGATGTGGAATGGCTAAGGAAGACACTTGCCGACCTGATGCCGGAATCCTGCTCCAGGTACGAGATCGGGAATCTTTTCATCGGGAAGAACAGATTGGAATCATACGTAATGCCACAGGTGAACAACAACGGATCACCTGTCGAGAGCAACTTCATGACAAAGGACTTACGTAGTGTGCATCCGTTCGTTACCCCGGTTGGCGGACCAGACTTCGCCAAAGGTCTGGCCGGACGCGACATCGCTCTCTGGCAGAGCCACGGACGATACTTCGAGGAGAAGACCGACCGCTGGGAATGGCAGCGCGCCCCGGTCTTCCAGACAGTCGAGGACATGTACACCCAAAGTTACGTGCTTCCGTTCCTGATTCCCATGTTGGAGAACGCCGGAGCATACGTGATGACACCGCGCGAAAGGGATCCTCAGACCAACGAGATAATAGCTGACAATGACCCGGCCTTCGAGGAAGGGCGCGGAGAAGGAGTCCGAATCGAGGGAAAATATTCAGAGACAGGAACTTGGTCGGATGCCGGAGTTGGATTCGCGGATGCCAAGGCGACATATTCGTTGCTTGAGAATCCGTTCAGGATGGGAACAGCGCGGCAGGCCGAGTGCACAGAACACAGAAAGGACAAGGCCGCGGAGGCGCGATGGATTCCGGAGATTCCTCAGCGGGGGGAATATTCAGTCTATATTTCCTACAAAAGTCTGCCGCACAGCACTCCGTGCGCCCATTACACCGTCCGGCATATGGGCGGCGAGAGTGAATTCATCGTCAACCAGAAGATGGGAGGCGGCACTTGGATATACCTTGGCACGTTTGAATTCGACAAGGGCGCCGAAGGATGCGTGATTCTGGACAACCGCGTCCCTAAAGGCTACAATGTCGCTAAAAACGCCGTCATCACGGCTGACGCGGTGCGCTTCGGAGGCGGGATGGGCAAGATAGCGAGAGGGCTGAAAGATCAGGATGTCAACGAATATACCACCTCCGGGATGCCGTCCTTCACAGAAGGAGCCTTCTATTGGATGCAGTGGGCCGGGGTTGACTCCACAATCCTGAGCAAGTACGACAATGACTACACCTCGGACTATGGCGACCGTGGAGCGTGGGTAGGCTGGATGACCGGTGGCTCAAGGACAAACCCTGAGGCGGAAGGACTGAATATCCCGATAGACCTTTCGTTCGCCTTCCACACTGACGCTGGGACGACACCGAATGACTCGATCATAGGGACACTGTCCATCTACACCTTGATGTGCGACGGAAGTGACAAGTTCGCGAACGGCGAGAACAGGCTTCAGCAGAGGATGTACGCCGACTTCGTGCAGACAGAGATCGTGAATGACATAAGACATGGATTCAACCCGGAATGGAGCAGAAGAGGCTTGTGGGACCGTTCATACAGCGAATCACGCACGGCGACAGTCCCGGCGATGCTTCTGGAGCTGCTGTCGCATCAGAACTTCGCCGACATGAAATTCGGACTCGATCCTTCTTTCCGCTTCACGGTCAGCCGCGCCGTTTACAAAGGAATGCTCAAGTACCTTAGCGCCCGCTATGGATGTGAATATGTCGTGCAGCCGCTTCCGGTCAATTCCTTCGCTACCTCTTTCAACGGCTCTAAATCAGTGAGGCTCAGCTGGAAAGCCACGGATGACAATCTGGAGCCCACGGCCAGACCAACCGGCTACATTCTCCAGACAAGGATAGATGACGGAGCATTTGACACCGGCCGCGTGCTGGACAATGTCAAAGTCTCCGGTGATGAGATCTCGGCCGAGGTCGCGATCGTTCCAGGTCACATCTACAGTTACCGGATCATCGCATTCAACGATGGCGGCAAGAGCTTCCCGTCCGAAACCCTCAGCGTAGGAATTCCGGAATCAGGCAATGGAAAGAGCGTGCTGGTGGTAAACAACTTCACCAGAGTCTCCGCTCCGGCTTGGTTCGATTCTCCTGAATATGCCGGATTCAACGCCGATCTTGACGCCGGTGTACCTTACGTAAGGGAAATCAATTTCATCGGAGAACAGTACCAGTTCCGTCGTGAACTGCCATGGATGGACGATGACAATCCTGGGTTCGGAGCATCGTGGACGGATCAGGCCGGCAAGGTCTTCGCCGGCAACACGTTCGACTACTGCGGGATTCACGGCAAGGCACTTATGGCAGCCGGATACGCGTTCCATTCTTCCAGTGTGGCGGCATTCTCCACAAGCCGGGACCTCGCCGGGAAAGACCGAGCGATTGACCTCATCTGCGGAAAGCAGATAACCACGGTTGTCGGTACCGGCAAGGTTGCGGACAGGTTCCAGGTGTTCCCTACCGAACTGCAACAGGCTATCAAGCGCTACACAGAGGATGGTGGAAACGTACTTGCCTCCGGAGCGAACATCGGCACGGATGTCTGGGACGGAATCTACCCTGTGCATAAGGACAGCGCCTACACGGCTTCAACAAAGGAATTCGTGGAAAAGACCCTCGGCTACAGATGGATGACCAACTATGCCAGCCGCAACGCCACCGTGAAAGCGAAGAGCAACCCGGCGGTAAGCCTGAGCGAACTTGAAATTAAGTTCCATAAGGATCGTAATCCTTTCATTTACTGCGTGGAGACTCCGGACGGAATCGTCCCGTCATGCAATAAGGCACAGTCATTCCTGCGCTACTCGGACACGGACATCTCTGCCGGAACCTGCTATGAAGGGAATGGATACAGGACTGTCTGCATCGGCTTCCCGATAGAGGTCATCAAGGATGAATCCTGCACAGAATCACTGATTAAGGACATCATGAAATTTCTTGACAAATAACCAATTATGACACCAAGAGAATCCGAACTCATTGAACTCCTGCATAAGGAAGTAAAGCCAGCTTTAGGCTGTACCGAACCGATCGCGGTGGCGCTGGCAGCCGCGAAAGCCACCGAAACCCTGAAAACAGAAGTCCCGGCGTTCTCTGAATATGAGCTTGACGTCGAAGTCAGCGGAAACATTCTCAAGAACGGAATGGGGGTCGGAATCCCCGGAACGGGGATGGTCGGACTTTACATAGCCTCCGCCCTCGGATCAGTCTGCGGAAAGAGCGCTTACGGTCTTGAGGTGCTGAAAGACTTGACCGACAGTGATGTAGAGGCCAGCAAGAAATTGGTGGACGCAGGCAAAGTGCGGATAAAGGTCGCGGACAGGCCGAAGATTCTTTACGTCAAGGTGACAGTCGCATCATCAGGCCATAAGGCCTGGGCCGTCATTGAGGACGATCACGACAGGATTGTCGAGACTGGACTTGACTCCTCTGTCTCGGACTTCAGAAAAGGCGAGGACGGTGAAGCCTCTCCGGTAAAGAACACGCTGGACTACAACCTGACTGTCAAGGAAATATATTCATTTGCCCAAAGTGCCGCGTTCGAGGACATCAAGTTCATCCTGGCGGACAGAGATCTGAATCTTGCGCTCGCCCGCGAAGGTTTAAGCGGCGATTACGGCCTCAACGTCGGCAAGGCCATCCGTGAGAACCAGCAGGAGGTCTTCGGGGATGATTTCATCAGCTTCGCGATGGGAATGACGGCAGCCGCCTCCGATGCGAGAATGGCGGGATGCAAACTCCCGGCTATGAGCAATTCCGGCAGCGGCAACCAAGGAATCACCGTGAGCATGCCCGTTATCGCGTACGCCATGAAATACGGTGTAGATGACGAGCGACTCGCCAGAGCCCTGATTCTCAGCAATCTGGTCGCTATCCACATCAAAGGCTATCTCGGCAAGTTGTCGGCCTTGTGCGGCTGCGTTATCGCCTCGACCGGGTCAGCCTGCGGAATCGTGTTCCTGCGCGGGGGAAGCTACGACCAAGCCTGTTCAGCGATAAAGAACATGATAGGCAACATCACTGGAATGGTCTGTGACGGAGCCAAGGTCGGATGCGCCATGAAAGTGGCCTCCGGAGTGGCTTGCGCCGTCCAGTCCTGTGTTCTGGCCCTGAGAGGGACATGCATCAAGGAAACCGACGGCATCATCGACAAGGATATCGAGAAGACAATCAGGAATCTCGGTAGAATCGGATCACTGGGAATGCAATCCACAGATCACCTCATCCAGCAGATAATGCTCTGCAAAGAGTAGTTTAAGTCTAAATAAAGCAGCGGGGCTACATAATAACATAATCCCGGTGCCTGAAAATATTGCACGGACATATTCAAAAAAACGAGAAAAGAACATTCAGCATGATTACACCTAAGGATATCGAACCGACGGCGGCGAATGACTCAAGCTCGGATGTAAGACTTTTTGTGGAAAGGGTGACGAAAGAACTGGATGCGCTGCATTCGGAGGAAAAGCGCGTGGTTTTGCCAAGGTTTTTCAAGTGCGGGATCGGTGAATATGGCGAGGGCGACCGGTTTCTGGGCGTTGTAGTGCCGGATGTAAGGTCTGTAGCGAAAAAGAATACGTTCGCTTCACTATTGGAAATCAGCGGGCTTCTTGATTCACAATGGCATGAGGCACGGCTCTGCGCCCTTTTGATTCTCGTTCAGCAATGCCGGAAATCCGTTCCGAAAGAAATGGTTGACTTCTTTCTGGGACACACATCCAGAATCAACAATTGGGATCTTGTGGATCTGACCGCCCCATCCATCATCGGAGGGTTTCTCGTAAGGAATCCGCAGGAGCGTGGGTTGCTATATTCATTGGCTGACAGCGATTTGCTTTGGGAGCAGAGGATCGCCATCGTCTCAACCCTCACACTCATCAGAAATGGAGAGTTTGATGACACTTATGCTTTGGCGGTCAAGCTTATGGGACACAAACACGACCTGATGCACAAGGCAGTGGGTTGGATGCTGCGCGAGGCCGGAAAGCGCGACCAACGCCGCCTCGAACTCTTTCTTGATGAATATGCCACCTCGATGCCACGCACCATGCTCCGCTACTCTATCGAGAAGTTTCCAGAGTCTCTCCGCAAGCACTATCTGTCCCTCAGGTAACCCTTCTGTTTGAATCCCCCCTATTTTTCGCAATTGACGGTGATGTCATTTCTGCGGCTCCGCAGTGAATCGGCTCCAACAAAAAAAGCGGCCAAGGAATCCATCCATGGCCGCTTGATTATCAATGATCCAACCTAGAAGAGATAGGCTACGCCTACGCTTAACTGGCTTCTATGGCGGGTCACATCAGCATCTCCGGAATAGCGGTTGACAAGGCCATAATCATAGCCGACCTTGAAGCGTACCATGTCGAAGAAGTCAACGGCGACTCCACCACCGAGCATGATGTCAAAACGACGGTAGTCAGAATCATCATCGTAATTATTGATCTTGGCATCTTTGGAAAAACCGGCTACAGAACCTTTTACTTTCGTGTTGGAAGCAAGACCATATGCCAGAGATGGTCCGGCATAGATTCTTCCTACAATTCCATCAGCCAACGCAAGGCCGGCATTGAACATCACCGGGATCGAAAGATAGTGTTCAGTCACATCAACCTTGGTGTCAACCAGTCCGAAATAGCTGTCAGCATCGCTCTTGGTAAGCAAAGAGTAGTAAACTCCCGGAGCCACATTCAAAGCACCGACGAGATTGATGTTGTAAGAGCCACCGACATAGAAACCACTCAGATTAGTGGAGTTGGTAGTGCTTCCCGACTTCGCTTTGTCTGTTGAGTTCAGATAACCGATACCGACTGAAGGCTGTGCTATAGCCACTGTTCCAAGAAGCATCATGGATGCCGCAAAGATAGACGAGAATACTTTCTTCATAATCAAATGAATATTAATTTGTTCAACTTCATGGACAACCGGTTGGACCTTCACGTGTGAATCGAATCTTGGTCCTTTCGGTTTTCCAAACAGCGACAAATATATCAAAAATTAATCCAATATTCCAAAACAGCACGAATATGCAACCGCATAGTCAATTATTTCGACCAAACGACAATCACGGCTGTCATGACAACAGAGACCATGTCGGCACAGCAGGAAGGAAAGTCCTGAGACAAAGCCGGCGCAAGGAACTTATATTCTCCCAATTATATGTTTTTCAGCATATTCAAGATCCGCCATGTCATCGATCTCGTACCATAGAAGGCCATCCACTTTCAGGACGTTCATGGGAGTGATGTTTCTGGAGACGTGAAGAAGTTCATATTCATAGCCAAGTCTCGGCTGTTCTTCCGCCTTCATTCCATAATCCTGGCACATCTGACTGAAAAAAGCGTTGCTTATCTTGTGGATGCCGACAAGCTCCCCGTCGGCGCGGATGGCACCGCCGTCCGTCGAACAAGCGACCAAAACATCGTCCGCATCCTTCTGAACATAGTACTGATCCTGAAATTTCGTGACCGGAGTGATCAGCATAGCACTGGCATATTCGCAATCCAACAGAGACGTGACCGCCTTGCTTTCATAGACGAGATCTGACTCAAGCAGGATGAAGTCGTCAGTTCCGATGGTCTCCCTCATGTTGTAGAGTGTGTACATGCTGTTCGTCTCGGCATAGCGCGGGCTGAAGACGCACTCGATCCGAGGATATCGCTCCCTCAAGGCTTCGTATGCTTCCTTCTTGTAGCCAGTGCCGATGATGATCCTGTCCATACCGCAATCCAGAAGCGTCTCCACCGAACGTACCACCATAGGCTTCCCCCCAGCCTCGACGAAGCCTTTCGGAATATTCTCGGTCTGTTTGCCGAAACGGGTGCCAAGCCCCGCCGCCATGATCACCGCTGTCCTTATTCTGCGCATTGATTCACAATATTTTAATTACCTCCTTGCCACTATGTTTAAGCTTGAGTCCCACCGCCGTGGCAGTGTAATTCCTTTCCAGATCTTGAAAGTCAAGAAGTGACACAGAGTGTTACTGCGTTCAAATGTAGTCAAATTCTTCAAGAAACCATTAAAAAATCAGTTGCCTGAACAACAGTTCTAGGGCTGGAATGAAAATATTCAGTGGTTTTTGACTATATTTGATGTTTGCGGTTATTGCCGCATGAATTTACGAAAAACCCGGAATCGGAGCGGAGGGCCAGAGGCTGCGGACAACGTGGAAAAACCGGGGATAGACCACGCAACTTTAAAGATTGACAGATGGCGAAGAAAGTATATCTCGGAATGATAGCGGATGTGATGCACCCTGGACTGACAAACATCATCTCGGAGGGGGCAAAGCATGGGGATGTGATCATAGGCCTGTTCACGGATAAGGCCATAGCCACACACAAGAGGCTTCCGGTGCTCACATACGGGCAAAGGGAAGCGGTTGTGCGCAGCATCAAAGGAGTGGCGGATGTCGTGCCTCAAGAGGAATGGAGTTATGTGGAGAACCTTCGGAAATACCGTCCGGACTACATAATCCATGGAGATGACTGGAAGAAAGGACCGGCGAGAAAACTCAGGGAGGAGGTCTTCAAGGTGATGGAGGAAATCGGAGGGGAGGTCATCGAGATTCCTTACACGCAAGGAATCAACTCTTCCAAGCTGGCGGAGGAGATCGAGGGATTCGGCACAACGCCGGAAGTCAGGATGAAAAGACTTCGCAGGCTGATCGACGCGAAACCGATAGTACGCATTCTTGAATCACACTGCGGCCTGACCGGACTCATCGTGGAGAAAACCACGGTCGAGGTGAATGGTGAGACAAAGCAGTTCGACGGGATGTGGTCATCCTCACTGACAGACTCCACTTCCAAAGGAAAGCCGGACATCGAGGCGGTGGATCTCACCACGAGACTGCACGACCTCAACGACACTCTGGAGGTTACGACCAAGCCTGTCATATTCGATGGTGACACGGGTGGGAAGGTCGAGCATTTCGGTTTCACTGTCAGGACCTTGGAAAGACTCGGAATCTCCGCGGTCATCATTGAGGACAAGGTCGGTCTCAAGCAGAATTCTCTCTTCGGCACAGAGGCTGTGCAGACGCAGGACACAATAGAGGGATTCTGCGCCAAGATCAGTGCCGGAAAGGAATCGCAGATCACGGAGGACTTCATGATAATCGCCCGCTGCGAGTCCCTGATCGCCGGGAAGCCGATTGAGGATGCGCTTGAACGCTGCCATGCGTATGTCAAGGCCGGGGCTGACGGAATCATGATCCATTCAAAGAACAGGGACGGAATGGACATCAAGGAATTCTGCCGAAGGTTCAGGGAGACAGACTCCACCACTCCGATCGTGGCAGTACCGACTACGTACAACCAATTCACCGAGACAGAGTTGGCCTCATGGGGCATCAACGTGGTCATCTATGCGAACCATATGCTCCGGAGCGCCTATCCGGCGATGGTGAACTGCGCCAAATCCATCCTTGAACACGGACGTTCGCTGGAAGCCAACGACCTCTGCATGCCGATCAAGGATATTCTCGGTCTTATTCCCGGAACAAAAAAACAGTAACAGGCATGATCTCTCCCAAGATATTCATAGAATCGCTCGCCGCGGAAGGGATTGACTTTTTCGCAGGAGTGCCGGACTCTCTTCTTAAGGATGTATGCGCCTACATCTCTGACACTCTGGATGGCAGTCACAACATCATCGCCGCAAATGAGGGTGCCGCCATAGGACTCGCGGCCGGACACTACCTCGCGACAGGACATATTCCATGTGTCTATATGCAGAACTCTGGGGAAGGCAACGCCATAAATCCGCTGGCATCGCTGACGGACAGGGAGGTTTACAACATTCCGGTCCTGCTGGTAATCGGATGGAGGGGTGAGCCAGGGGTCCACGACGAACCGCAGCATGTCAAGCAGGGAAAGGTCACACTCCCTTTGCTCGATGCGATGGGCATCAGGCACGAGATTCTGAGCCAGGACGAAACGGAATTCCGCAGCCAGCTGGAAGAAGCCGTCAGACACATGACCGGAACCGGCGAGGCGTTCTCCTTCATCGTGCGGAAAAACACCTTCGAACCTTACACGCTGCAAAGGCACGAGGTAAATGAATATCCCCTCTCAAGGGAGGAGGCTATCCAAAAGGTCGCATCTTCGATTGACCCGAAGGATGTCATAGTCTCCACGACCGGGATGATCTCCCGTGAATTGTTCGAGTACAGAACGGCATGCGCCCAGGGACACGAAAAGGATTTCCTCACCGTCGGATCAATGGGACACGCGAGCCAGATAGCCCTCGGAATCGCTCTGGAGAAGACTGACCGCAAAGTCTGGTGCTTCGATGGAGATGGAGCCGCGCTGATGCACCTTGGATCCATGGCGATCATCGCCGACAAGGCTCCGGCGAATTTCATACACGTTGTCTTCAACAACGGGGCGCACGACTCTGTGGGGGGCCAGCCGACGGTTGGTCTGAAGGTCAGGCTTACGGAAATAGCAAAGGCCGTGGGCTACAGGGAGGCGGTCATGGCCACGAACGAAGAGGAACTGGAGACGGTTCTGAAGAGGCTAAAGACTTGCGAAGGCCCGGTGTTGCTTGAGGTCAGAGTCCATCGCGGCAACCGCAAGGACCTCGGCCGCCCTACAACCACCCCGATTCAGAACCGCGACGCGTTCATGGAATTTCTTGACAAATGAATATAAAAGCATGAGTAAATCAAACATAAAACGTAACGTCCTGCTGAATCCCGGACCTGCCACGACGACCGACACCGTGAAGATGGCGCAGATCGTCCCGGACATCTGTCCGAGGGAGAAAGAGTTCGCCGACAGGATGGCACAGTTCAGAAAGGACATCCTCGGGATCGTCCACGCTGATCCGGAAGAATACACCAGCGTGCTGTTCTGCGGATCGGGAACAATCTGCATCGATGTCTGTGTCAACTCCTTGCTGCCTGAAGGCAAGAAGATGCTCATTGTGGACAACGGAGCCTACAGTTCAAGGGCCGCCGAGGTCTGCCGGTGCTACGGTCTGCCGCACATAGACCTGAAATCCTCAGTCTATGACATTCCGGACCTCAAGGACATCGAAAAGACATTGGATGCGAATC
This sequence comes from uncultured bacterium, assembly GCA_963657715.1. Classification (GTDB taxonomy): domain Bacteria; phylum Bacteroidota; class Bacteroidia; order Bacteroidales; family UBA932; genus Cryptobacteroides. The sequence continues at coordinate 35,823 of CAVKML010000011.1, read as the reverse complement.
CCGACATCCACGTGGTCTATTGCTGCCACCATGAGACCGGTACCGGAGTGCTGAACCCGATCCGTGAGATAGGAGCGCTTGCGCACAGGCACGGAGCCATCATGGTCGCGGACACGACATCCTCTCTCGGAATGATTCCGATCGATGTGGCGCGCGACAACATCGACTTCTGCATGGCATCGGCGCAGAAAGGCATAATGGCGATGACAGGACTCTCGTTTGTGATCGGAAAGACGGCGGAGGTCGTGAAATCTAAGGGCTACCCGGTGCGTTCGTTCTATTGCAATCTGTACCAGCAATATGCCGGCTTCGAGAAGAACGGCGAGATGCGCTTCACCCCTCCGGTCCAGACAGTCTATGCCGCCCTTCAAGGATTGAAGGAATATTACGCCGAAGGTGAGACACCGAAATACGAGCGTCACCTACGCGTCAACCGCGCCATCCATGAAGGGGTGGCCCGGCTCGGTCTGAAGGAGGCCATCAGACCAGAGATCCAGTCCGGCCTGGTTGTCTCTGTCCTCTACCCGAATGATCGGAACTGGGATTTCGGCAAAGTACATGACTACTGCTACGAGCATGGCTTCACGATCTACCCTGGCAAGATCTCGTCGAGCGACACCTTCAGGCTCTGCTCGCTGGGAGCCATCGACGAGAGCGACATCAAGGACTTCTTCGTTGTGTTCACCGAGGCTTTGGACAAATTTGGAATCAAACATGAGTAAGACAAAAATATGCATCTGCGGAGGTGGAAACCTCGGTCATGTCACGGCAGGCCATCTCGCCTCACGCGAAGATCTGGACATCAGGCTGTTGACCAGACATCCGGACAGGTTCCATGATAAGACTCTCCTGATCGAAACCCCGTCCGGCACGGACGAGGAAGGACCCCTTAACATGGTGACAGACTCCCCCGCCGAGGCTGTCGCCGATGCGGACATAGTGCTGTTATGCCTTCCCGGCTTCGCCATAGCTCAGGAACTCAGCAAGATAGCGCCTTATCTACAGGGAAGAACATCTGTAGGTTCCATTTTCTGCAGCTCGGGATTTTTCCCCATGGCCGAAAAACTCCTGCCACAAGGATCACGTTTGTTCGGATTCCAAAGAGTGCCTTACATTGCCAGAATTCAGGAATATGGCCGAAGAGCCCACCTTATGGGCTTCCGGCCGGAATGCCACATAGCCACACTCGGCATTGAGGACAGGGATGGATTCCGGAGTCTCGTGGAGGACATTTTCGGAGTTCACATCAATCTTCTGGACAGTCATCTTGAGGCCACGCTCACAAACAGCAACCCTCTCCTACATCCAAGCAGGATGTACGCGCTGTTCCATGACCATGAAAGCTATGATTGCCTCCCGATGTTCTACGAGGACTGGGACAACCTCAGTTCCGAGACTTACATGGCGTGCGACACCGAATTCCAGAAGGTAAGGAAAGCTCTCGGCATCCCTCAGGAGGCAATTCCGACAGCCCTTGAGCATTACGAAAGCCATGACGCTGAATCCATGACAAGAAAAATCACGAGCATTCCGTCTCTCAAAGGGATCCCCGTTCCGATGCTCAAAGCCCAGGACGGAAAATTCATCCCGGATTACTCAAACCGCTATTTCACAGAAGACATCCCGTTCGGCATGCTGATCACCAAATCCTACGCGATCCGTCTGGGCATCGACACTCCCGCAATCGACAACATCATCCTCTGGGCGCAGGAGAAGATGGGAAAGGAATATCTCACCGGAGGAAAGCTGGATGGAAAGGACATAGGCGAATCAGTCGCCAGATACATTTAACCACAGATGAGTTCGGACCTGAAGAAGAAGACCGTTTCCGGTGTCCTGTGGAGTCTCACGGGACAGTTCTCCGTGCAGGGAATCCAGTTCCTTGTCAGCATCGTGCTGGCCAGGCTGCTTTCTCCAGACGACTACGGGATGATCGGGATGCTGGCGATCTTTCTCGCCATCAGCCAGGTCTTCATCGACGGGGGCTTCTCCTCGGCTTTGATCCAAAGAAAGGACTGCGACGACACAACATATTCAACGGTCTTCTACATCAATGTCGGGATCAGTCTCATCTGCTACGGGATTCTGTTCGCGGCCGCTCCGTTCATCGCTGACTTCTACGGGCAGCCGCTCCTCAAGGACATCGCAAGGGTCAGTTCGCTGAGTCTCGTCATCGGGGCGCTATCAGCCACAAACACAGTCCAGCTGACCAAAAGGATAGACTTCAAGACCCAGTCCAAGATCAATGTCGTGAGCGCGATCCTGTCAGGAGTCACGGGAATAGCCCTGGCATATTCAGGATCTGGTGTCTGGGCCTTGGTGGCGCAGTCTGTCAGCCTCGCGCTGTTCAAACTTCTGCTGACAGTCTTCTGCGTGAGATGGTTCCCGTCACCGGTGTTCTCCGGCAGGATATTCAAGGAACTCTTTTCTTTCGGATCCAGACTGGTGCTTGCATCTCTTATCTCAAGCGTCTATACCAACATCCGCAGCCTGATCATCGGCAAGAAGTTCACACCGGCGGATCTGGGTCAGTACACAACAGCCAACAAGTTCGCCACAATGGCTGGCACCTCGCTTTCAGGGGTCCTGTACAATGTCTCATTCCCAGTGCTCTCCAAAGTCCAGGATGACGACACCGTGCTGCTGGATGCATACAAACGTTTCCTCTCGGTCTCCGCTTTCGCCATCTTCCCCCTGATGATGCTTCTGGCAGGCATCGCGGAACCTCTCATCAAGTTTCTTGTGACAGACAAATGGCTGGAATGCGTGCCGTTCCTCCAGGTTCTCTGTTTCGGATGGATGTACGATTGCCTGACAAGAATCAATCTGAACCTGCTCTATGTCAAAGGACGTTCGGATCTTGTGCTGAAACTTGAGATCGTGAAGAAGACGATCGCCTTCACAATCCTGTTCGTCTCCTGCTTTATGGGAATCATCGGGATCTGTGTCGGAGCGGCCATCTACGACTTCATAGCGTTCTTCTGCAACACCTACTATACCAAACGTCTGCTGGGCTATGGTTTCAAGGAACAGTTCCTACAGACACTCCCTTACCTGCTGCTTTCCCTGATGGTGCTTGCGGCCTCGCTGCTCATAAGCAGCCTGCCGCTGAAGCCTCTGCTTGTCATACTTCTCGCGGTCACGGCAAGCGCGGCAGTCTATATTCCTATGTCATGGGTACTTAGGCTATCCGCCCTAAAGGAGCTTCTGGCAATTCTCAAACAATTTTTCAAGAAATGAGCGGAAATATTCACACTCTATGGAACGACATCATGAGTGACCTGCGGAAACGCGTCAAGACAATAATCTATGACAGAAGGCTTCCGGCGATCGAGGATGCCGTCTTCAGCAAAGACAAGATAAAGGTCGTGTTCTTTGTCATCAACCTCGGAATGTGGAAGAACGACAAACTATTCCGAATGTTTCTGGACAGCGACAGGTTCGACCCTTACATCGTCACATTCCCTCAAAGAAGCGATGATCCGGACACGCTGAGGAAAACCCAGGAAGAGCTGCGAAGGCATTTCGGAACCAAGGGCTTTCCGTTCATAGAAGGCTACGATTTCTCAAGAAATGAATATTTCGACCTCGTCGGGTTCGCTCCGGACATCCTGTTCTACGTCCAGCCCTACGGGGTCGGAGGTGAGGAGTTCACCGTGGACAAATTCATGAGACACAGTCTGTTCGCCTACATTCCGTACGGCATTCCGCTGAACGATATTCCGAAATTGTACAACCAACTGTACAAGAACATCTGCTGGAGACTGTTCTACCCCACTGAATATTCAAAGAAGCGTGAACAGGAGCGTCTATACACAAAAAGGGACAACATCTCAGTCTGTGGATTCCCGTTCGCCGATTATCTTGCGGACGCTTCCTCAATCCGTGATTGGAAGAATCCAGACAGCAGGCTCAAAAGGATCATCTGGGCACCTCATCATTCAGTTCTCAAATCCGATGTCCTGAATTATTCCACATTCCTGGAAATAGCGGACGAAATGCTGGAGCTTGCGGAAGAATATTCATCAAAAGTCCAGTTCGCCTTCAAGCCGCACCCGCTGCTCAAGGAGAAGCTGAGCCGTCCGGATGTCTGGGGCCGCGAGCGGACCGAGGAATATTACGCCAGATGGGCCGAGATGCCAAACACATCATTCGCTGACGGAGAGTACTACGACCTTTTCATGACATCCGACGCTCTGATCCACGACTGTTGCTCATTCATGACTGAATATCTCTACACAGGCAAACCGCTGATGTTCATCACACATGACAAGGAAAAGATCGCTGAAAGTGTGAACGATTTCGGGAAGGAATGTCTGAAAAGGCATTACTTCGGAAGCGGAATGGCGGAGATCAAAGCGTTCATAGATTGTGTGGTCATCGGCGGAGATGACTCCATGAAAGGAGACAGAAAAGCCTTTTTCGAGACATCGCTGAAAGTTCCGGACACTGGAAGCGTGGCCAGAAACATATTCAACGAGTTCAAATCGGCGTTGAAATAGGCCTATTCCTGCAATCTGGAGCGAATCAGCCTCGGAGGATTGCCGCCGATGATTGAATATTCCGGGAAATCCTTGCTCAGGACACATCCACACCCGACAATGGACCCTTTACGGATGGTCCGTCCAGGAGTGACCAAGACATCTCTTCCTATCCAGACATCATCCTCTATGACGGTCTGGAGTTTCTGTCCGAGACCCTGGCGACACATCGGGATGTCTGTTCTGTCGAAGTTATGGTTCTGGTTCAGAATGCGGCAGTTAGGTCCCATCATGACATACTTTCCTATTCTGGTGTCATAAGGAATTACACATCCGACACCCAAGCCGGACTCATCCCCAAGCTCGATTCCAAGCCCGCAGCCGAAATTAGCCTTACGCTCCACATTCACATTCTTCCCGCAATGCAGGAATATGTGCCTGCAAAGAAAAGCCCTGAAGGCCTTTGACACCTTGCCACCGAATAACGAGTTTCCGGCGGGAAGCCAATAGGCCACACCGTAATAAAGGGCGAGGCAGCAGATTGTGAATATTCCTAAATTTCTTCCTTTGTATCTCATTCCATAACATTTTGAGGATGTGGATCATCCGGCAACCCTGTCATTCTTTCCTGGATAAAGGCGCAACAATGTCAGAAGCACTTTCAGTTTGACATCAATGCCGATGCGTGTGGAGAGAAGCACCTCCTTGTCAAGGTTCGGGTAGGCATGCCTCCAAAGAAAGTAGTACTCATCGTCCCACACCAACGGCAGAAGTTTGGAGCGGATGTGGTTTTTGAAGAAAACCATTCCGGCTGACAGATCCAGTCCGGAATCCTTTTCTGAGAGGATTCCGAACAGGAGGTCGGAATTGTCCTTCAACTGCCGGAACCGCCTAAGACAGCTTTCCTTCGTGATCATATTCGTGGTGGACATAGGATTGGCGCGATAACTATAGTAAGGCTCGTGGATGCAGGAGAAAGAGCGGCATGCAAGCAGCAGTTGCACGGTGATCACCATGTCCTCCCCCATGGCCTCGGAAGGGAAACGCAGACCGGAATAGCATTCCCTTCTGAACATCTTGTTCCAAAGTGCCCAAGAATCCTTGAGGAATAGACTGTTCTCTATCAGTTTCTCCGGGCTATCGGCATGGCATGTGAACAGACGGCCATTGTCCAGTTTGGCGCTGGTCACCTTATAGTCACACACAACGACATCAGCTCCCGTTGTCACGGCACGTTCATACATGGATCGGTACATGTCTGTGTCCACCCAGTCATCACTGTCGCAATGGATGATGTAGTCGCCGGTACAATGCGCCACACCTTCCCTGCGTACTTTGGCCTGGCCACTGTTCACAGGCATCCTCAGGATCCGGACGGTCTTGCCATCCTCCTCTAGACGGGAATGATACTCATCCATCAGACCTTTGAGAATCTCCATGGAACGATCCGGAGAGCAGTCGTCCACAAAGACATACTCCACGTCATGAAGCGTCTGCCCGAACAGGCTTCTGACACATGTCTCAATGTAATTCTCAACCTTATAGACAGGGATCACAACACTTACTTTCGCCATAGCCAATCCTCATCAAGAGTCTCCTGTAATCTTGTTTATGATCATCCTCTCAGCCTCAGCGGTTCTCTCCCAATCGAATTTCTCCAAATCCAAAGACTGAGGCTCACCATCAAGGCAAGCCACGATCCTCTCCGCCATTCCGGCAGTGAAGTTCCCGTCCAGATCCACCGTGAACTTCCGGTCCAGAATCTCAGGGACACCGCCGACACGGGAAGCGACAACGCGCGCCCCGCATCTCGCCGCTTCCACAAGGACCAAAGGCAGTCCCTCATTCCTGCTCGGGAGCACAAGGACATCAGTGCAGTTGAACAATTCCGGCATCTTCTCCGGAGGCATGTTTCCCCAAAAGCGGCACGACAGAGTCTTGTCTGCATCCAGCTCGGTCTCAACCCTTTGCCTCAACCGGCCGTCACCGATCACCCAAAATTCAATCTCTCCGAAGAAACGCTCCCGGACAGCATGGAATATTCCCGGGAGGCTTTCCACATTCTTGACCGAAAGCATGTTACCAGCGTACGCCACCACTTTCTTCCACTGGACTCCATGCTTTCTTCTCAACTCTGAACGCCGGGTGTCGTCGAAACGAACGAATATTCCGTCACACCCATTGTAAAGCACGGTCTTTGAGCCAGTGCCGATCCTGTCCGAGGCCTCCTTCAGATTCTCGCTGACGAAGCAGTTCATCCTGGCATCACGGATCAACTCCGAAGTAAGATCCTTGATCTGCGGATGCTTGAATGGAGCCGTGTGGATGTCCGAGCCATGCCACGTCATGTAAAACGGAATCCCGTACCTTTTCTCGGCCTCCCTCGCGATAAAGCCCCCGACAAAAGAATGAGCGGCGACAACATCGTATCCTTTGAGCAATCCCACATGCCTTTTCAGAAAGTGAGGATAACACAAAGGGCGCAAGCCTAACTTATAGAACAGGAAGTGATCCGGAATGGAGTAATTCTTCCAGACGAGATTAAGCTTGACACCATTCAGGGTCACAGACTCACGCTCTCTCAGTTTTTTTTCAGGAACACATCCTTCCCCCGGAATGTCAAGAGTCCTCCGGCCAAGCATGGAACTGACGAAAGAATCCTGATAGAGCTGGATGCAGAAAATGTCAATCCGCCACCCTGTCAGTCCGGCCAAATGCCTTGCCCTGGCGCATTTTGCGTTAAACGCACCTTTCCGGTCGAAAATGTTTTCCTCGAATATTACCGCGACTCTCTTCATCCTGACCGAATGGATTTTCCGGTTTATTTCAGCGGATTAAGGTCGCTCTTGTACCAATCCATGAAATGACGGATGCCGTCATGGAGAGAAGTACACGGCTTGTAGCCAAGGTCAGTCTCCAGTTTAGTTGTGTCAGCGTTGGTCTGATAGACATCGCCGGCCTGCATCGGGAGGAATATCTTTTGCGCAGGCTTGCCGTACGCCTGTTCGATCTCACTTATGAAATCCATAAGTTTGACAGGATGCGAGCATCCGATGTTGTACACCTTGGCCGGAACCCCATGCGGGCATTCCTCAGCCTTCGGAGCATGGTCTATCACACGGATAGTACCCTCCACGATGTCGTCAACATAGGTGAAGTCGCGTATCATGTCTCCGTTGTTGAAGACCTTGATCGGTTCCCCTTTGGCAATGGCCGAAGCGAAAAGCATCGGGGACATGTCAGGACGGCCCCACGGGCCATAGACGGTGAAAAAGCGAAGGCCGGTGGAAGCGAAGCCATAGAGTTTTGAATATGAATGAGCCATGAGTTCATTGGCCTTCTTGGTGGCTCCGTAGAGACTTACAGGGCAGTCCGCCTTGTCGTCCTCGGAGAAAGGGACTTTCTCGTTCAGCCCATAGATCGAGCTGGATGAGGCATAGACCAGATGTCCGACACCGAAATTGCGGCAGGCCTCAAGGATATTCAAGAATCCGTGAAGATTGCTTTCAAGATAGACATAAGGATTGGTGATTGAATATCTCACCCCGGCCTGTGCGGCCAGATTGACCACCCTGTCGAATTTTTCCTTCTCGAAAAGTGAGTCCAACGCGGCCTTGTCGCAGATTGACACCTTCACGAAACGGCAATTAGGGAAACGGGCGCTGACAGCGATGGAGCCTTCCTCAAAAGGTCCGCCGAAGCCATTCTCGGCCAGTCTTCCATACTTCAAACGCACGTCATAGTAATCATTGATGTTGTCAAGCCCGACAACTTCATCTCCTCTTTCCGCAAGTCTGGCCATCAGCCTTGAGCCGATGAATCCGGCAGCGCCTGTAACAAGTATCTTCATCTTAGATCAAATTTATTACTAAATGGTTAACACTATGCTGGTCACTTCGGCAAGCTCAGTGACCGGTCAATACGGTTACTATTTCCGCAAAGTTTACAAATATAACAAAAACAGCGGGAATTACATTCCCACCGCCTCAAGTTAAACAATCATTCAGAATCATTTGTGATAGACCCAGTCGGGGTAGCCGATCTTGGACTCAAGGACGGCGATGTCACCGGCGCGGCGGCTGACGTAGGCGGACGGTTTTCCGGCGTTGCGTTTGATGGGATTCGGAAGACAGGCAGCGATGAGGCAGGCCTGACGGCGGGTAAGTTTCGCGGCGGAAGTCCCGAAATGAGACTCTGCGGCGGCCTCGACTCCGTATATTCCCTTACCCATCTCGGCGACATTCAGATAGACCTCCATGATCCTTTCCTTGTCCCACATCAACTCGATCAGGACAGTGAAGTAAGCCTCAAAGCCCTTGCGTATCATAGACTTATGTGGAAACAGGAAAACATTCTTGGCAGTCTGCTGTGAGATTGTGCTGCCTCCCCTGCGACGCTTTCCGCTCTCATATTCCTTTTGCGCCTGACGGATCGCCTTCCAGTCGAAACCGTTGTGCTTGTCGAAAAGATTGTCCTCGCTGGCGATCACGGCGCGGGCCATTTCCGGGGATATCCGTTCATAAGAGACCCAAGTCTTGCGGGTATGGAAATTCTTGTCGTGACGGTACTCAATCGTTCTTTTCACCATAAGCGGAGTGACATGGACCGGACACCATTTCAAGATCAGAACCCATAGGAAGGTGACGGCAAAGAAAGCCAACGGCAACTTGACAAACATCAGCCGCCATAGCCTTTCCCAAAGTGTCCGTTTCACCCTCTTAGTCATATTCAGTAAGTTTAAGCCTGAATTTCAAGCTTTTGCCGCCATCTGGGAATGTCTTCGCCCCTTCCTCGACGAAGCCTAGTTTCCTATACACATCGCCATCTGACCAAGACGCGTCGGCGTAGCTCATCACATCGTCCGGCCTGACATCCTCAATGAACGCCTTCAGAAGCTTTCCCATCCCGCCATCGACTCCGATTCCTTCCAGCGAAGCATACCGGATCCATTCACAGGAGCGGATGTCCTTGTCCCCCTTTCTCCATATCCTCGGAGCGGAGAAACCGGCGACGGCGACCAGCGTGCCTGAAAGAATATCCTCGCCACGCCTGACGAACAAGCCGTAGAGGTGACGGCAGCGGGTATAACCCAAACGGTGAAAGGATTGAAGGAACGGTTCGGCGACCGTCCTGTCAATCCTTCTCACCTCGCAATTGCGGGCATATATTCGTTTCAGGCCGTCCAAAGGTTATTTCAGCTCCTCAAGGCAAGCCTTGACATTGGACTCGATGGTCCCGGCGGAATATTCAGCCTTCTCGAACTTGTCTCCGGTGATGTGTTCGAAAAGTTCGATGTAACGATCAGAGATCCCTGCCACTACCCCAGGAGTCATCTCCGGAACCTTTTGTCCTTCCTGTCCCTGGAAGCCATTGGCCATCAGCCACTCTCGCACAAATTCCTTTGAAAGCTGCTTCTGGTGCTCACCTTTGGCAAGCCTCTCCTCATAGCCTTCCGCATAGAAATAACGAGAGGAGTCCGGAGTATGTACCTCGTCCATCAGATAGATCTGACCCTCCTTCTTGCCGAACTCGTACTTGGTGTCCACAAGGATGAGTCCATGCTGAGCGGCGATCTCGCATCCACGCTGGTAAATCGCTCTGGTGTAAGCCTCAAGCTTCTCGTAATCCTCACGGCCGACAAGTCCCTGGGCGATGATCTCCTCTTTGGAGATGTCCTCATCGTGTCCCTCGGCAGCCTTGGAGGTAGGAGTCACAAGAGGCTCCGGGAATTTCTGGTTCTCGACCATCCCGTCAGGCATCTGAACACCGCAGATGGTCCTCTTTCCGGCCTTGTACTCTCTCCAGGCGTGTCCGGCGAGGTAGCCGCGGATGACCATCTCCACCTTGAACGGCTCGCACTTGTAGCCGACAGTGACGGACGGATCCGGCACAGCCACCTTCCAGTTAGGAAGGATGTCGGCGGTGGCGTCAAGGAACTTGGCGGCGATGCGGTTCAGCACCTGACCTTTGTACGGAACACCCTCAGGCAGAACCACATCAAACGCTGAGATCCTGTCCGTAACAACCATCACGAGATACTTTCCGTCAATGTCATAGACATCACGTACCTTACCGACATACTTTCCAACCTGTCCCGGCAAGTTGAAATCGGTTTTAACAATCGCATTCATATTCATTGAATTAAGTTCGACTTATACAATAATCTCCAGGATCCGTAAAGGCACGCGCCTAAACATTCCAAGGCTGCAAATTTAACTATTCTTCTTCAATATCTCATCCACGGCAGGGGCTATCTTTTCATATTCATACCCTCTTGTCAACCCGAACTTGATCAGTTTGAACTTCTCCTGCGGGTCACCTTTCAACGCGCGGTACTTTGTCTCAAGCACAGAGACCATCCGACGGTCCGCCTCCTCCTGATCCACCTCCTTAAGAGCCTCGGAAACAACGGCCTTTGATATTCCCTTGGCGGTCAACGCGAAAGAAATCTTTACCGGTCCCCACCCCGACAGACGCGCCTTCTCCCTCGCGAACGCCGCGGCGTACCTGAAATCATCCACAAACCTGTCCTCCACCAGAGAAGCCACCAATCTCTCCGCTTCGCCACGATCCCCCTCAAAAGCGGTCTGAGCCTTTCTGAATATGTCAGAGCGGCAATATTCCCTCTTCACACATTGGGCCTGTAGCCTGTCCAAAACCTTCGCGAACTCCTCCATATTCTTAGAAATCAAAACCAAGGCTCAGGTAAAGCCCCACGTTGTGCGTGAAGCTTGACCAGTGTACATTAAAGCTCAAAGGACCCACAATCGAGTTGTAGGTGTACTGAAGGCCACAGCCGATATAGCCTGCCACATCCTCGTCCCAATTATTGAAAGCGGAGATCTCGTCACATGACAACGCATAGTTGGCGATAGCCGTCAAATAGTTGTTCTTAAGCAGTTTGAAACGCCAGTCTGTCCGTACCACCCCCAGGATCTTCTGCATAGCGGCGGCGTTGTTGATTCCGATGAACGGAATCTGCTGGTCCAGATACCTTCCGGCCATGCTTCCGCCGATCGTGTTGGTGAAAGGCACGGGAACCTCATCTCCGAGAAGATAACGGATGTTCACAGACGGGATAAACGCGAACCTGTCACCGCCCACCACCTGCTTGGCGTCCAATGTCAAAGCGTGGAAGTTATTGAACTTCTGCGGCCCGCCGCCGAACACCCAGTCGTAAGAAATGCCGAAAGACTTTCCTTTTGTCGGAATATAGGCGTTGTCGAACGAATCCTTTCGGGCGTTGATGAAAAAGCTCACGTAATCGTTGGACAGCTGGTTGACATCATAGTCACCGAAAGCCTGCTCGGCCATCACGGAATTGACGTTGTAGTAATCATTCCTGAAGCCTGTCTTCAGATAGAAAGTGGACCACTTTATGTTGGACAGGAATATCTCCTGGCGCACATCCAGAAAATTGATCCTGAACCTGTTGTCACCGATGCTGAACGTGTTCCTGTCCGTGTACCTGACTCCGGCCATCACATTGAACGACATCCCTTTCGGAGAAATATAGGAATATGTCAGGCTGGCGTTCGGATTCGTTCCCACCTTTCCGGTAAAGTCAAGCGAGGAGCCTTGGATCTTATGGACCCCGATGCCGAGATTGACAAGCACAGACACGATCTCCTCCGTGTCAAAGCGTCCGCCTAGCCCCAACTGACAGATCGGTCCTCTCTTGCAGTTGAATCTCAAGCGGTAAGGTTCCTCGTCTCCGAGAAGCTCGTAATTCACGTAGTCGAACGCGTTGGTCCCGAAGATCGTGGCCACAGCGTCCTCTATCTCGGCGTTGCCCATCCTCGATCCAGCGCCGACCTTGATCTTGTTCATCAGGTACAGGCTCTCCTTGTCGTCAACGCCGGCGATCTCCACACCGGAGACAAGCACTTTCCTGTGCCTGATGTCATCGGCCGGATCATTGTGCAATACAGTCCTGTCCGAACCCACAAGCGCTTTCAGGGAATCCAGTTTGTCAGCGACCGCCAAAGCCGCCTGATATCCTCTGTTGATGATCGTGTCAATGCTCCTGTCATCAAAACTCAACATGTTGTACTCGTGCAGGTCAGGTTTGATGTTGACATCCGGGATGTCGATGTTGGACTCGAACGAAGTGCGGCCCAACATGTCGATGCCGGTGTTGATGATGTCTGCCAGATTGTTGATCTCGTTGTAGTTCTTGTAACCCTCGGAGAGGTTCACACCGATCACGATGTCCGCCCCGACCTTCTTCGCGAGGTCAGTCGGGTAGTTGTTCCTCATGCCTCCGTCCACGAGTACCATCCCGTCCACCCTAACCGGGGCGAAAAGTCCAGGAATGGACATTGTGGAGCGGAGCGCGGTGTTGAGCTTGCCCTCGGTCCAGATCTTGGCGGTACCGGAGACAAGGTCGGTAGCCACGCACAGGAACGGGATAGGAAGGTCGTAGAAATCAATCTCATCCTGATAGCCAACCGAAAGGGAACTGAATATGTTGTTGACATTCTGACCATAAACCATTCCTGAAGGAAGGCTTCCCAGAAGGTTGTCCTTGACCATGTCGGTGGCATCCGCCATACCGGCTCCGAAATGGATGTCATCCACCCTGCGGGTATATTGCTGGTCAGACTCTTTCATCTGCATATATTCATTCCTGTCATAGAAGAACGGGAAGGACAAGACATATTTTTCCTTATATTTAATCGCTGAATATGACAGATAATTCCTCGGAACATTGTCGCTCAAAGCCATGTCCCAATCAATGTCACGGATTATGGAATCCAGCTGCCCGGCATCATATCCCAAGGCATAGATGCCTCCGACAAGGCCACCCATGCTGGTTCCCATCACGATGTCAACCGGCATTCCGATCGATTCCAGATATTTGATCACCCCGACATGCGCCGCGCCCTTCGCTCCGCCCCCGCTGAGAACCAAGGCCACGGTCGGGCGATGCCCAACCGTCCTGATAGAGTCCAGCCTATGCTTTATCTTCTCTACCCTAAGGTCTTTCATCTCCCGGCTGGCATCCAGCACAGAATGAGAGACCTGGGCATTCGACGCGAACACCGAGACAGCCATCACGGCCAACGATGCCACTACTAACTTACCGACTTTTGTTTCCATAGTCATTCACAGATTTATATTTACCTATTCCTATGCTCCTTACTTATTCCTATGTTCCCCGGCCAGCATTCCGCATGCGGCAAGGATGTCCTCTCCTCTGGAAGCCCTTATCGTACAAGTGATTCCATGGTTGGAAAGCCTGTCACGGAAGCATTCCATGATGATCTGCGGAGTCGTATCGAACGGCGCGTCCGGGATCTTGTGGAAGCGGATGAGATTGACCCTGCACTCCAGACCGCGGAGCAGTCTGAAAAGCGCGTCGGCGTGACGCTTGTCATCGTTCAGACCCGCGAACATGGTATATTCAAAGCTGACCCTGCGCTGGCCTGTGAAGTCATATTCACGGATCATTTCAATCACTTCCTGCACCGGCCAGGCCTTTTGAACCGGCATGATCTCCGCTCTTTCGTCCGGGAAAGGGTTATGGAGGCTGACAGCGAGGTGGCAGCGGGTCAAATCAAGGTATTTTTTCAGGTTCGGAAGGACTCCGATGGTGGAAAGGGTGATGCGCTTGGGACTCCAGCCAAATCCCCAGTCGGCGGTCAGCACCTCGATGGCTCTCATCACGTTGCCGAAATTGTCGAGCGGCTCGCCCATTCCCATGAACACGGAGTTAGTCAGCTCCGTAGCCTCGTCAATGGCGATGAATTGGGAAAGGATGTCCGCCACGGTGAGGTTGCCGTGGAAGCCCTGCCGTCCTGTCATGCAAAACTTGCAGCCCATCCGGCAGCCGGCCTGCGAAGAGACGCAGAGGGTCTTCCTGTCGTCATCCGGAATCATCACTGCCTCAACGGCATTGCCCTCCCCCACCGGGAAAAGGTATTTCTTTGTGCCGTCCGATGAGACCTGACAAGCGGAAGGCAAGGTCACGCCGAGAGAATATTCTTCTTTAAGCCTTTCACGGCCGGCTTTCGAGATGTTGGTCATCTCATCGATGCTCTTGACCTTCCGGCCGTACATCCACTGGGCTATCTGCTTGCCGGTGAAGGCTGGCAGGCCGACTTTCAAAGCTATTTCCTTAAGTTCTTCAGGGGTCTTTCCCAACAGTTGCTCCCGCATATCTCCAAGACAATTTTTTTTAATATCAAAAGATGATTTTCCACTACAAATTTAGTGAAAAATAACGCCGGATTGAACGTATTTTTATATCTTTGTCACAAAGGCGACATCTTTTCGCCCAAAACTACTAACATTTTATTTTAACATTATGGCAAAAGAGGTAGAGGCTAAGGCCACAGACGCAGGCGCCGCGAAACTCAAGGCGCTGCAGGCCACGATCGACAAGATTGAGAAAGACTACGGGAAAGGAACGATCATGAAGCTGGGGGAACAGCCACAATGGGACGTGCAAGTCATTCCGAGCGGTTCCGTCGCGCTTGACCACGCACTCGGAATCGGAGGTTACCCGCGCGGAAGGATCGTGGAGATCTACGGTCCGGAATCCAGCGGTAAGACCACTCTGGCGATCCACGCGATAGCCGAGGCACAGAAACAGGGCGGCATCGCGGCGATGATCGACGCGGAGCACGCTTTCGACAGAACTTACGCGAAGGCTCTCGGGGTCAACCTTGAGACCTTGCTTATCTCACAGCCGGACAACGGCGAGCAGGCGCTTGAGATCGCGGACAACCTGATCCGTTCGGGAGCTATTGACATCGTGGTGGTTGACTCTGTCGCCGCCCTGACTCCGAAGGCTGAGATCGAGGGCGAGATGGGTGACAACAAGGTCGGCCTCCAGGCAAGGCTCATGAGCCAGGCTCTTAGGAAGCTGACAGCCAACATCGCCAAGACAAACACCTGCTGCATATTCATCAACCAGCTCAGGGAGAAAATCGGAGTGATGTTCGGCAACCCGGAGACCACGACAGGAGGAAACGCGTTGAAGTTCTACGCTTCCGTCCGCATCGACGTTCGCAAGACCACACAGCTCAAGGACGGCGACGAGGCTCTCGGAAACCGCACCCGCGTGAAAGTTGTGAAGAACAAGATGGCTCCACCTTTCAAGAAGGCCGAATTTGACATCGTGTTCGGAGAAGGAATCTCACACGCCGGAGAGATTCTCGACCTTGGTGTTGAATATGGCATCGTAGGCAAGAGCGGCTCCTGGTTCAGCTACGGCGACCAGAAACTAGCTCAGGGACGCGAGGCCACCAAGCAGCTTCTCAAGGACAATCAAGAACTCTGCGACGAGATCGAGGCAAAGGTACGCGAGGCTTTGAAGAACGTGAAGGACTAAGCCTCACGTTCCTCGGCTATCGCTTTGTTGTAACATTCACGGCACAGAGGCTCGTAAGCATCCTTTTCTCCAAGGACCACGAGTTCTGTGCTATGTGATAATCTGTGGGAGTGGTTGGCGAGATTGCCGCATCTGACGCAGATGGCATGGACCTTACGAACCTCTTCGGCGACGGCCATCAGGTAAGGCATCGGGCCGAAAGGCTTTCCGAGAAAATCGGTGTCAAGGCCGGCGATGATCACACGGATTCCACGGTTTGCGAGTTCCTGTGCGACATCCACAAGGGACATGTCGTAGAACTGCGCCTCGTCTATTCCCACGACCTGGACTTCCGGGCCGACGTTCAGCATCTCTTTCGGATCCTTGACGGAATGACACGGGATCTTATGGAAATCGTGGGAGACAACGTCGTCCTCTGAATATCTTGTGTCGATTGTCGGCTTGAAGATCTCGATCCTGAGGTTGGCGAACTTCGCCCTGCGGATCCTGCGGATCAGTTCTTCGGTCTTGCCGGAGAACATTGAGCCACAAATGACTTCAATACATCCGGTTTTTTTTATGTTTTCTGAAAACATTTCGTTAGATTTGTTGAATAATCAATAACACTTGCAAACCTTGCGGCGCGGCGTGGTTTCCGCCCTTCCGGTTTGCCAGACAAAGATAGTATTTTTATGGGAAACATCGACGAAAAAAGGCTTTCCGCATTGCTGGAAAGAATCGACAGCATAAAAAAAGAGTTGGAGGCTCTTGAGAATGAGGTACGTGGACTTGGCGAGGTCTCTGAACCACTTACGTCAGCCGGAATGAACGCAGAGCCAACCGGTACGGTCGCCGAGCCGGCATCTCCGGCCACCGAGTCTGCCGAAGTGAACGCGGAACCTGCGGACATCACATCCGCTCCGACAGATGACGCGCCTATCGAAATTGATATCCCTGACATTGACATTCAACCGATTATCGAGGATCCCGCGGCTGAGTACGCCGGTGCTTCGACAAGCTCAGCGACCGAGAATATTCAGGTCTCCGAACCAATAGCTCCGGTCACCGAGCCGACACCTTCGGTCACTGAGCCTGCCGATGTGACCATCCCAACCGAAGTGGAAACCAGAGCCGAAATACCAGTCAATCAACCAGATGACGACCTACCGTTCGATGACGACCTACCTGACGAGCCTGCCATAACTCCAGATCCGGTTTCTGAACCGGCGCAGGGAATGGTACAAGAGCCAGTTCAAGAGTCTGAACCGACGCTCGACATCGAGCCGGAGATTGTAATCAGGCCGACCCCGACCCCAGAACCAGAGACGAAAGTCAAGGCGGCAATCCTTGACAGCCGGAAAGCTGAGACCGCCGTCATGGATGTGATGGCCGAGAAACAGGCTTGGAGGACAGACCGTCCAGGCTCGCCGGTAAAGAATGTCATCAGTGCCATCTCCCTCAACGACAGAGTCTTGCTAATCAACGTACTGTTTAAGGAAGATCCAATTCTCTTCCAAAGTACCATCAGCGCTTTCAACAGCATGGCCACCCTCGACGAGGCCCTCACCTACATCCAGACGAACTTCCCGGACTGGGATCTGAATTCCGAGCCTGTTTACAGGTTGATGATGGCCGTCCGCAGGAAACTCCGGTAAAGACCATACAAGCGAAGTCGCCCGGATTGCCAGCTGGGCGAACATTTCAAAAACAATCTCTTAACGGCAAAAATATGCCAGGAATCCTCTACATAGTCCCGACTCCGGTCGGAAATCTGGACGACATGACTTTCAGAGCTGTCCAAGTGCTGAAAGACGCGGATCTGATACTTGCTGAAGACACAAGGACCAGCAGCGTCCTGCTTCACCGCTATGACATCCATGGCAAGCTCCAGTCACACCATAAATTCAACGAACACCAGACCGCCGAGATGATCAAGGAGCGGATCCTTGGAGGACTGAATGTCGCCCTGATCAGCGACGCTGGCACGCCAGGAATATCCGATCCCGGTTTCCTGCTTGCCCGCACATGTGCCGCTGAAGGCATTGAGGTTCAGACCCTGCCCGGAGCCACAGCCTGTATCCCGGCAATAGTCTCATCTGGACTGCCATGCGACAGATTCTGCTTCGAGGGCTTCCTGCCGGTTAAGAAAGGCCGTCAGACTCTGCTAAAAACCCTTGCGGAGGAGCCTAGAACGATGATTTTCTACGAATCTCCTTACAGGCTCGTCAAAACTCTGGACCAATTCATTGAATATTTCGGAGCCGAGAGGGAGTGTTCCGTGGCGCGCGAGATCTCCAAAATCCATGAGGAACATAGGCGCGGCACCCTTGCGGAAGTGTCTGCATGGTACAAAGAGCATGAGCCTAAGGGAGAGATAGTCATAGTCGTCGCCGGCGCTCCATCCGAGAAGAAAAGGCGGCGGACAGAGGCGGAAGAATAGGTTCTGAATATGCCTGTAGAACTTCCAGTAATTTCATGAGTTCCTTATTATTAAACCATAAACCATTCTACACCACGACTATGACCAGACTTCCGATTCGCCAGAATGGCTTCGGCCAAATCTGCACGCGAAAAGTGAACCACAGACTATTTTTGAATAACATGAAAATCTAAACAAAAAGATGGGCTGGTGACAGGCCAGCGATAATTCTGAATATTATGAAAGACTTCAACTCCAACAAGGATGGCAAGAGGCCGTCCGCATCGTTCGTTGTCGGGGCTGTTGCCCTGCTGTTTCTCATTGTCGGTTACCAAGCAGCATTGTTCATCCACAAGGCCTCGGTCGCAAGGATCATCGCCAATCATGACGAGCCTGACACTGTGTTTGTTTACGCTTCGGGAGATGGCCGGCAAATGATAGGCACAGCTGTTAACGAGACCCCTGACGCTTCGACACGTCAGCAAGCCCAGCGCGCCTCAGACTCAGCTACCGACCGTCCATACAAGAGCATTACAGGCACTTCAGTGTACCGATCAGCCGACAGTGAAAGGAACAACGAACAGGTCGCTGAGCCTGTCGAAGCGACGTACAGAGGCGGGACATTGCGAAAAAACTCCGGGCATTCCATTCATGCCGAGCAAATCAGACGAAACTACTCCCCGAGGAAATACGAGAGCTTCCGCTTCGATCCAAACACGGTAAGCATTGACGACCTGATGCGCCTTGGATTCAGCCAGAAGCAAGCGCAATCCATTGACAATTACAGACAAAAAGGTGGACGGTTCCGTCGTAAAAGCGACTTTGCGAAGTCATACGTCGTGGAAGATTCCGTGTTCCGAAGGTTGGAGAAGTACATTGAGATTCCTAAAATCGACCTCAACTCGGCAGATTCGGTAACATTCATGTCGCTCCCTGGCATCGGTAAGTTCTTTGCCGGCAAGATGGTATCATACCGGAAGGCATTGAGAGGATATTCCTACCCCGAGCAGCTTATGGACATCTGGCACTTCGATCAGGAGAAGTTCGACAACCTCAAGGATCTCATCAAGGTGGACACTGTGTCCACTCCGTCATATTCATTATGGACTCTCTCTGAAAAGGATTTGGCAACACATCCTTACATCGGAAAACGCGCCGCGCGAAGCATTGTAATATTCAGAGAAAACTCTCCGAAATCCGATTGGACAGTCGCCAATCTCCAGAAAGCCGGGATCCTTGATCCAGACAAAGCCTCCAAACTCGCCCGTTGTCGCATCGCCAAACCGTAGAGAATCACCTTCGGAGGGACGGAAGACGTTTTGAGGCAGAAGTGCTATCCAAGAACGAACCGGTGAGGGAATGGAAGGCATTTTGAGGGAAAATCGTCGCGAAAGGACGACAAAAAGAGAGATTGAAAGACATTCTGAAAGGAAAACGTTATCGAAGGACGACAAAAAAAGAGCAGGAAGGCGTTTTGAGTGGAAGTGCTATCCAAGAACGAACCGGTGAGGGAGCGGAAGACGCTTTTATGGGAAATCGTCGCGAAAGGACGACAAAAAGAGAGATTGAACGACATTCTGAAAGGAAAACGTTATCGAAGGACGATAAAAAAAAGAGCAGGAAGGCGTTTTGAGTGGAGATGCTATCCAAGAACGAACCGGTGAGGGAACGGAAGACGTTTTGAGGGGAAATCGTCATGAAGGGACGACAAAAAGAGAGATTGAAAGACATTCTGAAAGGAAAACGTTATCGAAGGGAGGGATCTTAGCGGCGGGGATGATGGGAGAGGACGGATTGCTGCCAGGTGGTGGTGTCGATGTGGGTGTAGATCTCGGTGGTGGTGATGTTCTCGTGGCCAAGCATGTCCTGGACGACTCGGAGGTCGGCACCGTTCTCGATCAGGTGGGTGGCGAACGAGTGACGGAAGGTGTGCGGAGAAATCTCCTTATGGATGCCGGCAAGCATAGCCTGACGCTTGACGATGGTGAACATCGAGACACGGCTAAGTGACTTGCCGAAACGGTTCAGGAACAGGATATCATCGAACTCAGACGAGGAAGGATCCGGTCTGGCTGTCAGGTAGTTTCGTACAGCGGAAGCCGCTATTTCCCCCATCGGGACTATGCGTTCTTTATTGCCTTTGCCGATGACACGGACAAAGGATTCATCAAGGTAGACGCAGGATATTCGTAAGCCCACGGCCTCGGAAACACGGAGACCACAGCCATAAAGAACCTCCAGTATCGCACGGTCACGCTTGCCGGTCCAGGAAGAAAGGTCCACAGAATCCATGATCGCCTCAACCTCCTCGACCGACAGGACCGCGGGAAGGTAACGTCCCATTTTCGGAGAATCGATCGGATCGCAAGGGTTCTCCTTTCGCTCCCCTTCCATGACAAGCCAATCG
>CAVKML010000011.1:0-15189 GCA_963657715.1 uncultured bacterium | reverse complement strand
AAGGAACGAAGCGAACTCAGGAAACGGGCCTGAGAACGCTTCGAAAGATCTTCGCGGGAAGAAAGATAGGCAAGAATGTCGTTGGTCGCAACATCAGACGGAGCGTCGGTCACGACAGAAAAGAATTCCCTCACATCAGACGAGTACGATGCCACCGTGTTGGGTGACATCGCACGCTCGATTTTCAGGTACGAGGAATAGTCCTGTAATATTCTTTCTGTCAGATCCACTTTTGAATCTATGAATATTTTCCGTCTCGTCTGACAAGTCTTGGTAGTTTGTCGAGCCATTGGCGCTTCGACAAGCCCAGCGACCGAAACGACTAAACAAACCCAGCGATCAATGCGAAGTTCAGTCGCTTCGATGGCTAGTGATCCTGTCGAACCACATGCTCAGCGACCGAAGAGAATATCTGGTCACTGAGCTTGTCGAAGTGACCTGACTTATTAAAGTGTACGGTACTTCTTGCCGTAGTCAAGCTGCTGCTGGAGGTAGTTGTCAACGTACTCGATCTTGTAGTCCACAACCTTGCCGTCCTTCTCAACTGGAACGATGTCCGGATTGACGAAACCGCCATAAGGCTTGAGATCCAACGCGGCGTACCTCTCCAGAACCTCCTTGTGGAGCTGCGGATCGATGTTGACAGCGTAAGTTTCCACGAGATTCTTACCGGCGGCGTAGTCACCCTCGGACTTGATTCTCTGGATCTCGGCGAGAAGTTCGGCGAACAGGCCGCGGAGAGCTTCGTAGTCATTCACGACAAAATAGGTCTTGCCGTCACGCATTTTCTTCTCGATGATTCCGCGCGCGGCTCCCTTCTCATAGCACCACTCGGCGATCAGCTTGCGGTTCTGCATATGGGCCTCGGTGTTCTGCTTACCTAGTTCCACCCTTGTGAACTGCACGAACAGACCGTTCCTGATGTAATTTGAATATGCCGGCTTGTAGGCCTCGGCGTTAGGCATGATACCAAGCTCAACGAGCTTAGGATCAGCCATATAATAAAGGCCAAACAGGTCGGCGCGGGCCTCCTCAAGGGTTGACTGGTACTCGCCCAGTGCCGTTGACGAAACGCCAGGGAGAAGCTGGCCGGAACCGTGGCCAAGGCACTCGTGAAGATCCGTGTGGATCTCGTCCGTATAGGAACCGTACTGCTTGTAAGCGTCGATCTCAGCCTGATCATAAGCGAACTCGGTCAACGTGCTCTTCGGAGATTCCTGAGCGGCATAGTCGTAGGCGTGCGTGATGTTAGCTATGGTCACGGACTTTGAGCCGTAGTCACGCCTGATCCAGTCTGCGTTCGGAAGGTTGATTCCGATCGGTGTGGCCGGATAAGTGGCGCCTGCGAGGGTGATACCGTCAACAACCTTGGCGGAAACGCCCTTCACGTGAGGCTTACGGAAGCGGTGGTCCACAGGAGAGTTGTCCTCGAACCACTGCGCGTTGGCACTCAGTACCTCGGTGCGAGCCGAAGCGGCGGAATCCTTCATATTCACATATCCCTCCCATGTGGCCTTGCGTCCGAGTGGATCGTCATAGTCCTCGATGAAGCCATTGATGAAGTCAATGGTGCCGACCGTGTCCTGAACCCAGTCGATGTTGAAATCGTCCCAGGTCTTCAAATCTCCTGTCCTGTAGTACTCTACAAGTTTTCCTATCGCCTCTCTCTGGAGGTCGGTCTCAGCCACAGCGGCGGCCTTCTCAAGTTCAGCGCAAATCTTCTCCAATGCCGGACCGTAGATTCCACCGACCTTCCAAGGCTTCTCGACAACCTTGCCGTCCTCCTTGACAACCTTTGTGTTAAGGCCGTATGAGATCGGAGTCTTATCGTTCGGATCCATCTGCGAATTGTAATATTTCTCGACTTCCTCACGGGTCACACCGTCATAAAAATTCACTGCGGAAAGTTCCACGATGTCGCCGGTCTTGGAAGTAGAGCGGCGCTGAGGATAGATGTCCGGTGAATATATGACCTCAAGCAGCTCGGCGGCCTTGTCGCCGTCACCCACAGCCTCCATAAGGCTCTGGAAATATTCCCTCGGACACTCCGGGAAGAACTTATCCTCTGAATAGTGATGATGGATGCCATTGGCGAAGAAAAGCCTCTTGGCATAGACGATGAAGTTTTGGAAATCAGCGCATTCACGGTCGCCTTTATATTCATTGAGAATATTCTCAACCACGTGCCGGATCGGGAGGTTCCATTTGCAGTACTGATCCCAGGTGATGTCGCGTCCAAGCTTTGCCGCTTCTGAAAGATGGTAGGCATATTCCTTCTGCCGAAGGGTCAACGCATCCCATCCCGGCACTTTGAAACGGATCACCTTCAAGTCTGCGAACTCGTCCAGAAGGTAGTGGAAATCATTGTCTTGGGTTTTCTTCTCCCCTTGCCCGCATGAGCATAGAGCCGCGGCCGCTCCGATAGATAAGATCATTTTCAGTCCTATATTCATAAAAATTTGTTTTTGGCTCGTAAATATAACCATTATTCAGGAAATATACGTATATTTACGCAATCCATGCGCCGTCACATCCGGCACAGGGAATAATTGAAAAGATAAACTATGAATATATTAAAGGCCATAGCCGGCACAGCCACCGCCACTCTCGTCATTCTCGCGGCAGCCGGGTGTAAAAAGAACCTGGAAGAGCCTGTTAATCCGGCCAATCGAAGGGTGCTGCTCTTCTATGAGTGCGCATTCAACAACATCGGATCATATATGAAAGCGAATATGGAAGACCCCGACAAGGGACTTCCGGCCGGGTACATTCCGCCAAAATCCGGCGATGTACTTCTGGTATATTCAAGAATATCCAACAGGAATGACGACTACTCGCCCGTCAAATCCTATTTAAGGCGCATCTACAAGACTTCGAAAGGGAATATGGTTTCCGACACGCTCAAAGTGTTCGGCGGCGAGACAATAGCGGCTTCGCCGGCCACAATGAGAAACGTGCTGGCGCTTGTCAAGGAGGAGTTCCCCGCCAAGGGGTATGGAATGGTGCTGTCTTCGCATGGGTCAGGTTGGCTGCCGACAGGATATTACGCAAGCCCGTCCAGGTTCGAGAATGACCATAAGGACGAAACCACATCCTCACAGACCTTCGCCGCACAGAGTGCCTTGCCCTCAAGACTGTCCGTTCCTGAAGGAGACATAAAGGACAAGGATCCTTTCTACGGCAAGGTGCGCTCCATCGGCCAGGACTTCATCAAAGGAAGTTACTATGGACACGAAATGAGTGTCGGCGAGCTAGCGGATGCCATTCCGTACCATCTGGACTACATCCTTTTCGACATGTGCTTCACCGCGGGAGTGGAAGTCGTTTACGGTTTGAAGGACAAGGCGGATTACCTTGGTCTGTCTCCGGCCGAAGTCCTTGGAGACGGAATGTTCGACTACACAAAGCTTACTTCGTTCCTTCTCAAGAATGATGAGCCGGACTTCGAGGGCCTGTTCAAAGACTCATTCGACATGTACGACAAACAGAGCGGCGCGTACCGATCATCAACGGTGAATGTGATAAGGACCGACGGCATCGACAGGCTTGCCTCTGTCTGCAAAAGGCTGATCAATGAGCATCGCGCCGCCATAGACAATGCTCCGGCCAATGATATTCAAGGCTACTTCAGAATAGGGCGTCATTATTTCTACGACCTTGCGGACATCTTCGCGAAGTGCGGAGCATCGGACGCCGAGATGGCGGAATTCAATGATGCGATCGACCGCTGCGTCATCTACAAGAACGCAACCCAACATTTTCTAGGCACGTTCGACATCACGACATACTCCGGCTTCAGTATGTACCTGCCATGCGCAGGGACTCAGCTCCTTGACACATATTATAAAAATGAGGCGTGGAACGAGGCGGTCGGACTGGTAAGATAACCTCACATATTCAAAAGAGAATTTTCAGGGAGCGGCTTTTTGCTGATTCACAAAATATTCCTATCTTTGCGGCGCAATTACAAAGCGTCAAACGCTTTTGGTGCAATGGGGTTCCGGATGGTCCGGAACTGAGTAACACATTTTAAACAATAAAACAATGAAGCATTTTGAGCTTAACGGCAAAGTCCGTGAGGTCGGCAACAAGGCCGTCATCAAAGCGATCCGTAAGCAGGGTCTCGTTCCTTGCAACCTCTACGGACCAGGTTTGGAGAATGTTCTCTTCACAGTCACTGAAAGAGATCTTATGGGAATCACCCACACTCCTGCATCATTCATCATCGACATCAAACTTGACAACGGCAAGGCCTACACGGCTATCGTTCACGAACTCCAGTACCATCCTGTAAAGGACAACTGTCTGCACGCCGATTTCCTCGCCGTTTCCGAGGACAAGCCTGTAACCATCAAGGTTCCGGTTGTAGTGAGCGGTCACCCTATCGGAGTACAGAGAGGTGGTAAGTTCGTCCTTGTCAGCAGAGAGGTTCGTATCAGCGCCTTGATGAAGGATCTTCCTGACACCCTTAACATCGACGTGACCAAGCTTGACATCGAGAAGCGCATCGTCGCCGGTGACATCAAGGTTGAGAACGTTACTGTGGTAACACCAAAGACCGCCATCATCTGCGCCGTGAAGTCAACACGTCAGATCGCCGCGCAGCTCGCCCACGAGGAGAAGATGGAAGGTGCCGAGGAGCATGAGACTGAGTCTGAGGAAACTGCTGAGCCAGCTGCTGAATAAGCCGGCTCAAACCTCTGAAGAAGACACTGGCATGAACTACCTTGTCGCAGGATTGGGAAACATCGGCGCGGAGTACGCTTCAACCAGACACAACATGGGGTTTATGGTATTGGATGCCTGGGCGCAGGCATCCAATACTGTTTTCAAGACCGAGCGTTACGGCGATGTGGCCGAGATTTCGTTCAAGGGAAGGAAATTCTATCTTCTGAAGCCTTCCACCTACATGAATCTCAGCGGCAACGCGGTACGCTATTGGATGGACAAGCTGAAGCTTCCGCTTGAGAACCTCATCGTGATCTGTGACGACCTGAATCTTCCGTTTGGAACCATCAGGATGCGCAAAAACGGAAGTGATGGAGGACACAACGGTCTGAAGGACATACAGGCCCGCCTGAACACTACGCAATGGGCCCGGATCAGAATCGGAATAGGCAATAATTTCTCCCGCGGGGCACAGGTTGACTATGTGATCGGGGAACTGACCGCGGATGAAAAGGTTGCTGTTCCAGGAATATGTGACAGAGTCATAGAAGGAATCAGGAACTTTGCGACCATCGGTCCGGACAGAGCTATGAATCTGCTCAACGTGAAGCCCGCAAAAGAAGAAAAAGGGGCATAAACCGTCAAGGGACACGCCTTTTTGTGGAAAAAAGTTTGTTAATTTCATTTTTTTCCATAACTTGCGCTCACAATATGAGTAGATTACATTTTTAATACATTAATAATCCAACTATTCACTAAAAAAATTAGAACAAAATGGAGAATCTCGTTGCTAAAATCAAAGAAGAGCTCAACGTGTTCGTAGAGAACGCTGACGCTCAGGTAGAAAAGGGTAACAAGGCCGCCGGGGCACGCGCCCGCAAGGCTGCTCTTGATCTTATGAAGGATCTCAAGGAATTCAGAAAGGTTTCCGTGGAAGAGTCCAAGAAGTAAGAGGCACGACATACCAAAAAAAGGAGAGGCAAAGCGTTTGACTTTGCCTCTCCTTTTTTTATTTTCTGCCCCCATTTTTCAAATCACAGCACTCGGAGCGTAGCGACCGAAGGGGTTTCGGGGAATCCTTTCCCCGTGCCCCACCGGGGCTGTCACGTAGTGACTGGGGGTGGAAGGAGTAGCGCAGAGCTACTAGTAGCTCTGGGCGATGGCGATGAAATCGTCAGCCTTGAGGGCTGCTCCACCGATGAGACCGCCATCGATGTTCTTCTGGGCGAAGAGTTCCTTCGCGTTTGAAGGCTTGCAGCTTCCGCCATAGAGGATTGTGGTGTCCTCTGCGACAGTCTCACCGAACTTCTCGGCAAGCACCTTACGGATGCAGGCGTGGATCTCCTCAGCCTGCTCAGCGGAAGCAGTCTTGCCTGTTCCGATGGCCCAAACCGGCTCGTAAGCCACGATGATCTTGGCCATATCCTCAGCCGTGAAGTTATAGAGGACGTTCTTGATCTGCTCGGTAACGACATCGAAATGTTTTCCGGCCTCTCTCTGCTCAAGGTTCTCACCAACGCAAAGGATCACGCCAAGACCAGCGGCAAGGGCGAGCTTTGTCTTCTCTACAAGTTTCTCGTCAGTCTCGCCGTAGTACTGCCTTCTCTCGGAGTGTCCGAGGATGGTCCACTGGCAGCCGACGGATGTAAGCATGTTCACAGCCACCTCACCGGTGTAGGCGCCCTTCTCATGATCGGCGCAGTTCTGTGCTGATAGTTCGACCTTTGATCCCTTGAGAGCCTCAGCGACAGATGCAAGGTGGGTGAAAGGAGGAGCTACGATAAGTCCTACATGTTCAGGAGTCTCAACTGACTTGGCGGCAACAGCCTTCGCAAGTTCAACGCCTTCCTGGAGAGTTGTGTTCATCTTCCAGTTTCCGGCAACGATTTTCTTTCTCATATTCGTTTATCTTTAAACTGTTAATTTCGTTTCCAGCCTACAAATTTACATTATTTTTGCCTAACTTTGCATAAAATAGGCGCGAAAAATGAGACAACTCTCAAAATCACGCCACAAAAATGAATATAAAAACGCATCATACAATGAAGAATTTCGTAGAGGAACTCAAATGGAGAGGCATGATCCAGGACATCATGCCTGGTACAGAGGAAAAACTCATGGAAGGCCCACAGGCCGCCTACGTGGGAATCGACCCGACGGCAGACTCCCTGCACATCGGCCACCTTGTCAGCATCATGATCCTGAAGCATTTCCAGCAGTGCGGCCACAAGCCTATCGCCCTGATCGGCGGCGCTACCGGAATGATCGGAGACCCGTCTATGAAGTCACAGGAGAGGAACCTTCTGGACGAGGAGACCCTCCAGCACAACATCGCCGGCATCAAGAAGCAGCTGTCCAGAATCCTTGACTTCGACTCCGACGCACCTAACAAGGCCGAGCTCGTGAACAACTACGACTGGATGAAGAACTACTCTTTCCTGAACTTCATCCGTGACGTGGGCAAGCACATCACAGTGAACTACATGATGGCAAAGGACTCGGTGAAAAAGCGTCTTTCCAGTGAATCACGCGAGGGAATGTCCTTCACAGAGTTCAGCTACCAGCTTCTTCAGGGCTACGACTACCTCTGGCTCTACGAAAACAAGGGGTGCCGCCTCCAGCTGGGCGGAAGCGACCAGTGGGGCAACATCACCACCGGAACCGAACTAATCCGCAGGATGCTCGGCAAGACAGACGCGTTCGCTCTCACCTGCCCTCTCATCCGCAAGGCCGACGGCACTAAATTCGGTAAGACGGAGAAAGGCAACATCTGGCTCGACCCAGAGAAGACTTCACCTTACGAGTTCTACCAGTTCTGGCTGAATGTCAGCGACGAGGATGCCGAAAGGTACATCAGGATATTCACCCTTCTCGACAAGGCGACTATCGACGCCGCGATCGAAGAGCATCGCCAGGACCCTGGGCGCAGGACGCTCCAGCAGCTTCTCGCAAAGGAACTTACAGTCATGATCCACGGAGAGGATGAATATGCCAACGCGGTCTCTGCCTCCAAGATGCTGTTCGGGAACTCGACTTCGGACGAGCTGAGGAAACTGGACGAGAAGACGTTCCTCGCCGTGTTCAGCGGCGTGCCGACCTTTGATATTCAGAAATCAGACCTGCCTTGCAACATTCTTGACTTCCTCGCGGTGAAGACCCAGGTGTTCTCATCGAAGGGCGAGGCCAGGAAGATGGTTCAGGGCAACGGTGTGAGCATCAACAAGGACAAGGTGGCCGACATCGAGTACGAGGTTTCCGAGAAGGACATCGTGGACGGAAAGTACATCCTTGCCCAGAAAGGAAAGAAGAACTACTTCATCATCAACGTTTTGTAATCATGGAGAAGCCGGCAAGCACAAGACAGCTCAAAGTCGCCCGTGAGATCCAGAAGGACCTGGCGGAAATCATCCGCGGCAAGGGTATGGCCGTGTTCGGAGGAGCGATGGTGACGGTGAGCGAGGTTAGGGTCAGCCCTGATCTCTCCCTCGCCAAGACCTACGTCAGCATATTCCCATCCGCAAAGGCAGAGGAAGTTATGAAGATCCTGAACGACAACGTCAAGGCACTGCGCGGAGAACTCGGCCATCTGGTCGCCAAGCAATTGCGTATCGTTCCGGAGATTGTCTTCTATCTTGACACTTCCCTGGACTATGCCGAACACATCGATGAGCTGCTAAAGAAATAAGCCCTTCGGGACGCTCACAGACAGGAGGAATCGCATGATCTGTAACATAACCCCGGAAGGCATATATTCAGCGGGCAGCCTGATTTTCATCACGGCGGGCTTGTTTTGCGCCTACATCAGGTGGAACCATATGTGCAGACCGTTCTGCGATAACCCGGACTACTTCTATCCGGCCAGAAAGCTGGTGACATTGTTCTTCGCATCCATTATACTGACATTACCATACGTGCTTGCGCCGATGGATCCCGCGGTCTGGATCTACACCAGATCTTTCTGCGTGATCTACTATCCGGTCTGCCTGACAGTAATGATAATGAAATATTTCCGCTTAAACCGCCGGCCGGTGAACAAGAGGTTTTGGAAGGCCTATCTCGCGTCACCATTCGCATTGATGTTATCAATGCTGATTCCTCTGCTTGCTGGCTACGGTGACTGGATGACGAGCCACGGAAAGGCAATCTTGCTCACGGTCGGAGCGATCAGCCTCGTCTCAACACTGGCCACGGCAAAGGTGTTATGGAACCTAAAAAAGGAGATGGAGAGAAGCAACACGGAAAACTACTCCAACAATGAGGATTTTCCCTATAAATTCGCGGCTCAGATTCTCTATGCCCCCATGCTGTGGCTTCTCATCATGTGGACGATCTTCGTGACAGGCAGCAGATGGATAAAGTTTGTCATGGACATTTTCACATCATGCTGGATGATCTATTTTCTCGGAATCATACTCCACCCTCAACGTGTCCTGCGTCCATCGGAAATCGATGAGGAGATGGAAAAGCTGAAAGACTGCAAGCAACGTGAGATCAAAGAAATCGACATTGCCGAACAGGAAGCGTCAATGCCTGATGACGATGGGACTCCGATGGATGTGATAAAGAATGAAGTCTTGGCCGTCATTCTCCGTCGTTTCAGGGAGCCTCATCTCCTGAAGACGGAAGTGTTGATGGACCTTGGCAACGGAAAGATGAACCGTGCAAGCAAATTCATTTCCCAGATAGGTTACTACAACCTTGTCAACATGTTCAGGCTCGAATATGCCAGGCTATACAAGGAGGCTCATCCTAATGCGAAACAAGAGGAAATCGCTCTCGAATCCGGTTTCGTATCGAGAACAGCCTATTACAAAGCAAAGAGAAATGTAGGCGAGATAGACCAAAGTCTCACGCAAGGGGTCAAATTAGCCCAATAAGGCAGAACGACTGAGGTTCAAGACATTAAAGGCGATCTTTCCGTCAGAGGAACACTTCTTCACGTCAAAGGAACACGATTTTTCCGCCGATCACCCTCAAAGGAACAAAATGACACAGCTCTCCATTAGGTCAGGAGGGCTTTTGTTTTTATTTTTGTGGGACAAAAAGATAAGAGATACAAGAGAAAAACGTGGAGAACTTTTCCTCCGCCGAAAATCAATAAAACTTAACCTAAAGGAACAGTGGCAGGCCATACCATCAGCAATCCCCAAATATTGTCTGCCACTGTTTTTTATTATGGTAGTCCCATGGTTTTCAATCACAGTAAAGAAAGATCTCTTTGTGAAAAGCATCGTACTTGAAACGGATATATTCAGAAAAGTGTTCCTTCCAACTTTTCATGGTTGCAGAATTAAGAGAAAATGAATATCTTTGTGGACGGAATTGAGGTATGGTGTAATGGTAGCACTACAGATTTTGGTTCTGCCAGTTCAGGTTCGAGTCCTGATATCTCAACATAAGGCCGGTCGCTGAGTTTGTGGAAGTGACCGGTTTTTTTTGTACCTCAGAAAGGCCGAAAAGCTCAGAACGTTAATACGCAAGGTATCAGCTAACGTCTGAAAGACCAGAAGAGAAGAAGCATATAAACAACTGATTAAAACATATTAACATTTACACCATGAAAGGGGCTTACATATTCTTAGCCGACGGTTTCGAGGAAATCGAGGCTCTTGCGACGGTTGATGTCCTCAGGAGAGGAGGAATCGACGCGCAGACAGTTTCCATCAACGGAGACGTTCAGGTTCATGGAGCGCACAGAGTGCCTGTCATAGCCGACATGACATGGGATAAATTCAAGGAGGAAACAGACTTCAACCACACCGAAGATACTGACGTGATGGTCTTTCCCGGAGGAATGCCTGGCACGAAGCACCTTGCAGAAAGCAAGGACCTTATGGAAATGATGAGGCAACACTATGCGGAAGGCGGCACTGTGGCCGCGATCTGCGCCGCTCCAGGTCTGGTCGTTTCACAGCTTCCTAGTCTGAAAGGCAAGAGATTCACCTGTTACGACGGCTTTGAGGCCCTGCTGGCCGAAAAAGGCGGTGAATATGTCAGGACAGCCTCTGTGTCAGACAGTAACCTCATCACAGGTCGTGGCCCTGGCTGCGCCGTGGATTTCGCGTTGGCTATCGTCGAGCGCTTGAAAGGATCCGCACTCGCCGCCGAGATCCGTGCTAGCATGATGATCTAGAGTCCCTTAACATCTATGATTTCCCAGCGGTCATGTCAGGTAGCGTGACCGCTGATTTTTTGATTTCTCCAACCAGTCACCCACAAGCCTGGTTTTACGACAACCACAGATTGCCCTGCATTATTCCTGACTTACCCATTCGTCAAGCCAAGCACCATATACCGCCGACAAGCCACATCGTTTTCATCCACTCCTCTGCCACCTGTTTTTCAAGCCAATAGCCACAGATCTTCGACAGGTCTCTTCGATTTCATCCACGCTGGTACACCTGTTTTCGAACCTAGCAGCATAGACCTTCGACAAGCCACTTCGGTTTCATCCCACTTCTCTGCACCGGTTTTCAAGCCAATAGCCACAGATCTTCGACAGGTTACTTCGGTTTCATCCCACTCCCCTGTACCGGTTTTCAATCCAAGAGCAAAAGGGAACTGGATTACTTTTACAAATCACGGCCGGGGAATATGCGGCAGAGTGCCATGGAAGGTGGCACTAGTTGGCCGCTCCATGTCTAAACAACCGGGTCAGCCAGACGAGGTGCCAACAGAAGGCGTTAAGTGGCATACTCACCGGCCGTGGTTTGCAAAACAGGAACAACGCAACAGTAGTATAGTCCCTGGTCAGGATTCGCAAAATAGCAGCAATACCACATAAGCATATTCCTATGCCATAGTTTGTAAAAGATGCAATCAAGCCGACTGCCTTAATCTTTTTGTCATTTGCATGAACGACATCCACAAAAGATTTCGCTAAGTAAGTGCAAAAAAAGTTGGTAAAGATTTGGCCCTTTTCGGTCAGTGGATGCAAGGGCTAAACTTCTGTTGGCACGGCCTGAGGTAGAAAAGTGAACGTTCTTCTTTTACTTAGCCGTGGAATATTTGTTTCTACGGATAGTTTTCGCAATCTTTGCGGAAACACTAAACAATTATGGAAAATTTTCACGAGAACGGATGTGATTCTGTAAAGCCGAAGCGCGAAAACAGTGCCACACGTGGCGGAAATACCAATGCACAACTTCCAAGTGGCACTAGGTGGTCTAGGCAAAAGGTGGGCATGGACGGCAGTCAATGGTCTGGGCCGAACGCAAGCACTCTGCCAAGGGACAGTAACGAAAGAGGTCAACATCAACAGAATTGGATAGACAAACCTATTGATGACTGTTCACATGTCTATTCTGACGGGACATCGGTGAACAGTCTGTTCGACACCAGACAGGAAAAGATCGACGCGATGAACATGATCGCTATCCTGGCATATTCAAATAATGTCAAGATACTGGTGCAGCAGGTCATGACGACACATATTCATGCGATTGTGAGCGGGATGGCGAGAGACCGAGACAGGTTCGCGCGAGGGCTGAAGCGCAGGCTGATGCTCATTGCATCAAAGAAGCGTCATAGCGCCAACTCGATGATCATGGTGGGGAATGACGAGATCCAGACCGAACGTGAGTTGATGAACAAGTTTATGTACGTCTATCGAAATGCCATCGCCGCAGGATACATGGGAACCCCATGGGGCTACGTAGGCGGCCCCGGTGACATATATTTCACAGGCCATAATCAAACAGAGGGAAATTATATTGACACCCTCTCAATCACAGCGAGGAGAGAGATGTTCCATAGCAAGGTGGTCATGCCTAAGGAGTGGAAATATAACAAAGAGGGGCTGATTCTCCCCCACTGCTACGTGGACTGGGGAAGGGTCGAGAGACTGTTCAAGAATCCCAAGGTGTTCATAGCATTCATGCATCAAAGCAAAGGAGTCGAATCCGCCATAGACATGGAATGTTCCAGGGAATATATTCGTACAGTGAGTGAGAAGGAATTGAGGGAAGAATGCAAGAAATTGTGTGGCAATATGTTCGGGAAGAGTTCCATGTCAAGGTCATGTCTTGAAGAACGCATTGCCGTCGCCCAAAGAATATGGGCGGAACGGCAGACCTACTCCATTTCGGCGCTGAGCCGAGCGACTTTAGTTCCTCAAAGTGTGCTTGAGACAATCTTCGGCAGAAAGTAAATCCATATGTCAAGTTTTGATGCCGACTCAATCAAAACGGGCACAAATCCTGAACTTTTACAAACCTCGGCCAGTGAGACTCTTCAAATCTGTCCAAGTAACTTTTACAAACCACGGCCGAGGAATATGTGGCAGAACACCGTAGGAGGCGGCATTGGTTGGCTGATCCATGTCTAAACAACCGGGTCAGCCAGACGAGATGCCAACAGAATGCGTTCAAGGGCATATTCCCCGGCCATGGTTTGTAAAACAGAGACTCTGCAACAGTGACATTGTCCCAGGGCAGGATTTGTAAAACAGCGAAATCGGTAAGTTCCGCTTAATTGCTGAACTCGGCGGTGGATTGACCGTCACCGAAGTAGAAGTACTTGTTCTGGATCCAGACCTTGGTGGCGGACTGGGCCTTGGTCGTTTTGAATGAACATGGCACGATACGATAACTGTTGTCTTTTGTCGTCTCCATTTTCAGATAATCCTCATAGAACAACCTCTTGGTGAAACCATAGGATTGCTTTCCGCTTTTACCCTGGATAATGGACTCTCCGTACCATGTGGACATGTAGCCAGCCCTATAAGGGAACGTTTCTGCCAAGGCATTGTTTGGACTCAGGCTGTTGTCCTCGGCTTCCATCTTGAACTCCAACGGGAACAAAGCCTCGCGCAGGCCATTCGGGATCTTAATGTTGAGGGTGACTTCCTGGCCAATGCCGGTAGAGACAGAAGCCGGAGAGAACTCCGGCGACATTGTGAAAGGTTTCCTGAGATGGAATGTCACCGTACGGGCTATCTTGACCTGACTTCCGTCAGTGGTCTCTTGATAGATGATCACAGACTCTGAAACCTCTTGGTCCCCAGGCTCGGCAGGAGTGATTGTCGTCTGATGCCATTTGTACCACTTGCTGTCCTGATTAGGTACCTCATCTATAACATTATACTTGACCATGACATAATAAGGAGGCTTAAGGTCCACGTAGTACTCAGATTTATCGTCTCGCACCAAGGCCTCTCTGCGAGTATAGTCATAGAAACTCAGCACATCATTATCCACAACATCCGGATTATGATAAAAATCCGGGACATATTTGTACCTGAATTTAAACGGATCGCTGCTGACAACCGTCGTGTCCGTTGTACTTACATAAAGTCGGGCGGTACCGTCAGAAATGTTGATGACATCCTGCGTCACGACAGAGGCCACAAAGTTGTTGGATGCCGGCTGTGCCGCCGCGTCCGCCGCCGTAGGATAGCCGTTGTCCGTACAGGAAAGAATGTTCGCCTTGAATGTGAAATTACGCAGAAGATTGTAATATTCCGTCAGACCATGAAGGGATGACTTGACAAGATCTATCTTGAAGTAAGAGTCTGGATTGCCTTTCCAACTACCTCTCACAATGACAGCTGTGTGCGTGGCATCACCGGAATACGGTCTCTCGTACATGTACTTTGTGGACAAGTCATACGAAAGATTGTTGGCATCAGTGTTGACTATGCTTGCATCCTTAGGCAAAAATCCAGCATAACCCGTTGATTCAGCGTCATTCGGATCATAATGCTCCGACAATTTGTCATAGGTGCGGCTTATCCAAGGATTATTCCCGAAAGAGTCCCCGTCGGCATCATCCGCACGATAGACTGCGAACGCCTGTGGCGCTGACACATAAGGAGCGACGCAGCCCCTGTCCGGAACATTCCACAAGGCAAAGCCGGTCACAACAAAATCCTCAGTCTTGGACTCGACCTCAACCTTAAGGAAATTGCGTACAAGTGGGATCTTGACCAGTTTGTCAAGTTCCGGCATGTCCGCCAGATGCTCCTCGTCATAGATGCCTTTCTCAAGGACCACCCTCTGCCAGTACGCCTCCTGACCATCCCCGACAGTCAGATGGCTGATCACTGAATATTCAGTCCCATACTTGACTGGATCTTTCTCGAAATCATAGTTGGCCACGAAATGCAGGATGCGCTTGCTTGGCGAGGCCTGCAGATTGACAGTGAACTTGTACTCGGTGTTCATGTCTGTGCCGAAAGCAATAGTCGGAACAGCCTTCTGGCATTCCACGAAATAGCCATTCTCATCGAAGACAAGGACATGCAGCGAGGTGATGGCCTCGGCCGAGAATGAGCGTGTGACCACGGCATTCGCGTCAGGCACGACAACGGAGAAGGTCAATCCCTGCCCGTCAGGTTTAGGCGCAGGCGTGAAGGCGTCAGAGCATCCCGCGAAGGTAAGCACCGCCAAAGCGACTATCAATGAATATACTATCTTTTTCATGGCTATCTCTGTTTGTCTCCCCAGGTAAATGTATTTTTGTCACATTTGTCCGTCCAGTACCACTCATCGTAGACACAACGGATATATGAATCTCTAGTAG
>CAVKML010000010.1:76112-80225 GCA_963657715.1 uncultured bacterium | reverse complement strand
CAGTGATAGGCTGCGGTTAGTTTAGTAGTTGAAAAGATTAACAACTTATTTAATATCTATTAAAAATGGTAAAACTTGGTATTAACGGATTTGGCCGTATCGGCCGTATGGTTTTCCGTGCAGCGGTTGAGAACTTCTCAAACGACATCGAGGTTGTAGGTATCAATGACCTTCTCGATCCAGAGTATCTTGCTTACATGCTCAAGTACGATTCAGTTCACGGAGCGTTCAAGGGTGATGTAAAGGTTGAGGACGGACACCTTGTTGTCAACGGCAAGAAGATCCGTGTCACCGCTGAGATGGATCCTGCTAACCTTAAGTGGAACGAGGTTGAGGCTGACGTAGTTGTTGAGTCAACCGGTTTCTTCCTTACCGACGAGACCGCACGCAAGCACATCCAGGCCGGCGCTAAGAAAGTCATCATGTCAGCTCCTTCAAAGGACGCCACCCCTATGTTCGTCTATGGTGTAAACCACAAGACCTACGCTGGACAGGACATCATCTCCAACGCTTCCTGCACCACCAACTGCCTTGCGCCTATCACCAAGGTGCTCAATGACAAGTTCGGTGTGAAGAGAGGCCTCATGACAACCGTTCACGCCGCAACAGCTACCCAGAAGACCGTTGACGGACCTTCAAAGAAGGACTGGAGAGGTGGTCGTGGAATCCTTGAGAACATCATCCCTTCATCAACAGGTGCAGCCAAGGCTGTAGGTAAGGTTCTTCCTGAGCTTAACGGCAAACTTACCGGTATGTCTCTCCGTGTTCCTACTTCTGACGTTTCCTTCGTAGACCTTACCTGCGAGCTCAACACTCCAGCTACCTACGATGAGATCTGCGCCGCTATGAAGGAGGCTTCCGAGGGCGAGCTCAAGGGTGTTCTCGGTTACACTGACGAGCCACTTGTATCCACCGACTTCCGCAACGACTCTCGTACTTCCATCTTCGACGTCAAGGCTGGTATCCAGCTCGATCCTACCTTCGTCAAGGTTTGCGCTTGGTACGACAACGAGTGGGGTTATTCAAACAAGGTGCTTGAAATGGCACGTGTCATCGCAAAATAATTTTTATCTTTGCAGATAGAAAGGCCGGGCCTTTTGGCCTGGCTTTTTTTTGACTACATAACAAACACAAAGGTGAGGTTCCAGAAAAGGAACACGCACATTAAAAAATCCAACATCATGAAGAAAGTTGTTTTGACACTTCTTTGCGGCGCCATGATCTTCTCTGGCTGCGGCACAATGTCCAAAACAGGACAGGGTACACTTCTCGGCTCCGGAGCCGGAGCCATCATCGGTGCCGGAATCGGCGCAGCAATCGGTGACGGCAAGGGTGCCGCCATCGGTGCCGCCATCGGAACAGCTGTAGGTGCCGGAACCGGTGCCGTGATCGGCAAGAAGATGGACAAGAAGGCTGCCGAACTTGAGGCCCTTGAGAACGCTCAGGTAGAGACTGTACAGGATCAGAATGGTCTTCAGGCCATCAAGGTCACCTTCAACAGCGGTATCCTCTTCCCGACCAACGGCTCGACTCTGTCACAGACTTCCAAGAACGAGCTCTCACAGTTCGCCACCAAGATGAGTGACATGCAGGACACCGACATCACCATCTACGGCCACACCGACAACACCGGCTCCGACGCGGTTAACGAGCGTCTGTCAAAGGAAAGAGCCCAGTCCGTAGCCAACTACCTGAAGAACTGCGGCATCGCATCCTCACGCATGACCACCGAAGGCAAGTCCTACTCGATGCCTGTGGCCGACAACTCCACCAAGGAAGGACGTGCCCAGAACCGCCGCGTCGAGATCTACATCACCGCCAACAAGACGATGATCGAAAAGGCCGAGAACGGCACGCTGTAGGAATATTTCCTCCGACAATACTGAATGCCGCGGAGCAAAGAATCCGCAAAGCGAGTCAGGGGTGATATCCTGACTCGCTTTTTTGTTTATCGGACTTAAAATCAAAACAGCTTCTTAAAATCCGCCGCTAGAATTACATTGCTACAACCTATCGTCGACAAGAAAGAACACATAACCACATAATTGTCGTTCATTTCCTCCAGATGGCTACATTCGATAACATTTCAACTCAGGAATGTCTTCCAATACCTCCGTATGGCGACTTTCAACGACAGGTCTACACGGACAATATTCACATCTGAAAAAAGATTCTTAGATTACAATAAGACCAGAACCATAGTCACTCCGGCAACTTTGGCTCCCGAAGAGGGAGGGAACCCACCTTAGGTGGGGAGGATTGCCGGAGTGACTATGGTTCTGGTCTTATTTGACTTTAGTACTGACGCGGACCGAAGATGGAGGTGCCGATGCGGACGATGGTGGCACCGTGACGGATGGCGAGGGGCCAGTCGTGGGACATTCCGATTGAGAGTTCGGTGAAGTCTGACAGTTGGGGGTAACGGGCATCCAAACGCTGCTTGAAAGACTGGATGCGGGCGAAATCGGACTCGACAACCGTGTCATCATCAGTATGGGTTGCCATGCCCATCAGGCCGTGGATGCGGACATGCTGGTAAGAACGTCCGCTGGCATATTCATCAAGGATGGACTCTATTTCCTGCTCGGTGAGGCCACCTTTGGTTAGTTCGGCGCCGAGATGGAGTTCCAGAAGGACGTTGACGGAGCGGGAATTGACCGAGGCCCAGTTGTCGATCAGATCCAGCAGGTGACGGGAATCCACCGATTCCACCAAAGAGGCGTACGGAAGGACCAACTTCAGTTTGTTGGTCTGGAGATGGCCGATGAAATGCCACTCGATGTCCTGTGGGAGCTGGAGGGCTTTGGCGGCAAATTCTTGCGGCCGGTTCTCCCCGAAACGGCGCTGGCCGGCTTGATAGGCGGTCAGGATGTCCGAGAACGGATGGAATTTGGAAACTGCCACCAGTTTCACACCTGATGGCAGTTCCTTTCTGATATTGTTAAGATTCTCTTCTATCATTCCGTAAAGAATTTTCGGGAATCAAAATCTTATCTAAATATTCATTAAAGCAGGTTTAGCGACGGCCTTTCTGCTGCTCTTTCTGCATCTGGGCCTGCATCCTCTGAGCCTCCTCAAGGCGCTGCTGCCACTTGCTCTTAGGCATCTTCTTGCCCTCGGTGGCCTTCAGTTTGGCGCGGATCTCGTCCGGATTCACGAACCACTTTCTGATCACCCAGGTCTCAAGCATAGTGATGAGGTTGGATAGAAGATAGTAGTAGCTCAAACCGGCGGAGAGGCTGTTACAGATGAAGAACATCATGATCGGCATCATCCACACGCTCATAAAGCGCATCGAAGCCATCTGAGGATCATCGGCGCCAGGCTGGGACGCGGTCGTGATCTTCGAATAGAAGAACATTGACACGGCCATCAGCAGGGCGAACAATGAGAGGTGGTCTCCGATCAGCGGAATCCTCGTACCGAAATCAATGATAGAATCGTAAGAACTCAGGTCGTCGGCCCACAGGAACGACTGCTGACGCAGCTCGATGGAGGCCGGGAAGAATCGGAACATCGCCCACAGGATCGGGAACTGGAGAAGCATCGGCAGACAGCCTCCCATCGGGCTGATTCCGGCCCTTTTGTAAAGATCCATCTGAGCCTGCTGCTTCTTTAGGGCATCCTCCTGCTTAGGGTACTTCTGGTTCAGCTTGTCGATCTCGGGCTTGATTGCCTGCATCTTGGCTGATGACGAGTACGACTTGTAGGCGAACGGAAGAACGACAATCTTGATGAAGACGGTCATCAACAGGATGATGATTCCGAAGTTGGAGATGAACCTGTGCAGGAAGTCGAACAGCGGGATGATCACGAATCTGGTGAACCAACCCACGAGCCAACCTCCCAGAGGGATGATCTTCTCGTACTTCTGTTCGAAGGACTTGAGAGTCCTGAAGTGGTTAGGTCCGAAGTAGAACTCGAACGGAACCACGGTCTCGCGCTGTCCCGGCTGGAAATCCATCCTCAGACGCGCCTCGCCTGTCATCAGGTTGTGGCTCTCGTCGTCCTCCGGGAAATAGTTCAGCGCAAAATCAGCCGAGGCGAACTCCTGCGGAGTCCTCATGATGGCCGAGAAGAACTGCTGCTGGAAAGCGAACCAGGACACCCTGG